>NZ_BBDN01000005.1 GCF_001316265.1 Vulcanisaeta sp. JCM 16159 | reverse complement strand
GTCATGAGGTACCTATCCATGAACGAGACTTGGGAGATAAACGGCCCAGAGCAGCCCGGCATGCTTCAGTACGGTAATGCGGCCCTGGGCGTGTCGTTCGGCCTCATGAACATGCTCATCTTCTACCCAAACGGCACATTAATGGCGGAGAGGATGGGTTGGCTAACGCCGCAGGTCTGCAGCGGCGACTTCTTCGCACCGCCAACCACGAGACTCTTCTGGAGCAATGGCGAGTACCAGTACGCGTATGCCTACTTCTACGTGAATGTCACCGGGGATGAGGCATACATCGTTGGCTACCCAACAATAATAACCAGCAACTTCATTGAGAGGGGCTACGTAACGGTTATGGGCCAGCCCTGCTACACAAACCCAATAGGCCCCCTGTTCAATGGCACGGCGTACCCAGTGGCCTTCGAGGTGAACCTACTCATGCCCTATAGCCAAGTCGCATCACTACCATACACGTGGTACTGGTGGTATGTGGGCAACATGACCGTGATAATAATAAAGTAAGGCAAAATCTATTTGCTTCGTTTTTAATATTTTTTAAAAAAATAATTTATAAACAAGTCATCCACTTTGGCCGTTTTGCCCCCACGTTATTGATATGCCCACCCCCTCCTGGCTCTGCTCACTCACTGTCTGGCCTTGGCTGTTTAACTGTATTACCTCCGTTATTGGCTGGCCAGGTACGTCGTTGTTTGGCCGTTGTCACAGACCTCCTTGTATATTGGATATTTGACTATTACTTCATAGAGCTGGCCCGAGCCCAAGTAAACGGTGTTGCTCCCCACTGACACTACGTTGTTCTGTGGCGTGGTGTATACGGGCGTTAATTCCTTATAGCAACCAATGTTGTGTAGCATACAGTGGCTTCCGTGTACGTCGTGCTCGGTCTCGTGGTTGAGCCGCCGCCACCGCCGCCACTCCAATAGGTGTTTAGTTGTGTGAATATTGATAGGAAGTATATTGGGCAGTTGCTGGGTATTGGCGGCAGTAGGTATTGCATTGAGACAGGGCCTAGGCCTGCGGTGTTCGGGCTTGGGTTTGTGAAGTAGTCTATCGAGACTGAGGTGGGCTGGTACTGGTAGTTGTAGCAGGCTAGTACTGCGTAGTAGCTCTGGACCGACACGCTATATGGATTTATGTTCCAGGATACGGATTTTGAGGCGAAGAACCATGCATATTTATTGAGGATGGGTAATTTCTGTAGGCTGCCTGTGCCGCTTAATTGGACGCTTATAATGCCACCAGTAAGGTCTCCAAACGAGTCTTTCCATTGTTGTGCTTCTAGGGTTTGCACGCTGCCTATTGGCCAGTCATTTATGAAGCCTTGGCTTATATAGGCTGAATTGGCGGGGCCGTCATATGTAAATTTCGGCATCTCCAAGTTGCACGCCCCGACTGCCGTACACCGCCACCCTGCCTTCGTCGTTGCGTTTGTCCATCCCATCCACGGCCAAACTACGCCGCCATCTGGGTTCACGTCGTTATACTGTACGGTCACCACCGTGGTGTTTCCGCCTATTGGGTATGTAATTATTATTGAGGGGTTAGTGCCGTTAGCGTCCCAAAACGCGTCGGGCGAAGTTATTGTTAGTTGAAAGACGTATACGTATGGGAACGACGTATTTTGTACCCACATGCTTCCCCATTGGTTAATGGGTTCGCCGTTCGTGTAGTTGGCCACCAGCTGTAGGGTTGCGTATGAGCCGCTATTTATTGTTAGGCCTTGCCCCACTGATAATGGGACTGGCGAGGCTATTGCGAAGGTTATTGGTTGCCCAACGGGCGGGGTCACAACTACATTACTGCCGCTGCCCCAGTTAAGTAGGTACTTCCAGGCTGGGAAGTCTACTTCACCCATTATTGAGCAGCTGCTGGTTTGTGCGTAATATCCCTCTACGTATCCTCCGTAAGGCACTGGGTTTTGGCTGCCCAGTGAGCACCCATAGTAGTTGCTCATTATTGGGTTAAAGTATAGGGATAAGGATCGTTCTGAATTGAGCGTTCCAATGACTATGGGTATATTGCTTACTATCTTCACCACGGGCCTATCTACACATGATACGTAGTATTGAAGTATGTATGCTGTGGGGCCGTTGATTGGCTGCGGGTTAATTTCATAGTTGGATGGGTATATTGTGCATGCCGTGAAGTTCACGCTTAGTGCACTTCCAATTATGCCGCTTGGGTATTGCGCCGTCACATTTTTAGGCGTCATTACGTATGCGTCGCTTATTATTTTGCTCAGGTTTCCCAATTCAGCGACCCAGCCGGCGTTGCCCGAGCCAGTCCTACTGCACCAGGTAGGTGATCCTATTTGGCATCCGTAGGTGTTAAGGCCGATTTGCCACTTTACGAGCCAATACTGGATGCCGTACGGGTCGTTAACGACTATGTAGACGCCTGGCGCAATGGCCATTGTTGTTACGTTTGCAATGGCAGTGTTATTGTTATTTGTGTCATTATTCATTAGTGGAGGAGTCCATGTTGCGTACCCGCTGACCTTCACTGGCTCGCAAATGCTTGGGTTTTCAACGTAGCAGATGATTACCATTGATGGCCTTGCCGGGTACGTCGCGTTCCACCACTGGTTGTGTAGGAGCGGCTTCGAGTTCACGGTTATGGATTGACCGTTAGCCAGGAGCACTTGCTTAACGAAGAACTGCTCAGTGCCTGTGTTCACGATGCCTAGGAACCACTGGCCGTTAGGGAGGGGCACTGCGTCCGCCACTGCCCATAGGTAGTTTTTAATCACTTGGTGCTGCGCGTAGGTGAAGTATGAGTACATGAACACGCCTACGGCGGCGGCTATTATTATCATTGCCAGTATGAAGCCGACAGTCCCCGTTAGGAGTTCGGATAGGACCTCGCTCATCAAGTACTTAAAAAGCTTGTGAACTTATAAGCCTTTTTGAATGTCTTGTTTTAACGTGTTTAAAAGTGTTTTTGCGCGCCTACGGTAGCGCGGCGTACTCTATTAGGGATGCGGCGAGGAGTATTGCGAGGGCTGCCGCCAGCGCGGCGGCCCAGGGCCTTAGGTCCGCGATTGATGCCTTCCCCCTCTTCCTCCTCGCTACGTCGATTAGCGGCTTCAGCATGAGGGTTGATGCGTAGGTTGATACCGCATACGCCAGGAGCTCCACCATCGTAACTGGCGATGCGAGGACTAGGGCGGCGGTGCTCGGCGGCACCCCCGCGGCGGCCATTGCCGAGCCCACCAGGTACCCAGTCTGGTAGAGTATGTACCCTATGGCGGCCCAGCCTCCACTGGCACGCTCGCGAAGATGCAGGGCGGCGCGTTGTTGATGAATATCTGCAGCGGTGCGTATAGGTAAATGGCGGCAGCGCCATGAACTGCTGCGTTGATTGAGAGGCTCCTGTGAATGCGTTTGCCACTTTGCTCGAATTAACAGGCTTCCCGAGCGTGGCATTTACAACCGCCGATGCGGCGCTCCTCGTGGCATTTATGGCGGCTGCCGTGAGGTTGCCCGCGGCGGAGGAGACAATCTTCGTCGTGTTCTCCTTCTCGATGACTGTGCTGATCGTCGTGTTCAATGCGTAGGCCACCTCTTGAGGGCTTGGCCTTGAGTAGGCGTTGATGGCGCCGGCCAGTTCGATCGCATATTCAATAAGCAGTATTAAGGCTATCACCGCGGCTGCCCTGAGGTACTTTGACGCACCCATTAATTAATGCCTATGCCACCCACTTAATAAACATTATTGAAATGTAATTGCTCCGATGGACAACGCACATTTTTAAGCGTAAGCGTTATAAAGGGGTTCAAAAAGCAGCGCATCGGAGAATCCCTAAAGGGATTAGAAGGAATAAGCATTTAGTTGTTGCGGGGCTTGGTTAAGTCAGCAATTCTCTGAGTGCGAGTTTTATTATGTCGCTGTAGTTCCTTGTTTCGACGTATATTGCGTACCTATGGTCCTGCTTTCTACGGCCGCCCTCAGCGTGTCCGGCACCTCCAGGTCCCACTCGGCCTCGGCCGCGGCTGCCCTGGCTAGCCTCCAGGCCCTCTTGAGTTGTGGGTCTTGGAGTTTGGCTAGGATGTCGTTTATGGCGCTTGCATCGCCTATGCTTGATGATAACTTTTTCGCATTTTTGATGATTGTGTCCAGCGGCGATGCTGATTTAATGGCTAGGTAGAGGCCTCCGCCTTATCGCCGTATTGCTTAGGAGGTCCCTCGCCACCCTGAGGAGGTCCGCATAGGCATCCATGTGCTTTGACCACCGCGTCAACCTCCCCGTAATGAGGTGCCTCCTTGACGTGAAGTCCGCAATGGCTATGCCGAATAACTTGATCACCGCGCCCACCTCGCCGCTGGCGATCGCCCTTAGGGCGCCTTTGAGGTCCTCATCGCCCTCGCCTTGGCATGGCGCCGCGGCGCACCTGCCGCCGCCCCTCACGCACATGTATAGCTCGACTGCACGGCTAATACACGTGGTTATGCCCATGCGCTTAAGCGCCCCCTGGGCTAGGTAGCTGTCGAGGGCCAATGCGTACTTATTCACCTCGCCTGCGGATGCCCGCAGCAGCACGGCCCTACCCAGGTAATTGCTGATTATCACTGCCTTGTCGGGCGATGCGTATGCCCTCACGAAGGCGCCTGCGTAGGCTGGCTGCATAACCAGCGTATTGCCCTCTGGGGCTAGGCCCCCTAGGCCTTGGATTAATGCCGTGAGGGTCCTCGCCCTCTCGAGCTTCCTACCTAGGTAGCTCATTATTTCCTTGGCACCCGCATCGCCGTTAAACCTCACGCACCTACTAATTCCACCGCAATCGCTGCTCAGGACCACGCCGCAGCCGGCCATCCCCTCCAGCTCCGCCGGGCTCGCCTTGCCGCACTTAATCGTCGTGATGGCGTACCGCCTTAGGTCCACCAGCACCACGCAGTACGCATATCCACCATTGCCTGGCGATGCGGCGATTATGGGGCAGCCGGACAGCATTGCCGATGCTATGGCGCTCGGGTTGTCAGTCTTATCCCTAAGCGAGTGCTCCAGTATACTGATAATGCTTATGCTCATTCCTTGGAAACACTAGTAATAACCTTATATATTTATAGCTTCAGTGGATTTACGTGAAGAGGGTAGTCGTGTACAACGGGGCATATAACCCTCGTAAACCACCTCCCGGGCTTGGGCACTCCATTGCTGAAGCCCACTTCATCCCTGAGGTACTTAAACTCATTAACGAAATAGGTATGCATATCCAGCGGATACACCTCAAAGCCCAGCCCGTGGGACTGAAGATCGCTGGGATGCGAAGAGCAGGCGGAAAATGCTATTTAAATAAAAATGGCGGCGCGATTAATAGACTCGTAAATCAGCCGTACTCCTTATCCGCTGCCGCTCTTCGTAGCCATGTTCACCAAAGTACATCGCAAGGGGTATGTAATTAATTAGACATTAACATGGCCGCAAGCCATTGGCGCGCCCGTCGTTGGCTTATATGCCAGGCAGCTTTTTCGTGAGCACCTATGCATTGGTAATATATGCTCTTTCGAGATGGGTTGTTTCCAAACATTTATCTTAAATTCCAAATGAGGGTTGCGTTTAATAAAGGGGAAACAATGAAAACCCTAATGCAGGAGCTTAGGTATGAAGTGGCGGTTAGGCAGGGGAGGAGCGTTAAGTGCCCAGTTTGTGGTGCGGAGGCGCCCTAGTCTTTGTTTATGATAGGAGGAGGCGCAGGAGGTTTGCAGCAGTGCGTCATGGGGATACCCTGCATGCCATACCGTCTGTGCCACATGCTCTGGAGGGTAATAGGGGCTTGGGAATTGTTGAGGGGTGGAAGTCCCTAATTATGAGGATAGCCGATGAGTATGACCTATCCACTACTTACCTCTCACAGCCTGTAATTAGCGGTTCTGAAGTGAATGTAATCGTCAATGGGCGGCCAGCCAAGGTGAGGCTCGATAGGGTTCCAAGGCTGGGCTTTGGCGAGGCTAATATCGCGAGCGAGAAGCGCTGTTGCCGGACGAGTTCTCGTTTAGGGGCACCGACGCCGAGGAGGCGTTTATTGAGGCGGTACTTGGCTTAGGCCGATTTCTGAGACTGCCAAGCGCTGGGCATTAAGGTTGAGCAGAGGCCGAGGGTTACGGTACGTGTTCCCCCTTCCATGCCCACTAGGCCTGCGCCGGTAATTTCCTGGGAACCCAGTAGGGGTACTGTGGCAGCACTGCTTGAGGCGCTCAAGGGCATTGCCGAAGGTGATGTGCAGGCGCTGACCAAGAACCCGAGGCTACGGCGATTGGCGTAATATCGCTCGCCCTCCTTGAGTCCATTTCATATGGGGTACGGGACAGCGACTTGGTGCGGTCCTATGCGAGGAGCCTTGCGGAGAGGATGTCATCGGAGGGCTTCATGAAGCAAGCATCCATCCTGGAGGAGGTAATGATGAGGGTGCTTAGCGCCGTTGATTTATCGCTATTATCAAGCGCGTACTACGTGCTAGCGGCCCCCGTGTTCACCGGTCTATCCATAAAGTCAGTGCTTGAGTGCCCCATGAAGGCGAATTTAATGCTTCAAGGTATCAAGCCTGTTTTTAAAGGGCAAATTTCGTGGCACAATGAAATTATTGAGAGGGAGTTCCCGGATTGCGAGGGTGGTAAGCCGATAAGGGTTAACATAGGCGGTGAGGAGGTCTTTGCATCGCCAGACGTCATATGCGGCGATTACGTGTATGAGGTGAAGACCATATCTAGGCCGATAAGCCAATATTTGCTGTACCGCCCCTCCTACTCTCTGCGCAGTCAGCTCTTGGGGCTGCCGATGCACCACCGTATGAGGGCGCTGACCTAGAGCGCAGTATTGCTGAGGATTGCGACATAACAAGCCAAGCCACATCGGTAGGCTGCGTCGTGACAAAGCTCTTCGCGGGGACCGATAAAGCCTATAGGCAGCTGGAGGGGCTGCTCAATGAGAGAGGGATCTCGCTTGCGGACCCGTTTTTGCAGTTAAGTAGGAGGGATATTGATGCCCTCTCGGAGGTCTTAATAAGTGCCTACGTGCCGCAGCCCAGGAGGGAGGCGGTGATTAGGCCGAATGATAATGCGCTGCATAGCGAGAACATAGCCTACATAGCGATGCTCCAAGCCGCCGCCTACGCAGCGATACTCAATAAGAAGCCCATGGTCACCCTCTACATATCTCCACGCCACATGTACCTACCCATCCTAGCCCTGAGGGTGCCGGTCCCAGGTGAATTAATCGATGTTGTAAGGCGTAAGCTGGAGGATGCGGTGAGCGTGATTAAGAGGTTGAGGGCCGGTGAGGTAAGCGATGTATCGGGCATCAAGACTCTACTCTGCAGTGAGTGTGATTACAGGTAGGTGCCCAATACAGGAGGCGGCTTCGAAGGCTGATGAGGACTTAGTACTAATGCAGAGGCAGTACGTATTAATGACACTTAAGCAGCTGTAGCTAACCAACTTCCCCTTAACACCCACATAACCATTGCCTAAAATTAATAAATGATAGGAATACCACGAATAACCATTACTTAATCTGCTAACCTCCTTGATAACCTCGGTTTTGAGTTCCTAAGTACATACTCTTAAGAGGGTCCTCAACCAATCATCGTTAGGCGGCGGACAACCCTTGCACGTACTCCCTACACAGCAGCCGCCACCGCCGGAGTATTATTTACCACATGTACTGAGCGCCATCAACGAAACACATAGTAGCGGTTTCACCGCTTGAGTGCGCATTGACCTAGCGCCAGTGTGGGCTGCGGCTTACATAAAGTTGGTAATTGCCTAGGACTAAATCTTCCTTGCAACCCCAGAATTACGCAGCAATATCGGGATAACGAAGTTATGATTATTATTTACGATAACTCACCACACCCATGATGCTCACGCTGTCAATCAATAAGACGCAAGTTTTTTTATGCCTGGTTTTTTTTCGTCGTTTACTGGATGTTTAAGGAGTGGGCTATTAGGAGGTTGGCAAGTGCGTGGATTATTGAGGTGGAGAGGCCGAGGAAGCCCATCCTCGACGCAATCCTCGCTTACCTTAAGCAAAAGGACTTCTGTAGGTACATGCTTGATGAGGGGCACTGCGCCGTCTTCGACTTCATTGCTAGGGACCTCGGTGCTAGGCCGTCCTTCCTCCTCCTCTATAGGGATTACGCAGCCTTCAGTGCATCTGACAGGTACGTGGCGATACTCGGCATAGCGACGGCACCAACAAGCTCTTCGTGAATGTCGTGCCGATGCCGGAGGCGCTCCGTAGAATAATGGAGGAGGTACGGAGGCGGGTTATCGAGAGGGGGAAGTACAAGCCCAGGATCGTAAAGCCCTCCAGGAGTGAGTTCATAAGGGATGTGCTCGGCTTCGACGGCGGGCCTGAGGCCGCGGGTGAGAGGGGGGCCAGGGCTAGGGTGCAGGGCGAGGTCGTAGTATCGACCATATACTCCACAGACAGTTACTCGGACTTCATAGACTACCTAACGCTGAGGGCTGCCAACCACATGTTCATCATTAACCAGGCCGCACTGCAGCAGGCAAGCCAGCTCTTCAGAACCGAGGGCAGGCTTAGGGGGCTCCGCTGGATGCCCGAGTTTAAGGAGGTCTGTGATTTGGCGGCGATGGCGTACTCCGAGTTCCTAATGGCGAGGAGGATTGCGCCGCCCAGCGTGGAGTCCAACTACAACATGGAGAGGGGCATGGTAGCCTCCAACCCAGCGCTGAGTTGGAAACCGCATCCTTAACAATTGCGTCGAGCCATTGGAGGGAGGCGGAGGACTACGAAATCACGGCCGCGGACATAGCCAGGATGCTCCTAGACAGCTATGCCGACTGAAGGGCGGCTGCGCCTCGCCAAGGGTATTGATTGGGGACTCGGAGGTGGCCGCGTATGACGGCGGTGAGGAGCTCTTCAGGGCGTTCAAAGGCGGTGGGAAGTCCCTCCTCCTCAACATATCCGACATATACAAGGCACTGGGGGAGGGCATACCGCAGCCGCCCATTGAGGAGGCGCTATTCATGCTCGCCGCGTCCCAAGCCTTCAGGAACTTCGCACGCCAATACATAGCCATGCACTTAGAGAGCAAATTCCAACTTGACGAGCCCTCCGCACTTCAAATCGCGGACTTACTAATTGAGGTGGCGTCATCCATGACGACGTGGCTCATCATGGCCGAGCCAGGCGCCGTTAGGGATATCGCGGAGGCTGTGGTGGAGGAGGCATCGGGCATAAGGCTGATCGCCGGCGACCAACACCTAGTCGAGGCGCACGGCTTCCACAGGGGCTTCCTAAGCGATGGAACATACGTCAGGCTTCTCATAGCCGAGGCAAGGCTCAGGCCACTCGAATCCTCTGGCCCACCGCTGCTGCGATTCCGCGACGCCTACTACCTCAATGGCCAGTTCAGGATAAGCCACCCGGAGCATGGGGCAATGATGATAAACCTCAGGAGGAAGTACGTACTCGCCGAGTTCACGGAAGTAGGCGGCGGCAGGTTCGACACCGCGGTCAGAGCCGTAATCCTCGCAAAGAGGCTCAGGGAACAAATACCCAGCGAGCCCCTGTGAAACGCTCGCTACCTAAAGGGGCTTCTCGCTTCATCGCTCCATCTTGTCCATGACAATTCATTAGACCCGCCTAAGTTGGCTAAGGAGGATTGAGACCTTTACCTCGGCGCATGGTAAAATCCTCGTGCACTAATACGTCCCTCTCCCATAAAATTTGGGCCGCTTCGCCAATGACGTCGTTATTAGTAATTATTGCTAAGAAATCCATGATGTAGTCCGCCAGCTCACGGCGTAGTTCATCGCACTTCATCCTGAGGATTTTAATGAGGATCTTAATATCCTCTCCCTCATATTCGCAATAACACATGTACAAGTCAACATACTCAAGGACGAGGGCAAGTACTTCGTCACATGGGATGCCCGCTAAGTACTCCTCGACAGTCTCGATAACCTTTTCACTGCCTTTTGGCGCCGCCTTTCTGGCGACCTCTGCGAGCTTTGTAATGCGGCCCAACCTCTTGGCGCGGTCAATAATGCACTCAACCACCTTGTCTGGATTCGGCTTTATCCTCATGCCCAACTACTTCCACAAATGCAGAATTAATAAACATGTTGTTTAGGCACATCGTCAAGCCCCTAGGGCGGAACCCAGAGCCACTGCCGAAAAATACTTCGTTAAGTTCGTCAAGCGCCTTCATTGGTGCATCCACGTCAGCCTCTATGGTGAGGTACCTAGGCTTGAGCCAACTTGTATAGCTACCCTGAAGTAGGTCTTATCATTGGCAGTGCACAGCGCAAAGAACGCATACCCATCCTCCTTCGTGCAGTCTATTATGCCAATGCCCGCATACTTCCTGACCAATTCACTCCACTTCCTCCTCAACTCCTCCGAATAGTGAATCATGTTCCAAACCTCGCTAAAGCGCTTATCCCACTCGGAATACTTAAGGCGCCTATGTACATCTAAGGCCACCACGTGGCACGGGGCAATGGAGCCATCACAATCAGCCTTAAATTTTGCCGATAACACCCTACGTATTTCATTCATGAATTCATCCACGTCAATAAGGACCTGCACCATCTCGCCCACGCTCGGCCTCCTGCGCGGCATACCTAATAACATGGAAAAACAGCGGCTTATAAATACTCCAGGCCACAGCACTTAAGGCCGCGTTGCAATGCGAGTACTTAATAAGCGATGAGTTTTAAATGAGGTAATTACTGATTACTGCCTGTGAGGAGGTTAATAATTGCTGGAGCAATATTGATTATCGTGAGCATAGCCTTATCATTCGTGCCACTACAGGCAACGATTGTTAAGGTGCACAGTGTATTGATGCCGCATGGGTCAATCACAATCAATGTACATGGCTGCACATTCATAGGCTACACCGACACACTAAACCTCCCACTCGCCATAAACCCACCAAACACGACGCAGTACGCGGTAAACAGCGATTAAAGAACTACTTGCCCGCGAGGCTTCAAGGCAGTCCTCGACCTAGAGGGGCTGGGATTAACCGTGCTCGGCGACCCATCGAGGATTGCCACCGCGCTGTCCGACAACACTGACGAAGTTGGCGACTTCTGGACTGCGGTTGGGAAGTACGTGAAGTCGTGGGACAATAGGGTGGCTGTGGCAGAGGACTCGCTAACCATGTGCATGGTGGATGGCAACAGGGCAATTACATACTCAATCGAGGAAGAAAGCAATGAGGATGGCGTTAGGCTCAAGGCACGCGTTAGGGAAGCACCACCCGACGAATGCCCATTCGAAGAGATAACCACCGCCTGAAGAGGTAATCACTCTAAAATCATTAAAACAACCCTAGGTTTTCTTTAATTCTACGCCTCATCTACGATGCATCGCCATTGTCAATATACATGAAGAGGAGCACCTTCAAGAAGATGGAGCTGGAGAGCATAGCCTCTGACGTCAAGCTACTATTCAAGCTCGAGCCAGGCGCCAAATTACTAATCATCCTGCCAAACACGCTCCGCTCATTGCTAATCCACGAGGAGATGGATTCACTACCCAACGATGTGGAGACAAAGCTGTCAAGCCACCTCATAGATGAGGAGGAAGTCCATAAGGTGCTGGGAAGCGATGAATTCATAAAGGCGATAATTGCGAACTACTCGGGCTGTAGCCTAGGCGATGACTTATTGAAAGACTTCGCCTTTGAAGCCCCGAACCCCGGCGGCTACGTACTCCTCGCCAGGGTGATTGGCGAGGGTTGAGGGACGACAACCGCGCGATTACCAGTACCGAGGCACCGCTCGAGAAAGCCCGAGAGGACGCATTTACCCTCCTCCAACCCCACCCAACCAACGACACACTAACCCTTATTCGACACGGCAAACAAAGAATATAGGCAACCAACACACCAAAACCACGCCCCCTCCTCAAAAAATTGTTCCCCAAACCCCAGGCGCCGGAGAACAATATTCAATACATTGCCGATGTATGTAAGAAAGAAGAAGTTTATACATGCCCCATCATATGATACATTATTTTAGTTAAAAATAAGCATTACCTAAAACCCTGAGATAGATATATTTAGTGGTATAACTGTGACGCATTGATGAGTGAATTAGATAAGAGAGTTTATGAACTACATAATAAGGCGATGAATGAAATTACAAGCGCCAACCTTCTCCCCGCTCTGGGCCGGTCTAAGACAGAGCCTTCGCAAAGCTGGGCATTCCCGTCGCCGAGAGCCCCAGGGAAGTTGCCGAGAGGTCCGACGTCGTCATTGACATGGTTACAGACGCGCCTGACGTGGAGGAGGTCCTGCTGGGCCCTAATGGTGTTGTCCACGGCGCCCACCCAGGCTTATAGTCATTGACATGAGCACAAACTCGCCCGACCACGCCAGGTACTTCGCCAGGGAATTGGGTAAGTACGGTGTTGAGTTCCTCGATGCGCCGGTGACGGGTGGCGATATTGGGGCTAGGCAGGGCACATTAACCATAATGGTCGGCGGTAAGTACGAGGTCTTTGAGAGGGTCAAGCCTGTGCTTCAGGCGATGGGTAAGACAATAATCTATGCCGGCGATGTTGGTAATGGCCAGATGCTCAAGCTCCTCAATCAAATAGTTGTTGGCATCGACATGCTCGCCGTAGCCGAGGCAATGGCGCTCGCCAAAAAGGCAGGCATTGACATGGAGAAGCTGTTCACGGTGTTATCTACTGGCGCTGCGAACTCATTCACGGTCCAGTACTACATGCCCAAGATGATGAAGGGCGACTTCGAGCCAGGGTTTAGGGCGGCTCACCTGAAGAAGGACCTTAGGTACGCCGTCGAAACGGCTAATAGGCTTAACGTGCCGCTTCCAGGCACTGCACTAACACTACAATTATACAATGCCCTAGTAGCTAAGGGGTTGGGTGAGAAGGGGACGCAGGCCCTACTGAAGTTGTACTATGAAATGGCTAATATTAGTGATGAGTAGGTTTAAAAGCCACCGTATCAATAAGGTATCAATGGGTATTGTTAAGGTTAAATTCAAGGTTTACAACCCAGCGGGTATGAGTAAATACGCCGAGATTGACGGCATCGTTGACACAGGTGTCGTTTACTCAGTAATATCTGCATCACTTCTGAACTCACTGGCATTAGGCCGCTTGAGAGGAGGAGGTTCCTGGCCTCGGTGGCTATGTTGAGCGTGATATTGGCGGTGCAATCATCGAGGTTATGGGTAGGAGGGGCGCGTAACTGTGATCTTCGGTGAGGAGAGGGATGTGAATGTACTTGGGGTTACGGCATTGGAGGCATTGGGTCTTGAGGTTGATGTTGTTAGGGGGACGCTTAAGGAGACCGAGCAATTACTGCTTTAGCCTAGAATGATGGGATTATCTTGTGTATCACGAACTCCCTAAATCCAAGCAGCTCAGCCCTCGTTGGCTTGCCCCTGGCAACATCGATAATGAGCTTGAATAACCTCTCGCCAGCCTGTTCAATGGTTTCCTGGCCTAGGGTCACGGTACTCGCATCGAAGTCCATGTTCTCACGCATCTTCTTAGCCGTGTATGGGTTTGCCGTGACCTTAATCACCGGTGCTATTGGGTTGCCAGTTGGTGTTCCGCGACCGGTGGTGAATACGACTAAGGTGGCGCCGCCAGCCACCATGCCGACCACCGACATTATGTCGTAGCCCGGCGTATCCATTATCCACAGGCCCTTACCCCTCACCTCCTCAGCATAGTCGACAACGCCCTGTATTGGTCTTGAGCCACCCTTAATGATGGCGCCGAGGGACTTCTCTTCAATTGTTGTTAGGCCACCCGCTATGTTGCCCGGCGATGGTTGTGTCCCAACTAGGTCAACGCCGTAAGATGCGGCTAGGTCAACCCACTTCCTAACAACCCTAATTATTTTATCACCAACCTCCTTAGACACAGCCCTCTTGGCGAGTATGTCCTCGGCGCCAATCATTTCAGGGGTTTCTGAGAGTATAACCGTGCCACCAAGATCAACCAATTTATCCGATGCATAACCAACGACTGGATTAGCCGCCAACCCAGAGGTTGCGTCTGAACCGCCGCACTCAACACCCATGACCAGGTTCGACACGTCAACCTCCTCAGGCCTCTGTGAAAGTACCTCCTCAGCCATCCTCCTAAGTAACGTGACACCCCTCTCAATCGCCGCCGGAGTCCCGCCATCAACCTCCTGGACCACGACCTTCTCCACGGGCTTACCCGTCCTCTCAATCTCCTTAACCAAGTCATCAGCCTGTATCTGCTCACAACCAAGGCCAACAACGAGGACACCACCCACGTTTGGGTTCTTCGCCATGCCAATTAACGTCCTCCTAGTGATCTCAAGGTCAGGCTCAAGTTGACCACAGCCAAATGGGTTCTCAATGGACACGGCGCCCTGTACCTGATCGGCGATTCTACGGGCCACGAAGCTCGAGCAGACGACCGTAGACATCACAAGTAGGTAATTCCTAATGCCAACCCTACCGTCAGGCCTTACGTAACCAAGTATTGTGGGCCTACTCATGGATTACCACCCCTGCATACGCTGTGGACTGCGGTTAAACTCTCTACATTGTGGACGTGGACGTGCTCGCCAATCTTGATGTCACGCTTAGCCCTGCCAATCGCATGGCCGTACTTGATCACGTAATCGCACATGTGAATATTCCTAATGGCGAATTTATGACCGAAGGGTATGTCGTTAAGTAGCTTAACCTTGATCCTTGAATTACCTATTACTAACTCAACATCATCACCAGCCTCAAATCCCTAAGGGCAACGGCAACATTATCACCTGGATTAAGTACTATAGCGGGCGCGCCGGTTATGATTACAGACTCCATACAGCAATAAAAGCCAATAGCACTATTTTAGTATTATAACTAACTTAGTATTATTTTAGTCATTATGAAATAATTAACTCAATACGACCTACTCACAACTATAGTATTATACCCTAATAAGTGCGGTATATTTTCATTAATATAAATATATGGGTATACTGGGTATACTAATAATACCATAAAGCTTTAAAACTTATGAAAGTATCTAAAGGGCTGTATGACGTCCCGTCTAGGTATTTCTAGATCTGCGTTAATTGCGATAATAGTTGTTGTGGTTGTAGTGGTTGTGGTCGGTGCCGTGTTGGGTTGGTATTACTCAACGGTTAGTCATAAGCCAAGTGCGCCACCGACTCCAACGCCGACCACTGTTGAGTTTTTAACGTGGTGGGGTCCTGAAGATCCCCAGGGCCTGGATTGGATTGCTGGTAATTTCTCGAATTATTACCCAGGATATTCAGTTGAGTACTACTCAATACCTGGCGCTGGTGGTACGAATGCTAAGTACGTAATACTGGGTATGTTGGAAGCGGGCAAACCACCGGCAAGCTTCCAGGCGCACTTCGCACCTGAGGTTCTCTCTTACGTTGAGATTATGCCTCATGGACCGGCAGACTTCGTGAACTTCACACCAATAGCTATACAAACGGGCTTATTAAGTAAGGGCGTGACCGAGGCCGTACTTGCGGGTATGTTTAATGGAACGATGTTCGCATTGCCGACAAATGTTCATAGAGGCGGCATGCTCTACTTCAATCCACAGGTTTTGGCTGAGTATGGTTTGCCTATCCCGACTACCATTGAGCAGCTTGCCAATGAGACACTGTACCTCGCATCCCACGGCATGACCTGTATTTGGATTATTCCTGGTGGTGATGGTGGCTGGGATCAACTCAACCTTTGGGAGTACATATTCCTTGGTTTGGCTGGTGAGAAGTACGGGCCTGCCACGGCGGCTCAATTAATGAATGAATTCCTGTACGGCACACTAAACCTTAATGACCCAGCAATAGCAAGCCTAATAAATGAGACAGACCAATACTACCTACTATTCACGAAGTACGACTGCCCAGGATGGCAAACAATGACGTGGTCATCAGCCTAGCTACATAATACAGGGCAAGGCAGCATTTCAAGTAAATGGCAACTGGGTAACCGAGTATGCATATATTTGGTATCACACAATAACCTACCCGGCAATACCGCCATACACATCATGGACAAACATAACACTAATGGAGGAACCATTCCCAGGAACACAGGGTATTTACGTATTAGTGATAGACTCTGTCGCAGTACCTGCTTATGAGAATCCGTACGAGAGCGCCGCTATTAAATTGGCAGAGTTTTGGGATTCATACATAGGTATGGAGATCTGGACCTCAAGCGGCAAGGGTGTAATTATTTGGAGCAACGGCACCGACTTCTACCCAACGCCAGCCCAGTGGTATGATTACGAGCAATTAATATCAACACCACCTAACCAATTCACAATCGCCCCCAGTGATGGTGGTTTGTTTGATGATGTATTTAGTAATCTAAATACGTATGTTTCAAGTCTTCAGCAGGTTGGTGCCAGTTATATACCAACATTCAATAGCTTTTTGGTCTCTGCAGAGCAGGAGACATACAATGAGTGGATGGCTGCTGTTAAACTCGGCGTAGCTACATGGGCTACCCAGGACACCCATTCGCCAACTACCTACCACCATGGGTCAACCCAACAACATACCACTACCAACCATACACACCCTGGTGGCAAACAAGCGGCTAATGACCTAACTATACCTATAAAACTTAAAAATAAAAATCCCTTATTTTTATCAATGTCAAAACAATCACTAATAATGGCAATACCAACATTATTCTTTGGAGGTTTAATCGTGTTTCTACTAATATGGAACTTCATACTATCACTCGAAAACTGGTCACTATTTAATCCAACCCCAAAATTCACGGGCCCGCAATCATATCTATACCTATTCACTCAAAACTTCTTTTATACATCAGCACAACACACTCTACTCTTTACCGTTGGGCTTGTGGCTATTGGCGATATACTCGGTTTATTACTTGCCGCCCTGCTTTATTTCCTACCCAATAATGCACAGCGAGCCGTGTACTTATCAATATTTATTTATCCGATAGCAATACCACCGACCGCAACCGCCTTGGTTTGGTTGTGGCTATTCAATCCGCAGATTGGTGTAGATTGGTTATTGGCAAAGCTTAGCTTACCAGTAATACCTTGGTTTGCAACGCCATTAAACACTCAACTAGCTCTAGTATTAGTTGAGGTATGGGCTTATACGGGTTTAGCCGTACTCTTTTACTTAGCCTCATTCCTAAGTGTGGATAAGTCAATAATCGAGGCCGCGAGATTAGATGGCGCATCCAGCTTTAACCTACTATTTAGAGTATTGCTGCCAAACTCAATGAATGGTTTTATAATATCCACGGCACTGCTATTCCTATTTTCGCTTAGGATATTTGATATTCCATTCATAATGAGCGGTTCAGCAACAAGCCCAACATTAATGACGCTGGTAACATACATCTATTATTTATATGCCTACTCTGAGTATTTCTCAGCAGCAGCCGCATTAGCCACTCTCGTTGCTATAATTGCCGCTATTGTGATTATACCATACGCATTACTCGGACTTAAGAGGTGGGTATTCAGGAGGTGAGTGGTATGAACAATAAGTATGTCATCAGGGTTATTAAGTATGCCGTACTTCAAATAGTGACGGCCATATTCGTCATCTTATGGTTATTACCATTGTACGCCATGATAGTTGGCGGCTTCAAATCAAACATGGAGGCTGCCTCAGCCCCAATTCTATTGCCGCCCACGCAATTCTCGACGGAGGCTATTACTTTGATTGGGTTGGCTTCGGTACATTAATTGGGCTTGAGTTTCCCATGATACGTCAATTACTAATCACTGTACCAGTGGCGTTGGCCTCTGTGATTTTAGGTAGCATGGGTGCCTACTTTTTCTATATGCAGATGGAGAGGAGACCGTGGGTTAGTAATGTTGGTTTCTCAATAATTTCACTAGCCACATTTCTACCTGCCAGACGTTGACCGTACCGCTAATAGAATTGACATCATCGTTAGGTATATACCAGACGTATTGGGGCCTCGCCTTTGCGTACTTCATATTCTACTTACCAATGTCAGCGCTTCTAATGTCGATATTCCTACCTGTCGTACCTAATTACTTAATAGAGAGCGCCAGGCTCGATGGTGCCCGTGATTGGTCCATATTCTGGCACGTAATATTCCCATTGATTCTGCCAGGGTTCTTATCAACATTGATATTCGTATTCCTCATGGTGTGGCAGGACTTCTTCACGCCATTAATAATAGCCACAAGGCCAAGTCTATACATGTTACCGGTGGCCGCTAGGCAATATGTTGGAGGTTACGCAATACTTTACAATAGATCATTTGCGGCTGGAGTCATAACATCATTAGTACCGCTTATCATATTTGCCTTCCTGGGCAGGTACTTTATAAGAGGATTAGCAGCACTCGGTGGTGGCGCTAAGGGCGTTTAATGAATATAGAGTTGAAGGTTTACTAATTAAAATAGGTAAAAACATTTCACCCACGAAAAATTTAAAGTAAAGTATCAACGTAATAAATTTAGCACTATGGTTACTGTTAGAATGGAGGGACTGACGAAGTACTTTAAAAAGGGAAAGAATATAGTTAAAGCTGTAGATCATATAACCTATAAAATAAGCGACGGAATAGCCTTTGGCATTCTCGGTCCAAGTGGTCATGGAAAAACAACGTTACTGAGATTAATAGCTGGTCTTGAGATACCCACAGACGGTTATGTTTACTTCGATGATGAACCTATGTCGGCGCCAGGTAAAATAGTTGTTGAACCTGAGAGGAGGAATGTTGCCATGGTCTTCCAAAACTGGCTTTGTATCCTAACATGACGGTTTACGATAATATAGCCTTTCCGTTAAAAATGGCTAAAATGAGTAAGCACGAAATAGATAAGAGGGTTCGCGAAATCGCCGAGGAACTTGAACTTACACGAGTCCTTAATCATTACCCAAAGGAGATATCGGGTGGGCAAATGCAAAGGACAGCGTTGGCGAGGGCTTGGTGAAGAATCCTAAGATTTTGCTTTTGGACGAGCCGTTTAGTAATTTAGATGCAGCGTTGAGAGATAGTGCAAGGGCCTTGGTAAGGAGGATACAAAAGGAACGTAAATTAACAACAATAATAGTGTCTCACGACCCTGCCGATATATTCTCAATAGCCGATGCAGCTGGTGTGATAATAAATGGAAAGTTCGCCCAAATAGGGAATCCAGCCGATATCTACAATACGCCAGCTACGACACTAATAGCAACACTCAGCGGTGACATAAACCTACTCTCTGCTAAGGTAGTTGAGGACATAGCACTTATAGCCAATCTAAAAATACCGCTAAATAAAGGATTGATTAATTATAATGAGGTTATAATCGGCCTTAGGCTGATGAGATGAAATTACTTACAGAACCGCAGGATATACGTGGTTTCATTGATGTTGGTAGGGTAAGGGTTAAGGTATCAAGCTATACCCTAGGTGTTTTTAGAATAGTGGTGTCTCCAATATCTGATGAAAACATAAACCTCATAGTGGTGTCCGATGAACCAATAGAACCGGGTAGGGAGGTCCACCTGCTCATTAAGCCTGATAAAATAAAGATCTTTAATAAGGAGGAGAAGTTAATATATCCCGAACTAAAGAATATAGTGACGGCATAGCTAATGCAGAACAACAGAACTTTAATCATAGTTAACAATCCTGGTCTCACGCCCGCCCATAGGCAGGAATTAATGAGTAAGTTACGGTCGATAGGACTTAGGATAATCAATATAAGGGTGGCGAGTAATCATATCGAGATAGATTTATACATAAACAATAACGATACAACCACAGAAAAAAATACAAGCGCTCGGTTTCATCATTAAAGAAACAATAAATATAAATGAGGAAAACGAAGAATTAAATGAGGAATACGCCATTAGGAAGTACGCCGAGTTATTCAATGAGGAGAGGTTTTGGGAGGCCCATGAGGTGCTCGAAAAAAAATCTGGCGTAGGAATAAGGATGAGGGTATACGGGGATTAATAATATTGGCGGCGGCTTCGTGAAGCTCCAGGAAAACAACCTAGAGGCGTTTAAGAGGTTAATCACTAGGGCGAGGGAGTTGATCACAAAAAAACCAAATACCCTACATAAATAAGGAGAAGTTACTAAGAAAGGTGAATAATGCCCTGCTGGTAACGAAGCCCTTCAAGATCGAGAAAGAGGACTTAGAATCGATACAAAAAGCTTAAAACCTAAAGTGGCGTGTCTCAAATCGCGGCCGTAGTCTAGCCTGGTCTAGGATGGCGGCCTGCCGAGCCGCAGAACCCGGGTTCGAATCCGCGGCCGCACCAAAATACCTTTCCGTTACTCATTACTCGTTTACAAGCCAGTGGGTGATCATGATTAAACTAGGATGGTTGATTACCAACTCATCGCCCTCGAGGAAATCGGCAATGAGCAACTCATGCTAATCCTTGAATTACTTAATTAAGTAATTCAAGGAATTATTCCGTGAGCAATTCCTGGTGCCTAAAGTAATTCATTAAGAATGTACTCCAGCCCAGGGATCCTGGGCTATTCGCAATCCTCTCATTCAAGACTGTTTAATCAGTAGTGATGATGGTTCCAGAGCGCCGGTGCTCCAGTGCTCCGGAGCACCAGTGCCCATGCATGTAAGCCGGTAATTACGGGTATTATCCAACGCCTAATAGGCTTAATTAAGCCCCAGGCGGGCTTGGCGCTGATGGATGAGCTAGAATTGAGCCTACTCCTGGAGAGCCTCAAGCGAGGCTTTGTGATCAAGGGTAGGACTGTCGCCAAGCTCGGTAGGCAGTGCGTGATTACGCTCCCGACTGAGTATAATGAGTTGTGGGGGTACTTAAATGAAAAGGGCGTAAGGATTACGGTGATCATTAAGATTGAGACTGTGGGTGGGTCAGGCTCAGTATAGTTATTTAAGGCCTGGGGCCAGCCAAGTATTGGGGTTGCCTATGGGCGTCCTGAGGGTGATTGGCTTGGTATTCCTCGGGCTATTCCTACTCGCCCTAGCCCTAGTCATAGGGGCTGGAATACTATTCCTAATAACCCACACGCACCAAATCCAAACCACAAACCAAACGAGCCCACAATCACCACAATACCCAACCACTGGCCTAGCCCTGTCCCAGAACTACCCAGCCGGCCTAGTATACCTCGGGCCAAACACCACAGCACTCACCGCCTACTACTGCGTGAACACAGCAATACCAAACACCTACTCAATACAACTCAACGCCCAATTGAGTAATGGGTACTGGATACAGGACGTGTACTCGACAATGGCGTATGAGGTGAATGGGGTTTGGGAGCCAGGCTTTGGCGAGGATGTTTGGTCGCCACCAGGGAACTGTGTTACGGAGAGTAATGGTGTAATATCATGCCAATCAAGCCTAGTATCCCTCTATAGTGTTGTTGTTTATGGAGCCACTTGCGGGTGGCTCATCATAGCCATTAAGAATGGCATCGCCTATTTTGGATACAGCCTTGACGGTCTCAACGCCCACTGGTACTACACCTACCCAGTGGGTAATGCCACGATTGTGCCTAACCTAGGTACTCAACTCGTAGTTGGTGGCTATGGTAATGGTGAGTGGGTGAACTTCACGAACGCCAATATTGTACTAGCCCTCTACTACTGGAATGGCACTACTTGGCTTCCAGCCCCGAGCACTGCCTATAGTATGGTTGCGAGGAACCTCCCACCACAGTGGGTAAATCCCAATACGGCAAATACTGAGGAGGCAGTATACAATGCCTGGGTGTATTGGGACAATGGTAGGGCCATCGTCTCATGGCCCGAGCCGGTCAATCAAACGCCTCAAGTCCCAAGCCCTGGCTTCACTCCTTGAGGATGGAAGAAAAGAGGGGTTTGATTTTAAACGCCCCTGGCGAGCCCAGGGGTGCCTACCAACCGAGGCTTATTGGTGATGGCACTGGGTATAGGTTGCCGGGCTTCAACAAGTCCTGAGTGATTGAGTTACTTGTCGGGGTAACGACCCATATTGTTTGCCCACCTGGATTACCACTATAAGTCGTCACGTAATTACTCGGTACAGTCACTGTACTGCCAGGGCTCGCCTGTACTGGCTGGTACGAGCCGTAGACGCCGTAGGCCTGTGACGCTTGCCCCAATTGATTGCCGGTATTGGCGATGTCATACCCAGCAGCGTAGGTGGTCTCGCCAGCACTCATAAGCCCATTGTCAATGACACCGAGGGCATGAAGAGTAGTGTGACCTGCATACGGCCCTTGTACGAGATATGCGTGAGGGAGACCCTGCTATACTCAATGTTGTGCAATTATACTTTATTACGGGGCCCTGTCCATATGAGTCTAGGAACTCGCTTGAGGATGGGCTAAGGAGGATACTTAATGAACTTGGGGTAAAACGTCCAGGTATTAGTTGGGATTTTTTTAAGGGGTCTCGTTAGGAATGCTGATTTGCTCGAGGTTGTGAGCAATGCAGGTGATGAAGGTGCTAATGCAAGGTGTGTGGTTTATCAATAAGCTACGATGCGTGTCTTCGATAGATTCACGTAGTGTGTCCTTGGGAGTGCCCTATGTACATATATTTAAGGAAGTTATTGGTGTGGAGATGCTGGGCTTGAACATAGGTTTTTAATAATATGTATTTTTCCGCAATTGCGTGAAAATACTGGAGATAACCCGCGACGAGGTACCTAAGGACCCATTGATTATTGTGCCGATTGGTCCATCGAACAGCATGGACCCCATCTGCCCTTAGGTACTGACTCCATAATCGCTGATTATGTCGCTAATGAGATAGAAAGTAGAATACCAGATAGGGGCTTGCTTTACCCATTGATAGCGGTTGGTTCCTCAATGGAGCACGCAGGGTTTGCGGGGACACGTGGGTTCATTTTGAAAACTTAGTTCATTATCTTCTTGACTTTATCGAGAGTGTTTCCGCGTGGGGACCTATTGGCGTTGTTTTTGTTAATGGGCATGGTGGTAATGTCGATGCGTTGAATATCGTGGTCAAGGAATGGAATTACTCAAGGGTTAGGCCTAGGGTTTATCATTACTACCTATTCAATAGGCGTGTTATTGAATATATAATGAGGTATTTCCCATCCTTCGGCCACGCAGATGCAGTTGAGTCATCATTAATCGCTGCAATAAATAAGGACCTTATTAGGTGGGATAGGATCATTGATACCGAGGTTGGTGGTAACATAAACGTTTTCAGAACTATTGACGTTAGTAAGACGGGCATTATTGGTTCATTGCGTAGGGACCTCGTAAGGCCTGAGATTGGTTCTGAGATACTTAGGTTCATGGTTAATGACTTGCTTGGTCAGATTCGAGTTATTTACGGTATTACAATTAGCAATGAGAGTGGTAATGCCTAAAACGGTGTAATCATTATACCCAACAACACATTTTTAACAATCATGCATTAAATATAGGCTTAGTCAACGAAGTAATTAATGACAGCATTAATTGAGAAATTCCTGAAAGTATTCGCGAGGAGGGGTAGGTCGATAATACTCGCTTATGATCACGGTATCGAACATGGGCCAACGGACTTCCTCGATAATCCAGACTCCGCAGACCCTGGGTACATACTTAAACTGGCGCGTGAGGCTGGGTTTGACGGTGTTGTTTTCCAGAGGGGTATTGCGGAGAAGTACTATGATGGTAGTGTACCACTTATTGTTAAGTTGAATGGTAAGACGAACCTATACAATGGTGAACCAATATCAGTGGCTAACTGCACTGTTGAGGAGGCCGTAAGTCTAGGCGCATCTGCCGTGGGTTACACGATATATCCAGGTAGTGGTTATGAATGGAAGATGTTTGAGGAATTGGCTAGGATAAAGAGGGAGGCTGTTAAGTTCGACATGCCACTGATTGTCTGGTCATACCCAAGGGTGGTAAGGTCACGAACGAAACGGCGCCGGAGATTGTGGCCTATGCGGCCAGGGTAGCCCTTGAGCTCGGTGCCGATGCAATGAAAATAAAGTACACTGGTGATCCGAAGACCTTTGCCTGGGCCGTTAAGGTTGCTGGTAAGGTCCCAGTGTTAATGTCGGGTGGCCCTAAGACGAAGACTGAGGAGGAGTTCCTGAGGCAGGTTGAGGGTGTTCTTGAGGCCGGTGCCGTTGGTATTGCGGTTGGTAGGAATGTGTGGCAGAGAAGGGATGTGTTAAAGTTCGCTAGGGTTCTTTCGGAGATCGTGTATGGAGGTAAGAAGGTTGTTGAGGCGTTGGGTGAGGTTAAATGAAGGTGGGTATCCTCACTGGGGGTGGTGACGCGCCGGGGCTCAACATAGCCGTGTACACACTGACTAAGTTATTGGAGGGTAGGCACGAGGTTTATGCAATATTCCATGGCTGGAGGGGAATACTGGATAAGGAGGTTAGGAGGGTCAGGTCTAAGGACCTAATAGACACCGCGTTTACTGGTGGTACATTCATTAGGACCTCAAGGACGAACCCCTTCAAGGATGAAACTAGGGCTGAGACCTTTGCTAAAAATCTCAGGGAACTTGGCCTAGACGTGATCGTGGCGATTGGCGGCGATGACACGCTGAGCGCCGCTGCCCAGACGCAGGCGAGGGGTTTGGCTAACGTGGTTGGTATTCCGAAGACCATCGATAATGATGTTTACGGTACGGATTACACAATCGGCTTTGACACGGCAGTTAACGAAGCCATTAGAGTTACTGAGTCCTTCAAGACAACGTTGGTTTCGCATGAGAGAGTTGGTGTTGTTGAGGTTATGGGTAGGGAGCTGGTTGGATAGCCCTATTTACTGGGTTGCCACGATGGCGGACTTCGTCTTAATACCCGAGAGGCCAGTTGATTGGGATATCGTGGCCAGCAGGATTAAGGAGATTTACGGGGATAGGAGGTGGGCCTTGGTAATTGTTTCTGAGGGTATTAAGGAATACGGTGGCCCCAGGGATGAGTTTGGGCACTCGAGACTTGGCGGCGTTGGTAATGAGTTGTCTCAGTATATAGAGAAGGTTACGGGTATTGAGACTAGGGCTGTGATTCCAGGCCACATAATTAGGGGTGCGCCGCCGACGGCGTTTGATAGGGTATTGGCTGTTAGGTTCGCCACGGAGGCCTTTAATGCAATTGAAAGTGGTGACTTCGGAAAGATGGTGGCCTATAGGGACGGTGATATAGTCAGGGTACCAATAACCGAGGTACTGGGTAAGAATAGGTTAGTTAGTGGTTATTGGATGAAGCTTTATGAGACGTATTGGGGAACTTAAGCGCATTGTCTTTTCCTCATTATGTAAGTCTTCAAATACTCAGCATGACTCCAAACAAGTGGGGTTACTGAAACGGGCAATCCCCTGAATGGGTCAACCTGCTCAGGTAGTAGGTTCGTTGATGTCCTAACCCTGTTAACCCACGATATGAATTCCCTAGCCCTATAGCAATCACCCTTGGCCATGTAGTACTGGGCAACCCAGAGCGTGGTTATTATCCATGGATTACCGGGAATACCGCTGTAGTCGCCGGGAACCCTTTGGTAGTAATCACCCTCATAACGGGCGATACCTCCTATGGGCTTAACCCAAAGCCTATCCACAATAACCTTGACACTGCTCTCGAGCATTGGCTCATACACGTCGAACGCGTTAAAGAGGAATACACCCATTATGCTTGCATCGACTGTCCTGTCAACCTCCGTTATCTTGCCATCATCAATCCTGACAGACCTATAAAACACGCCCCTCTCCTTATCGAATAGGTAGTTCCTGATTGCTTCTCGAATCTCCATGGCAGTCTCCTCCCACTTACTGGCGCTCTCATACTCACCAAGCATCTTAGCCAAGTTGCTGGCCGCGAGTAGTCCTGCGTATACTGAAGCCACCGTATACGTATGCACACCGAGCCTCTCCTCCCATAGGTCGTAGGATTCGAGGGGTAATTTCAGCTTCTCATCCCTAAAATTAGTCATGAAGTTGGCGGCCCTGGTTATCACATCATAGACCTCCCTAAGTAAGTCGTAATCCCTCGTCCTCTGGAAGTAATGCCAGAAGGCGTAAATCACGGTTGCTGTCTCATCCTCCTGAATATTAAGTGACTTCCTACTTCTGGCAGTCCATGGGTGCCAGGTAGAACCCCAGGTACCACTTGGATTATACTTCTGGAATAGGAAGCCCTCGCGACCAAAGAGCTTAAACACTAAGGAATAAAACTTCTTCGTGAACGTGTAGTAACCCGCCATGTCAAGGGCCATGGCTGCAAATGCCGCGTCCCTAGGCCATAGGTAACCATATGTGTCCAGATTAAACTTTATTATTGATGTATCCAGTGAGGCGGGTATTGAACCGTTAGTACCAACATGGCCGAGTAGAACTACAATACTTTGCGAGGCTAATTCATCATCGCCGTACTCCGAGGCCACATTACTCCAGTAATTTACTGACCTGCGAAAGTAGGTCTCCACGTTATTCCTATCCCTAAGTTCAATTATCATCCTCATAACCCTCTCGTAATTATCACCTGCCACTATGAAGTAGTAAAACTCGGGACTCGCTATGGATATTGCGGAGGCCACGGAGCCCTGGGCTATTGGGTTCTTACTAAGTACGCCATCCTCACAGTCGGGGAGTACTACATTGAGGTCCCTCCTACCCGTGGTGTACTCATAGATTGGGTTAGTTGATGCTATGCCAAACCACGTAGTTCCCTTATAATGGAACACGGCATCTAATGATGGATCATAGAATGCAGTATCCCCCGCCTCATAATCGTTCAGCTTGAAATCGTGATAAAAGATTACCCTGACGAATCCAAGTCCCTTAATCGATACATGCCTAGCAAGTACTGGCTGCGGTATTAATACCGTATCCTCCATGTGTATTTTAAGCCCATCCCACTGGGCGTGAAGCTCAGCCTTTGAGCCTGACAACATAATCTCCTTATTACCGATGCCCTCAAGCCACGTGAATTTACCATCATGCCAAATACCAATCTTAAACCTGCCGCCGAAGGAGTGGTGATGATGCTGGCCAAGTAGTGGGTAGTAAACGTCCCTCATGTAGTAATTCTCATCGTATAATACAGCTAACGAGCCATTACTAAGGAACACTGTCCTCATACACTTAGTGTTGTGTTTAGGAAAATAATTAAGCATTATTCAGGAGTTCGACAGTAAATCATTACCGAAGGCATAACTTGTGAAATTAATGTTTCGCTTTGGGCCTGAAGAACCGCCGTGATTATATAACTACAGCGACTCTTCATATCCAAGGCATCACATTTTACTTAAAAATAAGATAGCCTATCCCTATCGATGTACCAATATGTCTTATTACCGACATCGCTTATCACGACCCCGAGCCTTCCAAGTTCGTTCCTAATCTCATCGGCTATATCGAACATTTTCTTAGCCCTTAATTGAGCCCTGATTCTTATCAACGTATCTATTAATGAGATGAGTGATGGTGGTAACCTTGTCCTGTTTAATATTCCGAGAATGTTTGCCAAATCACTGAAGGCCGTTAATGCATTGGTTAGGGCGTTCTTTGAGAAGTGCTGTGTGTTGTAGATGACTGTGGACGTAATGTATCTGGCGAAGTCCATGAGCGCCGCAACGGCGCCGCTTGTGTTTATGTCGTTGTTCATGGACTCCTCGAAGGAATTAACGAAGCCATTAACCCTACTTAGTAATTCAGCGTCCTTGTCGCCCACGTCGGGGGCCTCATTTATGACCTCGGTGAGCATGTCATAGGCCGCGTATACGCTCATTAATGAATTCCTGACCTGGTCCAGGGCGTCTGGGTCGAAGTCCATCGGCTTCCTGTACTGGGTCATGGCGTAGTAAAGCCTCAGTACCTCACCGTCATGTTTCCTCAATACGTCCATAATAGGTATGATGTTACCGAGGGACTTACTCATCTTCTGGCCTCTAATCATCACTAGACCAACGTGTATCCAGTACCTAGCGAAGTAGTCAATTCCGAAGTAAACCCTGGCAATGGCGATCTCATTCTCGTGGTGCGGGAATATTAGGTCCTGCCCACCGCCATGTATGTCGAAGGGTACGCCAAGGTACTTACTGGACATGACCACACACTCTAGGTGCCAGCCAGGCCTACCTGGGCTCCATGGGCTATTCCACCAGGGCTCACCCTCGCTCCACGATTTCCAAAGCGCGAAGTCCAGTGGGTTCCTCTTACCAGGCTCGGGCTCAACCCTGGCACCCGCTATTAACTCCTCGATTTTCTGCCCTGAGAACTCGCCATACCTAGGTACCTTGGTTATGTCGAAGTACACGGAACCGTCAGGGCTCACGTAGGCCAGGTTCTTACTCACTAACTCCTGAATCCACCTTAGCATGTCGTTTATGTTCTCGGTGACCCTTGGGTATGCATACGCCCTCTTTACGTATAGCCTATCCATTGCGTCAAAGAACTCCTTAATGTACCTACTGGGTACCTCATACCACCTATTAATTAAGTCACCACCAAACTCCTGCCTAGCCCTGTTGATTATCTTATCGTCAATGTCCGTGAAGTTAGTCACAAACCTAACCTCAACACCTAGGTACTCCAGGTACCTCCTAAATATGTCGTAGAACACGAATGTCCTCGCATGCCCAACGTGCATTGAGTCGTACGGCGTTAGCCCACACACGTATATCCTGGCCAGGCCTGGTCGTAGTAATGCTATTTTCTCAAAGTTCCTGGAAGCAGTGTTGTAGGCCATTATTGGCAATTCCCTCGAGTTTACATACATGCCCTTGCCGGGCAAATAATGATCACCAAGCACAGTTACTATTAGTATTAATAAGCATAACTTGGTGAAGAAAAATTATTTTTACCTTACACAGTAATTAACTAATGCAAATGACTGCCGAGGAGTTGACGGTTCTCCTAATACTTAAGAAATATGGAAGAATGGGTAGGTACTCGCTGAGCGCCATTTCGGGCATGGGCGAGGGCGTTGTAAGGCGTGTATTGAGTGAGCTTAAGGGTCAGGGCGCGATTAGGGTTATGAGAGGTGGGCTGAATTAACAGGTAAGGGTGAGGAGATACTTACTAGGTTGTTACGTGATCTCGGTATTGACGAGATAAAGGAGGTTACAAAGTTCTCCCAGGTATTTAAGTGCGAGTGTAGGAGGTGCTACGCATCAGTAATTAGCCGTAGTATTAATGAGGATTCCATCATAAGGCTTAGGGACATTGCGATAAAGAATGGCTCCGACGCAGTGTTATTCCTTAAATACGTGTGCCCGCAAAATAGGTTCCTAATACTCAAGCTTAATAACTACCTCGATGAATTGTCGCAAGAGGCCTCCATGGAATTAAGCAAGTTAGATAGCATTTCATGCAATAAGTATGCAATTGTACTATGCGGTAACGAGAATTACCAGGTAATAAGGTCGTTAATAAACACGGTCATCAATGTTTAATATTTTACCTACGCAGTCGCCATTACCCTTTGCGATTCGTATTGTTTAACTAGGTTTTCGATAGCATTTACCAATTCCTGCTCGTAGTCAATAAGCTTCTTATACTCCTCATTCCTAACCTCCATCCTAAGCCTAGGCAGCCTCTTAACCGTATCCAACTCCCTAAGTGCTGAGGCAGGTACTCCACGGTTAATCGCCTCAAGCCCCTTCCTATAGAACGTTATAATGAGCCTAAGAAGCCAGTACTGCTTTGGCGGTAATGACCTAACATCAACCGGGTGATAAGCATCCTGCTTTAGGAAACCCTCCCTAATTATGAATGCGGCATTTAACAAGTGCTTCTCCTGCTCACTAAGTGCCTCAGTACCGAGTATCCTAACAACCTCCTGAAGCTCGGCCTCCCTGGTCAGTATCCTCACGGCCTCGTCCCTAAGCTCCCTCCAGTCAGGCGCCACATTCTTCTGGTACCACTCAGCCACCGTATCGACGTACCTACTGAAGCCATTAACCAATTAATGGCTGGGTAATGCCTCGAGTAGGCAAGCTTAGCGTCCAAAGGCCAGAAGGCCCCTACGAATCTAAGTGTGTGGCTTGTGACCGGTTCCGTGAAGTCACCACCAGGTGGTGAGACCGAGGCAGCTATCGTAACCGAACCCAACCTATTACCCTTACCAAGAGTCACAACCCTACCAGATCTCTCATAGAACTCAGCTAACCTGGTTGGCAAATACGCTGGGAACCCCTCCTCACTGGGCATCTCGCCGATCCTCAGGGCGACCTCCCTCATTGCCTCAGCCCACCTACTTGTTGAGTCAGCCATTAGGAATGAGTCATAGCCTGATCCCTGAAGTACTCGGCAATGGTGACGCCCATGTATATGCTCGCCTCCCTAGCCGCCACGGGCATATTGGACGTATTCACTATGATCGTTGTCCTCTCCATCAATGGTCTGCCCGTGTTAGGGTCAACGAGCTTGAGCAACCCCTGTAGCGCATCCGCGGCCTCGTTTCCACGCTCACCACAGAGCACCGGAAACACTAACCTAGCCTCACTATACATTGCCAGCGTCCTTATTGTTACGGTCTTACCACTGCCGAATGGCCCAGGAATCGCGGCCGCACCACCAATGGCTATTGGGAATAAAGTGTCTACGGTCCTAATACCCGTTATCAATGGCTCAACTGGCGGCAGCTTTTCCCTAAATGGCCTTGGCCTCCTCACGGGCCATTTATGCCACATCTTGACCTTCACCGTGCCCTCCTTGGTCTCCACCTCTGCAATCACGTCTTCGATTGTGTACCCACCCTCAGGGGCTACGTACTTAACAACACCGCCGATCCTATATATCGGTGGATAGAGGATCCTATGCTCAACAAGTGGCGTTTCTGGGACAACGCCGAGTATGTCGCCGACCTCAACCTCATCGCCAACCTTAACCTTTGGTATCCACTTCCACTTCTTACTGAGATCCAGTGGCGGTGCCTTCTCATAGTTGATACCCCTCGCAACAAAGGGTCTCTTCGTTAGGTCAAATATTAATGGCAGTGGTCTCTGAACGCCATCATAAACCCTATTTAGTATGCCGGGACCAAGCCACGCACTAAGTGGTTCCCCAGTCCTAGTGACTGGTTCGCCAGGTTTCAGACCCGTAGTTTCCTCATAGACCTGGATAAAAGCCATGTCACCTTGGATCCTAACTACCTCGCCGAAGAGGCCGAGCTCGCCAACAAAGACTAATTCATAGAGTAGTGCTCCAGGCAATTCAGCCTTAACAACAGGCCCACTTATGTAGACAATCCTACCCTTGCTCGATGACACGGTAATGCTAGAACTCATAGTATTTAAAATTAATTCTACATCATTAATGGCTCATCCTGATGATGCTAGACGCGCCAGTAAGGTCTTTATTTGATGCTCCATAAGCCCGAGCCTAGAGTCGAGCGTTGCATCGACCCTGACCGACCCATCCATCGAAGAAACAACCGCACCCAATATGTCCTCATTCGTCGTATTTACAACGGCATTAAGGCCGAGCTCTGATATTAACTCCCTAGTGATGCTCTCATCAGCCTTGCTTACCATTATCATTAATTCCCTCGAACCGATTATTGATACTGCCCATAATATTGAATTTTTAAGAAATCTCTTATAATCATTAGTGCCTCTCATTGACTTAATCCTATCCCTAATCCTCCTAACAACCTCGTCGTATGCACCCTCAAGAATTCCAAGTTTTTCCTTTTTCTCCTTCATCATCTCGTCATAAAGCCTATATTCCCTTTCCATGTTCAGTTCCTTATCAATATTCTCAAGAGCACTTGAGTACTTGTTAATAACAGCCTTGACACCATCAAGTAGCTCGGCCTCAGCCTAAGCCTAGCATTATTACTCCACTCATTGATCTCGTTCTCGAGTCGTGTAATAATACCGTTAATCAATCGCTCAGTAAGTTCCTGCTCAGACACGTGGCAAGGTTATTTTACGAATTTAAAAATTTTCCTTTCCTTCCCTTAAGAATTAATTTACGGCCATTAACCAAGTACGTGCAATTGCCAATGCTTACATAAAACCAGCAATCCTCCTTAATAATAACCTTTATAGAATTCGTCAATGTCAATACCTTAATAGTCTTGGTGGTCTCATCAATAACAACACCGCTAATGCCGTTTAGAGACTCATTCCTGCAGTTGATGGTCTCTATAAACCTGAATAATAATGGCTTACTCATTCACCCGCCTTAACCGACCTCCTAGCCTCCTCATTCATTATGGTCAATATTCTGGCGATGGCCCTCCTAACGGTCCTAACCCTGCCAGGGTTTTCCAGGGTACCACGCTCCTTCTGCGTCTGCAGCTTAAGCAGTTCATTCCTTAAGTCATTGAGTAGCTTAGCCCTATCCTCAGGCTTCATGTTCCTAATGGTCTTCGCATTAAGTCTCTGCCTGCTCGCCACCCTCACCACCCTGTACCTGCTGTGCCTGGGCCTCGGCAGTTACCTCCCTGCTCGGCGGTTTTATTTGGAACTCATCGCTAAACCTAATTGGTGGCGTTATCCTAACCTCAATACCGTAAAGGCCCGGCTTCAGTAGTACCTGGCCAACGAACCTCTGAACCTTGGTCCTCGAATCATAACCATTCTTGTAAATAACTCCATACACGTACTTCTCAAACCTTGACCTCTCACTCGTCAACTTGCCACTAATCGTTACCTCGGCACCCTTTGCGCCGCCATCCATTATCTGCCTAATGGCTATCATACCGGCCCTCCTGAACTTAACGCCCTTGGTCATTGCCCAGGCAATCCTATTGGCGATGATCTTGGGGTTAAGCTCTGGGTTCTGTATCGGGGTTACGTCGATTATTGGGTTCTCAACCTCAAGCTTCCTACTGAGTAGCTCCGTCAATTCCTTGACAATAACGCCCTTCCTACCAATTATCCTATTTGGCCTCTCGGCATAGATAATTATCCTAGTACCAAGCGGGGTCTTCAGTACGTCAGAGTCAACGTAGCCCTGCTTAGCCAGTCTATAGTTTAGGAATTCCTTAACCATCCACTCCTTAATCTTATCCTGCAGTATCTTCTTATATACGGGAATCCTCCTCTGCGCTTGACTCATTCAGGTAAACCAACAACCCTATGCCTATTTAAGATTTTTGTCATTCATTAGCCCTAGATAGGCTCAAAACCGGCGATATCCGTCATGGAACCCCTCCTCTCATTCTCAGGCCTAAACACGGGCCTAACCTTAAGCCCAACCCTAACGTTACCTGGCTCAACATTAATTATGTAGTGAACAAGGCCGCCAGTGACCCCTGGGAACTCTATGAAGCCAATGATCACAGGCTTAGGCAACTTATTTCCGTATGAGTCCTCGTAGACCACGGTGTAGGTCCTAACAACACCCACAGGCGCTATCTCAACTAATTCCTTAATCTCGGCAAAATCATGCTGACAAAAGGCCTTTGGGGGCATTAATAACCTACCACAAACTGGGCATTTACCGGCGAGCAATTTACCGGCCTTAAGGCCTCAAGGAACTTAGTACCTATTGGACCGGCCGTATACCTATAACCCTGCTCGATTGTATGGAGCCAATGCCTAATATCCCTATTAACATTTATCTTCTCGAAGGACATGCCCATCACCTCACAGGCTCGAAGCACTCAATATCAAGAACAGAGCCCGCCCTTTGATTAGCCGGCTTCCACCGAGCCTTAACCCTCATGCCAAATACCTTCATTGACTTAACATCCTCAGGGTCAACACATAGGTAATGCATTATGCCGGGGAACCTATGCTCACTAAACTCCTTGCCAGGCACGTCGAGCTTAATTACACCAACAACCCTAGGCTCCTTAAGCGGCTCCCTCGTAGCACTTATGTAACTAACCACTGCAGTAATTACTGTGCCCTCATCCTTAACCTCAACCCAACCATCCACAGGCTTGAAGCAGTACGGGCAGTACATCTTTGGCGGCACAAACACGTGACCACAGCTGCTGCAGTACGTGCCGTAAATCTTACCATTCTTTAAACCCTCAAGAAACCTTGAATAGGCAGTGCCGGCGGTTACATTGTATTGAAATGACTTAGTCCACACCTCATGAGGGTAGTTCTTAATGTCGCTCTCCTTAATCGGCGTACCCCCTACCATAGCTTAGGTAATTAATAAGGCTGTATTTAAGGATCACCCTAACATCACAAAGGCCTTATAAATTACTGATGATGCCGGTATACGGTGATGAGGAGGCATTTGCCTGATAAATGATTGACCGCCGGAAATGCTGATTAATGACTTGGGAAAGCTCTCATTACGTAATTAATGGCGTCGTTGCGAATATCAACCATCCTAATAGGTAGTTCATTAATTCTAACCCTCCTAACCATCACAATCGTTGCTATGGCACTAGCTATCATACTGGCATAGCCACCCACCCTGGCCTTAATCCTAGGCATTAATATTGATAATTCCTGGTCAAGCTCCACAATATCCTCATCACTAAGAAAGCCATTACTCCTTAGGTAATTAATGAACCATGAATACACACCATCTAGAATGAGCTCCCTCCTGATACCGTGCTTAGTACCTACATCATTGGCAATGCCGTATGGATCAAGCAAAAACACAACACTATTTATTGGCAATCCTCTTCTAATTACATTGATTATGCAGGAGACCTTACTATCCATTTCCCTAGTCATATCCACAGTGGTTGGGTAACAACGCAGGAACAGCTCCGAGTATGCTTTATCGATTTCAACGGGTGAACCAGCCACGTAACCCACTGTACCTAAGTCCCACCTGGGCATCGCAAGGCCTACGACCCTACCCATTACTTGGATTGAGTGTTAGAACTTAAAAAGTAAGTTAGTTAGGGTTCTCACGACTATGAGCGCTGTGGCCAAGGCATTGACTAAGATCGTGGTATGCCCACTATGTGATTACATGGGTGAGGATGTTAATAAGGTAGTTGATGCAATAATCAAGGCGTCGCCAAGGCCCAGGCTGAAGTGCCCAAAGTGCGGTGCTGAGTTGATGCAAACTCCTTCGTCACCCACATGCGCAGGCATGGCAGGGTCGGCGGTAAAACAATAACATGTGATATATGTGGCGCGAAATTGAGTGGTGAAGGGGCATTCCTTAGGCACATTAAGGAGCACTTGATAGTTTCGGTTAGGCGTAATGGGATGGATGTTTACTACTGCCTCGTGTGCGGTCAGGAATTCATAACGAAGAACTCCGCGATAACGCACCTAATCAAGAGGCATGGTCTCGAGTGATTACGTGTGAGCTTACTTTGGGACTTCATAATTACGTTACTGATTATTTGGCCTCCGTACGTCGCCAATGCAACGCCCGTAATTGCCAGTAAGGTGTTTAGGCGTAGGACGCCCATAGATCTTGGTAGGAATTTCATTGATGGGAGAAGGCTTTTTGGTGATGGGAAGACTTATGAGGGTTTCATCACGGGTCTATTGGCTGGTTTCGTAATTGGTGAGTTTACGTACATCATGGTAACCAGGGCTGTAAATATCGCCTCAGAACTCCCAAACTCATTGGCTGTATTCGTAATGTGCATTGCGGCTTTACTGGGTGACTTGCTCGGGGCGTTCATTAAGAGGAGGCTTGGCTTGCCCCGTGGGGCACCGGCGCCATTGCTTGACCAACTTGACTTCCTACTGGCGGCATTGCTGGCTTTATGGCTCGTTCAACCAAGCGCCTTAAAGGTGATTTACGTGGTGATTGCCGTATTGATAACGCCGCCGATACACTTAGCCACAAACACAATAGCTTACCTCCTAGGGCTTAAGAGGGAGCCTTGGTGATGATGTAATTAACTTTAAAAGATGCCTTATAGATTGAGAACGCGTGCGTGCAGTAGTACTTGGTGATGAACACACGGTCTATACCTTCAGGTTACTTGGGTTTGAGGGTAGGGTAGTTGGTGAAAGCGAGAATATACTATCAGTGATTAGTGAGTTAAGTCTTGAGGAGGGTGTTGGCGCGATATTGATAACGAGTAACCTCGTGGATAGGGTTAGGGAGGACTTCGATAAGATGAGGATGAAGATGAGGAAGCCCATGCTCATTGAAATACCGTCATTTAAGGAAATGAGGTTTAAGGAGGTAAATTACCTGGCAATTCTCCGAAGTGTCCTTGGGATTTAGTGAATCATCAATATTAACGCAAGTATCAGGTAGGCCACAATCGTTACTGCCATGGCCCCAAGAGACAAAAACCTAAACCTATGCATGTAGTTATTATTCCTCAGAAGCATTATTGATGCGTATGTGAGCATGATATCCGTTATCAACACACCTATCGATAAAACTAATCCGTAAGGTTCCTTGGTATCGTAAATGATTATTAATGGTGATATGAAAACGGCAATTAACGTGAATACTACCGCCAGAACCAATGCTGTTCTGACCCCGTGAACATTGGCCACAGTCCTGACACCAGCCCTGACATCACCCGCAACATCAATGGCGCCCTTAACCAACTCCCTACATCGTGGCCAGGAAGGAAACCATGAGGAGCAGATAGGGTAGGTTGAGTGTTGGTGGTGTTGATGTGGCTGCGTATAATCCATATATGAATGTTAGTGATGACGTTAACGCCACAAGGAGATTGTTCACGACAATGACCCTCTTCAACCCATAATTATAGGAAAAACCAAGTACTATAGCCATGATTAGTATGACGATACTCCAAACCATTAGGTGGCCGAGCGCAATACCCAGCGCATTCAATAGCACTGCAATAGTTACGGATAATAGTGATAATACCCAGGCTTCCTTAATGGTGACCTCGCCACGTACAAGTGGTGCGTCCGGCCTATTGATCTTATCCTCCTCAATATTGTAAATGTCATTTGTTGCGAAGAGAAATACCTCCGTAAGTAACGATGAGAGGAAGAGTAGCACCATGGCCACGCTGCTCCTACCACCGGCTACTACGTATGACGCAATGGTGATTAGGCTTGTTAATATTCCATGCTCAATCCTGGAAAGCCTAATAAGTGCCCTTAGGTTCACGGTATACGCCAAAGAGAACCAGCTTATTAAGTTAGACCGTATTAAAACGAGGGTGAGTAGACATACTGTATTCCAAACATCTCGGCGATGTCCTTATCGATTGCCGCAACATCCTCTGTACTAACCTCCTTAATGTCGTACTTGCCCAATGCGGATACCAGCATCTGCATCTCCTCCTTAACAGCCTCTATGTAGTTTAGAACGCCCCCCTCGCCCTTAACCATCGCCGCTATGAGGAACGGCCTAGCCATGTAAGCGCCGCTGGCTCCCAGGGCCATGGCCTTAACCACATGCGAACCATTGTAGAGCCTGCCGGCGAGTAATAGGGATATGTCCGTTATACCTAGCCTCCTGGCATCACGTACCTTCTTAAGAGCCACTATGGTTGGGTAGCCCAGGTCCTTCATGGCCACTGAAGCGCCATCCCAGTACCTCCCTCCTTTCCATCAATAACCACGGCGTGGGCGCCCTCCTCATGGGCTATGCTAATGACTCTATCCACGTCCCTATATGGGCCAAGCTTGATCCAAATCCTCGCCCTTGGGTATGCCGTCTTCATGAACCTAATCATACCCTGAGTATGTCCTCAGTGTACGTGCCAGGCACTGAGTACCTGGTTATGAACTTATCCTTAACCTTCTCAGGATCCACCTCAAAGTGGTACTTAGCCTTAAGCCTAATTGCCTCCTCCCTCGGGATCTTAATTACACCGCCAAGTCCAGGCTTTGCCCCCTGCCCCATCTTAATCTCGAAACCAACGAGACCCTCCTCTATGTACGGCTCAACATCCTTATCACTATACACCTTATTCCAAAGCTCATCATACGCATCCTCCACGTTCTGCTGAATAATAACCCCACCATACTTATCAACATTCGTTAAGTACGCCATCAACCTCTCCTTAAAGCTTGGGTGACCCCTCGTGTACCTCCTCGAGTAGCCCCTAACCGTGGCTACGTTCTCCCCAATACCCATGACAATACCCGCCTTAGCCGCTGCCCTGGCGATCTCAAGGCTAAACTTACTGGCCACTGCCGTGGAGCCCATTGAACCGACGACTATGGGCATGGAAACCTTAAAACCACCCAATGAACCTTCTAGGTTCACGTCCATGAAAGTGGGCTCCCGAAGAAGCTCAGCCATCTTCTCAAGCCTTTTTGGCGTAAATGCCGGTGGCAGTAATATTATTGAGTTATCCAGGGTCTTAACCCTTGGAAATCCCCTCTTATCGTAAACCCCTGAACCAAGCAACGCCGATCCATACGTAGCCACCTCCCCAAATGGGTAAACTGCACCGCGACCCTTAAGAGCCTTAAGAGCGATCTCATCGAATGGGTAATCCTCAATAAACTCCTTAAGGCCTCTAATCGACACCCAATAAGCCCTAAGTCTTACGATTAATCGGGCAATGTCAATTATCATTGAACAGCAATGCCCTGATTTATGTTTAAATACTTGTTTGTCTAGATAACAATATAATTCGGAATTAAATAGTAATATTAATTATAGATTTCAGAGATTTCTAGTTGATATAATTCATACTTATTGGAATATTAAGTTAACTGAAAATGACTGCTTCACGACCAACATAAAATAATTATTAACATTAGTGACTACTTCCTTAAAGAAACAATGCTTTTAAGCTCGGGTATTACCTATTGAATTATGGCAGTAATTAAGGCATTTATAAGACGACTAGTCACAAAATGGGGCCTTAGCTCTGACGGATATTCAATGACGTACCTGACCTTGGTCTCGTTATTATCCATTAACCGGGCATCCTATTGGTCAATACCGAGTAATATGAGAGCCTCTATGGTGCATTGTCTATGGTTATGAAACTACGCTATCCATACCAAAACCCCGTTGATGCGCTGCTTAATTACCTGAAAGTACGCCCTCACGATACGTTCCTAATCAACGAACATGGCCTATCATTAACGTATGAGAATCTTTATAAATCGTCAGCCAAATTAGCCAACTCCTTAGACATACTTGATGTTGGTTATGGGGATAAGGTTGCCGTAGTTATGAACAATAGTATCGAGGCCGTAATCTCATTATTTGCAGTATGGATGCTTGGCGCATCGGCAGTTCTCATAGACCCATTAACCATATCTGAGGATCTTGATTACCAACTAGGTGATTCGGTTCCTAAGGTCGTCATTACCGATAAATCGGTCATTGAGAGGAAGATCGCCGTTTTATCCAAGTATAGGGTTGTTGGTGTTGGCGTCTCTGGACAGGGTGTATTAAGCTTTCAGGAACTACTAGGCAGTGGTTCCATAACAGGCTTTAGGCCGGCTGAGGTTAGGGGTGATGATGTTGGATTAATCTATTACTATGCGGGTATTGCTGGAAGAACAATGCAGGTTTGGCATACGTACTTTAGCCTATATTCAGGGCCTTACGCGTTTGGTGAGGCGATAGGACTAAGCCCCAAGGACTCTGTACTTGTAGTTGCCCAGCTATCCCACATACTCGGTCTTACTGGCTCATGTCGGCCTTCGTGAGGGGGGCCAAGGCCGTTATTGCCAAGTACTTCGATGCCAAGGACACGCCTGAGTTAATACGTAGGTATGGAATAACCGTGTTTGCAGGTGTGCCTTTAATGTTTGACCAGATACTTAATAATCCAGTACTTAATAATAAGGACTTAAGCCCCAATGCATTATCGTCATTGAGGCTAACCCTCTCGGCAGCTGCGCCATTACCACCAGCGACCCAGTTAGGGTTTTACCAGAGGTTTGGTGTGCCGCTTGTGCAGTTCTACGGCTTAACTGAGGCGTACGTACTCACAGTACAGCCGATCAAATATAAGGATGTGACTGGCATGGTTGGCTCGGCAATACCAGGCGCCGAGTTAAAGATTGTTGACCTAAACGACCCATCCAAGGAGTTGGGCGTGGGCAGTGTTGGTGAGTTGGCGGCAAGGGCTCCCTGGGTGATGAAGGGTTACTCGGACCCTGATGACACGAGGAAGGCCTTTCATAATGGTTGGTTATTGACCGGTGACTTAATGGTTATGGATGATGAGGACTTACTTTACTTCAGGGGCGTTAAGAAGATGATGATTAAGTACAAGGGTTACCCAATATTCCCACGGGACCTGGAGATAATATTGATGAAGCACCCAGCCGTTAAGGAGACCTACGTAACCGGTGAGCAAGCCAAGGACCCAAGCATTGGTCAATTACCCATGGCCTACGTAGTACTGCATGATGAATATAGGGTAAGGTGTCTGAAAAGGAATTGATTGATTTCGTAAATTCCAGAGTAGCGTTTTATAAGAAGCTTAGGAGGGTTTACTTCGTAGATAGGCTACCCATTAAGTAATCATTATGGCATTGAATTAAAAATTAAATTGAAAATTACTGTCCCCTCCAAATAACTTCACCAATGTCATTAGGAACCTTATAACCAGGTAATTTACCGAGGCATCCCTAAACTCGCCACTCCTTAACATTCTGAGGAATGCCTTAACACTATCCTTCTCAAGCCTATCAATGGGTATTGCGAAGTCATAACTCTCCCAACCAAGTGGTATGAAGTCGAGACCATACATAGCCGCTGCCGCCCTAATGCCAACGCCGGCATCAGCCTTACCCTGGGCCACGGCCGCCGCGACTGCCGTGTGCGTCTTAACCTCATAGTAATAACCATTCACCTTCCTCACTAACTCCTCGAACTTAACACCCATCTTACTCGCTACCTCCTTCAACTTCAGGTCTAGTAGAAATCTTGTGCCAGCGCCCCTATTCCTATTAACAATCCTCACATCACCTCTTAGCAAGTCCTCAACACTCCTTATGTTCTTGGGATTGCCCCTGGGCACTATCAATCCCTGCTCCCTGAGATAACCCCTAATTAAAACGGCATTATTAACACTGTACTTAACCATGTACGGCACATTGTATTGACCAGTTTCCTCATCAATGAGGTGCAGACCAGCCACATCAGCCTCACCGCGCTTAACAGCGTACAGCCCACCCATCGAACCAACATTGATTACCCTAGCCCTAACAAAGCCCGGCAGCATTGGTATTAACACGTCAAGTCCAAGGTCATGACTACCAATTATGTATAGGTTAGCCGGCATATACTGATGAGTGAATAGGACCACCTCCACCTCATCACCACTCTCCAGGTACTCCACGGTTTCGGGAATGGCTATGTAACCATCAGCGAAGGCCAACGTGCTTATGGCGCCTGACTCAGCAGGTAATGGGTAGGCCACTATCCCATGACCCGTATCAACTAGGCTAACTGGGTAAAGAGCCTCCTACCCTTCGCGCCATCAGCCTAATAGCCAACTTAGCCTTAACCCTGACCTCATCAACACCCGTGCACAGCATCCTAGCCAGTATCGGCTTAACTATTATGTTGAATATCATCAACGCCGAACTTGGGTATCCAGGTAGGCCAATAACCAACTTATTATCCCGTGACACGGCAACTACGGTGGGTTTACCAGGCTTTACCTTGAGGCCATGGATTATTATGCCCGGCGGCCCTATCTCATCGAGTACCCTATACGTTAGGTCCGCAAGCCCTGCGGAGGTTCCTCCTGACAGAAGCACTAGGTCGCTTATGCTCAATGCCCTATTCACTGCATCTCTCATCTCATTAATGTTATCCCTAACAATACCCATGATCATCGGTTCGGCGCCCATTGATCTAACGGCGTGGGCTATCGTATACGTGTTTATATCATAAATCTTACCACGACCTAACTCCTTACCTGGACTAATCAATTCATTACCCGTGGATATTACCGCAACCCTAGGCCTCCTAAACACCTCAACCCTGTCAATACCAACGGCCGCAAGCAGGCCGACCTCCCTCTCCCTAATTACGGTGCACCTCCTAAGTATTAACTCGCCAATCATCACGTCAGAGCCCGCAGACATCACATTCTCACCAGGCGTTACTGAGCGGTATATCACCAATTCATCACCACTACGTTTCGTATACTCAACCATAACTACCGCATTGGCGCCAGGGGGCATTGGGGCACCAGTCGCTATTTCAACCGCCTCGCCATGATTAACCTGCGGTAGTTCCTCAGCCCCTGTCTCAACATCACCAACGACTTTCAATCTGGCTGGGTTGAGTTCATCGGCTCCAAACGTATCCTCAGCCCTAACCGCGAATCCGTCCATCGTAGCCCTATCGAATGGTGGTACATCAATACGCGAGTACACGTCCTTCGCCAAGACCCTCCCATAACTCTCCTCAATACTTACAACCTCGGCTCCCAGCGGCTCAATCTTAACTGTGTTAAATACCTTACTTAATGCCTCCTCAGGTGTTAGTAATTCATGAAATATTATTCTCTTACTAACCTCAGTCATTGGGCTTTATCATAATGCAGTACTTTAATAACTTATTAGTCCACTGAAATTAATTGAATTATGCATTAATTGCGCTATTAGATGGGTATTTAAGTGGGCAGTCGTGATCACGTGGTGATGAGCAGGTTAACGGGCGCATGGCTAGTACTAATGCTTATTTTCTCAGTAATAGGCTTGTTTGCATCGTCTGTGGTTATATATACGTATTATTACCTACGTGAATTACCACCACTCTGTACAGCATTCAAATCCCCATTCCCAGGAATAACCATTGACTGCGAAAGAGTACTCTCAAGTAAGTACTCAGACATAGGCGGGGTACCGCTTGATCTACTCGCGGCCATTTGGTTTGTAGTAAACATAATACTTGTGATAATGTATGATCTAGGTCCAGTTAACCTGGTATCATTGTCCATAAACACCCTATTTTACTGGAGATTTCTCGGCATAGTCATAGTACCATACCTAATATTTACCGAGACCTACCTACTCCATGCCCTATGCATCTACTGCACAGTGATGCATGCAATGATAATAATAGACTTTACCATAATAACAATATTCTTCACCAGAGTAAGGGGTAAAACTATTGGGCATTCATGATCAATGACTTAATATGTCCGGTATCGCCATGAGCATCTCCCTAACATCCCTGTAGGAATACGTAGGCTTAACATTGGATAGATCAATATCCCACACATCCATTACATATCTTAACCTCCTTTCCCAATCACCTACAAAAACCGTCATTAAGCCAAATGAAGCGGGATAGTAAACATCGAAAAGTGGGTTATCACCAATCATTACCTGGGCCCCATTAAAGAATTCGCGGCAATTCTTAATACAACCGACCAGGTCTGGCGTCCTAATGCCATCAATGAACCTAGAAAACCCTAACTCCTCAATAACCACTGATTGATACTTATACAACCCATTGGTTGCAATAACTACTTCATGCCCCAGATCCCTAATTAACCTTAGCAATTCCAAGGAACCATCAAATGGCTTGAAATCGCGCACGTGCTTCATCAATACGTCGCTCACGTTGATATCTATGGATACCCCGAATCTACGGGCAACCTCAGCAAATATGTGATCCCAATCAAAAGCCTTATTGTGAATTTTCTCATTAACTCCTTGTTCAAGTCTTTCGCGGCCCTGTAAATAATCCTCCAATCCACGTTGGCTTTACCAGCTATCCTCATACTAATTTCCTGGAACACGGGGTCCCACGCCTCGAGGGGCAACAAGGTACCATCTAGGTCAATAAGAACAAGCACAAGCTCTTGGTTAACTCCAGGCCCTTTAAGAAAAATATCCCTGGTTTCACTCCGTTTCATGGTAATTGAACGAGGCTTTTCATTGTGATTCTTTATTAAAGTGATTAGTGCATAGGCCTGTGATGGCCATGAAAGGTGAGGTCTCAATAAGGGAGGTAGAAATAATATCGTTTGTTACCCTACTGGCGCTAACTCTAGTACTAACTATGGTCTTAACGGCACACCCACTACTGGCCTCTGGGTCGACTAACTCCACGAATTCCACAGTAAGTGTTAATGCAACGACCATAAGTAATGCTACTGTAACCAACGTAACCACATGCCCACCCGGCCTACTCACAGCCGTGCAGGCCAACCTGTACATTGACGACATGTGGTTAATGAGGACTGGCGCCAACATGAGCAGTCTCAATACCACATCACTTATCGCAACCAATACCACAGGCCTTAATGAGACCACCATAAACGGCACATTCACAGGATCCAATACGACTACGTTGAATATGACCACGTCCAACATAACGGGCTTCAACTTAACACCTGCAGCACTGCAGAATATTACTAATTACTATGTTAGTAAGGGTGAGTGCCTACTGGCACTTCAATTCCTCGTGCACCTTAGGCACTACTTAGTCCATGAGTACGTGCTTGAGAAGCACGCCGAGATAATTAATAGAACACTAACCTTTAGGTTGATGTTACTCAATGAGACACTAACAAGGCTGGAGCAGCAGGGGTTATTAAATAGTACACAGGCAAGCGAGGTCTATAGTCTGTTGAGTCAGTTGAGAGGTGCTATAGTCAGTGGCAACTACTCAGAGGCAGCTGCACTACTTAGTGAGTATAAGTCATTAATTAGTAATGTAACCAGCCAGTACTATGAGGAGCAGAAGATCGCTTCGCCAACAGGGTTGATCATGAACTTGAGCACTATTTAATGCAGATAATAAGTGGTTCCATGACGCTAAATGACACCTTAAACCAATTGGCCATGCTTGATCATGAGCTAGGTACTTTGACGAATATCACTGGTCTTAATATAACAAGCGTTAAGGAGCTTCATGAGCTATATAAGGAGCTTAAGGCAATATACCATTAATTCAGGGTAACGAGACTGCCCAAGCACAAATACTACAGCTGCTTAAGCATGGTAAGGGATTCAATGACTGGCTCAATATGACCCAGCAATTTAACCAGGAAGCAATGGGTTGCAGTCACATGGCCATGGGCAGCAGGGCAAGGGACAGGGCAAGGGCCAGAATGGAAAAGGAGGCGGCCAGAAGGGACAGCATGGTAATGGCAACGGCTAAATAAGATGAATAAGGCTTTCGTACTGCCCCTGTTAAATCATCACTAAAATTAAATTTTTGTTTTCAAAACTTCCGTTTACTCTCTTTTTATTACCATATGAATAAATAAAGTTTTTAAATCGTGCTGCTTATTAGCACTCAGTGATGATTGAAGCATTAATTACGGTATTCATTTACCTATTGAGCAACGGCTCATTGGTAAGTATAAATGCAACAACGGTACAGAATACTGTCTTATTAAATATAACATTGCCCGTAAGGCCCTTGGGCCCAATAATTGTTGAGAATTCTAGTGGCTCAACAGTATCCGCAATATTCATAGGGAATAACCTGGTAATACCTGTATTTGGAAATGGTTCATTCGTAATTGAGTACGTACCCTACGTAACGCAGACGCCCAGTGGTTACTTGGTTATTAATATATCATCACCGTATGTGATAAACCTCTTCGTGAACAATAACGTACTCATAACGCAATTACCGGTGAACTTAATAATGAACTTTACAAAGGCTAGCAATGGAATATTTCTTCAACTAGCACCAGGTAATTACTCAATAGGTTTCATACCAGAATCACCAATGCCCAATAGGACCATAGTTACTCCAATTGGCACAAGCAACACAACCTCCGCATCCACTATCACCAATGCATCAGGGCCCACCACAACTACGGGCAAGGCTGTTTCATCATTTAACCTAGGTTCCATGCTCTATTACATAGTTATTGCGGTAACTGTGGCCGCGGCTGCATTGATTGCTTACCTATTCGTGGTTAGACATAGGGGTCCTGAGGTGAATCCTGTAATTGTCGAGGGATTGAACCCAACCGATAAGGAGGTCCTTAAGGCATTGATTGAAATGGGCGGTGAGGCTTACCAAGCTGATCTCCAGAGGAAGTTAAGCATCCCTAAAGCAACGCTTTGGAGGGCAATTAAGAGACTTGAGAATGCGGGATATATCCAGGTCATTAAGGAGGGTAGGGTTAACAAGGTCAAGCTCATAAAAAGGGCTAAGCTCGATTAATCCTCCCTAAGCACCAATACCCTGTGATTATTCCTAGACCTGAGCGTATCAAGAGCCTCGGTGGCCAGTTTCATGGCAACCTTGCCATTACGCGCAATGCCAACACCTATCCTTGCATTTACCAGACTGGCCAAAGGCCTTATGTCCTCCTCCCTAATTATTGGTTGTATTATTGAGACAATGTTATCGCCACCCAGATAAAGCGTAATACCACCATACGGGGCTAGGTAAAGCCTTACTTGGTTGACAACGCCCCACACATGCTCATATAATTGGTAACTCGAGGTCCATGCGGTACTTGATGTCGAGTCAATGAGGTCAATGTGCGCAATAGCCACAATTCCATCATCACTACCATTAACCAGTGATTCACCAGGGCCTGCCTTAATGGCAAGCCTGAACGCCTCCCTCTCGGCAACCCTAGGATTAACATCTGCGTATGAACCACTCGACAAAGGCACAGGACTATAATTACTAAGTTCCCTGAGTATACTCGTTAATTCGCCATTACCTAAACCGTTAGTTATTGCAAGTAGGTAATCATACCTAAGTGGGTGGGCCCAGGCATTAGCCTAGAGAATACATTGATTAGTTCATTATGTAATTGGGACTGGACCCTCTGAATAATGTGTTCCCTATCTGGGCCGAGGCTCTCAGTCCACTCCCTGTACCCAATTAACCTGATTATTGTTACTTGAACCAAAGGTTTAACACCGAGACCGAGCTTAAACCTTTAGTTTAAAAACATAACCCTCAAATGGGTAGGAATACTTAAAATAATGTGATTGAACAATGTAGTTAATGAGCCTAAGGGTAATTACATTTGATGCTTACAACACATTGATAAACTACGGCAAGGAATTAATTGAGGAAATAGCCATGAACATAACCAAGTACCTTAAGTCGCTGGATATTGAGGCTCACTTCGACCATGTCTACGAGATTTACATGGGACTTGATAGGGAGATTAGGCTCAGGAGGGTTGTTGAGATGGCGTATGTACCGCCAATGGACAATGTCAGGACATTCCTTGAGAGGTTAGCCCGTAAATACGGGATTGAACTTAATGAGAAGATGGTTATGGACGTAGCGAACATAATAGCCAACACATTACTTGAATCAAAAAAAATGTAACGCCAAATGAAGATGCACAGTACGTGCTTATGGAAATGAAGAGTGATGGATTTATGATAGGACTAATATCTAATGTAATATTCTGGAGTAGCACAGTGACCAGGAAACTACTTGATAAATTTGGCTTGAGTAGGTTCATTGATGTGCAGGTATATGCTGATGAGGTTGGTAGGGCTAAGCCACACCCAACCATCTTCGAACGCGCATACTCACTGCTCACACACGGTGTTGAACCTGACGTGGCGATACACGTTGGTGATGGGTTTAAAGAGGACCTACTGGGCGCCATGCTTGATGACATAATTGGTGTTTACATAGACAGGGCCGGTACACTGATTAGTAGTGGAAGCCCTGCCGAACTCATTAGGTGTAAGGCCTACGCGATTAGGAAGTTGAAGGAAACGCTACTAGTGCCTCATCTAGTTTCTGGCTGTTCATGATGTGTAGTGAAGAAAATAATTTAACTAGTAAAGTCAGGAGTGAAAGGTGTGTCAGTGCCATTCAGATGCATGCCAAGTTGCGGCTACTGCTGCACAATATCACCAGTGACGGTATTCCCACATGAAGTAATAATACTGAGTAAATTAGCTGAGGAACTGGACGTGAAGGACCTAAACTTTAAGCCTGGCTATGTGGTGACGGACATCAAGAACGGCGTTAGGGTGGCGTTGTCATACCTAATGCAGTTAAATAGTAGGGGCATGTGCCCATTCCTAAACCCAGAGGATAAAACCTGTAAGGTTCACTCGCTCTATAAACCACTCACTTGCAGGTCCTTCCCATACCTGCCTAGGGTGATTAGGTACATAATAGACCCGGAGCTGAGACTCGTTGACTTCAACGTGGAGTTCGTCGTATCCACACTATGCCCAGTCATTAAGAATAATTATACGCAGGATGAACTAGAGGCTATGATAAGTAACGTCAGGATAGCCATTAAGGTAATGCCCAGGGAAGTTGCCGCAGCCGAGGAAGCAATAAAGGTCAGGAAACTCTACGCCGACGCACTAACCACCCTGTGGAGAGCAGGATACATCGAGTTAAGAGGAAGCGAAGGAAACAACACCAACTGGCCCATAGTCAACGCCTTTGAGTACATAAGACAATTCATACCCCACATAACCCTAGACAAATTTGTACCAAATATTTCACAGGTAATGAAGAGAGCTAATTTGTAATCGAATATTCGATATCGATTTAGAGAAAGATTTATATGTAAGGTATAGAACGACTTACGCGACCATTATGGAAGTAGCTATTAAGGCGATAAACTTAACGAAACGCTATGGAAACTTCACCGCGGTTTATCATATAAACTTCGAGGTATATTATGGAGAGGTCTTTGGATTTCTTGGGCCAAATGGTGCAGGTAAAACGACAACGATAAAGATGCTAACCACAGTAACTAGGCCGACCGAGGGAACTGCAATAATTAATGGCTATGACGTGATTAAGCAGCCAGCTAAGGTTAGGGAAAGTATAGGCGTGGTACCTCAGGAGTATACTGCTGATGAGGATTTGACGGGTTGGGAGAATTTAATGCTTATTGCAGCTTTATACGGCATACCCAAGAGGGAGGCTAGGGAGAGGGCTGCTGAGTTGCTTGATATGGTGGAGCTTTCTTATGCGGCTGATAGGAAGGTTGAGACGTACTCAGGAGGCATGAGGAGGAGGTTGGAGATTGCCATGGGCCTTATTAATAGGCCTGCCATATTGTTCCTTGACGAGCCGACCCTTGGCCTTGATGCTCAGACGAGGGCTGCGATTTGGGATTACGTGTATAGGCTTAGGAGGCAGTATGGCACGACTATATTCATGACCACGCATTACCTGGAGGAGGCTGATAGGTATGCCGAGAGGGTTGCAATCATCGATCATGGTAAGATACTCGCCATTGGCACACCGAAGGAGCTTAAGGAGAAGGTTGGTGGCGACGTGATAACGATTGAGGTTAATGGAGATGTTGATACTGCCAGGAAGGTTATTGAGGGCATTGATGGCGTTAGTGGGGTTACTGTTAATGGTAACACAATAACCTTTAAGATTAGGAATGGTAATACAGCGGCCCCAATAATACTTGAGGCCCTTAATAAGCTTAGTATTAGGGCTACGAGTATAACGATTAAGGAGCCCACGATGGATGAGGTATTCCTGGAATTCACGGGTAGGAGACTTAGGGATGAGGAGGGTAGTTCAGAGGAGTTTATGAGGTTTAGGAGGACTGTGGCTAGGGCTAGGAGGTGATGAGCATGGCCGTGAAACTACACCCACTGCATGGACTTTGGGCGTTAACAAATAGGGAGTTGGCTAAGTGGTATAAGGCACCCGTCATATTGATAATATCGCTGATACAACCAATCGTCTGGCTGGCGTTCTTCGGTAAGTCCATGAACTTTGCAACAATGTTTACAAGTGGACTTAATATACCTGGGTTAAACATACCCAAGCAGGTAATTGATGAGATTGCGTCCGAGATCCTAAAGGCGAACTTCGGGACCACGGACTACTTCTCATTCCTGGCGGTGGGCATGCTCTCCTTCATAACACTATTCACATCATTACAGAGTGGCATGAGTATTGTGTGGGATAGGAGACTTGGGGTCCTAAGCAAGTTACTGACTACGCCAGTGCCTAGGGGCAATATCGTGATGGCTAAGGTCCTGAACTCCATGATTAGGTCCCTGGTCCAAGCAACAATAGTACTAATAATAGCGATACTACTCGGTATGAGCCTAAACCCAAGCCTAAACCCGCTAGACATACTAGGTGCCTATGCAGCGCTTGCCCTAATGTCCATGGCTTCGCATCACTATTCGTGACGCTAGCCCTAAGGTCAACCTCCTGGGAGTCTCAGATGGCGATAATGAATCTACTGAACATGCCGCTGATGTTCGCGAGCAATTCCTTCTACCCAGTTAAGTCAATGCCCTGGTGGTTAAAGCCCATTGCCTATGTGAACCCATTGACTTATGTAAACGACATCAATAGGCAATTATTACTTGGCGTGACTGGGTATAACTTATTGCTTGATTTCACATACCTAATAGCCTTCGCGGCAATATTCTCGATAATGGGAATCATGCTTTCCTGGAGGTATTTAAGCGAAGCATGATTTTGAACGAAGTTAAAAGTGCTTGTTACCTTGAGTATGTCCCCATGTACTCTGCCGTACCTATTATACTATTCTTTATAATCCTTAAAACCTCATCCTTAGACGCCTCTGCTTGATATTGGGTACAGTATTTAATGCGTATAATCTAAAGAAGTACCTGTGCTGGCCGTGGCCCCTTGGTGGGCATGGACCGCCATAGCCAACCCTGCCGAAGTCGTTAATACCCTGCACGCCGATTCCCTCAACTACTGGGGTCTTCGGTACGTTCTCAGGTAGGTCAGTCCTATCGGGTGGTATATTGTATAGAACCCAGTGGGTGAATGTACCTATTGGTGCGTCTGGGTCCTCCATTATTAGAACCAAGGACTTAGTACCTGGTGGTGCGCTTGACCATTGTAATGGCGGGCTTACATCAACGTCATCGCACGTGTACTTCCTTGGGATTCTCTCACCATACTTAAAGGCGGGGCTTGTTAACGTAAATGACATACAAATTACTATTGATCTATGACCGAATTATTAAGTATTATGTTGATTCTCATTCTAATGTGTTAAGTAGTGAATTAATTTAATAGGGGTGGGTATATAGATTATTGATGGTTAAGGTCAACCTGCGAAGTCAGGAGAGGTACGGAGGTGTCTTAAACGCACCGCACAGGGCTTTCCTGAGGTCCATAGGCTTTTCGGATGAGGACATTGGTAAGCCATTGGTCGCTGTTGTTGCCGCATGGAGTGAGGCTGGGCCGTGTAATATACATACACTTCAATTGGCCGTCCACGTTAAGGAGGGCGTGCGTAGGGGTGGTGGCTCGCCGCTTACTGTGCCGACGATAGTCGTTAATGATAATATTGGGATGGGTACTGAGGGTATGAGGTATAGCCTGGTGAGTAGGGAGGTCATTGCTGATACGATAGAGGCTCAGGTTAATGCGCATGCGTTTGATGGTTTCGTTGGTATTGGCGGTTGTGATAAGACGACACCTGGAATCCTAATGGCTATGGCTAGGTTAAACATACCCGCTGTTTACCTATACGGTGGGACGGCGGAGCCTGGTTTTTACGGCAATCTTAAACTCACAATTGAGGATGTTCACGAGGCAATAGGCGCTTACCTCGCGGGTAAGATTACGGAGGATGAGCTTTATGAAATAGAAAAGAGGGCCCACCCAACCTATGGAACCTGCGCAGGCATGTTCACGGCAAACACCATGGCTGCGATAGCCGAGGCACTGGGCATGGCATTACCGGGGAGTGCCTCACCACCGGCCACATCAGCTAGAAGAGTTATGTATGCGGTTGAGAGCGGCGTTGCACTAATGAATGCAATGGAACTCGGTATTAAGCCTAGGGACGTCATGACATACGAGGCCTTTGAGAATGCCATAACGGTATTAATGGCGATGGGTGGGTCAACAAACGCCATACTACACCTACTCGCCATAGCGTATGAGGCTGGGGTTAAGTTGACACTCGATGACATTGACAGTATATCTAGGAGGACACCGTACATAGCGAGTTTAAGACCTGGCGGTGATTACGTGATGGCCGACCTCGACACCGTCGGTGGCGTCCCACTAGTTATGTTGAAGCTACTAAAGGCGGGTCTGCTCAATGGTAAGGTACTTACAATAACGGGTAAGACAATGGAGGAGAATCTAAAGAATTACAAGTTCCCAAATGTACCGCATGACCACATAGTTAGGGACGTGAACAACCCAATAAAGCCCTGGGGCGGCATTAGAATACTCAAGGGCTCATTGGCGCCTGAGGGTGCCGTGATTAAGGTCGCTGCCACGGAGTTAATGAGGTTTGAGGGTAGGGCAAGACCGTTCAATAGTGAGGAGGAGGCGTTCCAGGCAATTAGGAGGGGTGAGGTTAGGCCGGGTGATGTGGTTGTAATTAGGTATGAGGGTCCTAAGGGTGGTCCTGGAATGCCGGAGATGCTTAGGGTCACGGCAGCTCTGGTAGGGGCTGGGTTGGGTAAGGACGTAGCGTTGGTCACTGACGGCAGGTTCAGCGGTGCTACCCGCGGCTTCATGGTTGGCCACGTAGCTCCCGAGGCAGCCGTTGGAGGCCGATAGCCGTTGTTGAGGATGGTGATAGAATACTCATTGATGTAGAGAATGGACGCCTAGATTTGCTGGTGCCTGAGGAGGAGATTAAGAGGAGGTTGAAGAATTGGCAATCACCGTCGCCTAGGTACACGAGGGGATTACTGGCTAAGTACGCATCGTTGGTCACATCAGCGTCAATGGGCGCCGTGACCCTACCAAGGCTTTAACGGGTAATTAATTGCTTAATTACGTTTTCAACACCCTCATTTTTAATCACCCAGTGATTAAACCTTATTATCACCTTAATCACGTCATCACCATCGTCAAGCCTAGCCACGCCATTATAGGCCAACTGCTTATTAAACCTGAGGTATAATTTACCATCACCGAACCTACTGCTCAGTGTGACTAGTATTATCTCACTATCCAATTGATCGATCTCCCTAAATATATACTGCGTAGTACGTAGTGCCTCCTCACCTTTTAATTGTATCTTTACCGTATTTATGTCATTACCGAAATGCCCTTGCCCTCCACTTCTTATTATACTCACTACATCCCTGTACTCAGGTGGTATTAAGTTAAGTAGTGCCTTCACAACCTTGAGTTCGCTCTCCGTTGCGTGTATATGCGTACTAAGCTCGACATGCTCCACCGGGTTCATCCTAGTGAGCACCTAACTATCCTTATTCTAATCTCATTAATATTCCTTAGTCAGGACTATCCTAGGGACCCTACAATGCGTTGAATTCCTTAAATCTCTCAACTCCTCATTACTTATACCGTCAGACCACGCCTCCGTGACCATGTACATATCCTCATCCTTAACACCCCTAATCATAGCGCACATGTGCAATGCACAAACCTTGACATAGACGTACCTGGCATGAAGCACTTCCTTAAGCTCGTTGGCTAGCCTTGCCGTAAACCTCTCCTGGAGCATGGGCCTTGCCGCGAGCCACTTAACATACCTAGCCACCTTACTCAGGCCAGGCACCTCACTGTTAAGCGGTTCGTAAACCACGGTTACTGTTCCAATGACCGGTAGCATGTGGTGTTCACACAGTGATATGAACCTAATATCATTAATTGATATACGAACAACATACTCATTACCCTCCATAGGGAAGAACTTAACCTTGGGCGGTGGTTCCCTTAGACCTCGTGTCAACTCGAGAAGTGCGTTCATGAACCTCCTGGGTGTTTCCCTTAAGCCAGGCCTGTTTGGATCATCGCCTAGGAACTCTATTAACCTACTCACGTACTTCTCCATCTCCATTAATTCATCGTGATCACTATGCACAAGAACAGCCGAAATAATACCTCTATTTAAGGTAAACACCCATGCCCATTAAAAATAATTATTAATGGATCCTCCTCATAATCATTGATATAAGTATTATAAACAACACAATAACAATCGGTAATACTGAGTAATAACTGGCGTATTCACCACTAATCTGTTGCATTAAACCAACGGCATCTGACAATACCACTTCGCGCATCAATGCAATAAACCCTGAGTAATTACCAGTAATAATGGCCGTTCTTATTTTGCTCACTATGTCATAAACAGTATTCATTTTCATTGCATTAGATGATGCATCATTAACAGCATTGCCACCCAGCGGTGCACTGCCCTGGGCCGCAGTCATGTTTACGAGCTGTAATAAATACTGCGTGTTTACAATCGATGGCATGTTTATCACGAACGTCTCCTCCACCGTCACGTCAATATCAGCATTCGTATTATTAATGCTTAGATACGTAAGGTATTGCCTGGCTAGAGCCGTTAGTACTGCCTTTTTAACCTCATCACTCATGATGCCGCTCTCAATCTCACCTTCATATCTGCTTACCTGTGTCATGTATGACAATGCCCTTGTTTGATATGACGATAGGTTTATGTACGTGATTAATAATTGATTGGTCAGGTTTGTTAACTCACTATGGAGCATGTAGAGCTCTCTCGATATACTAATTATCAATACCTCACTCTCATTGGCAGCTGATATCGCGTAATTCAAACCATTCACTGCCTGGTTGACCTGGACCTGTGTTGACGTTAACTCGCTCTGTACCGTACCGAGTCCATTATATACCTGATTAAGCGCCGTTAATAAATTCTCGAGTTGATTTATTATCATTATTGCATTATTTATCTCATTAATTAACGTTGCATTGTTGGTGGAACTCTCTATCTGGGTTAAGTCCTGCTTCAGCATATTCAATGCATTGATATAGCTCTGTTCATTGCTCACAATAGGACTTAATAATCCCCTCATCTGGGAGATCACGTTAGCTTCCGTACCCAGTACCTGCCCCTCCGTTGAAAGGGCCACCTTGAGCTCGATCAATTGAGCCTGAAGGAGTCCTTCCACCATTAATGTTGAGTTTATTATATATGCTGAAGCACCAAGCACTTGTGACGTCTCATTGAGTAGGCTTATTAACTGTAGGAATTGCGCCGTGTAATTGCCCTCTAGCCCGGAGGAGTTTGTTAATGATTCCGTGAAACTCCTTAATTGATTAAGTGTGTTATTTAGGTTAGTGATCGCCTCATTTAGGGAACTTACTGACTCATTCAAATCAATACTTGCCTGAACGGTTATTGGATTAATCCTGACGCTGTGCCATGGCCCCATATCCTCAACAAGCATGTTTAATGAGAAGGGTGTGGAGTTTTCGGTATTGAATATCCAATAATTAACCTCATAACCAAGTATGTTCTGGGATAAAGTTGGCGTTATATTATATTCATAAAATAACCCTGATTGTCTAGTCAGGGTCACAGTGGTCATTATAGGAAATGGAAGTAAATTGGTTACATTTAATGAGAGATTAACCTCAGTACCAACGCCGCCATTAATTATTGTTGAATTAATGCCTGAGTTATTAACAAGGACTTGGTAATTCAGTGATGCTATTGGCAACAATGTGTAGACCGGCTTGAATCTTAAATCAAGAGTCTCCTCCGAATAGGGCTGTACTGTGATGACCCAAGTAACGGTGTTACCGTTTATTGAAGTTGCTTGCGGCGATACATATATTATATTTGAGTACGGTAATACCGTCATTGTTACATTAAGTGATACTGGGTTGGGTTCATTATTGTAAAGCACCAGGTAATACTCGATGTAGTAATTCGTGGCCTGATTATTGGGGTTTAGGTATGTTACGTAATTAATGGTGAAATACGCGTTTAATGAGTCATTTGCATATATAGTAATACTCATCATTAATAAAACCATGATTGCCAAGATTGGTACCAATTTGTACTTAATATTCATCGATAAAAACACTAGGCATAATTAATTAAACCTAATTCCCTATATAGGCCCAATAAAACTATTTACTAGGTTCCTTTTCCTTTCTATCTCACTTAAATCCTGACCCAGCCTCCTCAACCTCCTCTCCTCAAGATCGAGTATCCTAAGATACGACTTAATCACGGCCACCTGATCAACCCTTAGCCTACTGAACTCCTCCTTAATCCTTGCAAGGTCACTCTCACTCATTATCCTACCACCCCTAAGGTAAATGATCCTATGACCTATTGCCGCAACCTCCATGTTATGCGTGGCAATCACGAAGGTGACGCCTACGGCCTTATTCAATAACTTAATTAGGTCCAGGATCATGTACGAACTGGCAAGGTCTATGGACCCTGTCGGCTCATCCATAATCACAAATGATGGGTCATTAGCCAGAGCCCTGGCGATGGCAACCCTCTGCTGCTGGCCGCCACTTAATTGATTAGGCTTATTATTCGCAAACTCACCGACACCAACAAGGTCTAAAAGCAGCCTGGCCTTCTCCCTAGCCTCGTCCTTCGTGTACCTACCCGTTAATAGCATTGGTAGCATCACATTCTCAAGGGCAGTTAATTGCGAAACCAGGTTATACTGTTGAAATACGAAACCCAGTCTCTCAAGCCTGAACTTCGATAAATACTTCTCATCTATGTTAGTAACGTCAATGCCGTCAATAATGACCTGCCCACTAGACGGCTTATCAAGTGTACCCATTATGTTCATCAACGTGGTCTTACCAGACCCGCTGGGCCCCATTATGATTGCTATTTCCCTACCCCTGATTGTTAGGTTCACATTAATTAATGCATCAACATAAACACTACTACTCAGGTAATACCTCTTACTGACATTAACGAGCCTAACGACCTCCTCATTGCTCCTCACGGGGAATGGTATTTAATACTGGTTAAAATCCTTATTGAGAATGATATCGAGGAGTCGCCTATCAATATTAATAATTATGGCCTGGCTGGTTCTTATGATTTACCTAGCCCATTACTCATTCCGTGTATTTAATGTACTAACATACGATGAGATGCAGTTAATGCCGGATAACGTAGAGCCGGTGATTGTCGACAACCTAGTTAATAAGTACATAGGTACTTCCAACGAGACAACACTGGTTGTTGTAGTCAAGTTGAACAGCAACAGTACAATGGGCATTAAAGACCACTTAAATTACGTAAATAGTATTATTAGGGAGGTTGATGCACCAAACATAACAATTACTGATTTATTAACGGTATATAATGACGCATACACGATATATAATGAAACAATAAATAACGTCACTGCCGAAATAATTAATAACGAAACCGGCAGTGTATGGAGTCTCTATTGGTCATTAAATAATGAATGCTCATCAATAATACGGCTGAATAGAGAGTATTATTCCATGGTTTATAACCTTAGTAACGATATTAGCGGCAAGTTTAACGCAACAATAGATTATGCGCAGCTCCTTTATTATGAAATTGAGGACTATTACCTGGAAAAATACCCAAACGCATCATTAACTACATTATTTTATTTAACGACAAAAGACTACGAAATTAAGTACGGGCGTTATGACAATTACATAAATGAACTAGCCAATAGAACACTTACTCAATTAATTAGTAATATTGGCAATGGGCCATCGCCGTATAAATTAGTTTCAGAAAATATAACGGGTATCCTACTAATGAATTACGAGTACATAATTCAGCAGGAGTATCCAGGAATTAACATAGGCAATATAACTGGGTATGCATACGACGTGCTGCTTAATAATGATATTAATTATACGGACCTTAGGATTGCCGTATTAATAGGGCCAAACACGGACATGAAACTACTAAGGCTCTTACTAATACAAGAGTATATAAACGACACATCCACCATATTGACGCCATACATCTATCAATTAACATGCAGCAATGATACATCGGTAGTAAATACGGTATTGAATGAAATAAGAAGTAGCGTAACCAACGCATTAATGCAGGAGCATCCGCCGCCAAGCATTCTCGATTTACCTGACAACCTAACCCAGAAGTTTCTAAATGATACGTACACCGTAGCCTTCATCTCACTACCGAGCAATTACGAGGACACAATTTATGACCTACTAACAAAGAAGGACTGGGTATACCCAGTGAGCACTGATGTTATTCTATACGAACTTCAGGAGATGGTCACAAACGATGTAAATATCATCGATAAGACCACGGCAGCCTCGTGTTCGTAACAATGATTGCAATGCTCGGTACCCTGGTGGGCCCGGTCATGTCATTGACAATACTTGGCCTAACATACCTAGCATCCCTCGGGCTACTCTACAACTGGGCAATACACTTCAAGCTTTACTACCTAACCGTTTACATGATAGCCCCAGTAATATTTGGCATAGGTGTCGATTACAGCATGCTCATGCTTAGTAGGTACTTAGAGGAGAGGATCAGGGAACGTGATAAGAATAAAGCATTGAGTATTGTTTTATCCCGCATTAGACCAACAATACTAGCCAGTGCGTCGGTTGTTGGACTTGGGCTTGGCAGCTTCGCAATATCGAGGTATGGCTACATACAGGACATCGGCATTGGATTCATAATTGCCGTGGCATTCACGGTAATGGCAACCGCGGTAATACTGCCCGAATTCATGAGGTTACTTGGCGATGGCGTTCTATGGCCCATGGGATTGAGGCAAAGTCCGTTGAGTTGAGGACAGCCTTTCTCTCAAGGATGGCCAAGTTCGCCGTTGATAGGCCGAGGTTAGTCGTGACCATATTCCTGGCAATCACTGCCTTAGCCCTCACATACTTATTGCTAAACATTAGGATAACCACAGACCCCGTGCAAGTCATGCCTAATACGCCGGCTAAGGTTGGGCTTAGCCTATTAATCAATTATTTCAGGAATTATGATTATTCAACAGCATACTTGGTGATTTATGGCAATAAGTCAGCCGCTTTGGCGTTGCTCAATGCCATTAAGGGACAGGACTATGTAATAAACGCAGCCCTATCATACAATGGGTCAGACATGTATATAATAACCGCCACGGTTAACCAACAATCATTATCCGACAAACTTATACCAATATACCTAAGCCTAAGGGAGGTGGCTAATGAGGTGGCTAGGGAGTACGGGTCCAAGGTATTGATTGGAGGGTCACCTGCGGATAAGTATTACTTCGTGCTTGGCTTTGAGCGTGAGTATTACGGTCTCATAATCTACGTAATGATAGCCATAAACATTGTTATACTCACAATTTATATGAGATCCGTAATGATACCACTAAGACTCGTAGCCACGGTCCTCATGAGCATCACCTGGTCCTTGGCGCTAACGATATTTGTATTTCAGGAATTAATGGGGATACAGACCTATTGGTTAATGCCGGTGATTTTAATATCACTATTGCTGAGTGTTGGTACTGACTATGACCTATTCATAGTCAGCAGATTCAGGGAGGAGATTAGCAATGGATTAAGTGATAAGGACGCTATAGTCAGGGCCGTTGAGGTTACGGGGCCCGTGGTAACGGGCGCAGCCTTGGTGCTGGCCATGGCCTTTGCCTCCCTGGCACTATCAAGCATCTACATACTCAAGCAAGTAGCCCTCGCGGTGGCTTCATCGGTAATCATCGATTCATTCATAGTCAGGCCGCTACTCGTGCCGGCTATAATAGTTCTGCTTGGTAAGTGGAATTGGTGGCCATTTTACAATAAGTCTATAGGGGCCATTTCCTCCACCTCCGAACCTTAAGCCAAAACCAGTTACTTCTCATGAAAAGTAGGACTATGAAGTCTCCTCATTCATAATTTAATTATGTAGAAATGAATTTAAAGGATCACGTTGATTATTACCTATAGGGAGTACCTACATTGTTTACCTGCTGGCTTGTACGTCTTGAGGATGGAACAAGATATAGAATACCTCTTAATCTAATAATGAGGGGTTCACGAAACCCCATATTCATCATCAAGATACCTCCCTATAGAGTACATGATGCAGCAATGGGGCTAATAAACAGTGGGTTTAGAAAAACAATGTTGTCAGTAAATAAGGGCGAGGTGTATAGCTTAGTAATGAGAATTCATGGGCCATGGGAAATCCACACGAGGATCTTCAGTGATGGGGTGATAGAGACCGAGATCGAAGTTAGTAGGGAGTATCTGCAGCATATCATTGGTCCTAGGTTCAATATCGTCTATGAGGTTTATGACGCACTAAGGCATTTTGTGAGAGAAAGAAGGGTATGTATTAAGCCGTTGGGCCGGTGCATTAGTGATGTTATTGAGAATATGAGAATACAGCTGGAGGCGCCTAGGGCTTTAATTCCCTGGAAGCCTATTATTGTAATCTCGTCAGTGGCACTTATACCAATTATAGGTAGGTTCTCTTTTCTTCACTTTCTACACGTGAATAATCATTCAAATTAGTCACGGTAAGCATGATATAATTGTAACAGTATTTATTTAAGTCTAATGCATAAGTAGCATTATTTCAATTACTTAACATTTATATTTATTCAATTACTAATAAATATAATGGACGCATCAGGACCGAGTACGATAGTTGGTATACCAGGTAGTGCTGATGTGAAGGAGATTGTCAGTTATATTGCCCGCATAATAACATCGGCCCTGGAGGTAAAGTCAAGCGACTGCCTATTGAAGAATTACGGTACAATAACCCTGAACGCAATGAACCAAGTGCTTAAGTTATTCCCAGAACTATCTACCGAGTTCAACATATTGGCGAGCAAGTTCAAGGAGATCCAGGAGGCCAGTAGAAAACTCGTAGGGATTAAGGACCCAGCACAGTACGCGGATGCCGTATTGACGATATTCACTACATACAATGTCGACCCAGGACTTTATGGAGTATTTGCGGCGCTGCAGGCAATGGAGGCGGCAAAGATCTGCAGTGATTCCGATGCAAAGTTCTTCCTAGTAAGGACATTATTAGCCAGCTCACTCCCAAATAATTTGTATAGGCTGCTGCTTGATTACCTAAGCCTAGACCACAATTTCCCAATAAACCTACTTAAGGCACTACTCGAGAAGTACAATAGTGAAACCAGGGGTTAATTATATTTGATTTATACGTTAAATTTTTCCCTAATCTATAATTCTATTAAATGCTATAGTTGATTTTTCTTCTTTCTACTGCTAATACTTAAATACCCCTTACTACGGCCTCTAATGATGAGCACAGGTAATACCGACGTGAAGGAGGAGATAAAGAAGACCGTCCAATTAATTATAACAAACCTTAACGTGAAACCAAGTGAATGCATACTAAAGAATTACGATACCATAACAAAAAAATGCATTAAGCACATTGCTCAAGATATTCCCTGAACTATCAAATGACATTAACGCATTAATAAGCAAGTTTGCCGAGATTCAGGAAAATATTAAGAAGCTCATAGGCACAACAGACATTGGCGAATATGCAGACAGCATACTATCCATATTCGCGGTGTACCGCATTAACCCTGGAATATACGCCGCTTTCACCGCGCTTCAGGCAGCGGAGGCAATAAAGATGTGTGGTGATGCTGACGCGAAATTCTTCGTGGCAAGGACAATACTGGCCGGTGCACTGCCGTATGAATTATACGTACTACTCATTGATTACCTCGGCATGGACCGCGCATTCCCAGTAACGCTCTTTAAGGCATTGCTTGAAACAACAAAATAATCCTAAACGCTAGGTATTAAAATTGATTATTAATTAGATTGTGCAGGTATGATGGCGTCACCGGCGTTCTATTAAGCTTGATCCTAATACCTGTCTTAGCCCTTATCGCCTTCTCAAGGGCCAGGAATGCGCTTGCCAACGCGCCCGTGGTACCAGCCTCACCAATACCGCGAAGTCCGCCGGGCAGTATTGATGGCGTATTCAAACCCTTAGTCAATACCTTATACGTCACGTCAGAAGGACTTGGCAATCCGTAATCAGCAAGCGTCGTATGAAGTGGTGTTCCATCATCACCATATATTGCGCCTTCCCAAAGTACCTGTGCAATTCCCTGGAGTACGCCACCATGAAGCTGTGCCTCGATCTCCTCCTCAAGAAGTGGCTTACCGACGTTATAGGCAGCGTAGTAATCAATTACATTGGCCATCAGTCTCTAGGTCGAAATCGACAACCGCTACGTGAGCGCCTGGCGCAAGTATGGCAATGCTTGGTTTATAATCAACCTCTTCCTCAATAATAATGCCCCTAGACTTAATGGCATCAATCAACGACAGACCCATTGTTGATAATCTCGACGCCACCCTCTCCGCCAATTCAGTAATAGCGGCCGCAACCACGGTAGCGCTCCTACTACCGAATGTGCCAACACCGTAATTAAGGGTCTCCGTATCACCAGGCACAACCTCAATAAGTTCCTCAGGAATCCCAAAGACCTCGGAGGCGTATTTGGTAAATGCTGATACATGGGCATGACCCTGCGGTCGAGATCCTATTATGAGCCTCAACTTACCATTGCCAATCATGCTTTAACACCCTCACCTCCAAACGTGCTCACGTATAGAGCAAAAACAACGATGGAAACGCCCTTATTTGGATACCTACTCCTTAACTCGTAATAACGCTTCGCCGCATCCTCGAGAATTGATTGATAATTGGCGGGATCAATCATAAGACCTAGAGGTGACTTGTAGGTCTCACCGTCCTTGATTATATTCCTCCTCCTAACCTCGACAGTCCATACCGAGTTCATCGGCTAGGTCATCAATTAGGGTCTCATGAATTAACGCGGCCTCGGGCCTGCCCGCGCTCGGTATGGACCTGAGGGCGGTGTGTTTGTGAAGACGCCAATCGCCCTGACCCTGGCAGCGAGCATTTTATAGGGTCCCGTGGATAGGTTAGCTATGAATATTGGCGATGAGGCATTTATCGTGAAGTTATAAGCACCTAAGTTAACGATGACCTCACCCTCAATACCCAGTATTGTCCCATCTCTCTTAGCGTAGAGTCTCATCCTCGACTTAACTCCCCTGCCCTGGGTCGCATTGTTTAGATGCTCGGTCCTTGTCTCGATCCACTTAACAGGTCTTCTTAACTTCATTGAAGCTATTGCAGTAAGTACGTACTCGGGGTAAGCCGGCGTCTTATTACCGAAGGCTCCTCCGATATTTTTAGGCGCCTTAACAACGATCTTATCAATGGGCAATCCAAGAACCTCCGCCAGGTCCGACCTGACCCTAAATGTTGATTGTGTCGATGCGTAAACAAGGAGTTTATCGCCATTATAGTAAGCAATGCATCCCTTGGGCTCCATTGGGTTGGCAACTAGCCTGGCTTGCTCGATTTCCCTCTCAATAACCACGTCCGCGTCCTTAAACACGTTAAGGTTACCGCCCTCTAACACGGTGTCCAGGGAAATATTCGTGCCTATTTCCGGGTGTATTATCTCCTCGTTCTTCATCGCATCATCTATGGTAACCACGGGTTTCAGAGGCTCGTACTCGATAGATATCTCATCAACCACATCCTCAAGTGAGTACCTGGATTCCGTGACCACGGCCGCCACTGGTTGACCGATGAAGTTCACGGTATCGTTAGGTAACACGGGCATTCTGACAATCCTGGCATTGGATGTTGGCATTGCGGGCATTAATAATTTTCCAATAGATTTAGCGGTTAGAAAAAGTAAAGATTTGTTGCTTGGTGAATCAATCTTTAAGACCTTTGCGCGTGCATATGGTGACCTAATTACATGAAGGTAAGCCATATCATCTATTTTAACATCATCTATGTACTGGGAATTCCCCATTACGATGTCTAGGTGCTCCCTCGTTGGCATTTTAAACGCTATAGAATAACGAGAGCTTTTAAAGAGTATGGCCACTCGTTAGATAGATTAGATAGAAAGGTTTTTAAGGATTGAAAAAAAATGTACAATGATGAGTTCCAGTGTAGGCAAGGAGGTTGTGGATGCGCTGGAGGAATTCATGAATAGGGTATTTCCGGATATTGTTGGTGCATTGGTTGTTAGGCGTGATGGATTACCAGTGGCCTTTAAGGTTGGTGGAGAATTTAATGCAAAGGTAGTTAGTGCAATGGTTGCAATAGCCAGAAGCACAATGGATAGGCTAGGCGCAGAGCTAGGCTTGGTGAATCAATAATAAGTGTATCCCAATATACCAGGAATACGTTATTAGTGGCTCCAATAAGCAAGGACTTAATCCTAACTGCAATAGCAAAGCCGGATCCAAACCTAGGGTTAATATTGCTTGAAATAGAGAAATTGAAGGATAAGCTGACAAAGATCCTTGTTGAGTAAGCAAAGTTATTTTAAATAAATACTAATTAATCCTTAATATTGCAATGAATTGTATTATATATAAATAGCACCATCATATTGAGCACTATATCAACCCGCTAAAATAAGCCGGCGGGCGTTAGCACCCAATTAATTGAAGCAATTCCGTTAGTGACTGAATTATGAAATCCGGCCTTACATCTTTATAATTGTTAATCCCAGGATCCACTGCGTTATATCTATTAATAATACCCACACGCATGCCTGCTGCCTTTGCTCCAGGTACGTCAATGCTCACATTATCACCAATATAAATGACTTCGTTACCCCGCATATCGAGGACTTGCAAAGCCTTCATAAATGGTTCTGGGTGTGGCTTGACATGCTTCGTATCATCTCCAGCAATTATTACTAGGTCAAATAATTCGTAAACACCATCCTTGCGTATTCTATCTCTCTTAAGCCCAGCTCGCCATCAGTATTTGTAATTATCCCAAGCCTTAAGCCGCACCTCCTTAATTTAGCCAGGGTCGGTAGGACGTCGGAAAATAACTTACTCCCTGAACGCCATGAGTCCCAGTACGTTTTCACAAGTTCATTAACTTCATGATCACTTAGCCTAATCCCCAATACACTGGCTACTTCCCTAAACCAAACCCTCCTATTAAATTGACCAATAACCTCCATCTGTCTCTCAATATTCATGACTGTATCAAGTACATGTGATTTATTAAGGCCACTCACTAACGACAAAAAAATCAACAACTGCACGCCTTGCGTTATCCCTTGCCTCCCTGGCGTCTATTAACGTATCATCATAGTCAAATAATACGGCATTTACACAAATCACATTATTAGGCGCCATACGTACTAATTAATGTTAATAGCATATAGGCTATATCCTTTATTGAGTCGAGTACGTCATCAATGCCGAATATTAGGCTCATGCTGCTCATGAACTCAACGTAGGTTAATTCCCTTGCATCGGAATACAACTTATCCAGGACTGAGTCCTTTATGTCGTCAACCTCCTCCTCAAGCTTCTGTATGCCCATGACCATGACCCTTATATCACTAAAGCTCTTTTTATCGAGATTATTTATCATTTCAAGGAGCATCCTCAAGGCCTCCTTACCTATTCTAAGCATTTCCAGGAATTCCTCACCTAGGAACTTCCTAACGGGCTCAGTATTGCATAGGTAATACGTACGTCTTAACTCCCTCGATATAACATGGATCCCATCAAGTATATCATCCGATTTATTCAGTATTGTATCCATAATTGATGCCGTAGTTATTGGAACAGCGCTCTGAGTACTGAATCGTTTATTTGCCTAACGATTTCATCACCCTCACGCTCAAGAGCCGCTATTTCCCTCATTCCCTCGGAAACCTTGGTCTTACTAACGCTGTTATTCTCAACGGCGCTCAACACCATATCCTCAAGTATTGCCATGGCCCTCTGGCTAAGCTCAATATGAACCACCAACCTACTCAGGAACTCCCTCTCCCCCACGTAGAGTGGCGATAATATTCTTCCCCAAAAGTCTCTTATAAACCTCGACATTCTCTAGGGCAAAAAGTATGGCCAAGGGTTATATAAACCAATTCCCTATTAGTTCAGTGTGATGAGGATGAACCCAGCAGATCGATGATGCTGGAACGCCGCTGCTGATTATGCCCTGACAATGACCAGGTAGAACTTACCAATCTGCTTGCATATGGCAGGTACTTGACCAATCCTTAGGGCCACTATGCACGGCTCACCACTAATCTTGGTACTTATGTCCAGTAGATACTTGTCATCAACCTTGGCCTTACTAAAACCGCCACTTACTGGGTATATGGCCAAGAAATCCTGGCCCAAGTACTTAAACTGCATTTCCATGCCGTAAACCTCGTAATAATGACTTCCAGTCGACCCCATCTCCCTAACCCTTAACCTAATCGTTACTGGGTTTCCCTGGGTATCCGTTGTTTTATAAATGACGTATGAACCATCCCTCTCGAACATCGCCCAATCCCTACCGGCTAAGTACACTATTGCATGTATATTAACGGGTACAGTCACGACCCTCGTCACCATGTATATTGCTTGAACGACATCGTTAAGGCCAAGCATGAGTACCCCCATAATCGGCTTTGCTTATTGCCTTTTTAACCTTAACTTTTCTTGAGTGTAGAAATTCTAACGTAGGAAGTAATTCTCGTACTCCTTAACATACTGAACACTCTCCCTAACACTTAGGAACAACTTCTTAACATACTCAACATCCTCCTTGGTAATTTCCTTGTGACCAACCTCCTGAGCCCTCAACTGGGCAGGCGCCAACAACTGTATTGCGTACCTAAGGCTCTCCTCTGTACCTACCTTCGTCAGCTCTTCAAGTGCATCATTGGCTAACGAAACCTTCTCCTCCCTCGCCCTAATCTTTATGATCTCCCTAACTTCATCAGCCGTGTAAGGCTTGGTCCTAATTATGATCAGCCTATCAAGCATGTCAAGAGGAACACCATGCGGCGACTCGACATCCGTGCCCCTAATCTTCGTTATACCCCTATTGGTGGCTAGGATGAGTATTGGACTTAACTCACTCTCCATGGCCCTACTCAAGTAGGCCCAGGTCTCAATATCGAGCATGTGGACATCATCGATAAACAGTACACCAGGCACAAGCTCACCCTTCCCATCATTTATCAACTTTAACACGAACTCATCAACGGCCTTCCTAACCTCATTGGGGATTTCTCGTTCCTCAGCCGCAAAGCCAAATATCATGGCGCTGAGCAATCCCTGCTGCCTAGCCTGGTATATGTCCAAGTCATTGAGCGTGAAGAACCTCGTGATCTCCTTCTCCTTATATACGGGGCCCTTAGGAACCTCAATCTTCTTCTTGACGTAAATATCGTAAGTCTCACCACCCTCACCCTTACCCTGAACAAACACCCTACCAGTCTCCTCATCAATCCAAATAACATCACCCTCCTCAACACCAAGCTCGATTAACTGCTCAGCGATCTCCGCAGGACCCTAAGTCTCTTCTCCTCGTCCTTCGTGGCCAGGGTTATGGCGGCACTCCTAGGTATTTGGGCGTATGGGTTGTATGGGTGTTTACCGTATTGAATATCGATGCTCTTGACAACACCCTCGTACACCCTACGCCACTCCCTAATCCTAACACCAATGGCGCTCCTAAGGGCCCTCGTCAGGAATTCCGTCTTCTTAACCTCCATACTATAGACCTCAGCAGCGCTTATCTGCACAAACGGCGTGTCAGGACCAAGCTCCCTGGCAATGCCTATGGCGAGCGCAGTCTTACCGGTGCCCGGTGGACCGACAATTAATACGCCCTTACCACCAAACTTACCGGCCTTAATCATCTTAACAACGTAGTAAGCCGCTTCCCTAGCCTCGACCTGGCCAACGAAGCCATCGGCCGAGAACTGCACCTTACCATCCCTAACGCCTAAACCCTTGATGTGACTATGTAGTCCAACCCTCTCGAAGGTTGGCTTCACCTCCTCAATCCTTATCTGGGACATAGCAATTAACGAAGTTAAAATATATAGCCTTTAAACCTTTCAGCATGGAATTAACGATAATGATTAATTAACCGAAAGGATTTACCTACCCACATGCATTAATAATGCTTCATCATTAATTGGCATATGTACGTTATCAATGCCGTACTTAACCTTCAGCCTCTCAAGGAATTGAAGAGCCTTTATCGCATCCGTATGAACGAGGAGAACCTTAGTATCTGGCTGAAGTGATTAATGAATGCTTCCAACTCAGCCCTACCACTATGTGAACTGAAGTCAAACCAATAAAGCCTTGCTTCAAGCACAATCTCGACCTTATCAATGAATGCCCTACCTCTCGTTAATAACTCAAAGCCAGGTGTATCCGGCGCCTGGTAGCTTGGAAGTATCACAGCGTTTCTCCTATCCCTACCCAACTTCTTTAGGTAATAAACAGCGGCGCCTCCCTTCAGCATACCGGCTGGCGAGACTATTATCACGGGCTCCTTGGTTAACGACTTCCTCTGGTAGTCCGTGGTGATTTCAAGGCTATTCTCCACAGCCTTAAGATAAAGCTCGGGATTCGCCAGGTAATGAGGGTACTTAGCCACTATTTGATTGGCGACCCTAGCCAAGCCATCAATTATTATTGGGTAGTCAATACCATTCTTATAAAGCGTTATTAGTATTTCCTGGGCCCTACCGATTGTAAGTACGGGAATTAATACTGAACCACCACCCTCGATAGTCTCCTTAATCACCCTAATGAACTCCTTCTCAACCTCCTCCCTGGGCGGGTGTGTATTTGCTACGTACGTACCCTCCATAATGACCACATCAACGTCCCTAGGCACATTATTAATATCGGCACCACGCAGCAGGTTTGATGGTGATAGGTTAAAGTCACCCGTGAATAGTACCCTGGCACCATTTATCTCCAGTAAGGTTAACATGCTGCCCGGCACATGGCCGGCGTTTATTATCGTAGCCCTAACATCCTTTGATATGTCAACATCCTCACCATAGGTCACGGGTATTGCGTGGTCAAGCACGGCCTTGATCTCCTCATCCTCATAGGGCAGGTAATAACCGCTCAGTTTAATGGCGTCCTTAAACATGATGTCTGCAAGCTCAAGCGTTAATGGTGTGGCATATACAGGCGGTGGCGAGCTGACGTATAGGCTCGGCAGTGCACCACAATGATCTAAGTGGGCGTGGCTTAGGAATACTGCCATTATGTCCCTGGGCCTAACATGACTGGGCATTACGGGTCTATCATTTTCATCAAAGTTAACGCCATAATCGAAGAGGAAACCCTTGTCTGAATTGGCATCCTTAACGAAAATAGCCATTCTACCGACCTCGCCTCCACCACCTAAAACCTTGATTATTAAATCAGTCATTTACTCAAGTAGCCAATAAATAACTGGTTTATGTACTTTGTTATTACAATAAATTAAATTAAGGATTATTTAATTACCATTAATACCCAACGATTCCTCAAACTCCTTCATGACCCTTACCTGCCAGGGCCTTAGATCAACCTCACCAAGTCTCCATAAACGCAGTAGCGAGTTCATGGTGCATAGTGGATCCATGGACCAAACATCGCCATTGAGAACCTCAGCCCTAACCCTACAACCACCGCAGTATCTTAGGTATGGGCACCTCATACACGGTGAGCCGCCGTAATTTCTCTCCCTAAGCCTAACCACAAGCTCAGTGTTTACCTTGGGCCTAAGCCAAATCTCGGTTAATCTCTCCCTCCTAACATTACCCATTGGTTTATCATTGAAGAATTGGCATGGGTAAACATCGCCATTGGGGTAAATGGACATAACCTTCCTACCGGCACTGCACGCTCCCATCCTACTCACAAGCCTTAACTTATCCATGAACTCGCCCTCATCACTACTCGCCAGCAACGACGCAACAACTCCATCGGCTGGGTTATCCACAGTCAATACCTCGACATCAGGGTACTTCCTAGCAGTATCGATTAATCTCGTTAGGAACCTCAGTAATTGCTCGGGGCTTGGTAATAAATTAATGATGCCCCTACCCCTACCACTTGGTACTAAGTGATAGAAGGCCACCCTCGAAATGCCTAACCTATGCGCCAGCTCAACAACCTCAGGCGCATGGTCAATATTTAACTTGGTAACGGTTGTCCTGATACCGACGGGCATCCCAACCTCCATCACGTTCTTAATACCCCTAATTGCCAGGTCCCAGGCACCAGTGATGCCTCTTATTTTATCATGGATTTCAGGTACTGGCGAGTCAATGCTTATCCCTACGTATTGAACATTCAACTCCTTAAGCTTTAAAGCCCAATCCCTGGTGATTAACGTACCATTAGTGCTGAGGGAAACCTTTATACCATAATCACTAGCCCTCTTCATGACCTCAGTAATGTCCTCCCTAATTAGAGGCTCGCCACCACTGATAATGAGTAAGGGGGTCCTCAATTCATGGGCGTCATCAACGACCCTAAGAACCTCCTCAGTAGTTAATTCATCCCTTGATAGGCCTTGGATTGCATTTATGTAGCAATGAATGCACTTTAGGTTGCACCTGTACGTGATGTTCCAGAATATTAACGGCCTACTAATGTCCGTGAACTCCCTATCACTTCTCACGTAGTCATGACCCTTAATAGAGAGACTCACAGTGCCACTCCCCACCACTAAGTTCGTTATGTTAATCATCTAATCAATTGACAGGTACCTAACCAAGTATAAAATCTTGCTTGCCCATGTATGTAAAATAACACTAAGAAGTAAGTTATTAAATAAGGGGCTTGAACCCAACGCAATGCATAGATGGCCACTTGAGGAGAAACCATTACTGGTATTTTACGAGACAACGAAGGCATGCCCATTGGCATGTCGGCATTGCAGAGCCAACGCACTGCTTAAGCCATTACCCACTGAGTTAAGTACTAAGGAGGCTAAGAAATTCATAGAGGATTTGACAGGGTTCGGCAGACCATACCCTGTACTGATACTCACCGGTGGTGATCCATTAATGAGGGATGACATACTGGAGCTAATAGACCATGCAAGGTCGCTGGGAATCCCAGTGGCGCTGTCTCCCGCCGTGTCAACAAAACTACTTAATGATGAGTTACTCAAGGAGTTAAAGGGTCGTGTGAGCTCCGTATCAATAAGCCTGGACGGGGCCAGGCCTGAGACTCATAATTACATTAGAAGGACAGCGTTGGAGAGGATCGACGTCTTTAAGACAACGCTGGAGGTACTTAATAAGCTGAGGAGTTATGGTATTGAGTTCCAGGTCAATACGGCCGTTATGAAGCTTAACGTTCATGAATTACCCCAGGTATTTAAAATAGTTAAAGATAGCGGGGCCAATGCGTGGGAGGTCTTCTTCCTAATACGCGTGGGTAGGGGTATGGAACTCGAGCCCTTGGATCCCTGGGAGACCGAGGATGTTGTTCAATTCCTATACGACGCATCACTCTACGGGTTGCCAATAAGGACCGTGGAAGCACCCTTCTTCAGGAGGGTCATTATGCAGAGAAGCTCCGGCATTAAGTATGAGGGTGGTAAACTATACTGGGAATTAACAAAACAACTCAGGGAGTTAATGGGCGAGCCATCAGGCATTGCAAAGCCGCCGAGTTTCACGCCGGCTAGGGATGGTTATGGGATAATATTCGTGGCGAGCGACGGCTCGATATACCCAAGCGGCTTCTTACCGCTCACGCTGGGTAACGTGAGGAAGGATAACATAGTCAGAGTGTATAAGGAACACTCAGTATTGAGGACTATAAGGGAGGCTAGGTTCAACGGCAAATGCGGCATGTGCGAGTTCAAGAACGTATGCGGTGGCTCAAGGGCAAGGGCATTTACAGAGTTGGGGGATCCCCTAGCCTCAGACCCGGCCTGTATCTATGAACCTACTGCAAAATAATTTCGTTGAAAATCCTTGTAACGCCGAATCTACTAAGCACTTCATTAATCCACTCCCACCTCAGGCTATTCCTCACATTATTATTCCTCATTAATTCCCGGACTATGTCCACGTACCATGGTGTATCCCCATTAACAACTACGGACACAATTAAATCCTCAATAGATGCGTAGGGAATACCACCTATGAGAATTGCGCGTGAGAAAAGCCCCGGAACCAGAGACCTCTCAAGAACCACCGAGTTACCCAGTACTTGTTTAGCGGTTTCGTAGTTACCGTAAACCATGACATCAACCACATCCGGGATACTAAGAATACCTAGTCTCTCACCAATAACCTTCAATATGCTTGCTAATCCACATGCGTGATCCATATTCAACTCAACAAGCCTCCAATGAACCTCACTGCAGGTAATATTCATAGTAATTAGCCCTACTCACCGCACTCCTTAATTAACTCATTATCGCTAAAGCCAAGGCTTCTCAACACCCTTAATGGGCTTAGGTTTAGGAATAATACGTCATCATTATCCAAGTCAATGGCCGTTATAGACCCCGTACTAATACGCAACTTATAGATATTACTCAGGGGTAATCCCATGATCAGGGCCGCGATTGTAGCAATGGGGTGCCAATGGCTTACGGCAATCACGGACCTCTCATTAATGCCCTCGACGAAGTTTAGGAAGTCCATGACCCTATTAACCACAGACTCTATAGACTCACCACCAGGTGGATGGTACTTAACCGGGTCCCTCCTGTAGTCATCGAAGGGAACCTCACTTATCCTCTTAAGTTCCACTCACCCATGTCAATCTCCCTCAACTATCATCAACCCTGTAATTACGGTTAATACAGTTGGCAGTCTGGCGTGCGCGCAGTAATGGCGAGGTGAATACAGGGCCGCCAGCACCCATTCTATGTAGGAACAACGCGGCTGCGGCTGCTTCGAGCTTACCCCTGTCCGTTAATGGATTATCATCGTAATTCCTCGAATGAAGTATTCCAAGTGCATTCAATTGCGCCTCACCATGCCTAACAAGGTATAATATCACGTTAGTGACTACAGATGTGCTGGGTAATAAAGCATTACTAGACCCTGACAATAACCTCTGGCCAGTACCTATCGAGAACCTCAACCCCACCGTCAAGTTTAATCACAACGTTACTCTCAAGCCTAACACCAAACCTGCTGGGCAGGTATATGCCAGGCTCAATAGTGAATGCGCTACCCCTCGGTAATGCCTTATCATAGGACTGGCTTATGAATGGTTCCTCATGAACCTCAAGCCCAATCCCATGACCAGTCCTATGTATGAAGTACTCCCCATAACCACCCTCGGTTATGACCCTCCTGGCTATCGAATCAACATAAGCACCCGTAACGCCCTCCCTAACCCCGGCTATAGCTCGTCATGGGCTTTCCTAACTAGGTTGTAAATGTGCCAGAAATTGCCTGGCGGGTTGCCGATTACGAATGTCCTCGTTAAATCGCCATAGTAGTCATTGTAGGTTGCGGTAACGTCAATGACAACCACATCACCAACCTCAATCCTCCTACGGGAAGGCATCCAATGAGGTATGGCCGAGTTAGGGCCCGACTGAACAAGCACATCTCTAGGCTCAGCACCTGCATTACTAATGGCATCACTAATCACCTTAGCAACATCAAGCTCGGTCATTCCGGGCCTGATAGATTCACGCGCCGCCTTAATGCCATCCTCAATAGCTCTGACCGCCCGCTCAATATTATTTAGCTCATTATTATCCTTACTTATCCTCATTGATGCTAATAAACCATCAATGGAATAATCACTAAATTCACCAATTGCCCCACGTATAACCCACAAGTAGTTGAGTGCGGCCCTGCCCTCAAAACCAACCCTACCAACAGCGCCGCAGTTATCATTAATGAACGTCTTAATGACGCTTAATGGGCCCTCCTCATCCCCATAAACAATGTACGGCAAGCCAGTGGCCTTGGCCCTTCCCTCATCAAGCCTTGGCAATATTAAAGCGTATGTACCATTGCCTGAACAAACAATCAATGCGCCGAACCTCTCGAAGGTCTCGATATTAGAACCAACCAAATACCTAAAGTTAGGTCCTGGAACAATAACGGCCAACTCTATCTGCGACCTACGTAATTCATCAATTAATCTCCAAATCCTACTGACACTCGGCATGCGGCATTAGTCATAAAGTATCTAATAATAAGCTATTCCCACATCAGCAGAGGCCGCTTACATCATTGCTCAGATCCCGTAGAATCATCATTAGTTACCGATGTTTTTGACATAAAACCCAGGGCTTTGATTCATCATTTCATTGCCTTTGACTGAAATGTCTGTAGTGATGCCATGGCCCTTAGTTTCTCTATAATATTGAGGAGAAGGGGAGTCTTTTCCCTCTCCACCACTATGTATATGTCATTGTCATACCTAAGCACGTGCTTAGTTGTTATTTGATTAGACTTCATGACCTGCACCAGGAAAGTCACTATACCGACTGGCGCCTTCTCAGCAAACATTATCCTCACCATACCGTACTCCTCAATCCTAGTCTGCGTGCAAACACTGGCTATGTACATCAACGGTGCAATCACGTGCATTCTATTACCATCATTGAGTATTATGAACTGAACCTTAGCGGCCGCAAGCAAATCCCTAAGCTTAGCCACCTTCTCCATGTTCTCCTCAATCAACGGTATCTCAACCTCACCCATGCCACTGTATGTTATGATCTCCGCCATACTCAATGCCTTAACAATGTCAGGATACTCATTAACAAGTTTGTAATTCATGGAAATCCTCTCCAAGGCCTTGACTATCGTGAATACCTTAGTGTCCTTACCAATCATTGAGTCAACCAGTGGCTTAATGCTCCTTGCAAGTGCCGATAAATTAACGAGACCGCTCGACAGTAAGGTTACGTAAAGCGGGTTCTCCTCAATAATTATCCTGACGGCTTGTTGAATACTTAAGTTCCGAGACACAATTACTGGTTCTGGAAAAGTATTAATATTTCTTACTTAAAAATACATAATACGTCCAATACTAGACATTGCAGAAATTAGAGTTCAACCATTAAAATGGGTAAGCTCGAGTAAATGAGTAATAATGTTTATTAATTCCATAATTACGCCTCTTACGATGCTGTCCCTGAAACTACTGGAATTACTACTGGCAATAATAGTTCCAATTATAGGTCTAGCCCTGGCTGGATACAACGCATCATCAGTGCTCAGGATAAAGCCTGGGAAGAAGGAGCTTACGGAAATAAACATGCTCATTGCCGAGGGCGCCAAAACATTCCTAATGAGGGAATACAAGACAATATTACCCACAGGCATTGTACTAACTATATTAATATGGATAACGTATTACTTAATATTCCATAGCGGGTTGATGGCTGGGTTAGCCGCATTATCCTTCGCCCTAGGCGCCATAGGCAGTGCCGTAGCTGGTTACTTGGGGATGTACGTAACCACAAGAAGCGCGGCTAAAACTGCCTGGATGGCTAAGAATGGCATGGGGGCCGCCCTAAGCACCTCGTTTAAGGCAGGCACGGTAATGGGGTTATCATTAGCCAGTATTGCCCTATTAATAGTCACGGTACTATACAAGGCATACTCATCAGTGTTACCAAATCCATCATGGGCCGAGGCACTGGCGCCTGTGGCGTTTGGTGCCAGTTTAATATCGCTGTTCATTAGGGTCGCCGGTGGTATATACACGAAGGCCGCTGACTGGGGCGCGACATAGTCGGTAAGGTCGAGGCAGGGATACCGGAAGATGACCCTAGGAACCCAGGGGTCATCGCAGATAACGTGGGTGATAACGTGGGTGATTGCGCGGGCATGGCTAGTGATGTTTATGAGAGTTTCGTAGTCGTCCTTGCAGGAGCACTATTGCTGGCTGCCGTATTTGGGCTTTCAACTAAATTAATAATGCTATCAATAATGCTTGCCGCATTAACGCTTATTGGAACCTTAATCGGCATACAGGTAGTTAGGGGTGAGGTGAGGGGTAAGAACCTGGCGGCCGCCGCCATGGGTAAGCTCAACCTTGCGCTCTACACCACAATAATAGTCACCGCCATACTCGTCGCAATATACTCATTCCTAGCATTCCCATTAATGGAGGCGGTGGCGATCTTCGTGTCTGACTTACTCGGCATGATTACGGCGATCGTGGTTTTATTCGCCACGGAGTACTTCACCCACTACACATTCCCACCGGTCAGGAACATAGCCCGCCAGGCCGTGTTATCGGCATCAAACGTCATAGTTGCTGGTTACTCCTATGGATTATTAAGCGCCATACCGACGATACTCATGGTGGTTGCATCGCTCGGTATATCATTCATGCTAGGCTGGTTCTTCATACCAGTTAATGGTGTGGTGCACACGGTAGAGGGCGGGATCTTCGGCACTGCCGTGGCCTCCGTAGGCCTACTAAGCCTAGCCGGCATAGTCATCTCGCTGGACTCCTACGGACCAGTCAGTGATAATGCGGGTGGTCTTGTGGAGATGACGGGTATGGAAGACGTAAGGGAGATAACGGATTCCCTGGACGCCATTGGCAACACCTTCAAGGCCACCACGAAGGGTTACGCAATAGCGAGCGCAGGTTTAGCCGCCCTCATATTATTCATAGGCTTCATATACGAGGTTGTGGAGAGATTGGGGATTACACTAACGCAGGCCCTGGGTGAGTTGACGGTGATTGACCCAAGGATAATAATTGGAGCCCTAATCGGCGTAGCCCTCGTATACTTCTTCTCAAGCCAGACCCTAGCCTCCGTCGGTAAGGCGGCTGGCGAGCTCGTTGAGGAGATTAGGAGACAGTTCAGGACCAAGAGAATTCTTGAGCTTTGGCCTCAGGAGAAGCCCGATTATAATAGGGCCATCGACATAGTGACCAGGCACGCACTCAAGAACTTCCTGGTGCCTGGCTTATCAGCCGTTATCATACCAATAATTGTTGGATTGGCACTGGGTTGGATTGGCTTGGTCGGTACAATATTCGGCGTAATACTCGCAGGATTCCCAAGGGCGTTGCTAATGGCCAATGCAGGCGGCGCCTGGGACAACGCCAAGAAGTACATTGAGATCGAGGGCATTGAAGTAAATGGTCAGAAATTCGGCAAGAAGAGCGAACCACACAAAAACGCCGTGGTTGGTGATGTGGTTGGCGACCCATTCAAGGACACCACTGGGCCATCGCTAAACCCGCTCATTAAGGTCGTCAATACCGTCTCGATAGTATTCGCGCCAGTTATAGCGGCAGTGAGCCTAACCAACCCAGTGGCGCACATGACCATCACCTTAATAGGCCCATTACTAATGCACCTAATCCTAGCCCTGGCTATATGATCGTGTAGTTATTGGTAGTTCCTTATTGCTAAAAATAAACTATGTCATGATTATTTTTCGAGATTAAATTTACATATAAATCATTATTAATAGAATAATGACTCAGGTAATTGCTCGAGCTTGTTTATTCAGTATTTATAATTATTGTTAATAGTTAATCAATAGAAAAAGTATTAATAATGATCGATATAATAAAATTTATAAAAACTAGAGATCCATAAATACATAATGGGCTCTCTCGGCAAGTACGTGTTAACCTTCGAAGAGGCTGATCCAGACGATGTTAAGTTAATAGGTGGTAAAGCATCCAGTCTCGTCCTAATGACGAGACTTGGTTTGCCAGTTCCTCCAGGTATCATAATAACAACCAAGGCATGTAGGGAATACTACGACAAGGGTGAGAAGTTACCCGAGGGATTGATGGATGAGGTTACCAGGGGCATTAAGTACCTTGAGGAGAAGACAGGGTATAAGCTTGGGGATCCTGATAAGCCATTACTCGTTAGCGTGAGGTCTGGAGCTGCGGTTTCAATGCCTGGCATGATGGATACTGTCCTCAACGTAGGCCTTAATGATAGGACTGTCCATGGACTAGCCAAGAGGATCAATAATGAGCACGGCGCCTACGACGCATATAGGAGATTCCTGGCGATGTTTGGTAGGATAGTCCTTGGGATACCTGAGGAGGAGTTTAATAAGCCCTTGAGGAGATTAAGCGGAAGTACGGCGTTAAGGAGGACCCGGAAATACCGCTCGAGGGGCTTAAGGAACTCGTGGAAATCTACAAGCAGGTATACATTAAGAGGTTTGGTAAGGTGTTTGATGATCCATGGGAGCAGTTAAGGCTCTCAATAGAGGCCGTGTTCAAGTCATGGAACTCACCAAGGGCTAGGTTCTATAGGGAGGCCAATAAGATAACACCCGACATCGCCGACTGCACGGCCACAGCAATAGTGACCATGGTCTTCGGCAACGCGACTGGAGGTCAGCCACTGGCGTCGTCTTCTCAAGGGACCCAGCAACTGGTGAGAATAGCTTTACGGTGAGTACTTGCCATACGCCCAGGGTGAGGACGTGGTTGCGGGCATAAGGACTCCAAAGCCCATTGAGAAGCTTAAGGAGGAGATGCCCGAGGTCTATGAGCAGTTGTATAACGGTGTTAAGCTCATTGAGAAGACTAAGAAGGAGGTTCAAGATGTGGAGTTCACGATAGAGAAGGGCAAGCTTTGGTTCCTGCAGACAAGGAATGCTAAGATGAATCCATTGGCCGTTTTGAAGACGAGGGTCGACATGTATAAGGAGGGCATGATAACGAAGGAGGAGGCAATAATGGGTGTTAAGCCAGAGTACATACTGCAGATGCTTTACCCGAGGATTGACGAGTCCAAGGCAGGTAAGCCGTTGACCAAGGGTATACCCGCATCACCAGGTGCAGTGAGTGGGCAGGCCGTGTTCGACCCAGATAGGGCCGTGGAGTGGTCCAAGGCCGGCAAACAGGTTATACTGGTTAGGGAGGAGACGAAGCCGGACGACGTGCACGGCTTCTACGCATCGGTGGGCGTGTTAACAAGTAGGGGTGGTGCAACTAGCCACGCGGCGGTCGTTGCCAGGGCAATCGGTAGGCCGGCGGTAGTTGGTGCCGAGGCCCTGCAAATCGATTACAGCACTAGGACTGCGAGGGTTGGTGATGTGGTTGTTAAGGAGGGTGATTGGATAACGATTGATGGGTTCACGGGTAACGTATACGTCGGTAAGGTACCAACGATAGAGCCCAAACTACCGCCTGAGTTCTTCGAGTTCCTGGACATGGCTGACTCTGTGTCTGTCTTTGGGGTTAGGGCTAATGCAGATACGCCTGATGATGCCGCAATAGCCAGGAGGTTTGGTGCCAAGGGCATTGGCCTATTGAGGACCGAGAGGATGTTCAGGGCACCCGGTAGGCTGGACCTATTTAGGAAGGTAATACTCTCGGACAACCCAAGCGAGAGGAAGGAGCTGCTTGATCAATTGGCCGAGATGATGAAGAGGGACTTCCTGGAGATATTCGAGATAATGGAGGGCTACCCAATAACGGTTAGGTTATTCGACCCACCACTTCACGAGTTCCTACCAAACTTCGAGGAATTAGTCACTGAGGTAACCAGGGCCAGGACCTTGGGCAAGCCGGATCCTGAGAAGGAGAGGCTGCTCGCCAGGGTGAAGGCGTTGATGGAGGCTAACCCAATGATGGGGCACAGGGGCGTTAGGGTCGGCATTACATACCCAGAGATCTACGCGGCACAGGTTAAGGCAATAGTATCCGCAGCCCTAGAGCTAAAGAGGAAGGGTAAGCACGTTGATGTGCAGATAATGATACCGCAGGTCGCGGAGGTTAGGGAGCTCGAGATAATAATTAACAATGTCGTTAAGCCCACGGTAGAGGAGGTATTCAAGACATATGGTGATAGGATTGACTTTAAGATTGGCACAATGATGGAGACCGTCAGGTCATGCCTGACAGCCGATAAGATCGCCAAGGTGGTGGACTTCATGAGCTTTGGAACAAATGACCTAACACAAGCGGTCTTCAGCTTTAGTAGGGATGATGTGGAGAATAAGTTCATGAGTAAGTACCTGGAGCTCGGCGTACTGCCCTATGACCCATTCGTGACCATCGATGAGGATGGCGTTGCCAAGCTCATGAAGATAGCCATAGACGCGGCCAGGTCCGTGAAGCCAGACATAGAGATTGGCATATGTGGCGAGCATGGCGGTGACCCAGACTCAATAAAGATACTGGCTAAGGTTGTGGGCAGGGGACTCAACTACTTCAGCGCATCGCCTTACAGAGTACCAGTGGCTAGGCTCGTGGCTGCCCAGGAGTCCCTGAAGATATTGGGCAAGGCACCAAAGATACACATATACTAATACGCCGAACCACCATTAAAAGCATTTAAAGGTACCATTTTACAGAAACCTAACGATAGATAAATAAGGACAATAACGCTATATTCATTTATTGATTATCACTAAATGTCACTAAATTTAATGAATATGTCATATTTTTGAACTAAAAAAAACTTAAAAAAAAGGACTAATTTCTTAACGAGGGTGTATGACTGTAATGGTGACACTTATCCAATATGTGCTGTCAATAATATCGGGAATACTGGTTGGTTTCTCACTCGGTCTTATTGGGGGTGGTGGTAGTATCTTGGCTGTCCCATTGTTCCTATACTTCGTTGGCCTTGACACAATACCTGATGCCGCGCACATAGCCATTGGGACTACGGCATTGGCAGTAGGCTTAAACGCGTACATAAACTCCTACATGCACCTTAGGAAGAAGAACGTGGCGCCAAGGGTTGGAGGCATATTCGCCGGCGTAGGCCTCGTTGGTTCCTTAATAGGGGCCTACCTGGGCCACATAACGCCAGGTACTGACCTATTGACCTACTTCGCAATAGCAATGATTGTGCTTGGCATATACATGGCAATTAGGAAGGAATCAACGCAGGCCGGTACTGCCGATGAAGTTAATCATGTTGTAAATGCCTTTAAGAAGTGCCCAGGATTGACAACATCAACGGCAATTAAGGTTGCGATCTTCGGCTTCATAGTTGGCTTGGTCAGTGGTTACTTCGGTATTGGCGGTGGCTTCTTAATCGTGCCCAGCCTAATGTTCTCTGCTGGTCTATGCATAACGAGGGCCATTGGGACTAGCCTGTTAAGTGTTGGTACGTTTGGTGTGGCCAGTGGTGCCGAGTATTGGTTCTATGGCGACGTCCTCATACTCATAGCCCTACTATACGTGGCTGGCGGTGTGGCTGGTGGTTACGCAGGCACTAGCCTGGCTGTTAAGGTCCCAAAGAGGACTCTGAGGATTGCCTATGGAGCAATAATAGTGCTCGTAGGCATATATATGCTAATGAAAATATACCACATAATACCATGAATTACCCAAGTCACCCAATACCTATCTCACAGTCTTGATGGATTTTTACGAGGAACAAAGTATTTAATTACTCATAATTTTATTTACATGCGGTATGAAGGCAATTAACTATTATAAACTCATTAACTTCATTAGGGGTAATCCACTTTACGAGATCAGAGAGAGTGGGGATTCCGTTGAGCTATTATTTCATGCACCAAGTGAGGAGGAGGCTTCTGGAACCGAGGCGGAAATCAGTGATGAGCCTAGACCCATAGTGAGAATTGTATTTGCTAGGGTTGGTGATGAATTAATACCGAGGGAAGCATGGGTTGAGAGAGGTAATGCAATGCGTAGGATGAATATTGATGAAATTGACACGTGGCTTGAATTTGTCGACATGTATTCCTGAAGCATTGCGCAGAGAACTACTTAAATTAAGTTTTTAAGGGATCTCGTTCATTTTATACCTGTGAATTTAATAAGAGTGGGCATTTCGCTAATGATAATTGGAGTAGCAATACTATTAATATCCAATTCATTCTTGCCCAGAGTATATAACGTGATGATTAATACGGTAAACAATACCACGGTAAGTATGGACGTTAATTCGAAGTACCTAATGTCAATCTACATAAAAAGCCCCGCGTATATAGTGGTCATGCTTAATGATTCATACCCATTACCCATTTACGTATTTGACTCATTTGGGCATGTACTAACCCCACTGAACTATAAGCAGGAGGGAGGTATTTATCTAGTAATGTTTCCACTACTTGAACACGGTAATTACTCATTAGTACTACTTAATGATAACTCAACGCCACTTAATGTTTCACTTTTGGTGACCTCAATATCTCAATATATGGTAAGTAATGCGGTGATATTAAGTACAATGATGGATCTAGGCGTCGTATTATTCATCATCGGTGTGTTGTTCGTTACAATTAATATACTATATATAGTTAGGTCAAATCCTAAGAATGAAATAAAAACTTAAAAGATAGTGAATCAATCTCGTGATTAGTGTGAGTACTGATGAGCGTGGCATACCTGGTACTGGACGTCCTCGGTGTGGTGGCTCTGAATGAGAATGGTGATGTGATAGCCAAGGTTCTCTATGAGGGTAGTACGGATGAGATAGCCGACAAGATGAATAAACTAGAGACTGGCGAACCAATTAATGAAGTCATTAGGATAATAAATGAACTTAGGGGTAAGGGCATTACGAAGATCATTATTGAGAATAGGGAGTTGGCTAGGAATCTGGCAAACATGGTTGCTGGGGTTGAAATTAGGTCCGAGTTGCCGAGTAAGGCAGGTATGATTTATAGAGACAACATTGGTAGGTATGTCAAGGAGGTCTTTGGCTTAACTGAGGACGAGTACTTGGCAAGGGTTTATGAAATAACGACGGTACAGACAAGGCATAAGTTAAGGCAGGTTGCGGAGAAGAGAGACCTATTCATAGCCCAGGCGATTAGTTCCGTCGACGATCTCGACAAGATACTCAACCTAATAAGCTCGAGGGTTAGGGAGTGGTACGGCCTCCACTTCCCAGAGCTTGAGGACTTGGTTAAGGACCATAAGGAATACATGACATTGGTCACCGAGCTAGGGCATAGGAGCAATTTCACGCTAGATAACCTTACAAAGCTGGGACTTTCTCAGGATAGAGCCAAGAGAATTGCAGAGGCGGCGAGTAAAAGCGTCGGTGCTGAGATGGCTGATTGGGACCTAGAGCCCATAAGGACCTACGCAAGAATTTATGTGCAATTATCAGACCTGAGGAATAAGTTGTCTGAATACATAGATGAGGCCATGGTTGAGGTTGCGCCGAATATCAGGGAGTTGGTTGGTCCATTACTTGGCGCCAGGCTTTTAATGCTTGCGGGAGGCTTGATGAGGCTCGCATTATTACCAGCATCCACAATCCAGGTACTCGGTGCGGAGAAGGCGTTGTTTAGGGCTTTGAGGACTGGCGGTAAGCCGCCGAAGCACGGCGTCATATTCCAATTCCCGGAGATATTTAGGGCCCCAAGGTGGCAGCGCGGTAAGATAGCCAGAGCATTGGCTGCGAAGTTGGCAATAGCGGCTAAGGCTGACGCCTTCACGGGCAACTTCATCGCACCAAGGCTTAAGGAGGACTTAATGAAGAGGATCCAGGAGGTTAAGACACTATATGCCAAGCCACCAGCAAGGAAGCCTGAGGCCAAGGCTGCCAGGAAGGCCCCCGAGAAGAAAGGACCGGTTAAGAGAGCTGAGGAGAGGAGATCCCACGAAAAGAGAGGCCGTAGATAGTGAGATATTAAGATTTATAATCCCTTAAAAATACGCATCCCCCAATGTCTTCATTAATACAGGTTGTTGGTGTTAAGGAACATGAGAAATTCAAGGGTATCTACTGGGTGTCATTCGAGGATGGTACCGAGAGACTCGCCACAATTAATCTAACGCCAGGTAGGAGGGTTTATGGTGAACAATTAATCCAGTGGGAGGGTAGGGAATACAGGATTTGGAACCCATACAGGTCCAAACTCGCCGCGGCCATTATGAATGGGCTTAAGGTAATGCCAATAGGAGAGGGATCACGAATACTATACCTAGCGCGGCCAGTGGGACTACGGTAAGCCACATAAGCGACATAGTTGGTAATAACGGTATTATTTACTCCGTCGAGTTCTCACCGAGGGTTTTCAGGGAGTTCATGGAAAAGCTGGTTGACCAGGGCAGGAAGAACGTAATACCAATACTAGCTGATGCAAGGTATCCGGAGCAGTATGTGCACATTGTTAAGGCGGTTGACATAGCCTACATAGACATTGCACAGCCGTTCCAGGCAAAGATACTTGCTGACAATGCCGATGTCTACGTGAAGAGCCACGGCTATGTAATGCTGGTAATAAAGGCCATGAGCATCGACGTTACTAAGGAACCAAGCGAGACGTTTAAGAGGGAAATTGATGTGCTTAAGGACAGGGGCTATGAAATACTTGACATGGTTCACCTGGAGCCTTACGACACGGCCCACGCCATGGTTATAGGCAGGAAGTCATCGTAATTATTCATTATATTGGCAAAAAGGGATTTAAATAAAATAGTGCGTATGATTATAAAGGTAATGAGCAATGAACTCATAACGCATATGTTGAATTTGGCAGCAAGTAGAAGAGCTAAGGTGCTGCTTGTTGGTGATTCATCACTATCCTACGACGCTATAATTAGGGTACCTAATTATAGGGACCATGAGGAGGGCAAGTTCATTATTAAGGTTAAGGAGGACGCGGATAGAATGAGTAGAGAGTCTATAATAGACCTCATTGTATTATCCAGAGTTTCAAACTCAACACCGATAATCGTGGGTATTAATTACGGTGATGAGGAAATGGCTGATGGAGTGGCGTATAAGGTACATGGAATCTACGCGGTGGGTATTAGGACATTTAAGAGGATTTTGGACAATGAGGGGATTAAGTTTGTGAAGGATAAGGGTATTGTGAGGGCTAGTGTGAAGGGGCAATTGCTTAGGAGGTTGAGGGAAGATAGGGGTATGAGCTTGGCGACCTTGCGAAAATGCTTGGTGTTACCAGGAGGACTGTTTATGAGTATGAGAGGGAGTTTATGGAGGCTTCGGAGAGGACAGCTAGGATGCTCGTTAGCATATTCAACGAGGATGTACTGAGTGATGTCGACCTGAGACCTAGGGAGGAGGAAGTCGTTAATGAGGTTAGGGAGAGGGAGGAAATGGTTGATGAAGGCATTAAGGAATTACTATCATCATTTAGGCTATACTCGCTATTGAAGGCCCACACAAAGGTTGCGGCTCACTCATCAAGTGAGTCGTACCTAGTTGAGGATAGGAACAGGTTAAGCAATGAGGTTATTAGCGTTGCTAAGGTACTTGGCGTTGGGTTAGCTGTAATAGAGTCTGACAAGCGTGACGTTGAGTTCCTGGAATCCAGGAGTTAATTGCGAACACATATGAGTAGTTACCCAAGAATAGAGATTAGGGAGGGCTTGGTCTCGATAATTGCACCTGATTTGTCAAAGTACATTGTTGGCAATAGACCCGAGCCAGCCCATGCACCCGTGTTTTATAACCCCAGGATGGAGGTTAATAGGTCGTTGTCCATAGCCATAGTTAATGGCTACATAAGCTATACGGGTAAGGTGGGCATTACTATCTGCGAGCCGCTGTCAGGGACTGGGATTAGGGCTGTTAGGTACGCTAGAGAGGTCAATGGCATCTCTAGGGTCATAGCTAACGATATTTCTGAAAAGGCCTATGAGTTAATAAGGTTAAACATAGATAGGAACGGCCTAAACGATATAATTAACGTACACAGGGACGATGCAAATAACCTATTATTGAGGGCCGCCCGCGAGGGTGGCTGTGACGTAGTTGATATTGACCCTTCGGGTCTCCGCAACCATTCATAGAGAATAGCCTTAGGGCCATTAAGGACCAGGGGTTACTATGCGTAACGGCGACTGACGTGGGCGTTTTATCGGGTAAGTACCCAATTAAGTGCGTTAGGCGTTATGGGGCATTACCGCAGAAGTTCCCCTATAGGTTTGAGGTGGGCATTAGAATATTAATATCGTTAATTGCACGGTACGCCTTATCAATGGATTACGGGATACAACCACTGGCATCATTTCTCGACGGCCATTACTACAGGGTTTGCGCATTGATTCTTAAGGACCGGTCCTACGCCCTAGAAACACTAAAGAACCTCGGTTATGCATACTACAGGTCAGGCACATTACGGAGGGGCTTTATACCTGGATACCCAATACCTAGTATTACTAGGTATAGACTGGCGGGCCCGCTATGGATTGGTAATTTATGGGATGCTGAATTCCTAGTAAATTACTTCATGAGGAATATTAGGGATTACTTCAGTAGTAGGGCTAAGGAAATTGGCATGTTAATTACCGATGAGTCACTCGGACCTAACATACCCTATGCACTCACCACAGAGGTAGGCAAGGACTTGGGGCGTGAACTGCCCATTAATGACATCATAAATGTGATAAGGGGACTTGGTTACCAAGCCGTGAGGTCCCACTTCCACATTAAGGGATTTAGAACAAACGCTGACCTGCTTAGGATCAGGGAGATTATTATGGGTAAATAAAAATAAGCCTAGTAGCTCTGGTCATATGTGCTGGTGATAGTGATAACCGGCTTACCTGGCTCTGGGAAAACAATAGTTTCCGACGTGGCGAGGGAGCTGGGTCTCCCCGTGGTAACCATGGGCGATATAATTAGGGAGGAGGCTGTGAAGAGCGGTATCTCCTCATCCATGGCATCGGTAATCCTTAGGTTGAGAAATGGCACCAGGATAATTGCCTATAAGACTATTGATAAGATCCCAAAGTCATTGAATGCCATTGTTATTGATGGGGCTAGGAGTATTAGGGAGGTTGAAACCATTGAGGAGGTATTATCTACTAAGGCGGTATTAATCTACGTAGTAGCACCCTGGAGGTTAAGGTTCGAGAGGTTGCTAAGGAGGGGTAGGCCCGATGACCCGAAGACCCTTGAGGACTTCCTAATGAGGGACCTTAGGGAGTTGAGGTATGGACTCGGCGACTTAATAGCTAGGGCCGATTATATACTAGTTAATGACTCATCAATCGATGAGCTAAGGGAAAAAGTACGCAAGATCCTAACCTCACTAATTACGCAAGCAGGTAATTTCACCTAGTGACTATCCTCTGTCGCTCGGCCAGATTCCTTAAGGCTGCTAGTAATTCATCAATCGTATTATTAACAATAGCCAGGGGTATTCGTTCCCTCCTGGCAATCTCAATACCCAAGTAGTCAGGTCTATCAACGCCATGCATAATAATCACGCTGGTCTCAAGTTCGTGAATGCCATCATAGACTTTATGGCGATTAATGGGGACCTACCATACTTAACATTGGTGAACACGGCAGCCCTCTGCGTGGTACTTCCATAAAGCTTTAGGTACTCGTGGGATGGCACGTCAAGGACAAGCTTTAGGCTGTCGACCACCGTGTACCCGTGAATATCGACATAACCCTCAGGCCCTACCGCGATCGTGGCCCCTATCGCCTTAACGAACTCATTAATCTCGATTGGCATGTCGAAATCCCTCATGTCAAGAATCGCCTCCCAAAACCTCTCGCCACCAAGTTGCCTACTCAAGATGTATAACTTCTGACCACCTCTCTCAAGCTCGTAATCTACCAACGCCTTAACAACCCTCCTAATGAATTGAGAACCAGGTGACTTCCTACGCCCAGACTCATAATCACTGATCACGCTTGGCGATGTGCCAAGCCTAGCCGCCAACTCCGCCTGGGACATCTCGAAGAATTCGCGCCACTTTCTAATTCCCTTGCCAGGATTTTCTGAGAGTACTATGTCGCCGGCTATCCTAATCATAATGTCCGTTATAAAACCTTCATACTCAACCATTAAGAAATATACAAAGGTCTAGTATTTATGCGTTTTACCGTGATTGTAGACGCCACGAGAACGCCAAGTGGCAATTAACTATTCCATTTTATTCTTTTCCAAGGAAGAACTTATAAAGACATTATTATTCATAGTTAAGCGTGTCTTCTCAACAGACTGGCAGTGCATTACAGACGACTGTTGCTACGGGAAAGATAACCATAACCAAACCACCACTTGGTTCACCCATTAAGCGTACATACACATTTAGGGTTAAGAGGTATGACCCAGAAAAGAGGAGGTATTACTGGCGTGAGTATAAGGTTGAGCTCACAAATCACGAAACAGTGCTTGATGGACTACTGAAGATTAAGTGGAGCCAAGATGCCACATTGTCCTTCAGGTATAGTTGCAGGATGGGCATTTGCGGCTCCTGCGGCATGATAATTAATGGAACGCCAAGGCTGGCCTGCGAGACAAAGCCCTACGACCTAGGCACTGAGGTCGTAACAATAGAACCACTCAGTAATTTCGAACCAATAAAGGACTTGGCCGCGGACTTCTCGAACTTCTTTGAGAAGCATAGAAGTGTTAAGCCTTGGTTGATTAGGAAGGACGAGACGGAGCAATTCGAGAAGCTGGAGACCTATTACCCACAGACGGAGGAACAACTAAGTGATTACCTGGAATTTGCATACTGCATCAAATGCGGTCTTTGTTATTCGGCATGCCCAATGGTTTTTCTGAACAAGGACTACCTGGCCCACAAGCCCTCGCCCAGGCATATAGGTGGAGTGCGGATAGTAGGGATGAGGGGGCCGTGCTTAGGCTTAAGGTCGTTGATAGTGAGAACGGCGTGTGGTCATGCCACTACAGCGGCACTTGCAGTAAGGTATGCCCCAAGGATGTCGATCCAGCCTGGCGATAAACCTTTTGAAGAAGTGGTTATTAACAGGTAAGCGTAATAGGTGATGGTGAATGGCGCAGCAGAAACAGGTAAAGAGGGTTCCACCAAAGTGGTCCCTTTGGTTTAAGGGCCTTGATGAGTGGTTACTGATTTTCCAGAAGGTCAGTGGCGCAATCCTCATTCTTTACCTGATAGGCCATACCCTGGTAATATCCACGGCACTCGGCCTTGGCCATCCATCGCAGCTAACATGGAATGCAATAATAGGCACCATAGAGGGGCCGGCGATATATGGGCATGTGCATGTCGGTACAGTAATTGAGTACCTAATAGCGCTTTTGGCGGCTGTTCACGGAGCCAACGGCTTCAGGCTAATACTAACGCAGTACTTCGGTGTTGGCCTTCCAAGGCCCGAGAGACACACATTCCCAAGGGCAGTGCCTTCGGTTAGAAAGACTGGGCAGGCATGGCTTAAGTACATAGCCGTTATTGTAGTCATCATCTTCCTCATACTAGCAACACTAGTGGCCTTCATATGGTGATGGGCATGGTGAGCGCATCCACATTAAGAAAGTGGCAATACCTCCTTGGGATAGTGCTTATTGTGGTTGTTGGAATACACCTAGCCTTCAGGTGGCCGAGTTATGAACAATCAATAACATACTCAGCCGCAATAAGCCATATACAGGCCTGGGACTTTGCGTACGCAGCTGTCCTATACATACTCCTCTATGCCGCGTTAACGCATGGCCTCATAGGCCTCAGAACACTGCTGCTCGAGCTATGGCACTGGAAGTACGCCAGGATAACTGTGGACGCGGTATTAATAGTGATAGGGGTTGCCGTGGCCGTGATTGGAACGATAGCCCTAACAGGCACAATATTAGCCCTCATCCATTGAGAATTGCTGTGGCTCCCAGTAATTCAAAATCTCCTTAAAAACATCCATATTATTAATACTGCCGGTGCTATTCATGATCGATAATGCGGCCATTATGGACGAAACCAGGGTAAGCACATCCCTTCTTGTTAGGTAACCCATGTTACCAATCCTGAAGGCCTTACCCTTCACATCATCCATGGCATCCGATATCGACACACCGAGTCTATATACTGTTTTCCTGAACTCATCAGGGCTAATACCCTGTGAGTACTTAAATGAGAGTACTGTTGTTGATCTGTAGTAGTCATTCTTTATAAAGGGTTCCAGACCCATCTTATTAAGGGCGTTCACAATCGCTTTACCCCTCTCTACGTGCCACCTAATCCAGTTCTCAAGGCCAACCTCCCTAATTATGCCCAAGGCCTCCCTAATGGCGAATAGGTAATTAACGGAGGGCGTGAACGGTGTCTCAGACTTCTCTCCAAACTTCCTCATTAACTTAATGTCGAAGTAAATACTCGCATGATTCACGGAATCAGCCTTACGATAGGCCTCGTTAGAGGCTACAGCAATGAACGACATGACCGGCGGGGCAGCAAGGCATTTTTGGCTGCTAGATACAGCAACGTCAATCCCCCAGGAATCCACCTCAAAGTAATCACCGCCTAGGGCGGACACATTATCAACAAGTACCAAGGCGCCGTAGGACTTAATCCACCCAGCAACCTTTGGCAGGTCCCTAAACACAATGCCTGGGCTTGTGTCGTTATAGACCGTGGCGAATACATCAACCTGCTTGATACCCATTGACTCAACCCGAGCCCTTAAGTCATCATACGTGGGCGCCCTATCCCAACCATAATCAACCTCAATAACCTCAGCACCAACCCTCCTAAGGTGATTAACAAGCCTCCTACTGAAGCTTCCGAAGACTGGCACGAGAACGGTATCCCTGGGCCTGACGAAGTTGAGGACCATGGTCTCAACGGCGCCGGTACCACTCGCGGTTATTGGGAATACATCACCGTTTGTTCGAAAGACGTACCTTAAGCCCTCAACCACGTCCCTATATAACCTATGGAAGTGAGGAGACCTATGGTCAACAACCCTCATTAAGGCTCTCATCACCCTAGGTGGTATTTGTGATGGTCCAGGGACCACGAGAAGGGGGTCCGGCGCTAGGTCCAGGTTCACGCAATCGTAATTATTGAATTACTATTTAAGCTTTATTTATTAAATATATAAACTACACTGTATTCTAATATATTCCATATATCCATGATATACACAATACATGAACCTCAACTTTAATAAATGGTTCTTTAACATAATGATGTGTTAATAACAAGGTTGAACATCAAGGGGTTTAATGGAGTAAATGTCAACATTGAGACCGGGCCCTTAACCGTGATAACCGGTCCACCTGGTTCCGGCAAGTCAATGATCATTGAGTTATTATGGAGAGTTTTCAGGGGGATCAGGGATAGGGTAATTCTTGAGGATTTATCCAGGGTTGGTGAGGCTAGGGTTGAGATTACAATATCGCTTGATGATAGAGTTAAGAGGAAACTTGAGGAGGTTGGTTATTCGGGGGATAATATATCAATTAGTGTTGGTTTTGATGATGGTTATGTCAGCGCTGTGAGGGTTGGTGAAAGGGAGGTCATGGTTGTTGAACTTAGAAATGGCGTTAGTAGGGTTAAGTACCCACTGGATGTGGAGGTTGCCGATGCATCAGTATTATTAAATCCAGATGGATTAACGCCCAAGGGGCAGGCCCTGCAGCTCGTGAGCAGCGCCTCTGAGGATTATGACACGGCCTTAACGGTCATTAAGGTCCTTAGGGAGTACTTATCCTCAGTGGGTGTTTATAGGATGGGCCCGTACATAGACTTTAGGGGCCGTGTTAAAAATGTTAATGCCTCATACACGGACTTCATCGGCGAGCATGGCGAGCACGTCGTTGAGGTGCTCTCTCAATTATTTACTGATCCAAGGAGGGACCAGGACGTGAGGTTTTTGAGGAAGATCTTTAGCGAGCTTGGCTTTAGGAATTTCAGGGCTGGTTGGTACGGAGGTGATCTGGTGCTCTCTTACATAGATAGGAGGGGCCTTGTCCACATTGGTGATGAGTTACCATGCCACATGAAGACAATCCTGGCATTAACCACGCAGTTATTGGTGGCTAGGAAACCGTCATTAATACTCATTGAAAACGCCGATTTCTGCCTCGGTGAGGGTCTTGGTAACATAATCACTAAGTTATTGAGTAATTATATTGATGGTAAGCAATTAATAATGGAGGTTAGGAATAAGTGGTTCATCGATGAACTGAAGATGCCGCATGTGGTTCTCTATAGCGTTGCCTAACATTGAATACCGACTGCCTTAATGAGGTCCCTAAGGACACTCTTGATTTTATCCCTATCTGCCTCACTCAATACATCCCAGTTATCAATAATGTACTTGGCAAGTGATAGGAAGTCATTAACCGCTGCCGTAGTCTTGTCAATGCTTGGTAATCCAATGAAGGCCTTACCACTATCAGTGACCTCATAATACTTCTTAGTGCCCTCAACCCTCGCCACCTTAATCAAGCCATCAGCCTCAAGTTCCTCAAGGGCTGGGTAGACAGAGCCTGGGCTTGGTCTCCAGAAGCCCATTGACAACCTCTCGATCTCATCAATAATCTGCGCACCAGTCATTGGACCCCTACTGCTGAGTAGGTAAAGTATCAAGTACTTCAGACCCCTCCTCTTTATGAACCACTGCGGCGGTGGACCGAAGCGTCCATGCTCGTGATACATTAATTATCGAATTCAATAGTAGTGGGGATTTATTTAACTTATCTCACAAAATCCTAAACTGGATCATGAGTGCCAGGGGACATGGCGGGTATGGGTGGAGGTATGGGTTAATAGACATGAGCTCAAACATGAACCACTGGGTACTCCAAAGGAATTGATTGAACTAATTAAGGAGGGTGTGGATTATGGTCATTACTCGCACTACCCAACGGAGCTTGGCGATGAATTAAGGGATTCACTGGCGGATTTTGAAGGTATTGGGCCTGAGTTAACGTATGTTTTCAATGGAGCCACGGAGGCCCTGCAATTACTATTCATGCATTTAAGGCCTCGGCGAGTGATAATACCCATACCAAACTACGGTGATTACCTACGACTGGGTAATCTCGTAAATGCTGAAACTAGGTTAATCGAGTATTGGGGGCGTGGAGACCTAGTGAGCTCGCTGATCAATGATGTGACACCAAGCACTATCGTTGTCCTCTCAAACCCAAACTCACCAATGGGTTACTTAATTAGGCGTGAGCAATTGCTTGAGTTAGCCAAGGAGTTGGGTAGGCGCGGTGGTGCGTTAATCGTCGATGAATCCTTCATGGATTTCGTGAGAATTAGCGAGTCACTAATTAGGGATGCGTTGAACCATGACAATGTCTTTATCGTTAAGTCATACACCAAGTTCCTGGCAGTACCTGGACTCAGGGTTGGCGCGGTATTCACTAAAGCCGGCATTGAGGACTTGGTGCCCACGTGGCCCGTAAACTCAATAGCAGAGTATGCGGTGTCAAGGTACATGAAACATGCCCATGGGTTCAGGGAATTAACGATTAAATACGTTGAGGAGGAGAGGAGTAGGGTTTTGAGCTCATTAAGGGAGCTCGGCATTGATTATTATGAATCAATGACTCACTACTTCGTGATAAGGCATAAACCATGGCTCGGTGAAGAACTCCTCAAACACGGATTCCTAATACGTGACCTATCAAACATACCACCACTAACGAAGGGCTACTTCAGAATCAGCATTAAGAGTAAGGATATCAATAACGACTTCCTAAACGCATTGATGGAGGTAATGCAAATTAAGTATTGAGTCAAATATCGAATAATGAACGAAAGGGATCTAAGAGACAATATTCCAAACCTAGTATCTAGATTAATTCAGATGCCCAGTGTTAATCCTCCTGGTTATACCGTTAACATCGCTGGTTTTATTAGGGATTGGTTGGGTGATTTGGGGTTTAGAAGTGAGGTTAGGGAGTATATTAAGGATAAGCCTAACGTGATTGCTAGGGTTGGTAAGGGTAAGCCCGTGCTCATACTTAATGGCCACATGGACGTCGTTCCTCCCGGTGATGAGTCCAGGTGGGTTTACCCACCGTTTTCGGGGAAGGTCGTTGAGGGTAGGATCTACGGTAGGGGCGCCACGGACATGAAGGGCGGCTTAGCCGTGATAATGACCGTATTCGCGGAGTTAGCGCCATTAATTGAGAGACAAGGATCCGGTACGTTAATATTCTCGGCAACGGCTGATGAGGAGACCGGCGGACACCCAGGTGTCGAGGCCTTGGTTAGAGATGGTGTGTTAGTTGGTGATGCTGCGATAGTTGCCGAGCCGTCCGGCGGTTTTAGGTATTACATTGGGGAGAAAGGTCTTTGCCAGGTCAAGCTCGTGGCGAGGGGCAGGCCCGCCCACGGTAGTTTACCAGTACTTGGTGATAACGCTATCATGAAGCTCATTAGGGCAATTAGCAGGGCCGAGGAGTTGATTAATGAGTTTAACAGGGGTATTAAGCTACCCAGTGAATTGATGGAGGCTATTAAGAATTCGGCTGAGGTTTACCTGGAGGTCTCAAGGGGCTCCGGCCTTAACCTAACGCTTAGTGATTTCGAGAGGGTTGTTGGTACTGTGTCCTTTAATCCTGGGGTTATTAGGGGTGGTTCAAAGATAAACATGGTCCCTGACTACGCAGAGCTTGAGCTAGACATGAGGTTCCACCGGGAGTCTCACCGAACCAGGTAATTAACCACCTAAGGAACGGGTTGGGTGGAATAGCTGATGTTGAGGTCCTTGACACAAGCGAGCCAAACTACACGGGTCCTGGGGAGACCATTGTTAGGCTTATCCATGAGGGTATTGAGAAGGTGCTCAGTGCTACGCCTAAACCCATAATAGTTACTGGCGCCACTGACGGTAGGTACCTGAGGCTAGGGGCATTCCAACGGTTGTTTACGGCCCTGGCGAGTTGGCGCTGGCGCATGCGTATAATGAGTATGTTACAGTTGACGACTTATTAAAGACCCACGACGTAATGTCCTACGCAGTGAGGAGATTCTTTGGCCTTGAGAAGTAGCGCAATTGTTAAGTAATTACTTATGGGTTTAAAAGCAATGCCAACCAAATTCCTCTACTGGTGGGACTCATACAGGAGGGAATTTGATGCGACTGTGGTTAGGATAGATGGTAATAGGGTCTGGCTCGACCAAACGCTTTTCCACCCAAGGAGTGGTGGGGTTGCCAATGACACTGGCAAGCTTGTTTGGCAGGGTGAGGAGTACGTGGTCAGGGAGGTGGTTAAGGAGGGTGAGGATGCGGTGCACATCCTCGATAGAGAGCCCAGATTCAAGGCTGGTGATGCTATTCACGGCATAATCGATTGGGATAGGAGGTATAGGTTAATGAGCTTCACACGGCAACGCACATAATAGCCGCGCTGGCCTATAAGAAGTACAATGCCCTCGTGACCGGCGGCGACATAACCCCTGAGTATGCCAGGGATGATTACAACCTAACCCTGAGCGGTGATGCGCTTAGGAAGGCATTTCAGGACTTGATTGCGGAGGCCAACGATGTCGTTAAGAGAGGTATTCCAGTGAAGATTTACTTCCTCAGGAAGGAGGAGGCGATGAAGATACCGGGCATTGTTAAGTTGGCCGAGAGGGAGCCACCGCCTGGTGAGGAGTGGAGGATTGTGGAGATCGAGGGCATCGATGTTCAGGCTGACGGTGGACCACACGTGGCCAATACTAGGGAGATTGGGGAGATTGTCTTCCTGAAGTCGGAGAGTAGGGGTAAGGATAAGAAGAGGGTTTACTACACGGTGAAGCCCTAACCATTTTAGGTAAAAATTACCTTCTCCTCGACCTACTCCTCTTTAATTCCAGGGATGACCTAACGTAATCAACCAGTGAGTACACACCACTAACCTCCTCGGCAAACCCCTTACTGGCCCATAACCTGGCCGACACAATTATATCATCACTAACACCACTAAGCTCATCCATTAATCTAACCGTGGCAAGGCCCCTAGACCTAAACAAGTTACTAACCTTCTCCATTATCAAAGCCCTGGCGGCGTTAACCGTGTCCCTAAGAACCCTGGATAGGAAGGACCTATCCATAGGCTTAACAAAGTACGTAGCCGACCTGGCATCCCTGTATAGCATCGAATTCAATTCCCCAACTAACGAAACGTTGGGTAGTAGGTATGTGGAGTTGTCAATCCTTGGGCAAAGCATTAGCGTTGCTGTTTCCTTAATCATTGAGTATATGTGGGTCTCATAACCAGGTATATCAAAGGACCAAAGAACAAGGTCACCATCATTATTTGTGATTATGAAGCTGTGAAGTATGTGGTTAGTCCTAGGAACATCACTCACGTGGACATCTCTAATGTCACTGGGACCTTTATACCTACCCTCAAAGCCCCCTCAAAGACATCCCACTCGTTATTCCAAGAACCACATATATCAAAATTAGGATAAAACAGGGGTTTATAAGCTTTACTCTAATAAAAAATAGAAATAATACCAAGAATTATACCAAATCAACTAATTAAATATGAGAGACATAAGTACTAAATAAGGGATGCCGTGTTTTGGGCCTGGAGAGTCACCGTAATTATATAATCACGGTGGGTCTTCAAGTCCAAGTTATGACTTTACAAAATTCATTCAAGCCCCGGGAAGCAGTGCTTATTAATTAAGTGGTTTTTCGAGATATTGTATGAGGAAGGGCTTATTGATGGCCGGCGTGGTTTTAATCATGGTGGCTATTGTGATTTTTGCCTTTGGCATGTACATACTTGCCCGACAGGTAAGGCTCACCGTTATGACGGTGACTTTAAGCCTGGTGAGGAAATCGCAGTAGGCGTTGTAAGTCCAGGTAAGGTATTTACCATGTCCTATATGGACTCTATTAATAAATCCCTGGATTTTTACGTTACGGCACCTCCTAACGCATCTCAAAGATATATCATATTTCAAAGATATGTCTATGGCCTTTATGTTGTGACTTGCTCACCAATAGGCAATGGCACTGGTACTCTGTATTTAGTAAACAATTATACGGTGCCCGTGACCATCACGTACTATATTTATCATGGGCTTGCATCTGTCGGTTTATTTCTTCTTATGAGTATAGTAATTGGCATTATAGGTGTGGTATTGGCAATACTAGGTGCAGTACTGAAGCCAAGGAAGTGATTATTATTTAATAAATCTCCACAATATGGGTTAAGTGACTTAATAGTGCCTTTGCCGTATCACATATAGTTGGTATTGAAATTACCATAAAATATTCACTTTGCTCCACACTAAGTTAATAAGCTTACCTATAGGGTAAGTAACTGGTATATGCTATTTAATCTTGAGCCTAAGAGCAGGAGGGAGGATTTATACGACTTCGAGACTGAATAAAGGGTCTTGATTAATGGTATTATTAATGATAAGGTAATAATCATCAGGGGCTTGAGGAGGACTGGTAAGACATCGTTAATGAGGGTCGCGCTCAATGAGGTTAGTTACCCATACATTCACCTCGACATTAGGTTTACAAGAAGGCCTAGGCAGGTTGACCTTATTGGGTTGATTAGGCGTAGGCTTGAGGACTTCCAGGCAAGGAATAGGTCAATAATTAACAGGGTTGGGAATGCCCTATCCAGGGTTAGGTGAATTAGGGTTGGGGTATCGCCGATACATGTGGAAATTAGGTTGGGTGAATACCGTAGGATGAACATTGGTGAGTTACTCGATGCCCTTAACGACCTCGGCGCTGAATTGGTAAGGCCGTAGTAATCGCCATTGATGGGTCCTAGGAATTGAGTAAGGCGACTTGGGTAGACTTTAACATGTTACTTACGTATACATATGATAATTTGAGGTATGTGAAATTCCTGCTGTCGGGATCAGAGGTCGGGGTATTGGATAGGTTCCTCAGGGTTAATGATCCCGAGGCCCCATTATTCGGCAGGTACATACACTTCGTGAGCACCAGGAGACACAGCCCTGATGAATCCCTGGACTTCCTAAGAAGGGGCTGTTGGCCATCAATACGTGATTGAGGGTAAGCAATCCATTGAGGAGGTCCTCGAGTCAGCAACAGCACTGGCACTTAATGAACTCAGGAACTTCCTAGTCAACAGGAGTCCCAGGTATAGGGTATTGCTTAGGGAGTTATTCGTTAAAGGGGGTTGGAGGGAGTTAAAGGCGGCGCTTGAGGCTGCGGAGGATAAGTCAATCAATGATAAGTCACTCTACGTACTACTCAGGGAGTTGATGGATCACGGCATTGTGGAGAGACTTAATGAGGAGTACGTAATTGCAGACCCAATACTTAGAAAGGCCATGCTTAAACTATGAGTTTTAAATGCTGCTCATTTGTGTTACTGCTTTCATTCATAACGCAGGGTTTGAGCCGGTAGTATTCTCATGGCCCTTATTGCTGGTACTAGGGCTGCGATTATGTTTATGGCTATGGGCAGTATAAATATTGCGGCGTAGTCGAGTGGTGTTAGGGCTATGGGTAGCATTATTGATGATGTGGCGGTGGTAGTCCTCACGGCCCTGCCTGGTCCTCCAAAGGCCGGCCCCATCATTGATGATGGGCCTGGGAAGGCGCTGACTATGGCCATGAGCAGTGCCGTGCCGATTACGGAGCCTATTATGGCTATTATCGCGGCTCGATAATGAGGAGTAGTGGTATTGACCTGCCGCTGAAGCCCACAGCCCTCATTATCCCAAACTCCCTAGTCCTCTGAATAACGTTTATCATCATTGTGTCAAACATCCAGATGCCGATTATTACGAAGCTTATGCCGGCTATGAAGGCTAGGAAGAGCTCGAGCACCGTGAAGAACTGGTTAATGCTTGATAGTAGTGTTGATAGGTTTAGTACCTGGTCCATTGGGAATAGGGCCTTTAACTCGTTGGTAACGTAGTTGATGTTGCTTGGCGAGTCCACGTAAACGATTATTCCATCAACTATGCCGGACGGATCGAATTGAGAGAGGAACGTGTTCTCATCAATGAATATGGCATTATTCGGATTCAAGCCGATGACGCCAATACCGCTCTGCTGCATTATGGCGCCTACCGTGTAAGTCAACTCAGAACCACCTGGCGTTGTTATCACCATGACCTGCCCAGGATAGGCAATCTGCTGTCCGGTACTTGTGAAGGCGATGTCGTAACCAACCAAGGCCAGGCCAGGTGATAGTACCGGTGCGCCGGCCAGTATGGCGTTGCTCAGTGAGGTTACTCCGTAGAGCTGCATTATCTCCTGCTCCGTGGCTCCTATTATCGTGGCCGTGACCTCATGCCCATTAATATCTACCTTAGCCACCGTGGAGAGGATCGGTATGGCGTTAGTCACATGTGGTATATCCATGACCTCGTAAACGTCGGTGATCGTTAGCTGGGAATTCTGTCCTGGGAATAGGAACACGGTGTTTGTTCCGAAGACCCTCTCGAAGAAGCTCGTGGTTAATACTTTATACCCCTGCCCCATGCCTATGGCTAGACCAAGGGCCACTATGCTATTACTATGCTACAATGGCGCCTATGGTCCTACCCCTACGCTCCCACGCCGCACTCCACGCCAGTTTAAAGTAGTCACTAATCCTCATGAGGAACCACCGCGCCTCCTACGCAGGAGTAGAACTACGGTGATTATCATTATTACGGCTATTACGGCCAGCGTAATTATTACGTAAGTGAAGAAATTGACCCTATGATACCTATAGTAATACCCATAGTTGGTGCCTTGCGGTCCAGTCTGTGGAAATGCTGATTGCGTAATTAGTGTTGCGTTTTTAATCACGGTTATTGGCACGGTATAATACTGAGTATGTTGTTGCCCGAATTGGTCCGTGTACTGTATTTGGAAGGTTATGGTAGTATTCATGGTTCTCATAATGGTGAAACTGAAGGCCACAGCATTTAACTGCTGGGAGTTCAGCGTGCCCATGTAGGTGCTTGACTGACTAATCATCTCAATGCCGGGGCCCGGTATTGCGGTTATGTTTAGGTTATAGGCTGGTACCGGCCCCGTATTAACGAAGTTTAGGGACACGGAGCCCGTCTCGCCAATCGTCAATGGGGTTGGCGCTACTTGGTAACCGGTGATTAGTATTGATGGTTTATTCAACACCGAGAGGGTCATCGTGCCCTGGATACCTCCTGGGTATCCACCGGTGTATTGATAAGTTAGTGAGTATGTTATGGATACCGAGGACGAGGTTATTGGCACGGCGATGGGTACATAGACATAATCAGTGGATCCAGGTGGTATCTCGGTAATGTCATACGTGGTATTACCCGTTAAGCTTAATCCCTGGGTTGAGGTAATGACCAGGGTCACGTTATAAATAGGCACTGGGTTCACGTTTCTAATACCAATGGCTAATCTGCCAGAGCCAATACTTAACGAGGAATTGACTGGGTAAACAATGACTTGACTTGAGGATACCGTGGTAACGCTCATGCTTATTGAAATACTCCCGCTCACAGTATTGCCAACTTCGTCGAGGCCTGAGTAACTTATGGTAATCGTTACTGGGCCACTACCCGTTGGTAGTACGTACAGTATCGTTGTGTAGTTGCTTCCTGGGCTTAACGTCCCAATTATTAATGTGTTGGAGCCCGCAGCCAAGGTGGCGCCCTCGATCCCCACGTTGGCCTGTAGATCATAAATGGGGCCACTACCATTATTGCTTATCACGAGCTCCACCGGATTAGCAAGGTTACTGACTAGGTATTGCGTATTGGTCTGCGCCGTGATTATTGGGGAACCGTAAATAACCAGTGGGAAGTTTATGTTCATGGAGCCTGAGCCAGCCACCTCGATATACGTGGTTACCTGGGCCCTCGGTGATGTCTCGTACTCGGCACCCCAGCTTATGGTTAATGTCGATTGGCAGTTAATGGGTAGTGTTGAGTTTATTAGGTACGTGACCGTGACCTCCTGTCCGGGGTTTAACCAACCAATGAATACAGGGTTTTGAGAAACCACGGCGCCGCTGCAGGGTGTTAGGGAGAACTCCGTATTGTATAGGTAGTAGCCACCTGTGTATATTAGTGTTATTGAGACCTTGGAAACGCCCGTAATGGTTGGTGATGGTGTCGGTGATATGCTGACTATTGAGAAGGGTGGTGCAGTGTTTGAGTACTGCTGCGCCTGTGCCAGGGGTATTAAGGTCAGTAGTGTGATTAACGCCGTGATTATTATTAATGCGTACTCATTAGTTATCATTTTCGACATCGAACCTAAGGCCACGTATGTTCTTATAAACCATACTCTCTTTAAATACGCGCATTATTACTATCTCCACTATATGGGTATTTGGTGAGTATGTATTTTAAAGAGGTGTTGTAATAACTCGCCGTGTCGTTTATCGAGGCAGGGACGTGTGGAAGTATTATGGTGATTATCCAGCACTACGTGTTGAGTCTTGAGATTAAGGAGGGTGAGTTCAGGTGCATCGTCGGGCCAAGCGGCAGTGGCAAGACGACACTACTCAGCCTAATAGGCGGCTTGGACAGGGTTAGTAAGGGCTACCTGAGGGTCGGCCCCTATGAACTGCATAAACTCAGTAACGCGGAGCTCGATAGGTATAGGAATGAGTTCCTGGGCTTCGTATTCCAACTATACTACTTAATACCTAGGATGACGGTGCTCGAGAACGTTGAGTTACCGCTAATAGCCAGGGGTGTTGACCCAAGTCAAAGGAGAAAGCTGGCCCTTGAGGCTCTTGAAATGGTTGGCCTCAGAAACAAGGCCAGGAGGAGACCCAATGAGCTCAGTGGCGGTGAGCAGCAGAGGGTTGCGATTGCAAGGGCGATAGTGGCCAGGCCAAGGCTTTTGCTGGCTGATGAGCCACGGGTAACCTGGATAGTAAGACGACCATGGTGATAATGGATATCTTTAGGAAGTTGAATAAGGAGCTTGGGATGACGATTGTCATGGTTACTCATAACCTCGAGTTGATAGGTAATTGCCACAGGGTTTCCAGAATAAGTGATGGCGTGATAACGAGGACTTACGAGGTACCACAGGCACACGAGGGCATTGAACAGTTAATTAGGGAACTAACCACCATTTAAACCAAGGCGCAATTTATTTAAATAACATGGCGCCTAGTCCTCATCAATGAATAATAAGGCTTTTCTGAGAATTACCGGCCTCGTGGGCTTTGTGATGGCTGCTGTGGCCACATACCTCTACATGGCCTACATCCTTGTACCAACCATAATGCCAATACTTACTCAACAAATTGAGTCACAACTAAGCAGTGAGGGTGTTGCCGTAAACCAAAGCGATATTTCAGGGTTCACCTCATTCATGGCCACAATAATGCCCGTAACAGCCTTGTGGGCATGGTGATCGGCTGGTTAATAGAGGCTGCAATACTCATGGCACTACTCAGGGCATTCAAAATTAACACCGGCTTCACAGACACCTGGCTACTCAGTGGGAATTACTTCTACGTGAGTGTGGTGCAGACGGCAATCGTAATAACCACACCAATATTTGAATACTCAATTAACGCAGTGATAATGCATGGTAGCATCCTAAGCGAACCAGCAATACTGGCAGTTGGCCTGGCATTCACGATAATAGGTTCATTATTCCTGGCCTACATATTTGCCAGGATCTACGGAACAAGCATTACCAAGCATTAATACCAACACTAATAGCCCTAATAATCTTCTGGGCAATATCAACACTAACTTAAAGTTATACCCAAAACGAGATACAGCAAAAGTCGCACATTAATCCGTAGTAGTCTTTCATGCTTTGGGCCTGGAGAGTCACCGTAATTATTATAATTACGGTGGCTCTGTACATTCAAAGCATGGCAACCCTAATTAATGATGGTGCGACTAAACATAATGGGAAGGGTTATTAATCCCTGCGATGTTAGTAATTGGGTTGGCGTGGTTAGTAGGGATGAGTTGAGGAGGGTTGTGCTAGATTTGATTAGGAGTGATGAGGAGTTTCGGCTTGCCATAGCCGGTGCCCTGGGTCTTGAGACAATACGACCCTGGAAATACTGGGTTTAATGATAGACCAACAACGGGCACCCTCAGGGAAGCGCCATACCTACTGTATTGAATCATCACGCATTACCAGGTATAACTCATCAAGTGCCTCACTCATCAATGCCTCGTATAGGCCATCAACATCCTCAAGAATTATGAGGCCGTGCTCCATTATCGAAAGCCTAAATTCAGGGTCGACATTGATTAGTGGCACGACATCCACAGGCATGCCGAGTACCTCCTCAAGCCTTGTTCCAAGGCTTAATAACTCATTCAGGTCAAGATTCTTCCCGTAAACCGCAATGTCTATGTCCCTAAACTCATTAAGTCTACGAAACTACCGAATAATATCCCAAGGGAGATACCGTACTCCCTAAGTATATCTCTAATTCTTGAAATAATTAATTCCCTCTCCTCACGATCCATTGAGCGATAGACATACTCGCCACTAAATTCCATAACGATCCCTCAACCTACTTATGAAACTCACCAGGTTTTTAAAGTTCGACTTAATGCTTTGATATATTAAGTAATCATCGATTACCCAATACCTATGAACAAGCAGGTTCCTAAGTCTTATAAGTCTCGTTAAATCCTCGTACTCATTCACCATTAATAAGCCCTTATCCCTCAATATCATTAGTGCATTTATCGGCGTCCTAGGTCTTTCACTCAAGTCTCTACGTACTATATGCATTGCTAACGCCATTACCGCCTCTGCAATGACTATTAACTCATACCTAATGGCCATTTTATCTTCATCGCTTAATTCATTGTATGACTTATTCGTTATTCTTTCAATTTCATTTATCGCATCCTCAACATCCCTAATAAGGCCCCTAATGAATTCCTTAGAAACACCCACGTTGGTTTCTAACGCCCTGTTTATTTTAAGGTTGTTTTTAATACGTCACTGACTTATACCTAGTTCTCCCGAGGATAGTTCCAGGGGCTTACCCTTGGGTTCCTTTATGAATAGTGCTGTGAATATTATACCGATTATCGCCACGGCAACCAATACGAGTAATAGGTTCGACATCACCATGTACTTAGCCGTTGCGTTCAATGAATTGCTTGTTATTGGGAAGAGCAGTGGAATGAATAGTGCAGCGAGTGTTGCGCCCAACTTACCGCTGCCGGCGGCTATTCCGTGACCGGTCGTCCTGAACCTCGTTGGGAACACCTCGGTTGGCAGTATGAACGTCGTTACGTTAGGACCAACGTTGGTGAAGAACTGGGCTAAGCCGTACAGCGCTATTATGGCTACTGGATATATTGCACCACTCCTAAGCATGAGGGCGGCCGCTAGGTATGTGGCGGCTACGATTGAGAATCCCATTATCTGCATGGACTTCCTACCCATTTTATCCACTAGGAAGGCAGCCACGTAGTAGCCAGGGACTAGAAAGGCTAGCACAACGTATAACTGAACATAAATACCAGCCAGTGGATTCTTCGCTAGTCCCATTGCCGAGGTTACGAATGGGCCAAATATGTTCATACCGTAGAAGAACACGTCAAGTGCGAACCAGGGTATTGCCGTACCCAGTACCACCGGTAGGTATCTCAGGAAGTTATCGCGAAAACCATTGCTATAATTATTTATGCCGTTTATCTCCACGTCCTGCCTAAGCACGTCCCTAATGGCTCTCCTTGCGCTTCAACGTTGCCCTTAACGAAGTATTCAAATCTAGGTGTCTCATGGACCCTACGCCTAAAGTAAATAACAAGTGCTGGCATCACCGCGCCGAAACCAAGTATTACCCTCCAGGCTAGGTCTGGGTTTACCCTGGCATTTAATAGCCCCAGGCCCAATAGGGCAGCCGTTACTATGCCCCAGCCCTGCATTGAGAAGACGCCAGCTATGAATAAGCCCCTGCTCCTGGCCGGCGCGTATTCACTCATTAGCGTGGCGCTTATTGGGTAGTCACCGCCAACTCCGAGTCCAAGTATGAACCTCGTTATCCACAGCATTGTTGGGTTTACTGAGAAGGCGGAGACTATGGCACCAGCTGCTAGTAGTGCGGCCTCCACTCCGTATATGTACTTCCTACCAAATATGTCGCCTATCCTACCGAATATGAAGGGGCCTATTACCGCACCGAACAATGCGGCTGATGATATTAGGCTTATTTCTGAAGCCGTTAGCGACCAGACCTGCCTTAGGAATACTAGGGCTATTGATATTGCGAATAGGTCATAGGCATCGGCAAAGAAGCCCGCGCCGGATATGAATAATAGCTTTAAGTGCCTGGTGTTGGGTTCGACCAATCAAGTGGTTCAAAGGGCGTTTTACTCGACATCATGATCCGTGTGGCTGAAACCTTAATAGGGCTTTTGTTAGTAAAGTAATTATCATATTTATAAATAAATATGCATATATATCAACGCAACGCCCATGAGGCAAATTTTTATTAATGCTTATTCCCCACGCATAAACGATGCCTGCAATAGACCTAACGCAGGTGGACTTAAAGACATTAACACCGGATCAACTGGACTGGAGGAAGTTTGTATTGCCCGCTGATCATCCAATGAGGGTTATTAGGATTGAGAAGGTCGTTGCCAACATAGGTGTTGGGCAGAGCGGTGAAAGACTTGAGAAGGCTGCCAAGGTACTTGAGGAATTAACACAGCAGGAACCAAGCTATAGACTTGCCAAGAGGTCAATTAAGGACTGGAATATTAGGAAGGGGGAACCAATTGGTGTGGCGGTTACCCTAAGAAGGAATAAGGCCGTTTGGTTCCTGCTTAGGGCATTAGCTGCGGTGGACTTCACACTGAGGGAGAGTTCATTCGATGACTGGGGTAACGTGGCCTTCGGGATAAGGGAACACATAATGATACCAGGTACCAAGTACGACCCGGCAGTTGGTGTGTGGGGCTTAAATGTAGTCACGGTACTCACGAGACCGGGGTTAAGGGTCATGTATAGGAGGAGGGCTAGGAGCGAGGTTGGTAGGGATCAGAGGGTTAGTAGGACTGAGGCAATGAAGTTTTTCCAGGAGGTTCTCGGTGTAAAAATAATAAAGTAAAAGAGTAAAATTTTGAAATATAACTTTAATGATTTATTTTATCATGATGCATTGATCGGTATTTCATCATTATGTTCAATGACTTACGTATCAATGCTTCATGTTCCTGCACATATTATAATTGACCGATAGCACTGAGTATTGTAGATGGTAGTGCCATGTCCGTGTTAATCCATTAGTATATGGTCGTACCACCAGGTAGTTAGTGGGTCATGACATCATTTATAATTGCTTATCCTTAATTTGCTATGAATGATGCTGTTACTGTGTCACTATTAAATCATTAACCGCCGCATTGTTAAGCCAAGTCGTATTGCTGCGTAAATTTCATTCAACATATTAATCACTGGATATACCAATTAATATAGTGGACTGGATTAAGGAACTGACTATCCCAAGTCTACCATTAATGAAGCCATTTGCTGATTGGCAGGTATTGAGTTCAATCATTGTTACGTATGTTATTGGTATTAGTGGTATTAGTGTTTCTATTTGGCTTAGGTATTGGGTTATTATTTCGAACTACCCCCTTAACTAGTGGTGTAGCCTTTAGCCATTGGGCTACCACTAAGTAGTACTGTTGGTCTCACTTGCCATGAGTAAGTCATCTTCAACTTTATAGGTTACTTATCACTATTTACTTATCAGCACAACTTTGTTTAAATAGGCCTTCCCTCACCTATATTACGTGTCAGCATGGGATGAGTTGATTAAAATGGCTGGATCAATAAGTAGTGTTAGGGAGCTGTTTCTTAAGGCTAGATCTACTGGTCTTAACATTGCTGATTTAATGAACAATTACCTGCGTAATGAGCTTATTCAACTTCATTGGCCTTGAGTTCGTGGAGGTAAATGACGGCTATGTTAAGGCTGTCTTTCCCTATAAGCGTGAGATACTTAGGCAAGGGGGTATGGTTCACGGTGGCGTTGTTATGACCATAATCGATACCGTACTTGGCACCGCCGTCATGACCGTTAACGATGGTATTAATCAATACACTGCAGAGCTTAAGGTTCACTTCCTTGAGCCGTTGATAAATGGGCCATTCACCGTGGAGGGCAGGGTGATCAGGCTGGTAAGCACTTGGCCGTTGCTGAGGGTCATGTATACGATGCAAACAAGAAGCTGTGTGCAGTTGGGATAGGGACATGGTTCATGGTTAAGAACAACGGGCAGAGGAACAATGGCAATCCCTAAATCAAACACGTGTTAAACACTTATTAATTAAAACATGCAGCATACACAATGTTTAGGGTTTTAGATCTAACCAGACTTTATCCTGGTGGTGTTGCTACTAGAATGTTTGTTGATCTCGGCTTTGACGTTATTAAGGTTGAGGATACGGAGACCGGTGATTACCTAAGGGAGATCTCGCCAAAGCTTTTTGAATGGTTGAACACCGGTAAAAAGAGCGTAGCAATTAATCTGAAGACTGAGGAGGGCAGGGAATTATTCTATAAATTGGTCAGGAGCAGTCACGTGATTGTCGAGGGCTTTAGACCCGGTGTTGCTGAGAAGCTTGGCATTGATTATGGGAGACTCAGGGAAATTAATGACAGGGTTGTTTACTGCTCAATAAATGGTTATGGAGGGGGTGGCCCGTACTCAGGCTTCCAAACCACGACATTAATACAGTCAGCGTTGCGGGCCTACTAGACCCAGGTCTATTCAGCGATGGAGTGCCAAGGCCACTCACTGTGCAGGTTGCTGATGTCGGTTCAGCCCTGCTATGCGTGATTGGTGTCCTAAGCCTACTACTACGTGGTGTTGGTGGTAGGGTTGAGGTCTCCATGATGGAGGCCGCGTTACTCTTCAATACGCTGAACATGGCGATCACCTACGAGGGCGCAGACCCAAGCCTAACTGGTAAGTACCCGTTCTATAACGTTTACAAATGCAGGGATGGTTACATAACCATTGGCGCCATAGAGACCAAGTTCTGGCGAGGGTTATGCAGGGCCTTAAACCGTGAAGACCTAATCAATAGGCAGTTCGATAAGGAAGCCATTAATGAGCTAAGTAGGGAATTCGGTAAGTACACCGTTGCCGAGGCTCTTAAACTCCTTTGGAGCCACGACGTACCAGCAGCCCCCGTAAATTCTATAAAGGACCTTGAGAAAGACCCTCAATTAGTTGCGAGAGGTTTTAATGTAAATGAATTCCTCAACCCATTAGTAATAAATGACGCCAGACCTAGATCGCGGGGCAGGGCACCGAGGCTAGGTGAAAACACCGTGGAGATTTTAATGGAACTTGGCCTATCGCATGATGAAATAAGTAGACTAACCGAACTGGGTGTGGTGATTAAGTGACCTAGACGAATAATAATTGGGGTTCAGGCAGTAAACCATCTTCGTGACCCATTTCTAGTAATACCCTAATTGCCCTCTCGCCGTCAACCCCCATGTCCATGGTGTACTCATTCACGTACATCTTAACGAACCTATCAGTGTCAACCATGTTTAGGCCCCTCGAGAATTCCATGCATACGCCAGGGCCTCCTCCCTGTGAATCATTGCGTACCCGATAGACTCCAGTAGTGCCTCCTTAACGGCCTTGGCCACGTCAATTCCCAGGGAGGCCTTAACAACGTCCAGGCCAAGGGGTGTTGGCAGCTTCGTCTCCTCATACCACCACTCACCTAGGTCTATGATCTTCCTAAGCCCATACCTCTCATAAGTTATTTGCCCCTCATGTATTAATGCGCCTGCATCAACTACGCCGGCCTTTACCGCGTCCATGATCTTATCGAAAGGTACCTCTACGGTCTTTACATTGGGTATTGCGAGCTTAACCAATAGTGTTGCTGTGGTGTACGTGCCTGGTACCGCGACTAACTCAGGCTTTGCGGTATTACCCACGACGACGGGGCCGTACCTAAGCCCCATGGAAGCGCCGACCCTGAGTATGTAGTATTTACTTCCTATGTATGCCATGGCATGCGTGCTCACTGCCGTGACGTCAATCCTACCATGTATCGCCAACTTATTCAGCGTTTCAATATCGACTAAGAATTCCCTTACCGTGAATGACGCTTTAATTAAGCCCTTCTTCAGTGCGTAGAACATGAATGCGTCATCCGGGTCAGGACTATGCCCAATTAATAACTCCATCAGGCTGGGGCCTTACCCGTGGTATTAAGTTTTATTGCCTAGGAAACGTAGGCAATTATTTATACCGAATGTCCTCAGTTCCTCATTAATCCCTGAAATAACCCTATCATCGACCCTATACCTAATAGCCCTGAAGTACTGCCTAATTAACTCCCTGGATACACCAAGCCTGCCCGCGGTATACTGAATAACAGGTTCTGGATCCTCCTCAAAGAGATAGAGAGATTTCTCGATGGTATTTATAACCACGTTCAACTCCTCCTCATCATAATTCCTAGTCACGGCCATGACCGCATACACCAGAGGCAGGCCTACCCTCTCCCTCCATAGCTCACCCACGTCCAGTATATACGGATAACCAGCATCGACCATTCTTAAGGCATCATCACCAATAACGAGCACAGCGCCGAAATCCCTCAATGCCCTGTATGGATCATCAATGACCTTAAGGTCAATACCCAATAGTCTCCTCACGGCCATTGCATTAACGCTTGTGTCACTAACGGCCGCGTACCCAGTACCCAGGCCCCTGAATAACCTAGCGGATATAACTGGCCCGTCACTGTAAATAGCGAACCTAGGGACGACATATAACACATCACAGTTATGTGCGGCGTACGTTAGCGGTACAAAGCCGATGCTTGCCTTGCCCTCAAGAAGCAGCCTAATTGACTCATTATTGCTGGCCCATATTGGTTAAGCCCCGAGTAATAGAAGAGTGGGTCTGAGTGAGCATACTTTAGCCTGACTATGTTCATCATCACCATCTCTATGCAATGTCCACCCCAGTGAGTATTCTATGGAATGTATCTCTCAGGAACAGCCTTAACCCAGCCTCACGGGCTATGTGCGCCAACTCGCTGAGCGTTACCGACTCCCTAGAACCCGCCTGCTTAAGTACCTGTTCATTAATCATAGTGCCAACGAGGTCGTTGGCTCCGGCCATCAATAACGTCGAAGCCAATCTTTTACCCGTTGAAATCCAGTACGCGCCTATCCTCTTAATGGAATCACCAAGTATCAGCCTTGAAATGGCTACGACCTTTACATCATACTCTGTTGGTGCTGGCCCCTTAACTAAGCCATCCCTATACAATTTCGTGTTCCAGGGAACGAACTTTATTGGTATGAAGAGGAGTATTCCATGGGTCCTCTCCTGGACCTCCTTAATCGCGAATACATGTTCAACGATGTGCCTCGGCTTCTCGATATGGCCGTAGAGCATGGTTGCATTGCTCATAAGACCAACCCTATGGGCCTCCTCCTGGATCCTGAGCCAGGCCTCTGCATTGAACTTATACGGAGTTATCACTCTCCTAACCTCCTCATTCAGTATCTCCGCACCACCGCCGCTAAGCGCATCAAGACCAGCCTCCCTGAACCTCTCGAGGACCTCCCTCGTGCTCATCCTCCAAACCCTCGCGTAGAAGTCTATCTCCGCCGCCGTGGGCCCCTTAATAATTACGTCAGGCGCCGCCTTCTTAACTGATCTAAATACATTCTCGAAGTACTCAATGCCTAGGTCTGGGTTGAATCCGCCGTTTATGTGCAGTTCCGTCACGCCAAAGCGTGCCTTGGCCTCCAGCACGCCCTTTGTTATCTCCTCAGGGGTTCTAACATAGGCCTCAGGGTGACCCTTAGGCCTGTAGAAGGCGCATATTGGGCATTGGGCCACGCATATGTTTGAGTAATTGATGACGACGTTATTAACCACGGTCGCGGTATCCCCAGTTATCTTTCTCGTAAGTTCATTCGCGACGTGAGCCAGATCCTTAAAGTCACACTCCGTCATGAATTCCTCAGCATCAGCCTTAGTAATGCCGTTGATCACGGCATTACGTAAATCATCTATTGTGCACATAACACTACGTTGGTATTTGAATTCCTTTTAAGCATTGGTCTTTTGATTCTATTTACCTCAATTATTAAAAACATAACGTAATAACTTAAATAATGCCATAAATGCATAATGACGTGGGTAATAATTGGAGTCCAATTGTTGAGAAGGCCATTTATGAGGAGAAACTGGGCCCACGTGATATTGAGGAATTATTTAAGGCCGACCTATGGGAGCTTGGGTCCGCCGCCGAGTACCTGACCAGGAGGTACTTCGGTAACGTGGTTACCTTCATACCAAACATGATACTTAACTACACGAACGTGTGCGTAATAGCATGCAGGTTCTGCGCCTTTTACAGACCGCCGGGGCACCCCGAGACCTATACATTGAGTGTTGAGGAGGCTGTGCGGAGGGTTGTCGCCATTGATAGGGAGCTTGGTATTAGGCAGGTCCTGGTGCAGGGAGGTATAAACCCTGAGCTAGGCATTGAGTATTACGAGGAGTTATTCAAGGCATTAAAGGCTAGGTTGCCTCACGTCGCAATCCATGGGTTAAGCCCAATAGAAATCGATTACCTAGCGAGGAAACATAGGATGAGCTATTCGGAGGTCCTAGATAGGCTTAGGAACGTCGGTATGGACACGCTGGCTGGCGGTGGCGGTGAAATACTGGTTGATAATGTGAGGAAAGCCATTGCACCTCACAAGATCGACACCGAGACCTGGCTAGGCATAATGGAGACGGCGCACAGGATGGGTATAATGAGCAATGCAACCATGATGTACGGACACGTGGAGACTGTGAGTGATTGGGCGGAGCACCTATATAGGATAATTGAGCTTCAGAGGAGGACACATGGATTCCTATCATTCACCGCCTGGAACTTTGAGCCAGGCAATAGTGAGTTGACTAGGGAGGTTCCGTACCCACTGACCTCAGCCACCCTCCTGAGGGTCATTGCCGTGGCCAGGCTCGTGTTTAAGAATGAACTGCCCAATATACAGTCGAGTTGGTTAACGAATGGGCTTGAGGTTGCGCAGCTGGCCCTTAAGTTCGGCGCCAATGACTTTGGCGGTACACTTTATGAGGAAAGGGTTATACCGGCCACGGGGCTTAAGATGCCCGTACTAACAAGGGATACCGTCACAAACTTAATTAGGGGTTTAGGTTTAACACCTGCCGAGAGAGATAATTGGTACAGGATCATCAAAATATATAACTAAGCGCTATGGTGGACATTATTGATACATTATGGGCCTGGTCTATGTTGATGCCGTGGTTAAGCATGGGGACAAGTCCGTACCAGTTAAGCTACTTGTCGATTCAGGGGCTATATACACGGTCTTAAGAAGAGATGTTTGGGAGTACCTCGGGCTTAGGCCTATGCAGGGAATGGAGTTTGTCCTTGCTGACGGTACCGTAATTAAACGATGGGTTTCGGAGGCTGTAATCGAATTGAGGGGTTATGGTGAGAGGCACACGCCTGTTGTGCTTGGTGAGACAGAGGATGAGAACCTACTTGGTACAGTCACGCTTGAGATATTCGGGCTCGTCTTGGACCCATTCAGGAGGGAGTTACGCCCAGCCAGGATGTTAATGAAGTGAAGGGTTTAAATTTGTATTACATTATTGTATTACTAATGTGCGGTAATGTTGTAATTACGGTAAGGGTGCCAAAGGAATTGAAAGAAATTATGGACAAGTATTCAGGCGTAATTAATTGGAGTGAGGAAATTAGGAACTTCATAATTAGGCGAATCACCGAAATTAGGCAGGAGGAAGCATTGAATAGGCTAAATAGTATTATCGAGAAACTTCCCGAGTCACCTACTGGTTCTATCGTGTCTCTCGTGAGAGAGGATCGTGATAGTCATTGATGCGTCGACCCTGGCTAAGTACGTGTTAAAGGAAGTGGGATGGAGGGATATTTCTGAATTTATACGTGTTAATAAACCAATTTATTCAGTTGACCTCATAATTAAGGAGGTAGCCAATGCATTATGGAAATACGTTAAAAGACAAATAATTGCCGATTATATTGCCCAGGAATTAATTAATGCAGTGATCGAATTAGTCGATACCGGCGTTATAATACTGGAGCCTGAAGAACAATACATATCTGATGCTTTTACGATCGCGTTACATAACGGCATTACTGTGTATGACTCCCTATACATAGCTCAGGCATTGAAGAGAGGAACCCTTCTAACGAGCGATAAGGAGCAGGCTAGCGTTGCCAGGAAATTAGGCATATCAGTAATACTCATGTAGGGCTTCCCATTAGTTATTTTAGCTCGTGCCTGTGCAATAAACTTAATTAGCAGGTGACTATGCCCTGGGTCTTGTTATGTGGAGGAGGGTTTCCATACTGGTCAAGGTTTTTGAGAAGAGGAACTCCGTGATTACCTGGGTTGACAATAAGCCAATACTCGTGGTTAAATACGGCGATAACTACTACGGAACGCTCGCCATATGCGCCCACATGGGGTGTGCCCTATTAACGGATGTCAATGGTTACGTAGCCACATGCCCAGCACACCAGGCCAAGTACGACGTTAGAACTGGCGAGATGATTGAGAAGCCGCAGGTTAGGCCTGAGGTTAAGTGTGAGTACGCCGATGTCAAGGCGCCACTACCAACCTACAAGGTCAGAGTCACCCAGGATGGATTTCTCGAGATTGATGTTTAAGAAATGGCACTAAAAATGATAAATAAAAAGTTCATTTAAGTGATGAGGCAATACCTCAGACCTGAATCCTCATTATAGAATTCAGAATCAGTGAATAAATCGAAAAATATAACATTAGTATCGATTATCGCCTCCACAATCTATCTCCCTAATGCCCGCGGGTATCGTAACCTGAAAAATCCTAGTAACCTTAACCCTTTCCGTATTAGGTTACCCATTTAATTTACTAGATCGATTTAAATCTCACTATTGAGACTAATATGATTTAGTTAGGGAAGACATGCCTTTCCTTACGTTCAATATCCCCTTACTATCCAGTGCTGCCTTTATTGATCTTAAAACATCAAGTGCATTACCGAGCTCGTGCCTTAACCATCTTGAACGCACAATGCCAATGCCGTGGTGATGGCTTATGGATCCGCCATTCCTTAACGTAGCCTCCATGGCCCTATTCCACATCTCCCAATAGGTATTTTCGTCGGGCTTAAATAGTACTGTGAAGTAGATGCATGCACCGTTAATATATAAATGTGATATGTGAGCCATTACACCCACAACGCCACTAACCCTCAACAGGGACTCCCTGAAGTCTCTATATAGTTGATTAATCTTTGACCAGGTTGTTGAGACCTCTATTGTGTCGAACCAAAGCCCATACCTCTTAACCATCTCTATCTCCTCCTCGACGTTGAACCTGGTCCTCAGCCAATCCTCGAAGTACTTACTCCCCGCGTACTCACCACCGTGACCCCTAATAATCTCATCAGCCCTCCTCCACAGCGCTTGAACTAAGTCGTCATAGTAGCCCTCAAAATCAATTATTAGTAATGGTTTATTAACACCAAACCTAATCGATGCCTCCTGCTCGTCATAAAGCCTGGCAACTGCTGGAACGACCCTTTTCATCATTAATTCCCTAAGAGTCTCCACGCCCTGCTCAAGGGTGTTAAATCTGTATGCACCATAAATGTTGGATGTTGGTAATGGTACGATTCTAAGCACGGCCTTCGTAATCACGCCCAGCATGCCCTCTGAACCAATAAACAAGTACTTGAGGGATGGCCCTGTTGATGCGCGGGGAACATTATTACTCCTCAACCAAGTGACTTCACCATTCGGTAGGACAACCTCGAGGTTTATTACCATATCCTCAATATTGCCGTATAACGTACTGTACTGGCCTGAGCTCATTGTCGCTATTAAACCTCCTATCGTTGCGTAATTGAATGACTGCGGAATATGCCTAAGGCTATACCCCACCTCATTTAGCCTAGTCTCAACATCCCTCAACCTGGCGCCGGCCTCGACGGTCACTAATGAGTCATAGGTATTAATGTCCATGACCCTATTCAACTTGGACATGTCGATGATTATTGACCCAGCGCCGTATGAGGCGCCAGTGACGCTTGAACCACCGCCATAAACAACCACAGGCACTACATCACTGCTCTCATTAATTACTCTTAGGGCCAGTGATACATCATTTACGCTCTCGGGCACAATAACCGCAAAAGGCCTCGGTAATTCCTCATTAAGCACTTGCTCACGCATTATTAATAACGGCCAGAAATCCCTGGAATACCTCCTTAATACCTCGTCACTTATTATTACCTTATTATGACCCAAGGCATTGATCAATTCCTCAATTACGCTCTGCATCTCATCCCCTCAATAATCCTCTTAACAATATCCCTATTTAACGATAGCCTCTCCTCGCCAGGTTCAACTCGTAACTCCACGTTAACATGTACGCCCTTAATAACATCATTTAATGACCAATCACCCTTAAATACCTTCAATAACGCCGCAACACCCCTAGCCGTAGTCTCCACATCCCTCTGCCTCTCAACGATGGTACCCAACGCCGTAGCCAATAACCTAAGGAATAGGGTGCTCCTTGACAGGCCTCCATCAACCCTAACAACACTGGCCCTCGAATAAATCTTAATCTTATCGAAGATCAGGCCTATCAATTGAACAATACCTTCAATAACGGCCCTCACAAAGGCTCCCTAGTAGTGCTTAGTGTTAAGCCATCGATCAAGCCCCTTGCACATGGCCTAGGCGGCACATTAACACCAGCCAGTGCTGGTATAACCACTATACCTTGGGTATCGACATGGGCCAAGCCATCCAGCTCCTGCGGCGAAGATAACAACCCAAGCCTAACTAACCAATCAATTACTGAACCAGTCGCAGGCAGGAAACCCTCAACTCCATAAAACACATTACCACCATACTTAAGTATGAGGAGCGGTAATAAGCCGCCACCAACGAGTTTAAATTCGTCAACAACGGCGTCCATGAAGGAGCCCGTGCCATTCGTAACCTTACCGCAACCAACACTTAAGCAACCCTCACCAACCATCGCCGCCTGTTGGTCCGCTATTAAAACCCCAACCTTCATTCCATCGACCTCACCAAGCTCATGTACATTATCAATAACCTCAGGCCCCACCTCTCTGGGTATGCCCAACAGCTCGTAAACCAGGTCAATCCTCCTTAAATTACCCGGATGCCAAAGACCCGTTAACGCCTCATTACTTGCATCGTTAATGTACCTATTGCTAACGAGGTATGCCAAGTATGAACTTAACGTGCCAATGAAAGCCTCACCTTTCCTTATACGTTGAGCCAGGTCCTGCCTATTCCCTAACAACCATAGTATTTGGGCGACGGGCGATGTGGGTATTAGGATACTGCCCAGCAGCGGTAAACGTCTCATTATTGAGTATGGAAATTTATTAATGATCTCAAGACCCCTTCTATCGAGCCACGTGATTATGTTAGTGAGGGGGTTACCTGACCTATCCCATGTAATTATTGATGCCCTATAGGTTGAGATGCCAGGTATTTAACGCCCTTTTCTTTGGCTGTGCTTATTAAACGATTGAAGGCAGACCTAAGTGCATTTGCGTCCTGCTCAACGTAGTAACTGCTGGGGAATAGCATCGGCACATTTATTGTTTCCAAATACCTCTGGTTAAGTTCCTCGTCATATATTATTAGCTTAACGTTCGTGGTCCCGACATCAATAACCCCAAGACTCATGAAACCACCCTCCTAATACTAACCTTATCAGTATCTGGTAATTCAATAACGGCGGCATCACCGTTGATCACGTACTCCCTATCATTTACCATGACCCTACATCCACTGCAGGGGATTATCACCCTACGTGTATCCCTACTGACTTTATTACCTGGGTAAATGGGTAATTCACTATTTATTACTATGAAGTCATTGGATTTACTTACTAATTCCCTGGCCATTATCCTACCGCTCTCAATAACGATACTTGGGTCATAGGTTTCAATGGCCGCCTGCCCAACAGCCTTAAACTCAGGGAATGGGTTGAATGACTTAAACATGGATATTACCAGGGTATCCGCGGCAATCCATTCATTATCCACTAGGATTTTCTCAACCCTGCCCATGCCCCTAACGTACTTAACCCTGCCAATGATGACCTCAGGACCTGAGTAAGCCTCAACACTTGGTTTCCTCGGCGATACGACCCTGGCAGTAACACCACGTCTCATTAATTCCCTAGCCAGTGATAGTGCATATTGGTTATCCCCATAAATTACCACGTTTTTACCAGGTAGTAAGTCGTAGTGTAGCATGTCCAGTACTGCATGATGTGGGTAAATACCCGCGGGCCTCTCTCCATAGATGCCCAGCTCGGGCATTGTCATAACCCTAAATCCTGTAGCCACTAATACATTATTATCGAGTTTCCTATACCCACCCCTCCAAACCACGTATATTGCACCGCCGACCCTAATGGCCGTTGTGTCTAATCGAACATCAACCTCACTAATCATGCCACTAATTATACCCCTAACCTCGGGAACCATGGCATGGATACCGCCCACGTAATCTCTATACTCGATGTCCTCAACCTCAACACCAAGTCTGCGCAGCTCCGTCGCCAACGAGAGCCCGGCCAGCCCTGCGCCAATTACCGTGTAGCCAACCATGAATCACCACCTGACTTGGTCAACTCCCTCGGATCAATACCAAGCTCCTCAGAAATAACCTTGATGGCCTTGCGAGGCACATGCCCTGGCAGATACCCATGCCAAGCCCAGTCCTGAAGGCCACGCCGTCTAGTGTCCTTGCACCACGCCTAATAGCTTCACGAATATCCGCCCTGGTAACCCCCATGCAGGGACAGACGACATCGCCTTGCTCATCATTAATGGGTCCTCCCCCCTCCACTATATCCCTGGTCATTACCATGGGGTTAACCTCCTTAACCTCATCCTTAGGCATGAGTACGGCCCCTGCCTCCCTAAGCATCTCCACGACCCTCCCAACTATTGCTGGCGCCGACGTTAATCCAGGCGATTCGATACCCACCAGGTGAATTACGTGCCTGCTCAATTTGCTATATGTTATTATGAAGTCATCACCCTCGGGTATAGGCCTAACTCCCGCATAGGCCTTTATCGGCGTGAAACCCTCACTCCTCAACAAGTTACTGAACTTCTTAATTAAGACATCGATGTCCTCCTCATTAACTGACCTATCACCCTCTCACCCATTGACAGACTTGGTCCCCATATCGTCGTGCCAAATACGGTGGGTATTACCGCGCCGCCCTTGGTCTTTGGGTTAGGTATTAATTGCAGCGGTGCAATTATGTTCCTTGTCTGTTCACCCCAGAAAACAAGCATAACCCCCTTACCAAACTCAAGCCTATACTCATCACCAAACAACCTAGCAACATCCGCCGAGTAAAGACCCGCCGCGTTAACTACGTACTTGGCCCTGTACTCACCCCTGTTCGTGAGTATGACAACTTCATCATCCAATACCTTGGCACCCCTAACCTCTGTGCCTAGGGCGAAGTCAACACCATTTAATTTACAGAAGTTGTATAACTGCGATACTAATTCGAAGGAGTTTATTACTCCGTAGCCCTCAACCTCCACTGCACCCAAGCCATTAACATTAGGCTCACGTCTACGTAATTCCCGCGGCCCAATTATCCTAACCCTAAAGCCGTGTTTGCCATACACGCGATTAAGGATTAACCACACGGCGGGTAGCACAATTAGGTGACCTAAGTTCCTAGCCACTAATAATGCGCTTAACCTTCTAATCCTGACGTGAAGCCTCTTGGCAATGCCATCATATAGCCTATTGCCCTCAACGGCCAGTTTACTCCTTAGTGAGTTAAATGGTGGCTGGACTACGTGGATAACCCCAGCATGGCCCTTTGAAACACCAAAACCTGGCTCAACCTCCCTATCAATAACGAGGACCCTAATCCTATAATGCGCAAGTTCATAGGCAATAAACAAACCAACAACGCCAGAGCCTATTATGGCGATGTCATAACTCACGAAGAATCACCCCGACTAGGGCTTCTCGTTAACGTTACAAACCAAGCAATAGCCAACGAGAGACCCAGTAGTTCCGTTGGTAGTAACAGTGTTGATAATCCAGGTTGGTATAGCCTTATGTATACAAGGGCAATTACTAGTATTAATAAGTATGAAAGCAGCCCCAGCGAAAGTACATAAACAGAGCCCTTGACCCACCTACCACTACTTATGTAATTCCTAAGAAACAATAGTGTGATTAACATGGCGGGCGCCGTGGATAATAGACCGTAAATCAACAATGGTTCATCACTCATTAGGAAGGACTGAATGGCTTGAACATAGATCAGTAGGTAAAGAAGTACTGGGACAATGATTGAAAGAAGAACAATAATGTATGCGCCACCCTGATGCGTGTAAGTGCCATGCCAATCATCGGAAAGATAACCAGGCCAATGAGGTACCCCAGCAGCAGTGGTGGTGCCTCACCGGTATTGCCCAGGTAATTAAGGAAGCCCGTTGTCAGGGTTATTAAGCCAGTTACTGATGCGGCGATTACTGAACCATTAACAATACCAAGCACCTTAATGTGTAACGCACTAAGCTTTCCCTTGCCTATGGGTAATAGTGATACTGATGCCAGGTCTATGGTTAGGGCTATGATTAACCATAGGACCAGTGGCGTGTAGACCACAGGTACGTACGCAAAATCCTCACTCACATAAACAGTGGATCCTAGTTCGGCCAACGTTATGTTGCTATAGCCATACCTTGGATATGGGAGTTCATTGAGCGGTATCTGTGGTGTTAATGGGTATAGGGTTGATAGGCCCTCGTAATTGGATACGTTAGGTAATAAATATACATTGCCTATTAATGGGAACCCCCGACTAAATATTATTGGCTCCCTGCTCATGTTGAAGTAGAAGAAGTCGAGGGGTATGTTGCTCTCCAGCACGTACTTGTTCAGAGCGGGTAATCCCCAATTGTAATCAATGAAGGCTATAAGCGATGCGTGGGTTAACAAGGTATGCGACACATAATCCTCCTTGGCATAGGGCGAAATTACTATCAGGGGGACCCTAACACCCAGTGGTTTGCCATTTATTATCGGTGGTAGTACATGGTCATAATAACCACCGAACTCATCCCATGTTATGAAGATTACTGTCGAGTTCCATATTGGGCTTTCCTCAACCGTATTTATTATGTAAAGAAGCCAAGCCTCACCATACAGTATATTGCCTGGAGGCCCCATGTCTGTTAATGGGTCTGGCATAACCCAGGAGACCGCCGGTAATGAACCATTCATGACCTCACTTATGAAGTCACTCCACGTCTGTATGTACGATGAGTACTTACTAATGCCGTAGAAGTACTTAATGTCAAGGAGACTCGGAGACTCCCTAGGATCTACGTAGTAGCCCCAACTCACATGGTATTGGCATAACTCCGCGAATATGCTCTCCTGAACCGGTATATAGGGCGGTGGGCCGTAATCATCAATAACCGGCGCATAGGCTGCGTATAGGAAGAGGTGGTTTGGCGCGCTTTCTGAGAGGTATGGCGTGAAGTAATTATCGGCGAGTCCATACTCCTCAGCCAAGTCCCAAAGAGGCGCCATCTGATCAACCGTGTAGTAATAAAGTGATTGCGGTCCTGAGCCCCATACCCAACCATCCATTTTCCCATAGTCCCAATCGGCATGGTACGGTATGTACCCCTCATTAGGATCCCTTGTATAGTATATACCCATGGGCACAGGCCGTAGGTAATTAGGTATCTTACTCATCGTGAGTAGGTTATTGGGAAATGTTAATTGGCTAACTAATGAATTGATCAAGGTGCCGTTGTTGGGTATACGCCAAAGAGATTATCGAACTATGGTTCTCAAGGAATATTATGACCACGTGCTTAATAGGAGTTCTGGTATTTAATTGATAGGCAGGTAGGGTTTGGCACTGCGGTACTGAGGAAACCAGAAGGCCCTCCTGGTATATATCATATATAAATAGGCCGAGTAACACCAGAGATAGTGCAACAGCCACTGCTATTATTATAGTAAGTTGTAGACCATACTTATTAGCTAGCACAATATCGTTATTTGCTAACAATTATTTAAACACCAGTAATAATTATTTTATGCATAAATGCACGTGCTATATTTAAATCACGTACTCCGTGGTTTCCAATCATACAGGTATCCACCACTTATTATTGAAAGCACGGAACCCCAGGTTAAGCCACCAGCAACTATTAACCACATTAATATACCCAGGAAAATCATCACAAGCCTAGTACCTTACAAATAAAGGGCTTGGGATAAAATAGCGGTATTAGGGAAAGAATGGTTACCACACCACCCATTATGAAGGAATCCACCAGCGACACACTGACGAAAAGCACCCTAAAGTACATTATGGGCAGTAGCAATAGGATCAAAGCCGACAACAAACCCAGGTAAATGCCCCAGAAGGGTATTCTACCCCTGAGGGATCGCCACCTTGCCTTCATAAAGTAACCCACGAGCGGCGGTACTAACACGGCCAGTACCACGAAGGGCGTCAGGGGTAGCGCAAAGAGGAGAGCCATCATTACTATGAGGAGCGGCGGTGGCTTAATAACAGCCATTAGGATTAAACTGACATAAATAAACAGGGCATAAATCACAATAAGCGAGACAAAGGAGTTAAGTCCCATGCTTCTGACAACATCGACCCTGTAATTATTCTCCTCAATAATAGCCACAGGTATTACACCGATAAAGATCACGGTTAGGAAAATAGCTAGGGTGAGGATAATCAACGCAAAACCAAGTAATGACGGCCTAATCCAAAAGTATATCCAGGAAAGTAAATTTAATCCAAAAAGTATTGGTAAGACAAGTACCTTACGTTTCCATAGGTTAATTAAGATAAAGCCAAACTTTGTAAAGAAATCCACAATAATTAACCCAATACCTTCCTTAAAAGCTTAATCTATATATAGCCTTTTTAGGTAAATATATTAGATATGGAAAATAGAAATAATATTTTGAATAATATCAAATAAATAAATAACTTATGACCCAGAAACGGTATTACTTGTTGATACACCAGAGGAGCTGCATGTAATAAGGGCTGGGGTAACCGTAACGCTTAAACCATTGTACGACATACTACCAACACTAACATAGTACGCATTAACAGTTAATCCATTCATTGTGGCACTACCAATTGTTTGGTTAACAACATATGGTAGGCTAGAGGATACTATTACAACATTATTAAGTGTACCTGACGTGGTTGTAATACCTGCAGCATACACAAGTATGTTATTTAGGGTTGCAGAATTCATGCTCAGTGATGCATTTATTGTCACTGTGGAGGTTGGGCAATTCTGCATGAACGGGTTAGGTAGTTGCACCGTTATTGACTTACTAATGGTTTGACCATCGGGTGCATTTATTGAGCTAATGCTCTGGGCTATTACGGGAGCGTATTGATTAGGTGCCGTTGCTGTTGAGTAAATCCAACCATACATAGTGATTCCGCTTAATGTTGCTGTTGGATAGTAAATCGTTACAGGACCAGGTATATTGGCATCACTTGATATACCAAATACTGAGGCTGCCACAAGCAGCGCTATTACAAATCCCAGACCTATTACTGTTAGCTTCCAGTTCATACAATTTGGAGTGCTTTGGATTATTTTTAAAATATATCTCATAAATATGGTATATATTCCTCATTATAAATTTAATCTTTGTAAAATAATACATGCAAAAATTCATTCTTTGTTAAAAATTTTACATTTATCCGGTGTATACCTTAATTGAGGAGTACGAGATAGACGCTGAGCTTATGTAATACGCGTAAATCTTTACATTATAGAGCGGTAGCAATTCTGAGGCTATTGTCGAGAGTATGGATAGTAAGTTCACATTCTGCGGAGTTATTGTTATGGTAATTGGTACTATAATGTAGACCGTTGCGGTTATGTTCGCGGCATATATGGTTATGTCACTTATCTCGGCAGAGCTCATGCTGAGTGTTATGTTGTAGTTGGGGCTTATGCCTATCATAATCTGCCTGAGGGCATATAAAGGCCTCCAGCCTTGTAAACCACAACGGGTATACCATCATAATTACCTGCGGCGAATGATACGAAACCGGAGGCCTTAACCATGGGTGAGGATATGTATATTATTGGATCACCATTAAGTGATGAGTCTTTTTGCGCCATTTTATGCCCATTGCTTGGGTGTAATGTCAAGGTTTCATACATGAGCAATGCCACTAACATAATCCCAAGAATAAATGTTAATGCACTTCTTATTTGCATGGTCTTAATATTAGTTATTTGAAAATAGTTAAAAGTCTTTATAATCTATATGCTATATAATGCATTCTAATAATTTTATATGCTATATAAATCATCCCCAGACCAATTTCCATTCCTTAACCCTCCCAATTATGCCTAGTTCCATATCACCCTCGATGTAAAAACCCGCAACTACCCCAGTCACCTTAATATCATCGAGCGGATCAAAGGGAGTACCGCCTAGTTTAACCCTGGCCTCTCCACTCCATATCTGTGGGCTTTCCCTTGGAGTGAAGGTAAATCTTGCGTACCACTGTATTAACTGGGCAATGCCGGGTGTGCCGTCAGGTAGCGGCGGTAATGTCCTTACTGAGAGTAGGGGTAGCGTGACCGTGTTATCCATCCTAGGCATCAACGACCTGAAGGCATCCAACTGCTCAAGGCCCAACCTACCACTTATTGCAACCTCAACCCTCATTAATTCACCGCCCCTATCCAACATACCTATCGCTAAACCGTAATCATTGACGGTAAGCCTAATATCACCAAGCTTCTTAGGCGCACCAGCCAACTCCCTACCTGCGGCCATGGCTGCGTCATTGGTTACGTAAATATACGGTATGTAATAGGCGAGTTCAACACCCTCGGTCCTCACGGGCAGCGCTATCAATGCCTCCCTGTAGACCCCAACTGTCGATATTCCATAATCACCAACCCAGAAGGCAGCCACCTCAAGGGCCAGGTCAACACCCTCAGGTAATAGTGGGTCTACGGACTTGGAATCAATATTAGCAAGCACCAGGGCAACCCTAACTTTGCTATAGCTAATCTTTGTTACAGCGGTTGATGATGGGTACAATGGTGCGTTTAGCGGTATTCCGAAGCCCTTTTCGCCGCCCTTTAGAACCATATACTTGAAGTATGTAAATTTCATTTTAAGCATTGTTGCTATTTATAATTTATTGCAATTTATAAACTATAGTTTTGTATAACGTCATCAGCAGCATCAAGGCTTAGCGCCTCCACTGTACCATCCTCAATGAGCAATGCCCTGGCATCCCTAAACAACTTCTCTATAATGAACTCCCTACTGAGCCCGTATGCGCCAAATATTTGCAATGCATCATGGGCAACCTCAAAAGCAACCTTCTTAGCGTAAATCTGGGCAGCCCTTGCGTACCTGGGCGGTATAGTGAATGACTGCTCAACAAAGAACCTGGTGTATACGTAGTCCATGGCCTTCCTAACGTAGTACCTAGCCGTCTCCACCCTCTCAAACATTTCATAAATCTTCAACTTAATGTTCTTATGCTCAATTAGCGGCTTACCACCCTGCACACGGGTCTTGGCGTACCTCAAGGCCTCCTCGAAGGCAGCCCTGGCGAGACCCACGGAGAATGCGCCCATGTTGACGCTTGTTAAGTTAAGCAGTTGATCTGAGAATAGCTCGTAAAATGGTGGCTGGGCTATCACGTAATCGTCAGGTACACGTACATTGTCAAAGAACACGGGCCCCTGCGGGCAATCCCTATTACCAAGCATGTCCACCGGTTCACCCTTCCTAACGCCCTTCAGGTTGAGCGGCACTACTACAAATGCGCCATCCCTAAGGCTCTTCCCATCCCTTAACTGGGCGTGGAGACCCATGTGGGTGCATACTGGCGCTGCCGATACCCAGGCAGACTTCTGCCCATTTATGACCCACTCATCACCATCACGCTCAATAACCACGTTACCCACGCCAAAGGACTCAACTTCCCTATCCCTAAACGCCAGTATGTAGTCACTACCATGCTCGGGCTCCGTGACACCCCAACAACCGATATATTTACCCTCAGTATCCTCAAGCCATGGCTTAACAAGCTCATCCCTAATCCTCTCTGAACCGAACAACGCGGCTATTGTGAAGGGTATCGCATCAACACCAATGAGCGTCGCAAAGCCCAGGCTAGCCCAACCAAGCTCCTCATCAATTATGTACCTCTGTAGGTTCGTTAATCCAAGACCACCACGATCCTTAGGCAAGTGAATTCTGTGCAGGCCCATCCTCTTCATCTCCCTGACTGCGTCATATAACGGCGAACCGGGCGCAGCCCTGTCCCCCGGGTCCATCCTATCAACCTTGATAGACAATGGCCTAAGCACTTCCTCGGCAAGCTTATGCACATTACGTCTAATTACCTCATCCTCCCCTGTTAGTCTGTCAAGATCTAAATAACTCATTGGTACTAATTATATGTAGATACTTTAAACGTAATTACTATTTATTATATATTAATTTATTAATTATAATATATAGCATTTATATTAATAATTCTTTAATGCCAAAAGGTATGTATTTAATATGTATGTCAAGCGAGGGCTTTATATATCCAAGTCCACAATGGGCCGAGGCATTTTGTAAGGCCATAAATGAAAACCAGGAGTACAGGGAAGCAGCCAAGGACTGGAGGTGGGACGTGGCCTTTGTCGCGACAAGCATACCGGAGAACGTGGTTGATAAGTTATCAGAAATCCTTGGATTACCTAAGCCAAAGGACCTTGGCATTAAGGTTGACTCAGGCGCAATAAAATTGGTGCTCAGGAACGGTACATGCCAAGGCAGTGAGTTCTACATAGACTTACCAGTCAATTTACCGCCAGAAATAAAGTTACCGGGTAATATAAGGATTGGTAAGGTGGATGCGGACTTTGTGCTAGAGGCCACATACTCACTTTGGAAGGACCTAATCCTAGGAAAGGCTGATGCAGTTTCCGCATTACTATCAAGGAAGATCAAGGTCAAGAAGGGTAGCTTCCTAACCCTAATGCAGTACTCATCAGCTGCCGTAAAGCTTGCAAACACGACAAGGAATGTGCCGACGAAGTTCATAGACTAATCAAATAATTAAAGCATCAAAAATAAATAATTTTAAAAATACCTTTATTCCCTGGTTTAACATGAATGATTAGTCATTGATATACGTGATCTAAATATAAGCAAAACTAAAATCCTATAGAATAATTAAAAATGACGTATGAAGCAGCAACATTCAAGGGACCAAGTAAGCCATACCTAGAGATTAAGGATGTACCAACGCCAAAACCGGGGCCTGGGGAAATCCTCGTTAAGGTAGCAAGCACGGGCATATGCCACAGCGACATACACCTGTTTAAGGGCGACTTTGGGCCCGTCATGCCGGGCTTCATACCTGGGCACGAGATCTCCGGCTGGGTTGAGGATTTTGGGCCCGACGTTAAGAACCCATGGGGCTTAAGGAAGGGTGACCCAGTCATTGTATCTTGGATCGTCCCAGACGGCATATGCAAGTACTGCGCCAGCGGTAAGGAGAACTACTGCCCAGCGGCTGCGGGCAGGATGCCGGGCCTTGTTGGGCTTAATGGTGGCCATGCTGAGTACCTAACAGTCCCCGAAATAGCGGTTATACCCTGGAGAGAGGTGTCGATGTTTACTACGCATCGCCAATAGCCTGCGCCTACGGCACTGCATATCACGCACTGAGGGAGGCCGGTGTTGGACCTGGCACGAGCCTGGTCATAATCGGCGTTGGCGGTGTCGGTCTATCGGCTGTTCAATTAGCGAGCGCCATGGGTGCGTACCCAATAATTGCCGTGGACATTAGAGACTACGCATTAGATAAGGCCAGGGAGCTTGGCGCCACCCACGTGATAAACTCGAGCAAGGAGGACCCAATAAGCAGGATAAAGGACATACTCCCGGATGGCGCTGACGTAGTTCACGAAGCTAGGCCGGAACCTGACCTCAAGTTATCCATGGAGGTGGTGTCCAGGGCCGGCACGATAGTTGTGACTGGACTTGGCGGTCCAAAGTCGACATTCAGCGTTAATGTGCTGCCGTTTGTAATAAATGGCGTTAGGATAATGGGAAGCCTGGGCTACAGGCCTAGGCTTGACCTACCAGAGATAATTAGGCTGGTGGCTTCGGGTAAGGTGGATATCAAGAAGTTGGTCAGTCACGTATACGCTCCTGAGCAGATAAACGAGGCATACGAAAACCTGGAGAAGGGACTTCACGCAAGGGCCATTGTTAAGTGGGGTTAGGGTTTAACCGACCTTATCAAATCAAACTAAAAACAATGATATCACTGTCTCCTACCGAATATTGCCATTAACTGCCTAGTTATTGGAATCGGCACAGCGTCTGGATTAACGAAGACGTCGGCAATACATGGTCCACTAGACTTATAAATACACCTCTCAAGCCCAGACTCCAGCTCCCTTTTATCACTAATCCTGATGCAGCCCACATTAAGCGATTCGGCGAACTTGCAGAAGTCCATGGGATACGTGTGCGATGCATAGACCTTACCACCATAGAGGAACCTCTGCTGCAGTTTTAGTACTCCCTGAGCCCTATCATTAAATATCACAAAGGCTATCCTAAGGTTTAACTCGGCAGCCGTGGCTATCTCCATACCAGTCATAAAGAAGGCCGCGTCGCCTGTCGTGGCGATAACCGTCGCCTCAGGCCTAGCCACCTTAGCGCCAATCGCCGCTGGTATTGCAAAACCCAGTGAGGTAAAGCCCGCCGGGTTAAAGTAAGTCCTTGGCCTGTAGACGGGTAATTCAAACATGGCCACTTGATTACCCCCAGCGTCACAAGTGACCACGGCCTTTCCCTCACGCATGTCGCTGTCAATGACGTGGGCAAGAGCTCTAACCAATTCACTTGGGTTTATCCTGGACTCATCATAACCAAGCTCCCTCAGTTGTTGATTGCCTACGGAAGCCTTAACCTCATTAATTAGCTTGATCCCTCTATCCCTACCAGGTCCTTTACCCCTAACCCTATCATACAGCGCATTAAGGAATTCCAGAGCATCCGAGACAATCGCCAAGTCGGTCTTGTAATTCCTGCCAATATCGTTTGGGTCAACATTAACGTGAATTAGCCTCCCCCTTATCGGTAGTGACCACATGCCCGTGCCCAGCTCGCTAAACCTAGTGCCTATGGCAAGCACTACATCGGCGTTCTCAACAAGCTTGACAGCCACAGTATCCCCGAAGTAGCCCGCGGCTAAGCCTCCATGTAATGGGTGATCAAAGGGTATTGCACCCTTGCCCATGATTGATGTAACGACGGGTGCGCCCAACTCCTCGGCAACCCTAACTAGGGCCTCACTCGCATTGGCTGTTATGATGCCACCGCCAACGTAAATAACGGGTCTCTCAGCATTGAGTAATTCCTTGGCGGCTGCGTCGACCAGGCCCATGTCAGGTTTAACCCTGGTCGGTTCCTCCTTGGTGTAACCGGTCCACTCAGCTTCGCTATCAATTATGTCCCTAGGCAACTCCACGTAGACAGGGCCTGGCCTACCCTCCTTGGCCACTTTAAAGGCCTTAGCCAACGTCTTTGGTATTTCCCTGGGTTCCTCAACCCTAACGGCTAACTTCGTGAATGACTTAAAGATGCTTAGTTGCGCATTGGTGTCTCTAAACTCGTGGTAATAGCCCCTGCCCGCCGTCTTTATCGGTGTTAAACCGGCAAGCGCCACTATAGGAACGCCCTCAACAGCCGCCTGGGCAAGTGGCGTTACTAGGCCGGTGGCGCCAGGGCCGGCCGTGACGATGACAACACCAACTCTGCCACTGGCCCTTGCATATCCATCGGCCATAAACCCCATGCTAGGTTCAAAGCGCCCAAGCACATGCTTAATCCTCTCACTATAATCATGTAATGCCGCGTATAGGCCTAGCACGTGTGTTCCGGGTAGGCCGAATACGGTATCCACACCTTCCTCGATTAAAGACCTAACTATTACCTCTCCACCGGTTACCATAGCCATCACCTCCTAAGCAACATTAATGCATCCCTAACGCCCCTCACAACGTACAGGGTATACCTCTTAACGGACTCCCGCGTTACCCCAGCAATGTGGCTAGTCACAAATAGATTAGTGACCTCACGTCTCTTAAATGCCCTCAGTAATGGCGATGATTCCTCTGTTGGTGGTTCACCGGTGAGTACATCCGTCGCATACCCAGCTATCTTGCCGCTCCTTAAGCCCTCAAGGATTGCATTCTCATCAACCACCTCACCCCTGGCCGTATTAACAATGAACACGCCATTCCTCATAAGCCCAACCTCCCTCCTACCAATTAAGCCCTTGCTCTCCCTGGTCAATGATGTGTGTATTGTTATGAAGTCAGACTGCTTGAGCAATTCATCAAGGCTCTCGATCCTAACGGCATTAACCTCAATGAACCTCTCCCTATCCACAAACGGGTCATAACCCAAAACCCTCATTCTGAAGGCATTGGCTATTGAAGCCACGTAGGAACCAATCCTACCAAAGCCAATAACACCAAGCGTCTTACCAAATAACTCAATACCTGGCGTTAACAAGGAACCCCACTCACCACCCCTAACCCTATCCATGTTCTCGGGAATCCTCTTAACCATCATCAGTAACAGGCCGAAGGTGAACTCTGCCACGCTATAGGTCGACGCACCGGCAGCACTAACGACCTTAATGCCCCTACTCTCGGCATACTCGACATCAATGTGATCAGTACCCACGGACGCCGTACCAATGACCTTAAGATTCCTGCCGGCATCAATAATATCCTTAGTAATCCTATGCCAAACACTGATAATTACTGCATCATAATCACCAATGATCTCCTTTAATTGCCCAGTGGTCACGGGCTTAACATCAACCTCACCAACCTCACTGAGCATTTTCATGGCCTGAGGACCAACGTCTGGGTCCGTGAGTGGCACTGTAACCAGGATCCTCATATAACCGCTTAATCCCTGGGTCAGTAATTAAATGCTCATTATATATATCATATAGAAACCAGGAAACCAAGTGATTTTAAGTAAAATTTAAGTTTATAGATTCTGCTTATTTATCATGACCTACGCGCAGTGTTTATTATGTCTATGAGCGACGCGGCATCCATTATATTACCCATTACCTTAATGGCACCTGAGAAGTAGGCCTGCATGGCATCGAGCTGCCCCTTAATCATCTTCAACAGGTTATCCTTATTCACTTGTATCGTGGCGGTTGGTGACTTGTGAGTACCCTTAGTAAGCTTTACGGTGCCTCCACCAACCTCTACATAGAACGGTTCATAACCCTCCCCAGTAAATTGAAACACCTTCACAGGACCAGAAACCTTGCTGGCTATTTTTGGTAGTGCCTGCTGGGTCATTGAGTTTAGTAGTTCAAAGGGATCCTCTGACATACTATGAGAGTAATAAGAGGGGTTGTTTTAAGTAATGTTGCTATTTATACTATATATGATCACTCACCCTTAAACTCGGGTCTCCTCCTCATGGCGAAGGCCATGACGCCCTCCTGAGCATCCTTCGTGTTAACCGCCATACTGAAGAAGGCGGCCTCAAGCATCAGACCAATGTCAACAGGCACCTGCGTCCCAAAGTTCACGGCATACTTCGCATAGGTCAGCGCTATTGGTGGACCCTGGGCAAGCCTCAGCGCAAATGACCTAACCTCATCCTCAAACTTCTCCTTGGGCACAACCCTATTAACAAGGCCAATCCTATACGCCTCATCAGCCTTAATCCTATCACCAAGCATTATCAACTCCTTAGCCCTACCCAAACCAACATACCTAATCAACCTCTGCGTGCCTCCCGCGCCCGGTATTATGCCCAGGTTAATCTCAGGCTGACCAAGCTCGGACCTCTCTGTGGCTATCCTGAAGTCGCAAGCCATGGCGATTTCCAAGCCACCGCCAAGGGCGTAACCATCAATTGCTGCAATCACGGGCTTGGGGAACCTCTCAATCTTACTCACAGCCTCCTGGAACTTCCTATTATAAATGAAGAAGTAATAGGTGTGTAGTGGTCCCTGGAATGAAGTCACATCAGCGCCGGCCGAGAATGCCCTATCGCCAGCGCCCCTTATTATCACGACCCTAATCTCCTTATCATCCCAAAGCATATCAAGAGCCTTACTAACCTCATCAAGCATTGTCAGGGTTAAGGTATTAAGCCTGTGCGGCCTATTGAGTATTATCCAGGCAAGCGGCGGTTCCCTCTTGAGTATTATCTCCTTGAACTCCGTAACGCCAGTAGCGCCGTAGTCATAAAAGCCCTTACCACTCTTCTGCCCGAGCTTACCCTCCTGAACCATCTGCGTGAGCAGTGGATCCGGCTTGAATAGGTCGTAATTATACTTGGAGTACAGCTGGTTTAGGGCCTCAACGACCTTATCAATGCCAAACTCATCGGCATACTCAAATACGCCCTTTGGCCAACCAAGGCCCATCTTAACGCCCTTATCGATATCCTCCCTACTCGCTATACCCTCCCTAAGCAACCAAGCCGCCATGTTAATTGCCGGAGCAAATATCAGCACCAGGTCAACCTTCTCACCAGCCTCCCTGGGTATGTTAGCCCTCTCGTACGGGCCACCCTTATACTCATAGAAACCACGGCCACTCTTTTGGCCGAGCCAGCCCTTCTTATATAACTCCTCAATCAGTGGACATGGGACCCTAAGCATTGGGTCCCTAACAGCAACCGCAAAGCCAACCAGGTAACCAACGTCTATTCCCGTGAAGTCCTGAAGCTCAAAAATGCCCATGGGCAAACCAGCCCTGTACTTAACGGCTGAGTCTATCTCGACTACAGAGTAAATATTATTAGCAACCAATAAGCACGCGGCCGAGTTTAGAGCAACTAAAATCCTATTCACAACAAAGCCAGGCACATCCTTATTAACCATTATCGGCTCCTTACCAAGGCTCTTAACGAAGTCGTAAGCCCTCTTGGCAACCTCATCACTAGTCTGCGCACCCTTAATAATCTCAACAAGGGGCATCAGGACCGGTGGGTTAAAGAAGTGAATGCCAACAACCCTCTCAGGCCTCTTTGTGGCACTTGCAATCTCGGTTATCGGCAAACTACTCGTGTTCGTGGCCAATATCGCATGCGGAGGCGCATTTGCATCCGCCTCAGAGAATACTTGCTTCTTACGGTCGATGTCCTCCGTCACAGCCTCGATCATTAGGTCAGCATTCTTAACGGCCTCAGCAACAGACAACGAGGTCTTTATTCTACCCATGACCTCACCAACCTTCTCCTTACTAATCGTACCCCTCTCAGCCAGTTTATCGAGACTCCATTTAATCCTCTCCAAGGCCTTGTTTAGTATGTCCTGCGATATGTCGACCATCACAACCTCATAACCAGCCAGGGCGGACACCTCCGCTATGCCGTGACCCATCATACCTGATCCTATCACCGCGACCCTCTTGATTTGTGTACTCATCATACTTCGAAACTTGGTTAAGTTCTTAAGTGCGATTTCAATTTATTCAAATTATTCGCGTCAATGCCATATATAATGAATATAGTGATAATAACCAAGCAATAGTGAACAGAGAGGCATTATTATTTAAAGCATTCCCGAGAAATACTGGGAACTATGAGAAACGTTGCAGTGGTCGGGATAGGCCACGCCAAGTTCGGACGAAGAACAGACGCAACAATAGGGGAACTTGCCTGGGAGGCCGTCAAAGAGGCCCTTGATGATGCAAGGCTTGACCAAAAGGACATCCAATACTTCGTAGTGGGCAACGCCGGCGGCTGGAGCGCCGAGTCACTACCCGCAGTAGTCGTAGGCGAATACTGCGGATTAAGCCCAGGGGCACGATGAGAGTCGAGGCAGCCTGCGCCACGGGAAGCGCCGCGCTCTATAATGCCTACCTAGCAGTGGCCTCGGGGATGGCGGACGTACCATGGCAATAGGCGTGGAAAAGATGTACGAATCACCAACACCCACAGTAGTCGAATTCATAGGCAGGGCAGGCAACTACTTCTGGGAATTCGAAAACTTCGGACTAACGTTCCCAGGCTACTACGCACTCTACATGACCGCATACATGAACAGGTTCGGAGCAACCGAGGAGGACTTCTGCAAGGTAGCAGTTAAGAATCATTACTACGGCTCAATAAACCCAAAGGCTCAATTCTACGGCTTGAGGATAACCGTCGACCAATGCCTCAAGTCAAGGTACGTAGCATGGCCAATCAAACTCTACGACTCAAGCCCAATAACAGACGGAGCAGCCGCCGTCATACTAGCCAGTGAGGACCTGGCCAGGAAAATAACAGACACACCAGTGTGGATCAGGTCCGTAGGTGTGGCCACAGGCACCGCGAACCTAAGCAAGAGACCAGACTTCATAGGACTAGACGCAGCCTACCAAGCAGCTGAACAAGCATTCAAGAGAATAGGCATTGAACACAAAGACACTTGGAAATACTTCGACGTCGCCGATGTACATGACTGCTTCACAATAGCCGAGGTCATGGCATACGAAGACCTAGGCTTTGTAGAAAGAGGCATGGGCATACAACTAGTTAGAAATGAGCAAACATATAAAGGCGGTTTGATACCTGTTAATTTAGACGGTGGACTAAAAGCAAAGGGTCATCCTATCGGGGCCACGGGCACGAGCATGGCTGTTGAGATGACTAAGCAGTTGAGGCAGGGTGTTGAGCCTAGGGATAGGCAGGCCGATATCTATACTGGTTGGGCATTGGCGCATAATGTCGGTGGTACTGGTCATTATGCCTATGTAACTATTTATTCGCTGGATAAGAATGGTTCGCCGAGGGTGAAGCCCAAGAGGTGATGGTGATGTCCCTGGAGGCCAAGTATGAGGAGTTTTGGAGGCAGTCTATTAAGCAGTTGAATGAGGTTGTCAAGGCCACGGGACTGCCCATAGCGCCTGATGAGAAGGGTCAGTATAGTCTGTGGTATGATGTTAGAGAGATGAGGCTTAGGTTTTCGATTAGTGTTGAGAGGATTAAGAGGTTCTTTGATGGTTTGAGGGAGGGTAAGGTGTATGCAACGAAGTGCAGGAGGTGTGGTAGGTATTACTTCCCGCCCCAGGCTGATTGTCCGTATTGTAGGGCTAGTGATATGGACTGGGTTGAGGTTGGTGGTGAGGGTGAGTTGTTGACGTACACCGTGATAAACACGAAGCCCCTTACATACTCGCATTACCCGGATTATGTGGTGGCTATTGCTAGGATGAGGGAGGGCTTTAATGTGTTGGCTTGGTTGAGGGTTGATGATCCAAAGAGGGTTAGGGTTGGTATGAGGGTTAGGCTTCAGGTTGTTAGGAGGGAGCCTGAGGGTTACTTGACGTATGAGTTTGTGCCTGTGGAGCAGTAGGTGGTTGTTATGTATAAGTATGTGATTGTTGATGATAGGGGTCCCGTAACGGTTTTCACGCTTAATAGGCCTGATAAGTTGAATGCCTGGGGCCTGAGCTTAGGGCTGAGTTGCTTGATGCACTGCGTAGGTTTAATGCCGACCCGGGCAAGAGGGTTGGGGTATTGACGGGCGCTGGTAGGGCCTTTTCCTCTGGCGCTGAGATTTCCGTTAAGCCAGTGGTCCTGGGGCTGTGGATCTTGAGGGTGAGCTTAGGAACTCATTTCACTTGATTCTTAAGGAGATTAGGTTTAGTGATAAGTTGTTTATTGCGGCTGTTAATGGTGTGGCTGCGGGGGCTGGTATTAGCCTTGCCGTGGCTTGCGACTTCGCCTTTGCCTCTAGGAATGCTAGGTTTGTTTTGGCTTTTCAGAATCTTGGTATTGTTCCCGATACTGGTTTGACGCTTATGATGGCTAGGTTGGTTGGTGCTAGGGCGCTTAGGTATTTGCTTATTGGTGGTGAGTTTACGGCTGAGGAGGCGGAGGCCATGGGCCTTGTTAAGGTTGTTGATGATCCATTGGGTGAGGCCTTGAGGTTTGCTAACGAACTTGTTCAGGGCCCATTCAAGGCTTATTCGTATGACAAGAGGTTGATTAATGAGGCGTTGTTTAAGGACCTTGATCAGTTCCTGGCTGTTGAGGCTAGGTTGCAGGGTGAGTTGGGTAATACTCATGATTTTGTTGAGGGTGTTAGTGCCTTCCTTGAGAGGAGGAGGCCGAGGTTCACTGGTTCTTGATCGTTTGATTTATGTAAAAATATTTGGTTTAAGTAATTGAATTTGCATCTATAGATTAAAATATTAGCGAATAATTTTTAAATCCCAGCAATATAGAGATTATTAATGCTGGGTAATTACTTTATTGATTTCCATGTTCATCCTGGTGCAGAGCTTTGGGTATTAAGGGAGAGACTTCACCGTGTTGGTGCCGTTGCATCTGTACTATACCCGATTGATGTTGACCCGACACTTAGCTTAACCCTTAATGGTCTATATAGATTAGGTAGGGACTTGGGTATGTATGTTGATGTCAAGTCCGTGGTTAGGGAGGTTTATGACTTGGTTAACAAGTGGCCTGAGTACATGATTGATAATATGAAGCTTTGGTATGAGGTTTTTAAGGAGGGTGTTAGTGATTTCTTCATACCATTCTCAAGTATTAACCCAAGCTTTGGTAGTAAGTATGTTAAGCAGAAGATTAAGGAATTGGAGCACCTGGGCCTTAGGGGCGTGTTCGTCTCCCCAACACTTCAGTTCTTCAACCCGGCCACAAGTCCAGCGTTTAAGCAGTTGATGGAGTATGCAGAGAAGAATAATGTTTTGATTGTGATGCACTTGGGGATGCCTAAGGATGTTGATGAGAGGATAATTACGCATGTGATGCCTAAGAACCTTGCTGAGGTCCTTGAAGAGTATAGGCCTTACATGGTCATTAATGGTCTTGGGACGCCACCCGAGAGGTTTAGCCTTTGGGTTAGGGAGGTTCTTAGGGTGATGAGGAAGTATGATAATACGTACCTAAGTACGCCGGGGATTAATTGCTACCTGTTTAATGATGAGTCGGCGAAGCGATATTGAATACCCTGGGTCCAGATAGGATTTTGTTTGGTAGTGGTTATCCGTATAGGAGGTTTAGGGATGTTTTGGGTGATGTTAAGTGTGTTGATGGTAGTGATGAGGTTGATAATATCGATAAGGAGATGATCATGATGAATAACGCGATTGAGTTGTTTAAGTACCATGGCTTTAGGATCAATGAGAACCTAAGTACTTAAACTTATTGGCTTTCCGTGCCCTGGATAAATAATCCTCGGCCTTAAGCTAAGTAGCTTATCCATACTTCTCATGGCCTCCTCCATATTTAACGTGAACTCCCTCGGCGGTGGTGCTGGTTTTCCGCCATGCTCAACAATTGCGTCCCCACTGAATATTATACCGTCCTTGAAGTAGGCTGTGCTACCGGGCGTGTGGCCAGGTGCGTATATTGCCTTATAGCCCTCGATAGCGTCGCCGTCATTAACCTTAATATCCACACTCACGGGTTTTATTCTCATGAAGATTGATATAATTGATTGAAGAAGGCCTGTAGCTTGGGTTTTTCCTTACCCTCAATGATGCTGGATTTAAGTATTGACGCAACAACCTTGCAGTTAAAGGCCTTAGCGATTTCGTGGGCATACCTGGTGTGGCCAACGTGGTAATGCGTTATGAATAGGTACTTTATGTCGATGCCATGTTCCCTAGCCACCTTAGTTATGTCGGTAACCCTTGCGCCGACGTCTATAAGTACGCCATCGCTCGTTAGATAACTGTTCGACATGCTCCTTATTATGTAAACCTCCATATTTTTGATGAATTAGCTTTAGTATTTAATAAGGATTTGGTAATTATCAACCAAGACTTATTTGAAATCTCTCCCTGAGCACCTTCTTATCAACCTTCCCAGTGCTTGTCTTTGGCAGTTCGGAATCAACGATTACCACTTTATCTGGTATCCACCACTTGGGCATCTTGCCTCATTAACTAAGCTCATTAAGTAATTCTTTATCTCGTCCTCCGTAACCTTCTGACCGGGTTTAGGCACTACAATTGCCACGGGCCTCTCACCCCACTTTGGATGGGGGGCTCCAATAACAGCCACTTCGTAAACCGCTGGGTGTGTGCTTATTAAGTCCTCGAGTCTCGTGCTCGATATCCACTCACCGCCACTCTTGATTACGTCTTTTGCCCTGTCCATGATCCATACATAGCCTTCGCTGTCCCAAACGGCTATGTCATCGGTGTGGAACCAGCCATCGCGCCAAGCCTTGTTGGTCTTTTCTGGGTCATTTAGGTATTCCCTGGTTATCCACGGGGCCCTAACCACTAGTTCACCCATGGTCTTACCATCCATTGGTACGTCCCTACCCTGCTCATCAACGACCCTAATGTCCACGAGAGGTATTGGTAGGCCGGCGCTTAGTATGATATCTCTCTTTCTGTCCTCAGGCCAGTCCTTCATCTTTGGTTTCTCCATTGTTAGTAGTATTACTGGCGCGGTCTCTGTTAGGCCGAAGCCTGGACCACGTGTATGCCCCTCCTGTTTGCCTCCTCAAGGAGTCCCCTGGGTAGTGCTGAGCCCCCTATTACGAACTTTAGACCTCTTAGGTCATACTTTGGCGAGTCTGGGTGATAGAGTATGTTGTATAGTATTGTTGGTACTCCATTGGTTATTGTAACACCCTCTTCCTTGATTAACCTCAGTATCCAGCCCCAATCGAAGCGCCCTGGGTATACCTGCTTGATGCCGACCAGGGTGGCTATGTACGGTAGTCCCCAGGCATGTACGTGGAACATGGGTACGAGGGGCATTGCTACGTCGTATATGTTGGCGTTAATTGGTGGCGCGGATAGTGATAGGGCGACTGACATTGCGTGTAGCACCAACTGCCTATGCGTGAAGTAAGTGCCCTTTGGCCTGCCTGTTGTTCCTGAGGTGAACATCATCGTGGCTACGGTATTCTCACTGAGTTCTGGGAAGTTGTAGGGCCTTGCGTCCCTGATGAGGTCCTCGTACCAATAAACCTCAACTCCATCGAAAGATATCTCCTCGTGCTCTGGCTTGTCACTCATTATCACCACCTTCTTTATGGACTTCACGAGTGAGGTTGCAACCCTTGCGAGTGGTATGAAGTCCTCATTAATGAATAATACATCATCTTGGGCCTGGAGCAGTGTGTATATTATGTCTTCAGGCGCGAGAAGCACATTCACTGTATGAAGTACTGCACCGTACATCGGCACCCCGTAGTAAAGCTCGAAGTGCCTAATCGTGTTCCAATCAAGCACCGCAACCTTACTACCGAACTTACCAGGCTCGCCTGGACTCGCACCTAATTCCTCAAGCACGGAACCAAGTCTCTGTATTCTGTCCCATTCCTTGGCGTAGTTTGATCTAATTATTGGGCCTCCGGGTGGCGCGTGCACTATCTCGACGTCTGGGTATATCAGCGCTGCCTTACGTATCAGCTTGTCCAGCGTTAACTGATAGTCATATTGCTGTGTGCCCATTCCGATCTACCATAGTAATTATAGCAAAATACATAATAAAGCATTACTTATATATTGGCTATATACCTATTTATACGAAACTATGTAATAATTAATAAATTTGCCTAACCTAATAGTTCCATTCCTAATGATAGTAAAGCCCGCGTCCAAAGCCTCGTTCTTCAACTCATCATTTTTATAGAGCCTGTAATACCTAGTAATGCTTTCATTAAGTCCATAGCTCCAGTTAATATAGCCCTCACAATCATTAATACGCCTTAATCTCTTAAGCGTGGCCTCATTACAACCCCACACGGTGGCCACAAATAAGCCTCCTGGACTTAATGATTCGTGTATACCCCGTAAGGCCGCATTCACCAGGTGTTTGGGTATGTGGTGTAGCGTGGCTATTGAAATAACTAAGTCCACAGAGCCCGGCCTTATTGGTATGTGCGTTGCTGAGCAGTTTATCCAATCAATTGGTTCCTGCGCTGCTTTTATCATGCCGAGGCTCAATTCGCAGCCGATGTACATTGCTGCGTTTAGAAATGACCTTGTGACCCTCAGGTTACCGCCAGCGCCCGCCCCGATGTCAAGTACAACCCTAGTTTAACCCATTAATTAAGTCGTTTATGTTGTTGAGTAGTGTCCTCGCTAGTAGTCCCTCTTCCCTGGCTTCTGCGTAGGCTCTTGATATTGTGTCATATGTATTCATTAAGTCCTTTAGGTATTCCACACGTGTTGTTGAGCATGAAGTTTCTAATCCCTAACTGTCTGTGAGGATGAATGCGATGAATTATCTTTCAAAGTTTGTGGGTAATTGATTTTGGGCATTTGTCTTTCTAGCATGGTGGGCTTTAGTCATTCATTACCCTTGGATTGTCTCAACCATTCTAGTTCATCGAGGTCGAGCCACTTACCATACTTGATCACACTTAGCATGTTCCACATTATCAAGCCAGCCACTATGTGTTTACAAACCTCGCCTCTTATTACCGAGGATTCGCAAGTGCACTTTGCGCCGTATGGACCGACTGACACGTAGTAATTCACGTCGTTCCTGGTCTCTGATGGTACCCTAAGCCTAACGCCGCTTATTGATTTGCCATCATCCCTGACGTCAATTATCTCTGAACGCTGGGCAAGCCTGTAGGAGTCTAGGACTTTATCAATTCTCCAATTAAGCTTACTGGCTAGCTCTAGTAACCACTCCTTCAATTTCCTACTTAATTGCGGTGCTAATTCCTCAGACAAAGTTAACCACCAGGGATTCCTTAGGTATTTCGTGACAGCTTAAATTAATCTTTCTAGTCCATGATTAGGTATTACCCATTACTGATTAATGGCTAGTTCGAGGTATAGCTCATCAATTACTGAGTTCCAATCAAATACTAATGAACCATCAATGTTCTTAACGGCCCTCCTGGCCGCGTCACGTAACTTCCAACTAACCCTGAGACCACACCTGGTGCAGTAAATGCCCACGCTTTTTTTCATCCTCCTCTAGGAACAATGCTCCGCCACACCTTGGACAGTCAAGGTTTAGTCTAATCCTCATCAGTTTTACAGTGAGTAAACGCCTATTTAATACCTCCTAACTAATTAACTAATTAGAATAGCAAAACTTTCACTTAACCCCCATCAAACTAAGGAAATCCCTAATGAACTCACCATTCCTACTAACCACAACACTAAATCTCCTATCACCACTCACTAATTCAATACCTAAATCATCACCATTTAACGTATAAGCATTTACCTTCATTGCCCTAGAAATCACATAAGCACCGGCAATGTCAAATATCCTAAGCCTATTCCTGAGGTCCATGAAAGCGAGAAATCTGCCCATCGACGCCATCACCATCTCAAGGCTAGCAGCACCTAAACTCCTTATCTTAAACTTACCAAACCTATCATAAACAGCCCTAAGCCCCCGCAGCAACCTCTCATCTGCATTAGGCTCCAGGTAAAGTGATATCACGGGCCTATCAATATCCTCACTAAGGTCGCCAAGATCATCACCCCTGAACTCAATGCCCCCCGAACCACCGTAGTAAAGTACGTCCTTCGCAACGTAATAAACGACGCCATCCGTTAAGTCGCTGAATCTTAATGGGTTACCGTACTTACCAGCTGCAATCGATATTGAGTAGAACGGTATACCTAGCACGAAGTTTAATGAACCATCCAATGGATCAACAACGAATGCGTACTCGGGATCCCCATCACCGACCTTAACAACGCCTCTCTCCTCAGTGCTGATTACTGCCCTCAAGCCCTCCTTCTCGATATCCTTAATAATCATGTCCTCAACCTCCAGGTCAATGCGTCTCGAAACATCCGTTGAGCCCCTCTTCATTATTTGCCTGTAGCTAAGGTCATTGGACTTAGATTTAACGAACGAGCCGGCCTTGATGACTAGGTCCTTAATGAGTGATTCAAGGTTAACCTCCACGTTAGTTAACTCTCGATTGCTCTATTTAAAAATCCTACCTAACCCCTGATTAGGAAATAATTCTTCAACTTATTATCCTCAATGATTAGGTAAGCCGCCCTGAGCACACCCTCCGAGTACTCACTACCTGCATTGATGACGGGCACCTTGGCACCAGTATTGCTCTTTACGTAGTCAATGCCGGGCGCCTCATGTATGTGCCCATGCATGCCCATTAATGGTGAGTACTCCTCAATCAAGGCCCTCACGGACTTACTACCGACGTGGGTCCTCAAAAACTCGCCACCCCTAATCATGGGTTTAAAGTCCTTGCTTAATTGATAGGCTTGATCAATGAGCGTGTTATATGGTGGGTCATGAATAACCATGATCAATCTGCTGAGCCTGGATTGATCAACATTCCCAATTAGCCTCTCAACCCTCGCCCTAAGCTCCTCCTCACTGACTTCCCTGGGCGTGTTCCAAGGCGTTGGTGTTGAGTATCCGAAGCCCAGGAAGTAGTAGCCGTTTAGCTCAACAACGTCCTCATCAATTGGCACTAACACGTCGGAGGCTTGCTTCCTCACGTAATCTGCAATTTCTGGGTAGTCATCATTGCCAGGCATTATTAATAACTTAACGCCGGCCTCCCTGTACCTAGTAACCACCTTGCCCAGGTCCTCCTCCAGGGCATTAATCATGAGTTTGATAAAGGTCTCCCTAACCCTGTCCCTATTACTGGCTAGTTCCTCGTAACCAGCCTTATCAGTAACAAGCGGGTAATAACCCCTGCCCCTCAGGTCCTTAACCACCTTGTCAAGGTCCTTATCACCCACAGCCTTAACATCACCGAAGACATTAACCAAGTACTTACTAACGCCAGAACCAAGGCTGAAGGAACCATCATCCCGAATAATAGGCACCAGAGCCTTACCAGTGAGGTCACCCGCAAAGACCACCACATCGGCCTTATAGAACTTAATGGCATTAGATAACTTGCCATACACCACGCTCGAGCCATGCAGGTCCGAGACAAGCAAAATTCTTAATCTACCCACGAAGACGCTTGTTTTAAACAATATTTAAACCTAACCCATCAAAACAGGGGAAATACGAACCAAATTATTTAAACAAATAATTAAATGAAATAATAATCGAAATACGTGGCAATAATAACGCTAATGTAAAATAATTAGAATGATGGGGGGTATTAATGTAAGCATTACGGTTAGGATTGTGATTATTAAATTACATGAATACTTCATTCTATTATTAGCACTAAGAACAGAGAATGCCCTTAATAATTTACCTGCGTTAAATAAGGTCCATAAGGCATATATGTAAAATATAACTTAACTAAATTAAGAGAATAATTGTAATTGTTTAATTATATAAGTTAATATAACCTCAAATATAAACTCTTCTTATGTCAAGTCATTAATTATAATTTATGCCAAAGCGCCTCGATAGAAGTAAGTATCTAAATTATTGCTGGTAGTGGTACCAGTACTTTTCGATTTAAGACCCAAGGAATGTATTAAGGAGTTATATGACTTTAGGGACGAACTTAACAAATTGATTGCGTGCTATAGGGATGGTAGGATCGCAGTAATACTGGCATTATGAGGATGGGTAAGTCGAGTCTCTTAAGGAGTTTCTTAAATAGTTATGGAATACCGTATACACTAATTGATGCCAGGAGGATTATACTTAATGAGAGGGAGTGAACATTAAAGGTTTCATGACTGAGGTTCTCACAGGCATTAACAAACTTCCTACAGCAGAGGTCTAGCTTTAAGGATAAATTAATTAGTTTGTTACGTAATATTGATAGCATCGTAATAGGCATGCAATCCCTGAGTGTATCCATAACCTGGCGTAGGGGTAGGGCTGTACTTACGTCGTTATTGGAGGCCGTGGATAAGGGTGCCAAGGACTTGGGCATAAGGGTTGTGTTAGCCATTGATGAGGTTCAAGAGTTAGGGTCGCTGGGTCTAAGTGTACCCATGTTATTGGCGTATATTTATGATAATCTGGGTAATATCGTGACCATACTGACTGAGTCGTGGGTTGGTATGGTTTACGGCGCATTATGAATGGCATAATGGCGGTTGCGTAAAGTATATAGAACTGGTGCTTTACCAGTTTACTGGTATGCCACCAGTTTTCTGTAAATTCTTCGATACCGGCCTAAGGTTAGTAGGGATTCCGTGTTTGGTAGGGATGATGTGATTAATGAAATTGAACGGTTATTGAATAGCGGCTTTTGGCCGGTTATCCTTGGCCCCAAGAGGGTTGGCAAGACCACAGTTATGAGGGTCGTAATTAACGAACTTGGTGGCATATATATATCGATGCGTCGACAATAACGGGACTTAAAGGCCTCGGACTTAGGCTTGTCGATGAGGTTAAGAGATTAAACATTAAGGTTAAGCTTAACTTAGCAGTGCTTCAATTAGATATTGAAAGAAGGCCCACGGCAACTATTGAGAGATTAATTAAAGAGTTGGGTGATGTGGTTATTGGTATTGATGAGGTTCAGAACATAATTAGTCCAAAACTCTCCGCGCTTCTTTCCGTAGCCTATAACAAATCTAGGGTTAAGTTTGTATTTAGTGGTTCACTCATTGGTACCACACGGTTAATAATGAGGAGTCCTGAGTCTCTGGGTAGGCCATTGATTAGGTTTGAGCTTAAGCCTTCACCAGGGAGCAGCCCATGGAGTTTCTGAGGGTTGGTTCAAGGGAATGTGGTATCGGCATCAGCGATACCGAGATTGAGGATGTGGTGGGAGAGTTTGACGGTATCGTTGGTTGGTTAACATATTATGGAAGCCTTAGATCAAGTGGTAAGAACCGTTTAGAGGCCATGAATGCCCTAAGGGATATTGCCAGGGAGGTTATTAAGGACGAGCTCAGTAGGTTGGGGAAGTACGAGCTTGTCATTTACAGGGCCTTGGCCACGTTAGGTAGGGCTAGGTGGGTTGAGATTAAGAGACTTGCTGAATCCCTGATTGGACACTCAATAGATGATAAGACCTTCACAATGAGCTTAAAGACCTTAGTTAATATGTACATGGTTAGGGAGATTGAGCGAGGTATTTACGAGGTTATCGATGAATACATGGCTAGGCTGGTCCGTGAGTACGGCATTTAATTACGGAGTATCTATCATTAAGGCCTTAATTAGTTCCAAGGGCCCTTAGTCCTGACCGCATATGCTATTGCACTTGTTACCCAGGCAATCATTAACCCAACACCAACACCCCTGAGGTATGGACTTTTGGTAATATAAGATGTTAAGAGTAACATCACACTTAATACTAACTCAAATATTATCAGTACAATGTCTAATTTCCTCAACAACCTAACCCTCCACCCAGCCCACATGGCACTTTACCACAATGTCATTAAATTATTTATTACTACCCATAACTAATGCCCTGACTTAATTACTCTATCTAACTCCCTAATTAACTCATTAAGTGTTTGATCCCTATTAGTCCTCGTCAACTCAATGATTTTAAACCCGTACTTACTCACGAAGGATGCCACGGACCTGTTGGTCCTATAGGCCATGTATATCGTGCCGAGGAAGTGAACACCGCTCACAACCTCCTCAAGAGCCCTCAGGAAGCCCTCGTGCATTAGCTCCATCTTACCAATCTCATCAACCACGAGCAATGAGCCTGGCCTGGCAGACCTTATCGCCGGTATCCCGACATCTTCCATGGCCTTTAGATTGACATTGTACTTACCAACCATTGGCCCACCTGCGAATAGACTCACGTGAGCCAACCAAGCCTCGCTACCGCTATTAATATCCACTATCTTAAAGCCCACCCTAGAACCACCTTCCCTAACCTCGGTGGTTATGAAGCCGAAAACCCCAATGCCCATTGACCTTGCGTGACCAACCAAGCGCTTAATGAGGGTGGTCTTGCCCACGCCCGGTGGCCCTGTTATTAGGACCCTAAGCATCCTCTCCCTAATTGATGATAAGATTAATTAAGTGTTTGCGTTTGAAGCGTGTGGTTGAGGAGGAGGTTAGGAAGGTTGTGGCTTCTGGTAGGTCTTCAATAGCCATTACAATACCTAAGAAGTGGGTTTCGGCGTTGGGGATCGAGGCTGGTTCGTACGTTTTACTTAGATTTATGGGTGACCACATAGCAGTCATTCCATTGGGTCGCTCAATACGTAGTTCAGGCGTTAGTAATGTTATTGAGGTTGATAGGGATAGCCCGGATTACGTGCTTAGGAGGTTGATTACTCAGTACCTTAGGGGTGTTGATGAGGTTAGGGTGAGGTTTAAGGGATTTGTGGGCATTAAGGGTGAGGTTAAGGGGTTGGTTAGGGAGAGGATTTCTGGGGTTGAGGTTATTGAGGAGGGTAGTGATTACCTCGTCTTTAGGTTCGTAACACCAATACCCGAGGTACCAATCAAGAGATTGTTAAATAGGATGGTTCTCACGGTCCTCGGCATGCTCAAGGACTCCCTGGATATGCTGCGGGGATTAAGTACTAGGCCGGAGGATATCATTGATAGGGATAATGAAGTTGATAGACTTTACCTGCTCATTGAGAGGCTGGTCATGATGGGGATCACTGATCAGTCAGTGCTTTCAAAGCTTGGAGCAAGTAGCTCTAGGGAGTTAGTGAATGCGTTGATGGTTTCCAAGTCCATAGAGAGGGCTGGTGATCATGCCTGGAGGATTGCCCAGATAATTGGTGAGGCGGGGCAAATGTGCTGTAAGCTCAGTGGGTTGCCCATTGTTAATGATATAATTGAGCTTGGCCTTAACTCAACCGATATACTTAGAGAGTCGGTTATGGCATTTATTAATGGTGATGTTGAGGATGCCATGGAGGTCCTGGATAGGAGGATTGCCATGAGGGGTAAGAGCCTTGAGGTTATTAAGTCGATCTATGGCAGTGGGCTTCATGTTGATGTTGGTGGTAGGTTGATGATGATTGTGGAGAGCATTAGGAGGGTTTCTGAGTATAGCTATGACATTGCCGAGATAACGCTCGATACGTATGGGTGATCACAACGTCTTCAATATCAATATTTAATAGGTATGCCAGGGACTACGATAATTGGTACGTGAGACATGTGGATATCGCTGAGTCCGAGATTAGGACAGTATCGGTGATGGTGCCCAAGGGCCTTGGTATTGAGATTGGTGTTGGTAGTGGATTCTTTGCCGGTAGGTTGGGATACCAATTGGTCTGGAGCCTGCTCTGGCAATGGCTGAGTTGGCCAGGGATAAGGGTGTTGATGTCGTGGTTGGCGTTGGGGAGGTCATGCCACTTAGGGATTCCTCATTTGACTACGCCGTTATAATAGTGACAATATGTTTCCTGGACGACCCGAGAAAGACCCTTGCTGAGGTATATAGAGTCCTTAAACCCGCTGGTAAGCTTATTACCTGCATAGTACCTAGGGATAGTGAGCATGGTAGGTTTTACATGGAACTAGGCAGGAAGGGCCACAGGTTTTACTCAGCGGCGCATTTCTATACCGTGAATGAGGTAAGGGAGATACTGGAGTCTCTGGGATTCGCGGTGAGTGATAAGGCTGTGGCCGTGCTGTCCAGGGGTGTTGGTGATTATTCCGAGGAACCGCAGATTGTTGAGCTATATGCAGCCGAGAGGTTTGGTTTCGTATGTATTGAGGCTGTGCGTAGGTAAACCGTCATTGCCTTAATAACTTATCCATCACCAATGTTTTTACGATATCGGCGTCATGAACGAACTCGCTTGGTAGTGAATCCATGAATTGGGAAACGATTTCATGTATTATTAAGTCAGTGACCTCATCCTTACTAATACCCCTGAGTCTCAGGTAATTGACTTGGTCCTCATCTGGTGATGCATCTGCAGCGCTGTGCCTCGCGCCATTAACATCACCGGTGTCAACCATTATTATCGGTACTGAGGCTGCGTAGGCGCCCTCATTCATTACAAAGACCTTACCCTCAACATTCGTATCACTCCACTTGGCGCCCTCCGTTATCCTGCCCAGGGCCCTATGTATTATGAAGGACTTATCCCTGGCTATGCCCAGGACCTTCGAATAGCTTGTGCCATGCTCGCCGGTATGGATTGCATTTACCTGATAGTCAATCTTGATGCGCCATGACCAATCTCAAGGCCCAGGTGATTTAGGTCACTCTTCCTGCCCTGTAGTAGGTAGTCCTCCCTATGGTGATTCATAGAGCCCCCCATGATTAGTGTTCTAGCTATTATTGATGAGCCATCACCAGCTATTACCTTAATCAACGAGTAGGTGGGTACCTGCTCATGGGTACTCACGAATAATGCATTCAGCCTAGAGCCTCTGCCCAGGTAAATCTCCACCGTGGTTGATGGGCAACCACCAAATCCATTTATGAAGATGCTGAGTGATGCCGTGACTCCATCATTGATTAAAACCGTGTAATGAGTAGGTAGTAATACCGGCCTTGGCGTTGATGCTGCAACGCCTATTCTAAGTGGTTCCCTTAAGTCATTATTTACTTCAACGTAAACTCCATTGATTAGGTTAGCCACATGCCGAGCCAGAGCCCTTGATTCCGAAATATCCATTGACTTAAATAGCAGTTTACCGAATTCATCACCTAATTCATTGATGCTCATTACATTAACGCCGTTGGGAACCTTCGCGATACTCATATTACCGTTTATAGAGGCTATGTTTAATTCATAGGTATATTCGTCGTAGTAGAGTATTTAGATAATTCTTCGATGCTTGGGTCGACGCACTTCTCAAAGGCGTTCCAATCTGTGTAGTACTTAACTGACGGTGAATCCTTAATTTGCTGATAAGGTATTTTCTGAGCGAGCTCCCGTGCCCTTAACTTTAATTCAACAAGCCACTTACTCATTCAGGACCACCTAAATATTAACAGGGTCTTTAAAGTCATCCTACCTTAGATAACTTACCAAATTCGAGCTCTATGACCCTATTTAGCGTCATTGCATACTCCGTGGGTAAGCGAACGGTTATGTCCTGTATAAAACCAAGAACGATTAAGCTCCTAGCCATTCCTTCATCAAAACCCCTACTACGCAGGTAGAATAGTTTGTCCTCACTAATCCTACCCGTGTATGCCTCGTGAGTCACCGTAGCACTTTCCTCAAAAACCTGGTCATGGGGTATTGTGTAAGCCCTAGACCTATCATCAAGGATTAATGAGTCGCATGATACCGAGGACCTTGCGTACTTGGCGCCTTCCCTAACATAGACAAGGCCCCTATAGACTACGGTACCTCCATTTATACTTACGCTTTTATTAACTATCTTGCTTGAGGTCCTTGGTGCGTCGTGGTATGCCTTGGCGCCATTCTCCTTCCAGAATGGGCCGTTAGCTATTGTCACGCCTATGATGCTTGTCTTAGCGCCCTCGCCCTTAAGCACAGTGCTTGGGTACGTATAGCTAACCTTACTACCGAGGCTACCCTCAACCCACTCAACGGTTGAGTTCTCCATGGCCACAGCCCTCTTATTGTTAAAGTTGATTATGTTCCTGCTCCAGTTCTGTATTGTATTGATTCTCAGGTGGGCATTCCTTGCCGCGTAACTCTCTACCATACCATCGTGAAAACTGAAGCCCCTGTAAACGGGGGCTGCACAACCCTCAAGCCACTCAACACTTGCACCCTCATCGGCAATTATTAATGAATGCTCAAATTGACCCTCGCCAGAACTACCTATTAGGAAGAAGGACTCTATTGGCATATCAAGTTTAACACCTGGCGGTACATAGACGAAGGTACCACCACTCCACAACGCCACATGTAATGCGGCGAACTTATGCTCACCGGGTGGGAATATCCTAGCGAAGTACTGCTTAACAATGTCCGGGTACTTCTTAACGGCCTCATCCATCGTAGTAACTATCGCGCCCTTCTCCTCAAGGTACTTCTTAACATGCAAATAAACAACCTCAGAGTCGAATTGACCAAGCAATCCAGCCAATACCTTGGCCTCAAGCTCGGGCATTCCCAATGCCTCGTAATACTTCCTGATCTCCTTGGGCACGTCATCCCATGACCTTGCCCTCTCAACGCTCGGCTTCGCGTATAAAACCAGGGACTCCAGGTCTATCTCCTCCTTAATTGGTAACCACTTAGGCTCCGGTAATTTCTCGAACATTTCCAGGGCCCTAAGCCTAAGCCTCCTCATCCAATCAGGCTCGCCCTTAATCCTACTGATTTCCTCAATCATATCCTTTGTTATCCTGCCCTTAATCACGGCCTCCCAAGGGACAAACTCCATTTCTGGGCCGAGCAGTTCCTCGACGGAGCTCCTCTCAATAACGGTCTTCAAAGACTCTGCCGAATTATTGCTCATCAGTGTCACCGAGCCTCTCTACTGTGGTTATTTAAAAACCAGTCCCCGGAAATAACTTATAATGAACTACCCGACACCGCCCATCCTCGATAGCTCCAGCTCAATGGCCTTATTGAATATGGACACGTACTCAACGGGTAGATTAACCATGATGTCGTGGAAGTAACCAAGGACTATGAGACTACGGGCCTCCTCCTCACTAAGGCCACGACTACGCAGGTAAAACAACTTATCCTCACCAATCCTACCGGTGTAAGCTTCATGCGTTACCGTGGCCGTCTCCTCAAAAACTTGCTCATGGGGTATTGTGTAAGCCCTAGACCTATCATCCAGAATAAGGGACTCACAACTCACGGATGACTTAGCATACTTAGCACCCTCCCTGACATAAACAAGCCCCCTATATACAGATGTACCGCCGTTCAGACTAACGCCCTTACTCACGACCTTACTATACGTATGTGGTGCACTATGGAATATCTTGGCACCCTCCTCCTTCCATGTCGGCCCGTTAGCTAAGGCCACGCTCGTCACCGTAGTCCTTGAATTGACTCCTTTAAGCACACTCATCGGGTATACAATCGTCGCTTTACCACCCAGGGAACCACTCAACCAATCAACGCTTGCATTTTCCTCAACAATCGCCCTATTATTACCGAAGTAAATAACATCCCTACTCCAATTCTTAAGATCAACAAGCCTAACCCTGGCGCCCTTATGTATGTATGCCTCAGTCATACCATCATGTAGGCTAAGCCCGGTGAATACCGGTGCTGCACAGGCAACTATGAATTCAGCACTCGCATTCTCACTAACAACGATTAGTGAATGCTCAAACTGCCCAATACCAGCACTACTGATTAGGATGACGAGCTCAATGGGCATCTTAACATGGACGCCAGGTGGCACGTACACAAATACGCCACCGCCCCAAAGGGCTATATTCAACGACGCAAACTTATACTCCGGCGGGAATACCCTCGCGAAGTACTGCTTAACGAGGTCAGGGTATCTCCTGACTGCCTCGTCCATGCTCATTGCAATGACATCCGCCTTCTCAAGATCCTTCTTGGTATTTTCATAAACAACTCCGCCATCCACCTGCCCAATAACCCCAGATAAAACTCTAGCCTCAAGTTCAGGTATCCTCAGTGCTTCGTAATATTCCCTTAATTCCTTTGGTAACTCATCCCATGACCTTACCCTCTCAACACTGGGCTTGGCATACAAAACCAATGATTCAAGGTCGATGTTACCCTCAAGAGGAAGCCAATTGGGCCAGGGCTGCTTCTCGAACATTTCCAGGGCCCTAAGCCTAAGCCTCCTCATCCAATCAGGCTCGCCCCTGACCCTACTGATTTCCTCAATAACGTCTCTCGTGATTTTACCTCTAATCTCCAACTCCCACTTAATGGGTTTTGCATGGCCTAATATGCTTGAGTATATCTCTGACTTTGCGAGTTCGAGTTTTACACCATCCCTGCTCATAATTATTCTTTAGAATATATTCATTAAGTTATTATTATTAAGCTTTCTAGTGGTGAGTCTACATAGACACTGCCGAAAAGTTTTTAATCAGTGTCACATATGCTACGTGATCAATAATGACAAGACTTGAGGTAACTAACCTAAGTGTTGAGGTTGATGGTAAGAGGATACTGAACAACGTTAACTTAACCGTTGAGTCAGGGGAGGTTGTCGCCATAATGGGTCCAAACGGTAGCGGTAAGACAACTCTGTTCTTAACGATTGCAGGCCACCCCAAGTATAACATAGTTAATGGTGATATTAGGCTTGATGGTGAATCAATAGTTAAGCTTTACCCTGAGGAGAGGGTTCAGAGGGGAATACTACTCGCCCTGCAGAGCCCAACCCCTGTTCCTGAGGTTAGATTGTCGACGTTAATAACGGCTATGCTCAATAAGAAGGCTGGCAAGCACATAACTGACCCACCATCGCCGCAAGCCATTGCCGAGATGACTAAGTTAACCGCAGAGCTTGGCTTGAAGCCCGAGCACCTATCAAGGGGTGTCCATGCTGGGTTCAGCGGCGGTGAGTCCAAGAGAGCTGAAATGCTTCAACTACTAATGTATAAGCCCAAGGTCGCAATGCTTGACGAGCCTGACTCAGGACTTGACGTGGATGGTATTGCAATAATAGGTAGGTCGATTGCGAGGCTTGCCAGATGGTACTGCGATATTAGTCACCACACACCACGCGGAGATACTTCACTACGTTAAGCCCACCAGGGTTGTCGTGATGGCAAGGGGCTCGGTTATTCATGTTGGTGGTGAGGAGGTCGTTAAGATGATTGAGTCCATGGGCTATGAGAGGTTCTTTAAGGAGGTCGTGAAACTGAATGCGTAATGTAACGGATAACTTTAATTCGGGGTTGTTAATTTCTCATTAATGGGCGTTACCAAGACTGATGTATTAATTAGGCTAGGGCCTACGTAAGGGGTAGTATTAAGGAGACGTACATAGGCATCACGGGCAGTGAAATAACCTACGTTGGTAATGAACCCATTGAAGCAGGTAGTAAATTGGAATTACCTAGCCAATACCTTTTACTTCCCGGTTTTGTGGATATTCATGTCCATTTCAGGGACTTCGAACTATCCTATAAGGAGGATGCAGTCAGTGGAACACAGGCCGCATTGGCCGGCGGCTACATAGCCGTTGGCGACATGCCCAACACAAAGCCTCCAATAAAAACCGTTGAATTATTGAGGAAGAAAATTGAGGAGTTTAATAGGAAGACAAAACTACACATTAGGCATTACTTTGGCGCTCCTCAGGACCCGTCTATACTTAAGGACGCACTTATTAATGGCGCATATGCGGTTGGCGAAGTACTACCCGAGGAGGTTCTTGATTATGGTGGTGACCAATACCTAGAGGCCCTATTTCAGGAGGCGGCTAGGGTTGGGATACCAATAGTAATGCATTGTGAGGACCCAGTAATTATTAATCAGTACAGTGGGCCCAGGGATTTTGAGCATCACAATGTAATTAGGGGCCCAAGGGCTGAGTTGGCCTGTGTTCATAATATCATTAAGTTGGTGTATAGGTATGGAACCAAGGTTCACATGACGCACCTAACACTACCACAATCAATAAGCATGATTAGGTTAAGCGCCTTGACATCACCTTTGACGTAACCCCACACCACATGTTACTAAGCCAGGAGGAGTGCCTCGCAAGGGCTGAGAAGCCTGCTTACTGCAAGGTTAATCCACCACTTAGGGATGAGACCACGAGGAGGGAGTTATTGACCATGTTCGTTAGGGGTGAGGTACCCATCGTAGCCAGCGACCACGCACCACACGCTGATTGGGAGAAGGATAGGCCGTATGATGAGGCACCGCCGGGTATCGTTGGCCTTGAAACAACGGCGCCATTACTACTCACACTGTGGCGTCGTGGGTTTACGGACCTTGGAACAGTAATGAGGGCGATACAGGAGAGACCAGCTAAATTCCTTGGGCTTAATGTGGGAATTAGGCAGGGCTCCTGTGCTGATTTAACAATAATAAATACCAAGGCCAGGCATAGGATAGAGCCCGAGAAGTTCAGGTCTAAGGCTAAGTTTTCGCCATTTAAGGGCTTTGAGGTTGACGTTGCCGTGGCTGCGACAATACTTCATGGTAAGTTGGCGTACATAAGTGAGGGATATATCGATGAAACAACGATAAAAAAACCTAGAAAGTGCACTACAGAGGTAATTCGTATTTTGTCATTTAAAAATTATTCATTAATTACCTGCTTGGCATTGATTTCCTTATTCCTTAGGGGCCTTATACCGATTACTTCGATCTCATCCAATGGCATTATGCCATACTTATCTCTGACCTCCTTTGGTATTGTGAATTGTCTACTGGCTGTATGCCTAGTCCTTAGTAATGCCACCCGCTTCAACGTGATTATACAATCATTGTACTTAATGGTTATTTCCGCATATTTGGCCCATTCAATGCCCAGGGCCTTAACTAGTCTTGCAGGTAATAGAACTTGGTTATTGATATATACCCTGGCTTTATATGGAAGTTCCTCAATCGGTTTTGAACTTGGCATTCGGACCATTAAATCCAGCCCTAAAATAAAAAGTATTCCTATAAAGCTAATAAATAGAAATTGATAGTGAAAGGGCAAGATGCCAGAAATTGAAATGCATACAATATCAAATTAAAATTCCAAATTCCACCCATAATTCTCCAGTCATTTTTACCTAAGCCCCCTTCAACTTAAGAATCATTCCCTCTAGGTCGTCATACCCCATTAATTACATGCCAATATATTAATCGAGTGTTGATTATACGAGAATATTTTTACTTCGAAAATAAAGCCTTAACATAAAAGAAACGGTATAATGACCAAGGCAGACCACGCATGCGGGGGTAGTATGCACCAAAATCAAAACATTTTTAACAACCAAAGGCAAAACATAGGTTAGGCATTTCCTTTTCCCGTTTTAGGTTTAAGCCTTTATTTGCCCTAGTGATTATCCCTTAAAGACCTTATTGAGTACTTCACGGAACTCACCCTCTGGGTCTGTTGGCATTAACCTTCTCCTTAACTCACGTAGCTCCTCAAGTACTATCTTCCTCTCTATCGAGTCTATGAGGAGCCTAGTCGATATAACGGCGTCTGGATTCACCGATACGTAGTCAATACCCACCCTCACAAGGAACTCCGTGACCTCGGGGTAAACCGATGGCGCCTGCCCACATATGCCAACGCTCTTATTCATTGCGTGGGCCCTCCTTATTATCTCATACATGGCCCTGAGCACCGACGGTTCCCTCTCGTCAAAGTACCTCGGGTTCTGCCTAACCAATATGTCGTTATCCCTATCAACACCCATAACGAGTTGCGTCAGGTCATTACTGCCTATTGAGAAGCCATCAACGTACTTCGCGAAGTCCTCGACAAGCAGGGCTATGCTGGGTATTTCAGCCATTGCATATACCTTGAAATCCCTATCTTTCCCGAGCCCTCATCATTTAGTATCTCCATAAATTTCTCGAGTTCCCAGGGAGCCCTTACGAATGGCGCCATTACATGCACGTTATTCAAGTTCATTTCCTCCCTAACCCTCTTGATGGCCCTAACCTCAAGCCTGAAGGCCTTCTCGTAATCCCTACTTATGTACCTCGAAACACCCCTCCAACCAAGCATTGGATTTCTCTCCTCAGGCTCGAACTTCTCGCCACCGGTTAATTGCCTGTACTCATTGCTCTTGAAGTCGCTGAACCTGACGATCACGGGCCTTGGTATATTGCCTTGGCCACGTAGGCCACGCCCTCGGCCAACTTATTGATGAACTTCTCCTCATTACCAATACTGATTAGATGAAGTGGATGATCACCGATGTAGCTGGAAAGCACGAATTCAATCCTCATTAGGCCAATACCATCAAAGGGTAGGTCCTTATACTCGTCGATCTTCTCAGGAACTCCCAGGTTCATGTACACGCCGGTCGCCGTCCTTATTGACCTATAGATGTGTAGTATTAACTCGTTAGTGTTGGCTGATGCCATGGTCTCCTCCTTAACGGCCTTTGCCTTACCCACTAACTCCTTAGCCTCACCCTCATAAACCACCCCATGCACGGCATCTACCGTGTATAACTCACCATCCCTAAGCACTGAGGTTGCGTTTCCAGTGCCCACTATTGCTGGTATACCTAATTCCCTCGATACGATGGCGGCGTGGCTTGTCATACCACCCTCGTCGGTTATTATTGCCGAGGCAATTCTCATATAGGGTACCCAGTCAGGGTTTGTCATCTTCGTTACGAGTATGTCACCCTTACTCATCTTAGCCCTGGCCTCCTCGGGGGTTAGGCATATCCTTACCCTGCCGACGGCTACACCTGGGCTTGCCGCAATGCCCTTAACCACGGCCTTACCCACCGTTGCCTTTGCCTCACTGATTACCTTTGCCTTACCACCGCTATACACGGTCTCCGGCCTCATCTGAACAATGTATATATTGCCCGAGTCCGCATCAATGACCCACTCAATGTCCAGTGGATAACCAAGCGACCCTCAAGTTCAATGCCCACTTTAGCCAGCGCGAGTACTTCCTCATCGCTCAACGAAGGCTTCTCAACGAGGTCCCTGGGCACCTCGACCATTTTCGTTAGCCCAGCCTCATCCCTGACCATCATTACGCTTTTCCTGGATATGACCCTATCCTTAATCATCAACCCACCCTTATCCACAACCCACCTGTCTGGGGTTACCATACCACCGACCACGGCCTCTCCAAGGCCCCAGGAAGCCTCAATAACCGCCTCACTTTCATTGCCGGTCACTGGGTTTATCGTGAACATAACACCCGCAGCCCTACCATTTACTAGCTTCTGCACGATTACTGCCATTTGAGCTTCATCATGTGGTATGTCCTTCTCATCCCTGTATGCCAATGCCCTCGCATTGTAAGTGCTTGCCCACACGTGCTTTACGTACTTAATCAATTCCCCAATGCCCCTAACATTTAGATATGTATCCTGCTGCCCGGCAAAGCTTGCGGTCTTTAGGTCCTCAGCATTTGCACTTGATCTAACGGCTACCGCCACGGCATCCGTATTAAACATGTTGCTTAACTCCATGTATGCCCTGGCAATCTCATCACGGAGATCCCTAGGGACTTCAGTACTGATTATCAACTCCTTGATCCTCCTCTCAGCTTCCTCGTACTCCTCAGGTTTGCCCTCCCTAATAACCTCATTAATTACATTGAGTACCTTGTTCTTAAGCCCGTTTACGGTCATGAAATAATTGAATGCCTCCGTCGTTATTACGAAGCCAGGCGGCACGGGTACACCCATGAGTACTAATTTATTCAGGTTAGCACCCTTGCCACCCAGTATTGATGAGTCCTTAACCTCCTCATTGAGCCAAACTATGAATTTATAATCCGCCACGGCAAGACCATGCCTTGACGGCTTAAATAATTTGGTAAGAATAAATAATTACTATAATTTCAAAAATCGACTATTGCTGAAATACTTTACGTAATTTATGAATTGAATTAGCCCATAGAAAGGAAGTTCTTCAGTATCTCCTTACCCATTGGCGTGCCGACACTCTCTGGTGGAATTGAACACCAAATATCGGGTAGTCCCTATGTTGTATTGCCATAACTTCACCATCATCCTCCGAAACCGCCGTAACAATCAACTCACTGTACATCATCAATGACCAAGCTATGGTATCTCATGCCCTCAATCCTCTCGGGGAACCCCTGAAATATCGGCGAGGGCCTAACCAGCCTAATCATGCTGGTTTTACCATGCTTTATCGTCTTGGCCCTCCTAACCCTGGCCCCAAAGGTGACGCCAATCACTTGATGACCAAGGCAAATACCCAGTATGGTACCCTACCCCTGAAGTGCTGTATTACATCCCTGGATATGCCTATATCCCTGGGGCTAAGCGGACTGCCAGGACCTGGCGATATTATTATGCCATTGGGCCTAAGTCTCTCGATTACCTTAACAGTAACCTCATCATTCCTAAGGACCAGTGGCTTGGCCCCAAGCTCACCCACGTACTGGGCTATGTTGTACGTGAATGAGTCGTAATTGTCTATGATCACCACGAGCTCCATCACACCACCCCCATGGCAATCTTTAAACTACCCAGCTTATGCTCAGTCTCCTGAAACTCAAGCTCAGGTACTGAGTCGTAGACTATTCCAGCCCCCGCCTGTATCCTGGCCACACCACTCATTAGGAATAAGGTCCTTATTATTATTGCGAATTCACCGCCACCACCATGCATCAAACCAATGGCCCCTGCATAGGGTCCCCTAGCCACGCCCTCGTACTTCGCGATTAACTCCATAGCCCTTGGCTTAGGCGCCCCACTAACTGTACCAGCAGGAAACGTCGCGAATAGGGCATCAACAATATCATTACCGCGCTCCAGGACACCCTCAACCCTAGAAACCAGGTGTTGAACACTTTGGTACTTCTCAATGGCGTATAACTCCTTAACCCTAACCGTACCAAACCTACACACCTTGCCGATGTCATTCCTGGCCAGATCGACGAGCATCACGTGCTCCGCCCTATCCTTAATACTATTAATCAATTCCTCCTCAAGTCTCAAGTCATCAATTGGGTCCCTACCCCTCGGTCGAGTCCCGGCTATTGGGTGCGTCTCTACCCTATCACCATCAACCTTAACCAGCAGCTCAGGCTCGTACCAACTATGTACTTATCCCCGAACTTGGTTATGTACATGTACGGTGATGGATTCAAATCGGCCAGCCTCATGTATAGGTTCATTACATCACCCCTCACCGAGTAATCCTCATACCTGGACAGGACTATTTGGAAAATCTCACCATTCCTAATATCCTCAAGCGATGACTCAACCCACCTAATGAAGTCCTCCCTCCTGGTACCACCGACCTTACCAACCACCTCAAAGTCATCTAGATCCGCCGAGGCATTACTAGGTAGTTCACCCTTTACGTAACCCCTGCCCAGTAGGTTGTCGTAAATAACCACGTTGCTCGGTATTATGAACTCGGCAATCGGCCACTGCGGCCTCCTTAGGTAATTCCTTAGGTATGGCTCCATGTGAGCCACGGCCTCGTAGGATAGATAGCCAAGGGCAATATCACCACTCTCAAACCTACCAAGTCTCTTAACCAATCCCTTCAATTCGCTGTATAAATCGCCATCCCAATTAACAACTAGGTGCTCGGTAATTCCCCACGCAACTATTGTGTACCTAGACCTCTCTGGAAAGCCTGGCCCACTCTCGAGTAGTGTCACGAAGTCCTCGCCAGACTTAAGTAGGTAATTAGTGAGCTCCCTGGGTTTCGGCAGGTACTGAATTGGTATCTTCCTAACGGACACCCCTAACCACCTCCGCAATCTTCCTCACTAACGCCTCATCCTTAATTCCAGGGCTTTTCTCAACCCCCGAGCTAACATCGATTAAGAATGGCCTATAGCTCATCACCAGGGACACGTTATCTGGATTTATACCGCCAGCGACGCCAACCCTGGGTATGACTCTGACCTCCCTTATCACGTCCAACGGCAGTTTGAGTCCATGTTCATATCTAGTGAAGTTCGTTTTTGGCGCATCAATGAGCACGTACTCCACGTAATTAATCAACGCAAGCTTAGCGGCCTTATTAATTATTGAGTTATCACCCACGTACGTCAATACCGGCGCCAACTTAATCCCAAAATCATTAACTAGGTCCATAACCTCCCCACTTGGTTCGAAGTCACCATGGTACTGAAGAATTTCAAACCCAAGGTCGCTAATCAATTTAACTGCATCAATGAGCTCAAGCCCCTCCACGACACCTACGACCCTGACTCCCTTAACCGTTTTTATTATTTCTCTGGCCACCTCATTACTAACAAGCCTCGGTGTTGGTATCCTCGAATTCACTATTACACCAACATAATCAGCATAGTTACTAACCATTACGGCATCCCTAACGTTAGTAACACCACAAATCTTAAGCAACGTCATGACCTACTCACCCTGGCAAGCTCACTCACGTAATCCCAAAAACCATCGTCTAGGTGTGACCTTACATACTCAACACCATCCCTGGGATCCCTAACCATGCCCGCTACATATAGTGTAAATGCGGCGTTGGCAATTATGAAGTCCCTGGCCGCCTCATCCTCACCGGATATAGCCAGCCTAACCTTCTCAATGCTACTCAATGGGCTTGAAACCCTAACCTCATCTATCCTATGAATGCCTAGTCCTAAGTCCCTGGCTCAATGAAGTACTTATCCACATTACTCCCCCTAACCTCGATAATCATGGTCTTACCAAAGACTGAAACCTCGTCAATCCCAGGCTCGCCGTGCACAAACACGGCATGTTCATAACCAAGCATTAGCGCCGCCTCGGCCATTCTATTCATTAACGAACTATCCGCAACACCAATTAACTGCCTAGTGAGTAGGGCTGGGTTTGCCAGTGGCCCTATTAGGTTGAATATTGTCCTAATGCCCAACTTCTTCCTTACGGGCATAACGTTTTTCATCGCTGGGTGATAGGCTGGGGCGAAGGCGAAGGTGAATCGGTACTTAATCGCCATTTCGGCTGCCTTATTGGGTGGTAGGTTTATGTTGAAGCCCAACGCCTCAAGGAAGTCTGCACTGCCTGAGGTTGATGAAACGCTTCTATTGCCGTGCTTAATCACGTGGGCTCCCAGGTAAGCCGCCACCAACGCGGCTGCCGTGGATGCATTGAGCGTTCCAAACCCATCACCCCCAGTGCCGGCGGTATCCACGTACTTACCCCTATCATCTATTGGTATCTTGATGCAGAAGTCCCTGAGCGCCTTCGCAAAGCCGGCAATCTCACTGGATGCCTCACCCCTTACCCTCAGGCCCATTAGTATTGCCGCTGATAACGCCTCGTCAATGCTTGTCAACATGCCCTTGGCGACCTCATAAGCCTCATCCACACTTAGCTAATCCTCTAGCTATTTTCTCGAGTACCTCCTTCATTGCCGTCACCTCACATTACCATAAGCATCAACGTCGAGGAGGCCATGTCCTGATAAGTTGAAGAATATGACTGAGCCCTTGGGCATTCTCTTAGCCTCGTCAATCACAGCCCTTATTGCATGGGCAGACTCTGGAGCCGGTATTATGCCTCAGTCCTAGCGAACAGCCTAGCCGCCTCCATGACCTCCTCCTGCCCATAAGCCCTAGCCTCAACAAGGCCCTCCCTAACCAACAACGATAGTGCTGGCGCCGCTCCGTGATATCTAAGTCCTGCTGCGTGTGTCGGTGGTGGTACGTAGTCGTGACCTAGGGTGAGCATCTTAACCATTGGTAGTAATCCGCCAGTGTCGGGGAAGTCGTACATGTACCTGCCACTGGTTAGCTTGGGCGCCGCCTTTGACTCCACCGCGAGGAACTTGGTCCTTTCAAAGCCCTCGCCCCTGAGTTTTGCACCTATCATTGGGAATGAGAAACCACTGAAGTTGCTACCACCGCCAACGCACCCAATCACTAGGTCTGGCTCCTCTGGCATTTGCTGTAGAACCTCCTGCCCAATCACCGTTTGGTGAAGTATTACGAAACCAAGCACACTACCTGGTATGTACTTCCTACCCTCACCCATTAACGTGAATTCGATCGCCTCAGTGATGGCTAGACCCAGGCTACCTGGGTGATCAGGCCTAGCTCTCAATGCCTCTTTTCCGTACTTCGTCAATTCGCTGGGGCTTGGGTAAACCTCCGCGCCGTAGGTCCTCATGAAAAGAACCCTCTGCGTCTTATTGAAGTAGGAGTTCCTTGTCATGAATACCGTGGCCTTAGCACCAAGCAATGCCGCAGCCAACGACACAGCCAGGCCCCACTGCCCCGCTCCGGTCTCTGTGACGACTTCCTTAGCCCCATCCTTAAGTGCGTAGTATACCTGGGGTATTGCCGTGTTTAATTTATGGGAGCCCGTCGGTAGTGCACCCTCGAATTTATAGTAAATCCTAACACCATTACCCAACGCCCTCTCAAGCCCATAGGCCCTCCTAAATGGTGTTGGCCTACCCATTCTCTCGTAGAGTTCCCTAACCTCGTCGGGTATCGGCACGTACCTAAGCGGCGTGAATTCCTGATCAATCAACTCACTGGGTAGTATCCTCATGAGCAGGGCGATCCTTGAATCAGCTCATAGGGATCAATGGGTGGCGGTAATGGCTTTGGCAGGTCCACATTTATGTTATACCAATAGTGCGGTATCATCATGGTAGACCACCCCTGAGCTTTACTATGAATTCCGTGCAGGACCTCGGATCATTTAACTTATCCACAAGCGCCGTTCCGACGACCACAGCATCAGCACCTGCATTGATCACGAGCCTAACCATCTCGGGCATGTTTATGGCGAATCCTGCGACCAACATCACACCATCAACGAGCTTTCTAATCTCTCTAATGTTTCTCTCAATATAGAGTGGTAGCCTTATTCCGGTTGCTGCGTATAGGCCTAGGTATATGAATAGTGGTTCGTACTTAACGAGCATGCTTATTAACCTATACGGTGTGTTGCTTGAAACGAAGAATGAGGGCCTTAACGAGTAATCCCTCATGATGCTTACATATCTTTCAAATGCTTCTAAATGCTCAAATAGTAGGTCTGGGAATAATACTGAGGATGCGCCAACCTCACTTGCCGTCTTAGCGACTAATTCTAGGTCATTCACGTAATCCTCGACGTAACCCATGAGTATTGTCGGTACTTCGCCATATTTAGTCACCTTAATTGCCTCCAAGCCCTTAAGCTCAGAGGCAAAGTGGGTCTTCCTTATGACTGGCCCATCGTACTTCGGGTTTTGTGTTGGTATTCCTATTTCAAGGAAGTCCGAGACATTCGATAGACACTTAACCGCGTTTAGGAAGGATTCTTTACTTGGGTATGTGGCTGTTACGTACGCGCCCAGGCCCGGTTTCCTTATGACCATTGGGGCATGAAATTCACCAACGAGTTGTCTCAGGGGGTATTTAAAAGCTTTATGTATTTAATGTTCATTAGTAATTATTATCGAACAAAAGATATATATTTATATTAATTATATATAGATTAAGAAATGCTTATATGTAATTGTAGAACTAACAAACCGTGGACTTTTTAACCATTATTGGCGAGTTAACAAGAAGGCGGGTGGAGGCCCTTAAGTCCAGTGTAAGGGCCCCAAGCATGCTCAAGGCCATTGAGAGGCGCAATTCTGAGGGCTACCTGGCATTAATAGCGGAATACAAGAGAGCTAGTCCAAGTGGGGTCGTTAGGCTTGACCTCGACCCTTGGGCCTATTTCGACACCGTCGGTAAATACGCCACTGGATTCAGTGTCTTAGTTGAGCCATTTTACTTTCTAGGCTCGCCAGTCTTTGTTAAGATAGCTCTTAATTACGGTAAGCCAGTGCTGTATAAGGACTTCGTTATTAGTAAGGAACAAATTGATGAGGCCAGGGGGCTGGTACTAGCTCGGTACTATTCATTAAGAGACTTCTTGGTGACGCACTTTGGGATTTGGTCGACTATGCCATAAGGCTGGGCTTGGAACCCCTAATTGAGGTTGACAGTGAAGATGATGCGCTTGATGTCGTTAATAACAACCCAAGCGTCATGCTTGGGATAAACTCGAGGGATTTAGGTAATTTATCAGTATCCCTGGATAGGGCGGTATCAATAATTAGGGCTATTAGGGGCAAGGCGAACATCATAATTGCTGAAAGCGGCGTTAAGAACGTTAATGATGCTTTAGAACTGGCCAGGGAAGGTGCAAACGCGATCCTTGTGGGCACGGCACTAATGAAAAACGTGGAACTTGCCCGGGAACTTTCAAGTGTTGTCATTAAATAATGTGTTAATTATTAGGTCAATAACGTGGGTCGAATAATCAATACCAGCCTTCCTTAATTCATTTAGGTCAATGTTGATAATATCCCCATTGATGCTCCCAGCATACTTCATTACTAACTCCCTACTTGGGGCGTTAACGATTAACTTTCTGGCACTTAACGCTCCTGATTACTCCTGAGTAACCTAACATCAAATAACACCGCAATTTCTGGGTTCGTTACTGGACCCTAATGTGAATAGGCTCCTTGGAGACCCTTACATGTATTTTGGCCAGTGTCTCCCTACGCTCGGGATCGTACTCGGGGTAGGAAATTACATAGAGCCCCCGCTTAATTAATCTCTGAACCAATTGGTCCGCGATTGTGTGTATTCCATCCCCACTCTTTCCGTAAAATATTATTTCACGTATTTCGGGCATACGTTTTTCTTATTATCTTAATTTTAATAAAAATGTTTGTATAAATTCTTAAGGAATTATAATTAAGAATTTCGTCAATAGCAGAAGATTTGGTGAACCATTACGTAATACTCATGGAGAATTAAGTATCCTTACTTCGGCACCCAATCTCTCTAGATCCCAAATGAATGTGGGCCAGGACTTACTAATACCTTCCCAATTAATTATCGTTACTGATTCCCTGGCTGATAAGGCACCTATTACACCCATCATAACGATCCTATGGTCATTCAACGCATCAATCTCGCAGCCACCCCTTATTTCATTAACGCCCTCTATCTCGATCACGCCATTGGCTCATCAATGCTCACGCCAGCCCCGAGGCACTTGAGGACATTAGCAACGCCCCTAAGCCTATTACTTTCCTTATAAACCAAGTGACTAACACCCAGTATCCTTGATTTTCCGTGAGCCCTCGCAAGCAATAGTGCCAGTGGCATCACGATGTCGGGCGAATCACCTAGGTTAATGCTCAATGGCTTCAACTCCTTAACCGAGGAACCCTTAACCATTACTGAGTCTTCGTACTCCTCAACCTCTACCCCAACCTCCCTGGCGTACTTAATGAAAACATACTCACTTTCAATGGCTTTACTCTTACTTAGATTTGTTACCCGTAGGTCCACGCCAACAAGCGCAGAGAGAGCTATGTAGTATGCCGCCAATGAGTAGTCACCTGGTATAACGAACTCCTCATTAACAGCCCTAAACTCCTGGGACCCACTTACGTAAATCATGTCCTCACTCCTTTCCACACTTATGCTGAAGTCCCTAAGCACATTTATTGTGGCGTCTATGTATGGACGCGACCTTATCGGTGGCTTGATGTTCACCTCGATACCGCCCTCCGTTAGTGGTGCCAGGTAGAGGAGCGCGGATATGTATTGGGAACTTATCGACCCATTTATCATCACATAACCACCGACTAACCTACCGCCAACGACCCTAATAACACTTCCCAACCTATCAACCTTAGCATTCAAGTTCTTAAGGGCATTCAGTAATTCATCCATTGGCCTATCAATGAGTGAGCCCCTTGGCATTAGTAATGTTACACCATCAATACCCGAGTAGACCCCTGTTAATACCCTAAACGTGAACCCACTTTCACCAACGTCAATAACCCTAAACCTTTCTGTAGCGATTCCGCGCCTAATCCTCACATGGTCCTCCTTAATCTCGACCTCCGAGATCGGCTTAACACCTCTAATCATTGACCATGTATCATCACCCCAATTCAATTTCCTAAGTGATACCCAGGTCCTCGAGAGGCTGAGGCGAGGAGGTACCTAAGGGTTAGTGCCTTGGATGGTGGAGCCTCGATAGTCCCCTCCTGAGCCTGAAGCCATTAATAACTAATTTACTCATTTAGGTTTGTCTTTACCTTGAGGTAAAAAGTTTTGTGTGATTATTAAAAGAGACAATATTATTAATGTGCCTTACGAGTTAACAAGCTTAATTGCTGTATCCATTATTGACTCCTCATCAAGTCCGTAAAGCCTCAACAACTCCTCCTCAGACCTACCCCAATGGCCGTAACCGTCAACACCAAGTATCTTAACCCTAGCAAAGCCACTCACTAGCTCTGCAATTGCCGAGCCAAGGCCACCCCTTGGTGAGTGTTCCTCAATAACGATTATGTTGCTGACCCTACGGGCTATCCTAACCACGGCGTCCTCGTTAAGGGGCTTTATTGTCGGTACATTATAAACACCCATCTTAATACCCATTTTCCTTAATTCTAGGGCGGCTCTCACGGCACTATGGAGTGGTGGTCCGTAACCCATGACCACTATGTCATCACCATCAATTAACTCGTATATCTCGCCAATCCTAAATTCGTAATCCATATCCATGGTTATCGGCGGTGAGTAATCACGGCCAACCCTAACATAAACAGGCCCCTTGTACTCAATGACCTTGGGTATTATCCTCTCCACATCCCACGCATCCGCGGGCGCCACAACGACCATGTTACTAAGCGTCCTCATTAAGGCCACATCCTCAAGTGCCTGGTGACTTGGTCCATCGGCAAAGTCGCTCAAACCAGCATGTGTCGCTATGAGCTTCACATTAAGGTTCATCCTGCCCAGGGAATTCCTAATCTGTTCCCAACCCCTCATCATGAACATGGCATAGGCCATGGCAACCGGCACGTAACCACCCAACGCAAGCCCAACAGCGACCCCCACTAGGTCCTGCTCGGAAATACCAACATTAAAGTACCTATTGGGAAATCTCTCGCCAAAGTACCTGGCCCTCGTTGATTCACCGACATCTGCCGTCACGACAACCAATCTATCATTATCCTCACCAAGCCTGGCCAAGGTAATTCCCAGCGCTTCCCTCATTGAGAATTGCGGCCTTGGTGGTGGATTTAGGGTCTGCTTACTGGTGTTCTCAAGGTTCTTAATTCCCCTGCCCCTAACCGTGCTCAGGAATATAACCGTCGGCTACCCCTGGTCCCGCGTGCTTGGTGATTAGCCTAATTATGTCCTCGTAATCATGCCCATTACCATAAAGAATATTCCAGCCTATTGCCTCAAATACCCTGGCATAATTAATGGGCTTAATACTACTTGCTGGGCCATCAAGTTGATACCTATTCAGGCTGACTATTGCCACTAGGTTATCGAGACCGTACTTAACAGCCGTCATTGAAGCCTCCCATGCCTGGCCCTCATTTAACTCGCCATCCCCCATTAAAACATAAACGACACCATCACTGCACCCCCTGGTCTTACTCGCCAATGCCAAACCCACACCCATGCTGAGCCCCTGGCCCAGTGAACCTGTTGTGGCATCTATGTAGGGTAGGTCCAGGTTATCGGCATGGGTTGATATGTTGGAGGATGATTGATTAACCTCCATAAGTTTATCCACTGGGATTAAGCCCTCAATGGCTAGTATGGCATATAGGCCGGCGCCACATGACCAATACTGAGTATGAACCAATCCCTACAATCATCATTGCCTCTCTTCATGATCCTGATAATTATGTTTATTATATCCAATGCAGCCAGTGAGGAGCCAAGGTGAATGTATGGAAACTCCTTATCAAGCCTAATCAGTAATTCCCGGGCCTTATCCCTAACCTCCACAAGCCTATTTATGTCAATTGCCATCTTTGATCCATCAATCACCATTGGAATTCCCGATATTCCATACGGAGCCACAGACATTTAACAAATATTTAAGGATTATCCTAACCTATATTCTCTATATTCTCAATAACGTAAACCATGTGAAATCACGAAACCAGATACCGAATCTCAACTAACTTAGTGACTAGGTAGTAGCTCCAGGTACTACTTATATAATCTATAAATGGTCCCTCCTCACCTGGCCTAAATATGGCGTATATTGATGGACCATTACCACTTACGCCGGACGCCACTGCACCTAGCCTTAATGCCCTGCCTATGGTCTCCAACGCATTGTAATAACCCAGAGACTCCGCAACGAGTATTCCATTTATTGTTGCTGCCCTCCATAAATCGCCGTTAATCGCCATACTAAATAATGCCTGGTAAATCCCCGACAAAGCCTTAACCTATCAATGGATCTCAGATTTTTACGTTCTCTATGACCTGTTATGACCACAGTGAACGGGTCCAGGTTTAATTGCTTAATGATGCTTAACGACTTATTGTCAGTGAGCACGGCACCTCCCAGTATCGCGCTGATGCGTCATCGAATGCGCCCGTTATTGACGAGCCATGGGCCTTCGTAACCTCAGCAGCAAGTCTAGCGACCTCCACAGGGCTTGCGCTACCCCTCAATGAAGTTAATAAGGTATATATCACACCCACGGCAACGGCACTATTACTCTTAAGGCCGCTGCCTGGAGGGACCTCGCTATTAACCTCGATACATACGTCATTATTGATGCCAAGCCTTTCCCTTAAGTAATTAATTATAAAGTTAATGAATTCATTCATAGCGCAGGGCCTATCATTGATTTTCACCCTTACCTTCAGGTCTACGGCTACAGCACCGCCAAGCCACGCAGGTATTGCATTTATTATTGATATACCTCCATAGGTTATGTATTCCTCATTCCATGATACCATGGTCTATTTAATTTCAGTATATAGTAACAATATTTTTAAGTTTCTACGTATAAATACCTAGTAATGCCTACATGGGGCAAATTACTAATGAACAAGCCAGTGCTGGTATGCGCCATACCCCTGAAGAAGCCGTCATTTTATTACTTACCCACATCCTGCGAAGCAGTGGAACTCAGACTTGATTACATGGATAACCTAGGCCTTACCCAGGAACTTAAGGGCGTGATTGAGGAATACGCATCGCATTACCCAACCATAGTCACTGTGAGAGAGCGTGAGGAGGGCGGTAGCCATTTTGTAAACCCCGAGGTCAAGTATGAAATTCTTGAGTTTAGCAAGAGTGTTGGTGCGTTGCCAGACATTGAGGTGAACCTACTGAGTAAGTACCCGGAGATGTATGGGGATGTTGCCGAGGGTTCAATATTGTCGAGACACGTGTTTAGCAAGGATGTTAATGCATATGAATTAGCGCTTAGGGATTTAGATATTGCAAGGAGATTCAGGGCATTGATATACAAGGTCTTCTCAATTAATGATGATGAATTCCTAAACCTACTTAGATTGCTCGGTATTTATGATGTTCACGTAGCCGTAATCCCAAGGAACCCTGCGTATAGGGCTGTATCGATAATCATGAACACAGCCCTAATGTATTGCTCAGTACGTGGAAGGACAGGCCCTGGTCAATTGAGCATTGGCCTTTGCAACAAGGTAAAGTTACTTAAGGGTTCATTATCGATGTTCAACAGGGAATAACTAGATTAAACCGCTGCGCAATCTCTCAAATACCTCATGCCAAGTTGGCTTTTCAAATGAACCTAACCAAATCCTATCCGACTCGAGGGCTTGCCTAACCAGTATTTCGAGGCCATCAATGTAAGGTATAGACCCCTCCTCAGCCAGTTTTACCAGGTCCGTAACCCCACCTGGCTTATACGCGAGGTCCAGCACAAGCCCGGCACCGGCATTCCTTGGGTTTATTGGAAATTCACCATCAATACCCAGTGGTGTGGCGTTGATTAGTAATTGAATTTTGACACCGACATTCTGCTGAAGGCCAAGTGCTATACAATCAACACCCCAAGAACTAATGAGCGAACATAATTCACGGCCTCTCTCCACAGTCCTATTCATGACGTAAACCCTGGAACACCCCAAGTCCCTAAGGGCCAGTGCCACGGCCCTGGCAACACCACCGGCACCAACTATCAACGCATCACCGCCTGAGTAACCCCTCTCACCTAACGCTTGCTTAATGGCTAGATAATCAGTGTTATAGCCACTAATTCACCGTCCTTATTGACCACGGTATTCACACTACCGAGTTCCCTGGCAGGACCCACCACGCCATCTATGAGCCCCGTAATAGCCACCTTGTGCGGTATGGTTACGTTAAACCCACCCAGGGAGTCCCTGGCAAACTCCACGAAATGCACCAACCTACTTGGCGATACCCTAAGAGGTACGTAAACCGCACTCACCCCCAATACTTTGAACACGTAATTATGTATGTTAGGCGATAATGTGTAGTTGAGTGGATAACCAACTACGGCATAGACCTGCATTTACTGATCACCAATTCAGTCAATTCCTTAATACTCACCCTAACCACATCCCACCTACCCACGTCCGTAACCACGGGAAGTTTTATGAAATCACCACTCCTCTTCTTATCCCTCAACATGGCACCTACGAGCTTATTCACGTCAATGCTAACCTCATTAATTAGGTTGAACATAGATAATGCATTCACTAGTAGGTTAGGAACATCCTTAGGCGTATAGCCCAGCTTAACACCAACGCGGGCCTCACACACCATGCCCAGCGCCACCGCCTTGCCGTGGCTAACCGAGAAGTTTGTCGCAGACTCTATGGCGTGGCCCACGGTATGCCCATAATTAAGAACGGCCCTTACACCACCCTTATCCAGTTCATCAGCCTCAACGATGCTTGCCTTATCCCTCAACGATTTATAGACAACATCCTCGAGAAGTGAGTGGCCCCTATTAATCAATCCATCGGCATTACCCATTACCTTATCAAGTAATTCCTTATCCATCGTCACGCCATACTTAATAACCTCCGCAAAGCCATCGAGGTAATTAGGCATTGGCAGTGAGTCTAGGAAGGATAGGTCAATGATTACGTACCTAGGCTGCCTAATGACCCCAATCACGTTCTTGAGACCCAAGGCATTAACACCCGTCTTACCGCCGAGGGATGCATCAACCATGGATAGCATGGTTGTTGGGACATTAACATAATCAACACCCCTCAGGTATATTGATGCGGAGAAGCCGACGACATCAAGGACACTCCCACCTCCAATGCCTATGAATAGGCCGTCCCTATCAACGCCCATCTCATGCGCGCTCCTCACAATGTTTAGCGCCGTCTCGATACTCTTACCCTCCTCACCATCTACTATCGGAATCACTGGACAGGCAATCTTAACCCTATTGACGATACTCCTCGAGACATACGTAACGCATCCCGTGTAATTCCTAGTAATCCTTTCCAGGGCCTCGCATGATTAATGTTGATTAGTACCTTAACGTCGCCATCCCGTGACCTATACGTGAACTCCCTCATAACGACCTACCAATTGCCCTAGCCACCTCCCTACCCTTAACCATCAACTCCCTAAACATCTCAAAGGTCAGCTGCTGCTCCGCATCCGATAGCGCTTCCCAGGGCCTTGGGTGAACCTCCACGAGGAGCATGTCGCGCCTGCGGCTATGGCTGCCAGCGCCAGCGGTATTACCAGGTCCCTCCTACCCGCTGGATGCGATGGGTCAACGCAAACCGGTAGGTGCGTTAGTCTCTTAACGGCAACCACGGCGCCCAGGTCCAGCGTGAACCTAGTTGCGTGCTCAAAGGTCCTTATACCCCTCTCGCAGAGTACCACGTTGCCATTACCCTCAAGGAGTATGTACTCAGCGGCCTGTAACCACTCCTCAACCGTGTTACCAAGTCCCCGTTTAAGGAGCACGGGCTTGCCCGACTTACCAACCTCCCTGAGTAAGTCGAAGTTTTGGGCATTCCTTGCGCCTATTTGTAGCATGTCTACGTACTCGGCCACGGTCTTCACCATCCTCGTATCCATGACCTCGGAGACAACTGGTAAACCAACCTCGTCACCCACCCTCCTAAGTATTTTCAACCCATCAATACCAAGCCCCTGGAAGCTATATGGATTTGTCCTAGGCTTAAACGCACCACCCCTAAGTAACTTAGCCCCAGCCTCCTTAACGGCAATGGCCGTATCCCTAACCTGCTCATAACTCTCCACTGCGCAGGGCCCTGCGGCCACTACGACCTCATCACCACCTATCTTAACACCACTGACGTCAACAATTGTTCTATCCCTCCAGGCATTACTCGCCAATTGGTACTTGGCCTTAACCTCGATAATAACGGCATTCGGATCCACGGATTTAACGGCATTAACATCAACCTTAGAGTCAGGCCAAGTAATTACTAGGTCATCTCCATAAATCCTAACAACACCGAACCTAACACCAGCCTTGTCCAGTAGGCTGGCTACGTCATCAACCCTATCCCTGGATACCTTGATTATCATGGCCCAACACCCCCACCATGTCGCCCCTATCAAGCCCCTCAACAACCTCCTTTAATAAATCACCCAACTCCCCAACCACACTCCTCGAGTATGGATTAAGCCTAAACAACTCATTACTAACCTCAACCTGCTCCAAAACTCTTTCCAAGGCCTTAAACGTATACTTAAGGCTGTGGGTAACGAGTTGAGTATTTAGGTCGAGGCCGATCCTCCTCAATGCCGCGTAAAGCGTGAGTAATAATACGTGGTGAGCAACCTGCAGATAGGCCATAAGCCTATCATGCTCCTCAGGGCTACTTAGAACAACGACATTGAGACCGGCACTTGTAAATAGGTCCTTAGCATTTTCGAGCTTATCATCGCCAGTCTTTGATGGTATTAGGACCACGGTCTCACCAATTGGATTACTCAACTCACCAAAGAGTGGGTGGACGCTTATGTAGTGGAAGCCAGCCCTCAGTGATTCATTCTCAATTAGTCTAAACATGGGCATCTTAACTGAGAATGAGTCCATGACTATGGAGCCCCTAAGCCTGCCTGAGTACTTACTCAATATGTTTATTGACTCATCCGTGGGTTTCGTGGCCAGTATGATGACGTCATTAGGCACCAACTCCTCATCATGCCTCTGGAGTATTACGTCAGCGACCCTACTAAGCGCCTTGGCGAGGGTTCTACCAACCCTACCACTGCCAATTATCGTCACACCAATATCAAGCCTACTCATCAGCTGAGCCCTTGTCGAAACCCTAATTATTGACTGGGCAATCCCGATGGCAGTCTCGGCATCAACACCAAACTTACTCAATCCCTCAATCCACTTGGCAATAACCTCGCCCTCCCTGTCCTTATCAATGATGGGTAGCCCAAGACTCCTCTTAACCCTACCAATCTCGCAGCAAGCCTAATCCTTTCTCCAATTAGCCTCATCAACTCCTCATCAATATTATCAATGCTACGCCTCAATTCAGAGAGCATGATAACCACCGATCAAGCAATGACTAATCACGACTGGGTTAAGATAACCATTAGGTTTGACCTTGTACCTTACGAATCTAGATATTCCATAGAGGTCCCAGGGTTATTAAGAAACTATATTTTTAAACATTATCACTATTTACTGCGTTTACGAAGCACCTAAGCCCCATCACGGCATCCCTCATCAACTTATCCGGCAATACGTAGGTATTACCCTCCTTAATGAGTAATCCAACAACGCCTTAATCAGTGAGTCAACAATGGAGTTATTCAACTCCCTACCCTCCATGGCCTCAAGGGCCATTTTAATGGTTGACCAGCGACAACCATTGGCGCAAACCTCGAGTATTCTTAAGTACCTTTTCTCTGCCAAGTGCCTACCCTCATTAATGATGTTGCATATCTCCCTACGAACTAGGTCAATAGCCTCCCTCTTGGTCTCGTTTAATGCTTCATTAAAACTCATTCTCAGGCTCTATAGCCGAAGAGCGTTAACCAACCAGGATTACCACCAAGCTCCTCATAGACCCTCCCAGCACCATCAAAGTTAATACCATGTTCCCTAAATCCACGCCTCAGGAACTCAACGGCCTGCTCCTCACTAAATGGTTTAAGTGTAATGCTCACGTAAGCCCTACCAAAAAGTGGAGATTCTGGATAATTTGATTTAAGGAACTTCGTGAAAACCCTGAACTCAGACTCAGTTATTATGAATGTTAAATTCCTCAAATTATCGTATGCATAGGCGAGGACCGGTAATACGTTGAAGCCCCTCGCCTTAACCAGTTCCTGAGCCTCGTCAAGGACTATTATCGCCCTCAACCCCTCATCACCAGCCCAATCATTTATTGAGTCCAGGATATCCGCAAGCATAACCCTATCCCTGCCCCAGGAGAAACTCACCCTGAAACTACTAATACTTACGCCCCTAATCCCTGAGAGAATGTTCAATAACCTTCTTGACCTAACCCTAGCGTTTATGGAATCCTCAAGCGCCTTAACAAAGTCCCTGTAACTCACGTAACCACTTTCCTCAAACCTCCTCAGATCTATGTAGAAGTAATTATTTGGTGCATACTCATTAAGTACTGCCCTAATCAATAAGGACTTACCAACCTCCTAAGCCCAAAGATCACTATTAACGGCTCGTTAAGACTGGCCCTAAGGCTCTTAACCTCATCATCCCTATCAAACAAGTCACTAAGGCTCTCCTTAACCCTAATGTCAAAGAGCAGTTACCCCCGCCTAACTAGGTTACCCCCTCCCAACCTATAAACCTACCTTTTAATGACCCTAGGAATTAACCCAGCCCTAATTGCGTGATCCACGAGGACTATGGCGGTCATGGCCTCGGCCGCGAGTATCGCCTTTGGCGCCGTGGACACGTCATAACGGCCCCTAAAGGTTATCGTAGTCTCCACCATCCTCTCCAAGTCCACTGTCCTCTGGGGCTTCCTAATGCTGGGTGTTGGCTTAAAGGCAACCCTGAACCTAATGGGCTCGCCAATGCTCATGCCACCGAGTATACCACCAATTCTATTAGTCTCAAGCCTTGGCCTACCATCCCTAAGCACTATTTGGTCATTGGCCTCACTACCCCTCATCCTAGCAAGCCTAAACCCAAGCCCAAACTCAACACCAACGGCACTGCCTATCGACATGACGGCCTTAGCAGGTCAGCCTTCAACTTATCAAAGACGGGTTCACCAAGCCCCGGCGGAACCTCGGTGGTTAATACCTCGCCAACACCGCCAACGCTATCCCCATCCTTAGCGGCATTGACCAGCACGTCTATGGCTCTCCTCATGGCTTCATCATCGACCATGGGAAGTGGCTTCTCCCAAGACTTGACCACATCCTCGAAGGTGTAGTCCTCCCTGGATATGGCCACGCCACCAAGCTCGACCAGGTGGCTAGCCACCTCGATATTCATCACCTGCTTAAGTACGGCCTTCGCAATGGCCCCAGCCACTATCCTAGCCACAGTCTCCCTACCGCTGGCCCTACCGCCACCCCTATGGTCATAAAACCTACCAAACTTCAGGTAATAGGCGAGGTCCGCATGGCCAGGCCTAGGCCTCATCCAAAGCTCATTGTAGTAATCAGAGATAGCTCTTCTATTCCAAACAACGATGGCTACCGGCGTACCCTCGGTAAACCCATCCTTAACACCAGACAGTATTTGGAACCCCTCATCCTCACACCTAGGATTGAGGATTGGCAAATGGCAAAAAACGCCTCCTCTCAAGCTCCTTCTTAATGAATGACTCATCGAGGGCCACGCCGGCAGGGACACCGTCGACAACAGCCCCAATGGCAGGTCCATGAGACTCCCCGAAGGTCACAACCCTAAATACGCGCCCAAAGACACTACCCATCAAGTCAACGCACTATTTAACCTATATAAGCATTCAAGGCATCACAGCGCACGAAAAACAACAACCAAAAACTTAAAACCTCAACAGACGCTATTAACCCGCGGCCGTGGTCTAGACTGGTCTAGGATGGCGGCCCCCCGAGCCGCAGAACCCGGTTCAAATCCCGCGGCCGCACCAAATTACAATCAATCCCTAATGAAGTATTATCAATATCATTCCCAATCCCCATATAATTCATTCCCGCAAAACTTATAGACGCGTTAACAATTCAATAAGTGGCCAGTGCATGGTTTATCGCCAACCCATCGCCCTTTATTAAATCAATAATGAACAGAGACTCCTAATCCTTAAGTTACCTAATTGAGGAACTAAGGCAGCGGTACTTAGGTCACGTACCATACCTGTTATGTCGATGAGAACGTCTCTATAAACTTTGATCGCCATTGTCAATCCATGTTTTTAATGTAATGCCTAACCTTTTATATAGTTCGATTAGGCATTGCTTCGCTCTGTCCTTATTAATTCCTGGATCCAGCGCCTTTAGGAAATCAAGGTCGAAACTTAACCTGATGGAGTCTGGGTAATCACCATATTGGTCCGGTATTCTCTTAAACTCCTTATCCGCATAGGCATCAAAGACCCTCACTAGTGAGCTTAATTTTTCATCATCTAACCTGGTTATGTCAAGTATCGACAATGCCCTCCACTGGCCAATATTTATTTCCGTGAATGCCCCCTCTGTCTCCTCCCTATTGGCTAGTACCGTTAGTAGTCCAAACGTCGTATTCAACCAAGTCACTAACGCCTTTTCCTGCATTTCATTCCCATTCTTTAGCTTAACCATGAAGAATCTATTGGCAATTATTGGCTCATCACTATAAACCGCAATCACCCTCCAGGTATTCCACCTAATCCTGTCAGGAACAAGCAACCTAGACCTCAACCTAGTAATTCTCTCAGCCTTAGGCCCACTACCAATGACCCACGCATTTGGCCTCACGAGCATTGCCTTCCTTAACTCCTCCTCACCACTGCAGAGCATGGGTACTGCATTGGGAATGGGTCTCTTTGGCAATGCATTGCAATCAACTCGGGTTACCCCTCTTTGGCAAATTAAATGCCTCAATTATATCTCCCCTCCTATTAACGCCCATGTTGCTTATCAAGTTGTTGAGATATGTAATTGGTATTTCTACGGATATATCACATAGCTTAATGGCACCGTTATTGATTATGTTATCAATTATGTTCAGTAATTCATTATCAGGTATTGTGTGAATATTCCAGTTAATAATTGTATTAAGTAAGTTGTATTAAGTAAGGCACTCCTGGGTACAGTCCTTATTAAATCGCCGTAATAAGTAGCGTTATTAGCCAGCAATTTATCAGCAAGAACCATCGCATCTATGGCACTCTTTGGTTTCTTCGTAAGTATTATGAACTTTGTTTCCTCACTTGGTTCATGTTCGTCAACCCTCTTAGCCACTATAAGTGCCTCACTTAGGCTTGTTCCCTCACTGAAGTTATAACCGTTCTCCGTATCGCTGCTTACTATGACGTACTTAACGTGGAACTTACTAGCCAGTAATGCCCTTGCGAGGAACCAACTAACGCCTGATAGAACATTCCTAGGCAGCACGAAGCTATCACGCCACCTGGCTTCACGTACTTATAGGCCAGGTATAGGAATAGGAGTCCCTCCCCGGCTTGACCGATATTTAGGTACCGCTTGAACTCATCTCTTGTGCCATTAATTATTTCCTTAATTATATCGGGTAAATTCTCCCTCCTTGCAAAGTCCCTTGCTATGTCTCTTAAATCCTCCCTTACGTCTTTCCTAACTTCATCATCAAGTTGATCAAGAAGTTTCTTCCTATATTTTTCCTCACTTATGAATCCGAATAAACCCCTCCTTCCACTAAATTCCTCGCTAACCCTGCCTGTTGCTCTCGTGAATGGTGGGTTCATAATTACTAGGTCGAACTTCTCAGGTAACTCGAACGACCCTTCACTACCCTCAAGCGATACCTTCTCAATGCCCTCGATCTTATAGCCCTCAATGAATGAGAGTATACCACCAACCCTTTTGCTATTGTTCAGAAGCTCCAGTGAACCCAGCCATGGCTGGTTCTTCCCAGTTATGTAGCCTAGGTATATTGTGTGGATGTTCTCCTTAGTAATATTCCCCGGGCTTATTAAGGCGAGGTTTATTGCCGTTACCTGAGCAGCGTACTTGAGAGCGTCAACTCCGTAAACACCCTCTTCAATCACTGCCTTACCTATTTCGTCTAGGTTAATATCAAGCCCCTTATAGTGCTTAAGTGCCGTTAACACATTCATCAATGCCGAGTAGCTAGCAGTGAGTAGCGTGCCATTACCGCAGGCGAAGTCCGTGACTTTAATTTCCCTAATCCTACGGATAAGCTCCTCGAGCTCGCTAACCCTATCAATAGCCCTCTTAATTTCATCCTCCAGCCCCAGCAATGACCTAACAGCCAACGTGGCGAGTAGGTACGCGGCAGGTATCTGCGTGTAGAATGTCGCGAAGCCCTTCCTCACTGCAATTATCGCCAGTAATCTCATGGTAGATCCTGCCAGCAAAGTCGTGCCTGAGCAAGGTCCTGTTCTGGGCAATCTTAATGCCCTCCTCAATTAATTCCTTAACCCTGTCAGCGGCATTTGACGGTAGTTTATCCAGGATCTCCCTCGTCAATTTAATGGCTTCCCTATAATCAATCTTCAGTAATTCATCAAGGGCTTGCTTGAAGCCTCGATAGATCCATGCTCACTTGCATAATTACTCAGTGGGTTCAGATTTGGGTGGGTGTTTCTGACGTGTTCGTAGAATATCGCAGTCAGCAATAACGACAATGCAGCCTGCGTGAGCATTAAATCCTCATCAGTGGGGCTCTGCATCCCATAAAGCCTATACATAACATCGTAAATCTCCCTATAAACTTCCCCACCCCTTAACGAATTAACGAAATTATCATTTATCATATGCTTAATCTTTTCTATTTCCTCTTCAATCCCGCCCTCCTGAATTAGATAATCAATTGCGTACCTAATTACGTTAGCCAACGTAGGTATATCAACGGCGAACCATCCAGAAGTCACTAATGGTCTTCCCGTACCCAATTGCTGGTTTATGAATTGAAGTAGGGAACTTACCTTGACATACTTAGGCGCGATAATCTTTACGTTGAATTGCGACTGCTTGATTTGCTCTATGAGCATACCCTTGGGCATGTTAGGATACCTAACAGGATAATGCAGGCTATCGCCAAGTCGGCGAGACCTTGGTTAATTCTATTCTCAGCATCCCTTTCGGCATTGCTGCCATCGTAGTATGCCTCAATACTTATTATTAAACCGTTATAAAAGCACCTAATGTCAGGCCTACGCCTACCACTAATCCTCTCTGCCTACAGTCAAGACCCAACTCATTGAGTGTATCAGCAACCTGATGTTAACCTCCTCCTCATGAACAAAACCACTACTCATTCTTCACCACCCTTCTCACCTTTATTTCTCCGTTTTTCAGTATCCATTCTATTTGGTCTCCGTCTTTTATGCCCAGTACTGCCCTTACCTCCCTTGGTATTGTTGTTCTCCCGTTATGCCAAGCCTTGGGCCTTGCCAGTACATGCACTGCGCTAGCAAGGTCGCTAGCCAATTAATTAGTGCTTTACTTAAGTGGTATACGTAGACACAGCACCGAACTAAACCACTAAACAACCGAGGAACAAGCCAAACCATCCTCACTCCCATAAAACCCCTCAAGAGCCCTCACAGGATCTCTCACCCTTTATTAACTTCAATGCCTACCCTTCATTACCCCTAGCCTCTATCATCGCTTGGTTATTCGTTATTCCATACATTATAGCCCTGGATCTAATATCTAGTGCTTCCATTAGATTGCATATCTTGTGGATAGTACACCATGCTTACAGCAGGATTATGCTGCAGTGATACTCAATTTGAAGAGGACTCACTGTGGGATTGCACGGTCATTGTATTAACTATATAGGCGGAAACTGCGACAATTTAATGAAATACCGCAGGAACTACCGGCATTAATAGGTTAACCAATGGGTGAGGGCATTTTGATGAAGAATCTAAAGATTATTGTAAGAACAGTTTTTGCCGCTTTTAATTTTGCTCTCTACAGTAATGATACTTCCGAAACAAATCATTGCCCTAACCATACTAACTACCCGTTTACAATCAGCTGATGGTTGTAATTATGAAATAACGACTAATGAAATTACACCGAAATATAAACCCGTGGTATTAATTATGTATATCACGGATTCCTCCGTTATGTACTTACCCTCCGTGTAACACAGGAATAGTACCCGATATAGTACCGCTTCCAAGCGACAACTAAATACTATGAATGTGTCATTGCTCAGACATCACGAATGTTAACTCATGGACCTTCATTGACAACGCAGCGCCACATCACTGGATGGATGAGGCTGGGCTTGTGAATGGTTGGTTTACGCAACATCACCTGCATTAACTCTTTTTTTCGAGCATCTTAACTTCATACTCAACATTAATTAAGTACTCCCAAAGTGCGTCGAATGCCTCGTCCTTGTCAATGAGTCCTAACTTAGCCTTAACTATTACATCAAATGCGCAGTCAAGAAACTTCTCCTTACATTGCTTTATTGTCCTTTTCACAATGTTTTATTTCTATTCTTGATTTTTCAATTTTTTTGCCTATATCGAATAAAAAAGTTTAAATTTAAAATATGAAAACTATAATACACATATGCTATACATATAATTTATATGTATTTTAAGAAAGATCGATAAGGGTAAATAATATAAATATATTAGGATTAAATAATGACAGAGCCCATACCTGCCTTGCATTCACGCCATTGGGCCACCCAACGACCCGCGAAACCGGGCCGCTGGGACCCAGTGGTGTGGGTGCATGCAGGGGGCAAATTATTTAATTATTTATGGTAATGTTGTTCTTATCATGAGGAAAGCCTTTTAACATCATTATTTCATTGAACCAGTTAATGGAGTTCCTAGTCCTTAATTGGCAGAGACTTGTGGATTTATCGTTGGACCTCTCATTGATGATTAAGGATCTGGTTATAGGCCTGACTCGGTAATTGCTATTCTTAGGGGTGGTTATATCGTTGGTAAGCTTATTTCGGATTTTCTCGGTGTTGATGACTTGGTGGTTCTTGGACTCGTGAGTTATGGTACGAGGATTGGGGAGGGTGAGGAGCCTGTGGTTACTTACCAATAATACGTGATTTACGGGGCAGGAGTGTGCTGGTTGTTGATGATGTTACGGACACTGGGAAGACCCTTGCCGTGGCCAGAGACATACTTAGGTTCTATGGCGCCAGGGAGGTGAGGACGGCAACTCTCTATGTTAAGCCTTGGTCGAAGATTAAGCCTGACTATTACGTGGGTACCACGGATAAGTGGATACTATTTCCATGGGAGGTTGGCGAGGTTATTAGGAGCCAGGTTCAGGGTTCAAGTCCAGAGTCGGTAATAAGGAGTCTCAGGCTGAGTGAGTACTTTGGTGAGGACTTTGTGAATAAATTAACGAAGCTACTCCGCTAACTACTCATACTCAATAGTCGCCGGTGGCTTTGGGGTTACGTCGTAACCAACCGCGACGACCCTATCGTCATTGTTGAGTATTTCCCGCGCGATATCCATTAGCGTATCACGTGGTATCCTGGCTACATCAGCGTCATGAAGTCATCAGTGACCACAGCCCTAATGGACACGAAGTACTTACCGGAGCCCTATTCACTAGTTCGTAAATCACGTGTGTGATATCGTAAGCTGCGGCCAAGTACCTATGTAATTCATAGGCCAGGTCCCACCTGACCAGGTGGCCCTTAACCAGTACCACGTTTCCATAGGACCTAGAGTCACCCTTAACACCCGTGGCCCTAACCCTAAATAGGTAGGTTTGCAGATCCCCAAGCCCATTAATGGCCCTGGAAAGCCCCTCATCAGAGGTAAACTCGTACTCCCAAGCCGCGGCGAACCACTGGCTAAGGCCCATACCCTCCAGTCCCTCCTCGACAATGCGCGTTGCTTCCCTAACCACATCAAGCTTCTCAAGCGTTAGTTCTCCCACGGCTCTAATACTCAGTCCAGGTCCAGGGAATGGCTGCCTATTGACAATTTCATTTGGCACGTTAAGCGTTCTGGCCAATTCCCTGACTTGGTCCTTATAAAGCTCCCTAAGTGGCTCGAGGAGTTTGAAGCCGTACTTAGACGCAGTATCTATGCCTATTTGCTCAAGCACGTTGTGCTGAGTCTTGATGCCACCCCTCGTCTCAATCCAGTCAGGGGCTATTGTACCCTGTACCAACCAGTCACAGCCATAGTACCTAGCAATCTCAGAAAGCACTGCGTAAAAAAACCTCCCTAAACCTAATCCTCTTCTTCTCGGCATCACCGAGCCCAAGCATCTCGTGGTAAAACCTATCACTTGCATTAATAATGTCAATAGGAAGAATATCGTTGAGTATATCCTTAACATGCGCAGGTTCATTAAATCTCATGAAGCCTGTATCGATGAATACGGCCTTAAGCCTATTGCCGATGCTCTCCTCACGAGGACCGCCGCCGTGGTACTATCAACACCGCCTGAGATTGCCGCGAGGCACATTTAATGGTAGTGACTTAATATCCTCAATCATTTTGCCGATAATTGCCATGTCCATATTGTTTTTATTCTATTGATTGTTTAAATACTTTAGCCTATGGATAACCCGTATTACTTAATTATTTATTTAATTAAATTTATAAACAATAAACCACCCTCATTTACGTTGGCATAGATCAAGGAAGTTCTTCATTATTGTAAGTCCATGCTCCGTATGTCTAACTTCGGGGTGAAACTGAACGCCAAATCTATCGATTCTCTCATTAGCCATGGCCTCAACAGGTACGGCATCACTATACGCAATAACCTCAAAGCCCCTAGGTTGATTGGCAACACTTAAATTATGGCTCTCCCATGCAGTGAACTCCCTAGGCACTCCCCTGAATATTGTATCCTCCCTAACAACATAGACCTTGACACCGCCAAACTCAGGTCGATCCCTCGCCAATTCACCACCATATGCATAAGCCATCAACTGATGCCCGAGACAAATACCGAGTACGGGCCCTGGGAACTCGAGGATGTATCTAATGGCATTTCCAGTCCTTGGTAAATCCTCGGGTATGTTCCAAGGACCACCACTAATGATTAGGCAGTCAAACAACTGCTTAACCCTATCAAGCGGTTCGTCCGGGCTTAAGAACTCGCCCCTAAAGCCTAGTTCAGTTACACGCCTAAGTATTAAGTGATTGTATTGACCGCCGAAATTAAGAATGCCAATAACCACGAAAATGATTATTTCACAGTTGTTTAAATACTTTTATTAGCGATGAATCAGGTTAGCGTAATTGATCCCAACCAATTATCAGGTTATTGTTTAATGAGTTTATTAAATAATTTAATTGATTATTAAAATAGATGCTCGATAGTTTCACACGAAAGGTTTTTAAATATTCCAATTCTCGATGGAATAATGGAGGTCAAGCAGGGTGTATTTCTTAGGGAGTCCACGGGCTTGATCAAAGAGGCTGGTTTTTGGGATGCGGTTTCAATAAACATAGCAAACATGTCAATAGGCGCTGCGCTGGGTACGGTGGGCCTAACACTGGCTGCCTTGCCGAGCATTGTTGGTGTAAACTTAGTGTATGCATCATTAGTTGCATTTCTACTATCAGTGCCTCAAATAATCGTGTATTCACTACTGACCACGCTAATACCACGCACCGGCGGCGACTATGTATGGTTAACAAGGGCTTTTGGGCCTAGGGTTGCTTGGCTCGTTAATGGCCTGGTCATGGCATTCGTCATACAGGCATTGGCGTACTACGCGCTCATTGCGATAGCCGGCGTTTTCCAGCTCGAGTCAGTACTACCCATACTGGGTTTAAACGTGTCCTTCAGTACATGGGACATGATAGCCATAGCCATAGCCTTCTTCACAGTCATAGTCCTGGCTAACATATTGGGCACTAAGTACGGCTTTAGGTTAATGACCATACTAACCACGATATCAATGATTGGGGTGGTAATCGCAATATCCATAATGCTCCTAACACCGAGGCAAACGGCAATAGCAGCAATCAATAATCTACTACCAAGTGGTTACACATACTCATCACTGGCCAGTAGCTATAAAGGGCCTGAAGCCACATTAAGTGGCATACTCATGGTAATACCCTTCTTCGCCCTCTACGTATACCCATGGCTAATGGCCGGGCCTGCAATAGCCTCCGAAATAAGGGGTAAAAGCGCGATTAAGTATAACGTACCTGTCGCAGCCCTCATCACCATGGCAATGGCAACCATAGGGTTT
>NZ_BBDN01000004.1 GCF_001316265.1 Vulcanisaeta sp. JCM 16159 | reverse complement strand
AAAATGAACGTTCACGTGAATAACGCAGGCTTCGTTGAGGTTAGGACTAAACGCAGGAGTCTCAAGGATGCCGAGACTGTTCGGGAAGCGCTGAAAAGAGCAGGCTACGAGGATGTTGGACTTAGGAGCATAAGCAGTAGCTTCGAGGTTTACGTAAGCCAAGGCGAGGTAAAGAAGCACCCAGAACTCATGACCAAGGTCTGCGAGGTGCTGAGGAGGATGCTCGGGGAGGCAGTGAGCGAGGGCAAGGAAAGGAGGACAAAGGCAATGAAAAACCTAGCTGTCAATAACCCCACCCAAGGGCCCACGGGCAAACAAACCCCAAATCATAACCAGGAATCAATACTCTGGTGGGGCCGGGGCCGGGATTTGAACCCGGGTTCACGGGCTCCACAGGCCCGCAGGTTAATTGCCCGAGACTGGGTCTCCCCAGTCTCGCCAGACTACCCTACCCCGGCAATGGTATTCTTGCTATTTATGCTTTTAAGTTTTTGTCCTTAATATCGTTACATTTTGGATGTCTAACTTTCGTTCGGGCATTTTAATTTCGTTACTACCCTTTACCTGGTCAATCACCTAGTGAGTGCGTGGTATTACCGTTGATTCCGGGAAATATTTCGATGCTGTTTTCTCATTTTGCTTTTGTAGAATGGTTTAAATACCTGGTTTCCTTTATCGTTTGCGGTATGAATGAGGGTATTGAGGAAGGCGTGGTTTTTGCGAATCTGGTTTTTGTGGTAATGACGGCTATCTACTCCCTGGCCTTTCAATTAATACTGTTATTTAGTAATTCGTTAACTGTAATTGGTTTAAGCGTTGCCGCCTGGCTCGTGCTTGTTTATGCCCTGGTGGCTAGGCGTGGTCCCTGGGCCCTGATTTATGCCAGGGTTCATAAGGCGTTGACCGGCGTTAGTGTCCTGGGCATTACCAGGGTGGAGAGGCTATTATTGATCCCCTACGTAATTAACCACGCAGTAACTATACTATTCGCGGCGCTCGCCAACTACCCAATACTGAACCTAGCCCTGAGGATAACCGCCACAACGCCAATGTTCATAATGATTGGTGAATTCACGGCATTGCCACGAATGGTTACTAACAACCGCCTGGAAATCCCCTAGTTTTAACGAAGATTCCTTCACCCAATTAAAATTGAGTTTGGTTCCTGTATTTTATTCATTAATGCTAGGAGGTAGGTAGGATGTTATAGCCCCGAGGTCCCGGCACGCCGGTTTCCCGCGGCCTCGCGGACCGCAGTACTCCCGTGCGCGGCAGGGCGTTTCACTTCCGGGTTCTGGTGAGTCCGGGTGGTGCCACCCTGCCTATGGCCGGGTTATCTCGGTTTGGCCATTACACACGTAACCAACCCAGTTTTTAAGCTTTATTGACCTTAAAACGACCGAGGTTTTAAAGGTCGTGAAGATTTGGCCGGCCCAGCGGGATTTGAACCCAACGACCTATGGCTTCTGAAGGCTCTCTCATGCAAATAGACCCGTAAAGCTAAACTTGTACAATTTTGGTAATTAGAAACTTGTACTCTAATGGTCTCGTTAAGTTTGATATTAAAGATGGTGAAGTAACATAGCCAGGGCTCAGTACTTGAAATTAGCTTATCCTCAAGACCAAGGATTGCGTACCTTATTATCTTCCTCGGAAATTCATGCCCCTCCTGGCTAAGGGACAAGTCGCCGTACAAACACCACAGCTATAGCAGGTAGGCTAAAGAATAGCATAAGAATAAAAGGATTTTAAGAAAAGCTTATAAGTATTTCTCTTAATTTTTAACTGCTATGAGCCGTGATAGTCGAATTATTTTAGGTTCTATTCTTAATGCATTACGCATTAAGTTACTTAGCATAACATATTTTATTAAGAAAAGGACTTATAAAATAAGCATTTACGATACAAACGATTACATTAATTATTTTAAACGCATAATCAATTTATTAATACGCCCAAGATACACCGTGGTTGAGTAAGACAAGAGCAATTATAAGGAAGACAGAATTGAGTTCATCTAATGATGAATATAGTAAATTTGCTAGAATTATTGAGAGCATTGATTGGGACGCGGTAATTAGGAATACGGATAGTACTGGCGTGGATAGGAGTATTGGTGATGCTATTTTCGCGCTCGCGATGGCGATAGCGATTGAGGAGAATAGGGACAGGATTCCCGAGTTCTATAGGGAGCTCTTTGAGGTGGTCATACCGAGGTACATAGAAACAGCGGAAGACAACGAACTCGAGGAGAGGTACAAGACCGTTAAGGAGTTACTGGAGGAGTTAAAGAGGGAATACCCCAACCTGTCTGACGAGAAAAAGAAATTAATCAATGAGAAACTCATCGATGAATGCATAGCTAAAATAGAGAAGATTCACGAGGAGAAAAGGAAAACCGATGCCAAAGCTAGCAAGAGCATAACATAAGAGTATGATCGGAGGAAGCTACTGTACTAACACAATGGATCCCATTATATCGAATTCACTTGATTATTACTTTAGTGGTAGGGTTCGTGTTTTGAGGTATTTTCTTAGGGTTGTTGATATATTGCCTGATGTTGTTACTTATGATGAGGTTATTGTTGGTGAGGTCTTGGAGGAGCCTAGTTGGTGTAAGGGCAGGCGTGAGTGTTACTTCGTGGTACCACTACCACCGAGACCGCGCAGGGCAACCTTCACATACAGAACAAGGGGGCAGCACGATGAGAGAATCATAGTACTACCAAGCAGTTATAGGGAACAGGCACTAAAGCGTACGCCGATAAAATATTTGATGAATTATTAAAGATAATGATTATAGATGAGGATGAGAAAGGGAAGATCAGAGATGAAATATTACAGACTATTAATGAGATCCTGAAATACCGAACACCAGGTGAAGTTAGTAAGAAAGCTCCTGATTTAATTAACCAATATATTAAGTTGGTTAAAAATACGAACGCCTATATACCGCTTTCTTATGAGGTATCACCAATATTACTACGTATATTATCCATATTTTATGGAAGAGTTTGGTCCTTGGTATATTTTCTTCGCGATGAGATTGTGACGTACCATCCATTGGCCTTGGTTAAGTTGATTAATAGGCGGTACTTCATTGTTATTCAGAGAATTAGGGCACAACCACATGAGGAACTAGTTGGGTGGAGAAACATTTTAAATGCCAATTTTAGTATTGGCTTTAACACATTTCCTGAACTTGCCCTCTTTCCAGATGGACCAAGAATAAACTCTGTGCATGTCGTGATTAGGTTGCCCAAGGGAGTCCGTATAAGGAAAAGAGAACTAACATTGAAGATTTATGATAAGATGTCTAATAAACCCATTGAAGACATAAGGAGAGATGTTGGCGTGATAATGCTTGATACCTCAGCGGGTAAAAATGATAAGGAAAGCACGCAGGCATACTGTTATATTGATTCCCAGGCTTTGATGATGATTATTCGTAAAAAGCTAGAGAAGGAAAGAGAAGAATTAGAGAAATTACTAGAATTGGAAAGAAAGAAAGGAAGTAACCAGTCGCCAGAGAGAAGATAGGAAGGCAGTAATAATAGAGCCTAGAATTAGCCTGAGGTTACGTTATAATGCAACCGCATTGGGAATATTCAACTATACACCCATAGGCACTTATTTATTTAGCATCATCATTACAATACTTACCCATGTTTCTATTGATGTCATTAGTGCCGTGATCGGCGCCATGGCTACCTAGGTAACGGGAGCCGTGTCAGTACTACTCTACGTAAGCGATAAACCCCTGCTTGAGGAAGTGTATGTAAAAAGACACCTAATACTCGCACTAATTCTACTGCTAATTGCCATAGCTATAACATTAATATACGCAATCCCCTTATCATATGAACTTAGAAAATTATTGATTACCATTGAATTCCAAGGGAAAAGAACTTAAGGATTAATTGCTTCTTTAGAGAAATGAGGGGCGAGGATATGCCAAGGGAAAATATGGACATAAGACTGGCTAATGAGCATTGAACAAGAATATTCACACTAGATTGCAATGAAAAAGGATATGCCAAATCGAGACTCGCATTTGTTGCGGTCATGAGGAGAAGATCCACGATAAGTAGGGGTAAAAGATCGAGACCTACTATGTGTCGCTCCTGAAAAACCTACTTATCAAGTATGAGGATGGTTAGTAATTACATAATAATAATAAAGGTAACTAACGAATGCTCAAAAACATGATCATTAACACATGTAAAATGCACTGGGTGAGGTTGCCCGTTCAAAATCAGTGCTAGTTACATGCGGTGTTGATTAGGGTTTTTCTCTTGATCACTGGCACAGTAAACACGGTGCATTCCTTAGGTACCAATCCCTAAGTTCCTCATGCCTAGGACTCCAATAATGCTCAATGAGTACCTGTACTCAGTGGGTGGAGCCCTGCCTTGGAGTGTATTCACAATGCTCTCTGGGACGCATGGCTAATCATCCAGGTAGCAAAGAACTTCCTAAGTTCATAAAGCTCGAATTCCCTACCAAGCACTGCCCTGGCAGCGTCCTTAATCTCCCTCCTTAGCCTGCCCTGGTCAAAGGGTAGGAACCTCTGCCTGAGCCTATCAATGACCTCCTGCCCAAACCACTTACTCGCCTCGATGGGCTTGGTTATGTTGCTAACGAACTTGTCACGCCTGGGCAGGTACTGGCTCCTAGTGAACTCAATGGTCTTTGGCTGCAGGAAGGCTATGAATGACCTCTTTGTCTCAGTCACCTTACCAACCCTAAGCAGGCCATGATCGAGATCCACATCGTCCATTGTGATTAGAAACGGCTCGCCAGGTCTCAAACCAGTCTCTGCTCAGTATTGAGGAAGTAAACCTTGGCTTCTATTGACTCAATCCTTTGCAGGATTTGCCTTAACTCATCAATCGTTGGGAGCCTGGTCTTATTATTACTCCTTGACTTAATCGTCTTGAATGAGTTATGGAGTATTGCGAATAGCCCTGGATCCCTGGGCTGGAGCACATTCTTAATGAAGGACTTTAGGCTTGCCGACACGTTACCTAACAACGTTTGGCCCCTCCTCCTCAAGGACCTCGGCCAAGTAATCCCTAATGCCCTCTGGATGTAGTGAAGCCTGTCATGCAGTGTCTTCTCCTTAACGCCCCTAAGCCTCATGGCCTTGACGTAAGTCTCAATGTCCTCATACGTGACGTGTCAAGTCTTACCAACCGCCTGCACGTAATCACCCAAGTACCTGGAGAGCAATGTGAGGAATTGCTCACGGAACTCGGGATCCTCCCTGGCAGTTATTATCACCCTAAGGGCATCATTCAAAGAAGCCCTCTTCTCGGGAACCCAGCCCTTCAATAGGGCCTGGAGCTCCTCTGGTGTTAGGAGTTTAAGCATTAAGCATAAAAGCCCATCACCAACCCTAGCCCTACCACTCCTAACCATACTAATGTAATTACTCGTGACACCCAGGTCACGAGGTTTAATTCCTTTATTATTCAATAAAATAATATAAGAATTAAAAGTCGCTGTTTATGGGTTAACTGTTCAATATCCAGTAACGAGCAGTCAACCATGCAGATTCACCGTAAAAATCTACATCACCCACGTATATAAAGTTTGTGTAAATGTACACCAATGACACCGTAAACGATAATGACAATGATCAAAGAGAAACTGAACAAGGAACTGGCGGGCCCGGTGGGATTTGAACCCACGACCTACGGCTCCGGAGGCCGCCGCTCTACCTGGCTGAGCTACGGGCCGGGGTTATTAATTATTTAGGGCATATATTAAGTTTTTATTGTTGGTTCGCCGCTCACGTTGGTATCATTAGGGCTGCGCCGTATATTAGGCAGTATATTGTGTATAGGAGGCCTGTCCTTGCGTCTATGTTGTGCGCGTTATTCCTGAAGGCCCTTGCTAGTCTTGGTATTAGGGCTGCCGTGGATAACGTGGACAGCGCGGTGTATGGTAGCATGCCCGTGATTACCAATGCTGTGTTGATTATGTAGGCCGTAATCAATGAGCCCATGTATATTTGGTAGCCGTACTTAGCCGTTAACATGGCTAAAGTCCTAATTCCGGCCTTGGCGTCGTACTCCCTATCCCTGTAGTTGTTTGCGTATATTATCGAGAACATTATGAAGAATGGCGGTAATGATATTAAGAGCACGCTTGGTATTAATGAACCACCAGATGCAGCCACAAAGAAGCCGCTGACCAGCAATGGGCCCCAGGTTAATGCAACCGATAACTCACCAAGCCCCCTATACTTAAGCGTGAATGGTGGTCCCGTGTAGGCGTATAGCAGGAACACACCAAGTAACCCAAGCGCCAGTATTAGGTAGCCCTCCATTACCGTTAGATATGTGCCAATCGTAGCCCCCGCAATTATTAGTGAGAACCCCAGGTTCTTAATGAATGATGGGCTTACCGTACCCATGACCAGTGGTTGACGCCTATAAACCGCCGTGGGTGAGTTGGGGCTGTCAACACCGTGTATAAAGTCGTAGTAGTCATTAAGCACGTTAACACTGGCATGAAGAAATAAGGCACCCATCACAGCCATTACCGAGTACACAATTCTTAAGCCATAGTAAAGCCCAAGGTGATAGCATAACCAATGCCGATAAGGGAGACCGCTAAAGTCATTAATAGACTCCACGCCCTAATGAGACCGAGGACATCACTCTTATTCATTAATATTCAATTTAATTCTTAATAATTTAAAAACATTATTTTCTATATTAAGTAAAATAACCATGATGTAAGCCCACGTATCGCTATGAAACCAGCGGGAGGAACACCATCATTAACTCTAGCCACATTACGTGGGCTATTATTGAGGCCGTAAGGCCAGCCTTATCCGCAAGCACACCATCAATAAGCCCAATGACGAAAGCCCCGGCAATTAGGGCTGGATTCAACGTGGATATGTGGACGAGCGTGTAGTAAATCATCGACGCTATCCAAGGCTCATTACTAAAAATGCCGCCTAACTCCCTCGCCGATTCCTGAAGACCACCCCTCCAGTAGACCTCCTCCATGAACCCAATGATTACCAGGGCAATGGATAAGGCATAAGCATTTGCCATGCCCCTAACCATTTCATAAACGAGGACCACATAACCCGCGAGTCCCATGTATTTAAGCAATGCGTAACCACCAACAAAGATCATGTAGAGAATCCCGGACATGAGGAGACCAAGTACAATCACTACTGAGGTGTTAACCCTAAACCACCGAAGCCTATCCCTAAACCAAGCCAGTGATAATAAGCCGAGCAGTAACGTTGATAGTGCCATGCCATAGACAAAGTACTTACTAAATACGTCAAAGGATAGCGGCCACAGTACCAGGGGTAGGATTACGTAAGCCACTGCCTTAGCCCTAGTCCCACTCATGAAGCATCACCACCTTACCAACCACGCCCCTACTCTCCATCAACTCATGGAGGACTGGGCATCCTTAATACTCTTACTTATGAATGGCCTAACGTCCCTACTAACCATGAAGTTAATGGCCTCCTTAAGGTATGACCCAGACGCGTTGTGAATGCCTATCAACCGTGTATGCCTAAGGTAAAACCTCCTAATGTCGATCTGCACCGTGGATGATTTCTCAAGGACTCCAAACGTGACTACCGTGCCTTCTGGCCTAACGGCATCCAACGCCATTGGCAAAGTGTCGCCAATACTGTCTATGGCAGCATCAACACCACCATCAGTATTCTCATTAATAGCCCTCATCAACTCCTCCTTATCATAACCAACAACTACGTCAACCCCCAGGTCCTCAGTAAACTGGGCCTCGTGGTGACCGCAATTACCCTGGCACCCAATGCCTTGGCCAGTATCGTTAATGCCGTACCAACACCACCCAAGTCTCCCAACACCAGCACCCAGTCACCAGGGCCGACATTGGCAACCCTCAGAGCCTTCCAGGAAACACCATAGGCCAGCGGTAGTACGGCCAATTCATTAATGGTCATCCCCCTGGGCGCCCTGACCAGGGCCCTAACAGGACCCTAACCAACTCCCCATAACCACCCCAAACATGAAATCCAGGCATAGTCCATGATTGGCAGTGGTCCTCCATACCAACCCTACAGAACCTACACGAACCACAACCCCACGCATTACTAACCAGGACTAAGTCCCCAACCCTAAACTCGCCAAGATCCGTGCCAGGTCCAGCCGACTCTATGTAGCCAACCATGTCGGCACCGGTACGTGAGGTAACTTAACGGGTATACCCGGGTATCCCCTACGCACTATTGTGTCAATCCTATTCAACGAGGTCGCCAAAACCCTAATAATGACCTCCCCAGGCCCTGGCCTGAGGTCTGGAAACTCCATGACCTTAAGTACGCCGGGGTCTCCATGTTTTTCGAAACCGACAGCCCACATACCTGGTTGGAGGGCTGTGATGACCCAGGGATTTAAGTATTGAACGTCTTATCATTGAGTTTACCGGGGTTTCTTTATTCTATTCCATCATTTCTATCTCTTCTCAACAATTATACAAAATAAAATCAATAAAAATAATCATAAATTCTCAATAAAATTTTTATACTCATGTGTAGAAAGAGAATATAATAATGATTAATAAGGCAGACCTAATACTCACAGCAACACTGGCAAACCTACTCGACTTGACAACTAGTTACCTGGACTTCTCATTGCTTGGGCTTCAGGAGCTCAACTACTACGCAACCACCCTACACCTAAGCAATTACCTAGCCGCGGCAATAGCTTCACAGCCTACGAAGCACTCATGGCAATGATATACCTAGCAACGCACAGATATCCAAGGTTTAGGTGGTTCATGGTCGTGTTCATAGTCATGAAATTCATAGCTGTGGCCGGCAACATAGCCGCATCAATGGGCATATACAATATCAACAACACAATCATAGGAATAAGCCAATCACTAACTAATGTCCTTAGATACTAACTAAGGTAACAAAATATTGGAAAGCAGAAACTAAGCCATGCAATTAACGATAGAAAGAAAGAATAAGCAAACAACCACTAAATACATAACCTAGGTACCCCATGTTTCTACCGCAATAGAAAGAGATTTTCCCAAATAGAAAGTACCAAAAACCACGCCTGTGAGTATTTATTAAGCAGTTGAAAGATCAACAAAGCGTATGGCAACAAAAATGAATAGGAGGGGTATATCTAACGTGGTGGCTACGATAATACTCATAGCCGTGGCAATAGCGCTGGCTGTGGCAGTGGCTGTGTGGGTCTTCGGACTAGCAGGCTCAGCAAGCAAAACAGCAACACTACAGGTACAGGCTATCGGCTTAACAGGTGTTGGTAATGCTATTAATAGTAGTGGTGGTAGCGCTACCTTAACTATCTTAATAAGCAACCCATCGAGTAGTGGTATTGGCATTAATGGCTTCACGCTGGGAAGCCTAAGCTGTGTATTCTCACAGCCAGTGCAGGTGCCAGCTGGAACACAGGGAGGTCAATTAACAATAACGCTAGGAATAACAAGTGGTAGTACTAGTGGAACTTACGTCTTTAACAACGCTACATCAATTAGTGGCAGCGGTGGAATAACCGTGCCAACTGGAATTAAGGCATCATGCAGCGGCAATCAAACAGCCGCAGTCGGAATACAATACAGCGGCTACATAACCACGGTCAGCGGCCAGACATACCCATTCACAGTAACAGCAAGCTCATAATGAGCTTAATGCCTTAAATAAGTCTTGTTAAAATTTCTTCCTTTTATTTTCTCCTCATTATTCTCTCGCCATCTGGTGCTTTGGGATTATTTGTTGAACCAGGGTTCGTTTCCGAACCAGGGTGTTTCTACTTCGTCTAGTCTCCATCTTTGTTTTGTCACTGCTTCGGTTGGGTCTATGGTGATTCCGCTTTTGTAGGCTAGTAGCCTGTTAGTGCTATCATTCCTCCGTTGTCCCCCGCGTACTCTGGCGGTACTATGCCTAGTTTTGCGTTGAATTCATTGGCTATCCACTCCATTATGGACTTAAGCCTCCTACTCCTTGCAACGCCACCAGCCAGTAATAGCTCCTTCTTACCCGTTAGTGCTAGTCCCCTCTCGACCACCTCGCCTAGCATTGAGTACGCTGTCTCGATTAGGCTTAGGCACACGTCGGGCAGCGCGATGCCTTCCTAACGAGTCTTAGGGCCTCCTCGACTAGCCCGGAGAAGGATACGTCCTGCCCCTTAACAGTGTATGGAAGTGGTATGTACCTACTACCCCTCTCCGCGCACTCCTCCAGGTGTGGGATCCCTGGGTTTTGTAAACCAACACTCCTCGCGAAGTAATCTAGGGCATTGCCCACGGCCATGTCTATCGTCTCGCCAAAAACCCCGTAAGTCCTCCCAGAGTGTGCAATGACCATTGTGTGCCCGCCGGACACGAGTAGGACCAGCGGGTCCCTGAGTTTTGCGGACCACCTGGCTACCTCGACATGTGCGATGCCGTGGTGAACGGGCACCAGTGGTTTGCCGAACTTAATGGCTATTGCCCTCGCCAGGGTAGCACCGACCCTAAGGCTGGGCCTAGTCCTGGGCCCATGGAGAAGGCCACGGCATCGACGTCCCTAATGCCAATGCCGAGCTTCTTCAGCGCTTCGCTGAGTAGTCTTGGGCCTACTGCGACGTGGTGGTCGGCAGCAACTCTCGGGTGTATTCCCACGCCCTGTGGTGGTGTGTATGTGTCATTAATATTTATGAGTACTCCGTCCTCGCTGGCTATCCCAACACCGAAGGTGTGGGCCGTGGATTCGATACCCAGTACGAGCGTCATTAATACACACCCTCCATTATTGACTCAATTACATCATCTAGTTCATTATCGGTTAATCCGCCGTACCTGTTCACTACGTAATTGATGGTTGTATTAACGGTGTTTTCAAGCCAGCCGCATCCTGGGTCGTAATCATTGTTTAGGGGGATTATGAAGTTGCCTATGAGTTTTACAACCCCATCTCTTGTTAATTTTTCTATGGTGTTTATGAACTCCGTACTCGTTAAGACTAGGTCAATGTAGTCCCAGTTGAATGCTTCGTACTCACCTAGTTTATCGATTAGAAAGACTATCTTAGCTAATCTATCAAGGTTTATCTTGCCAAGTCTCCTTAATGCATTAACAACGATGCACTCAATCAAGCTCATGCGCCTAGTGGCCCATTAGTGCTGGGGACTTAGGTTAAATTAAACTTACTATGTATGATGCCTTGAGAGCAATGTTTAAAACCTGTTGATTGCCATGTAGTGCCGTATGGTTAGCCCTGACGTACTTAAGGAAGTTCTAAAACCAAGTAATTCCGTACTGGTGGTTTGGGATGTGCACAGGGCATTATTCAACGGCATATTTAATAGGGATGAGTTCCAGAGGGCCTTGGACACGGCGATTAATGCGGCTAGGCGGGTTAATGTGCCAATAATCTTCACGAAGATAACGCCTTTCCCAAGGGGCTTTGAGCCTGTTACGGCTAAGATAATGCAGTGGAGGGGTGGCTTCAGGCCTGAGGAGATGGAGTTGATAGTTCAGCCGCAGCCCAATGACGTGGTCATTAACAAGAATACTTGGTCCCTCTTTGTCGGGACAAACGTGGAGTTACTACTCAGGAATTCGGGGAGGTACACGGTTGTTTTCACGGGTATTGCCACGGACATAGGTGTGGAGACCAGCGCTAGGCATGCCTACGCCCTGGGCTTCATGCCCGTAATAATCTCAGACGCTGTTTCGTCATATGACAGGGAGGCTCATGAGAGGTCGTTGGCCAACATGAGGAGGTTCTTCCCGGTAATTACGCTGATGAATTGGCTAGGTATTGGTCGTGAATTTCGTATTTCACTGGTTTCAAATTGGTTTCTCAATTTCTTTATTTGGCTAATTACCATGGCAAAGATTTATAAGTTCCAGGATTGAATAATAAACGTGGAACAGAAAGAGACCTACGGTACAGCTCAGGGTAATGGGCAGGGACTTAATGAGGCGAGGAGGCATTACTCACGTGGTATCGCCCTTCTAAAGCTGGGCCGCTTTGAGGAGGCTCTGCCTGAGATTGAGAGGGCGCTGGAGTTGGACCCAGGTAATGAGAGGTATAGGCTGGCCAAGCTAGCCGTACTAATTGGGCTTGAGAGGTTTGAGGAGGCCGAAAATGAACTAAAGGCTTTATACCTGGGTAGGCAACCAACCCCATTAATGGTTGGTTCAAAGCCAATGAGCGGCATTGGGTTTAATGGAAATACTAACAATGTTAAACTCATGATTAATAATACCATTAATAACATTATTAATAAATCAAGGGTCTTATTAACGAGGGCGCTACGCATTGTCCGTGTTTTATTAATTAAGGCAGGTATTATGATAGGAAAATCACTTGATTGGGCCATGGCTAAGGCACAGTTATACCTGGGTGCTACCAGGGCTCGACTTGCCAAGGCTATTAATTGCGTGAATAGTAATGCCTCTGGTTCATGCAATGGCAGTAATAACTAGGCTTTACTGCGGTATGGCCTATTGATAATACTAAGTTAGGTATCATTTACGTATCACCTCACTTAATAAATTCTTAAATTCCTCCATCAATGCCCTTGCGTGGTCTCCAGTGTGTATCATTGAAGGCAATAGGTGAGCCGTGTGCTCAGTCATGTATAGAATGCCCCTAGTCCTCATGTATAGGTGCAGTAGGCTGTATAGACCGTCATCAATCCTATCAATGTACGCTATCCTGGCATTTATCGGCCTATTCCTCGTGAAGTGAATGCCGAGCATGCTACCGACGCCCGTCACCCAGCAGATCCTGCCGTACTCTTCACAAGCCTTATCCATTTCCCCACGCACCCAATTCCAGAGGTTGTTGAAGTTTTCATAGAGTGCCCTGTGATGGTTCAGGTAACTAATCAATGCATAACCTGCAGTGAGCGTTATCCTATTGCCCGTGAATGTACCTCCGTGAAAGCTCCTAGCCCTAGCGCTCGGTTTCTTGACCTGGTTGAGCAGTTCCATTATTTCTGACCTCGAGGCAATGGCGCCGGCCCCTGGATAACCACCACCGACTATCTTCCCCAGCGTCACTATGTCAGCCCTGACATTGAAGAGTTCCTGACCACCACCGAGCGCTAGCCTGAAGCCTGTGATAACCTCGTCAAATATTAGTAGGGCCCCATACCTATCCACGAGTTCCCTAACACTCTTTAAATAGCCGGGCTGGGGCTCTATGCAACCGCCTGAGCCGAGCACGGGCTCCATGATCACCGCAGCCACGTCAAAGCCCCTCAAAGCCTTCTCAAGTGCGTCTAGGTCGTTGAATGGGACCACGAGCGTGTACTTGATGTGCTCGGGAGGAAGCCCAAGGCTCTCGGGACCCTCAAACGGTGGGTTGACACCAACATGCAAGCCGTCATAGCCACCGTGCCATCCACCCTCCATCTTAATCACGTACCTACGCCCCGTGTACGCCCTTGCGAGCCTAACGGCGTACATGTTGGCCTCAGTACCACTGTTCGAGAACCTAACCATCTCGACATTGGGTATAACCTTAGTCAATAACTCCGCATACTCAACCTCCAGGGTGTTTGGGTATCCCAAATGCGTGCCTCCGTAGGCGGCCTCATTAACGGCCTTGACAACGAAGTCCGGCGAATGACCGAGTATGTGAGTTCCATGGCCCATCCAGTAATCCACGTACTCATTACCATCAGCATCCCAAACCTTGACGCCGCTGGCTCTCGTTACGTATATTGGATACGGCGTGAAGTACCTTATTTGGTATGTGGTTCCTCCAGGAAGTACCTTCCTGGCTCTTTCGAATAACTCCCTGGACCTTCCCGTCCTCTCCATGTAAATCTTAGCGTACCTATCAATCAACTCCTGAATCCTACCAGAAAGAATGCTCATTAGCTTGGGCATTTATTGCTTGGTTATTAAGTGTTGTTATGGGAGTTTTGTTAGGAAGCCGTGAACTGTAATTAAGTGAAGTAGTGTATCAATGAGTCTCGTGGATTTATAACCACATTTCACACATACGAAGTACCTCCTCCTATGGAATGAATTCCTTGAGTACGGCTCAACCCTAACAACGAGCCACTGCCCATACTCCTTAGTCCTGACTATATGCTCATTAAAGCCACTGAAATGCTGGATAAAACCTAGCCTAACCTGGTCGGTGTGAGGCGTAACATACAGCTTAAACTCCTTGCCGGTGAATGGGCATTTAACAACACCGCTGAGGAAGATCCTCCTATCGCTCTTGGCCGCATAAACCACTAGGTCTACGTACTTACCCTTAATCTCAGCGCTCCTCCTAAGGCCCAGGATCTCCGCCTGCTCGCTCGTCACGGCTACATACCCATTAAAATGGGGCTTTAAGCATTACTTTATGGGGAAATCACTGAATCGCTCCGTACCTCCTCATCACGCCCAATATTTCATTAACGTACTTAATGACGTGATCCCTAACCCTAGGCATTAGGTTAATGAATGGACCGCCCAGCCTATCAGAATCTCTTGCCTGGGACAGTATTATTAGGGATGATGGGGATCTAATGTCGACCTTAACAACTACGTCCTCACCAACCCTAACCCTGACGATCCCCGTTACCTTACCCTCGGTATAGGTTATGACCTCAATAATACCACCCTCTATGCTCCGCCACCAGGTTAAGTGTTACGTTATTACCACTGTGCGTTACGTAAATCCTATCACCACCCGAAAGGCTGATACTCACCTTACCGAGTCTCACGGAGTCGAGGATCCTCCTCCACCCATCGCCGACGAGTTTGAGATACTCATCATGATTATTGAGCCTTTTCACCAGGTATTGAATTGGGTCCCCGGCCTCGACGCTCTTCGCATTAATGTTGAAGTTGACCTCACGCCCAATATTAATGATGAGTTCGTCAAGTATATCGAGAAGTTCGCTAAAGTAGTCCTTATTGCTACTAATTATTTGCTTGGCTTCATCACTATTAATCTCCAGTAACCTCTCCTCATAACTGCCGTCTGGCCCAATGCCTATTATGAATACGTACTTATCACTTATTGAGACCTTGGCGTTGCTTAATAATCTACCTCCAACATTAACCGAGTTAAGCGGTGCTAGGAACTCCATTTATTATTACATGGTTGATTTAATCCTTATAAGCACTTGGGCGATGCTTATGCTCGTATGGGTGAGTTCAGTAATAAGGTGGTCGTGGTCACGGGTGGTACCCGAGGTATAGGTAGGCTATTGCCGAGGCATTCCTAAGGGAGGGTGCTAGGGTTGCCGTGACCTACGCCAGGAGTGATGATAAGCCAGGGAACTCGAGAGGATGGGCATATTGACTATTAAGTGTGATGTGGCCATTAGGGATGAGGTTAGGAGGGCTGCGGAAATCGTTAGTAATAGGCTTGGTGACGTTAATGTACTCATCAACAACGCTGGCGTTATGTATTTAATGCCGTTTGAGTCCTATAATGAGGAGTTGTTTGATAGGATGATGGGCGTCAACGTCAAGGGCATTATATACATGACCCTTGAATTTCTGCCGCAGTTGAAGAGGACTAGGGGTGTTGTAATAAACATAGCGTCGAACGCGGGCATAGGCACGGCCTTTGAGGGTACGACGTACTACGCAATAACGAAGGCTGCCGTGATAATACTCACGAAGCGCATGGCATTTGAGCTTGGGAGGTACGGTATTAGGGTCAACGCGGTCGCGCCGGGTGGGTTGAGACTGACATGACCACGGCCAATAGGACGCCGGAGGAGGTTGAGAAGACGAAGGCCCTGGTTAGGTCTAGGACTATGCTGAGCACTACTGGCGTGCCTGAGGACATAGCCAACGTAGTGCTCTTCCTAGCCAGTGATAGGGCTAGGTATATCACTGGGCAGACAATCGTGGCTGATGGCGGCAGAATTGACTATCTAACCCACGGGATTTAACAAACCCACTGCTTAAATCCTCCCTTAATCATTCCTTAAATTAATGATAGGTCCCTCATTATGGAGTATTACGTATTAGCAATACTCGTACTAGCAATAACACTATTATTGATACGCATTGTTAGGTATGATGTTGTCGGTCTCATAGTCATGGTCCTACTAATCATCGGTGGCATCATCAGCTGAGAAGGCCCTAGCATTCATTGGTTCTACCACAGTTGTGGTTCTCGGCAGTGTCATGGTGATTAGTAAGGCCCTGGAGGAGTCGGGGTTTCTCGATAAGCTAGCCGAGGAGCTGGATAAGGTGTTTGGGAATGAGTATGTGCTCCTGGTTATAGTTATGTTGATAGTTTCGTTACTATCAGGCTTCATGAGCGATGTGGCGTTGGTCTCGATATTCATACCGTTCATGTACGCGGTGTCGAGGAGCCACAACAAGAAGTTGTCCAAGTACTTACTACCCCTCTCTTACGCCGCGATCATTGGTGGTAGGTACACAATATTTGGTACAAGCACGAATTTAATAATTGACCAGCTTTGGTATGAGAGGTTTGGTAGGTATTTGCCTGTGTTTCAATTTCTAAGTATAGGCTTGGTAATAGTCTTTACGAGCATACCCACACTACTACTCATATACCTATTACTGCCAAATAGGGAGAGTGTGGTCACGAGTGTTGATGATTTAAAGATTGGCGAATACGTAGTGGAGGCCAGGTTAGTGAGGATTGTGAATTAATTGGTAAGACTAGGCGTGAGGTTGAGAGGGAGTATGGCGTTAAGATAAGGTCAGTATTACCGAGAAGGCTCTCCAGGTCAGGTAGAATTCATGGCGGGGCAACATTAATAATGGAGGTACCCGTGGATAAGTTACCAATAATATCATCAATAAAGGGATTAACCCTGGCACCCCAGTCCGCGCAGATTGAGGGTAAGGAGGTTATCGAGGCGTTAATAACGAGCGCATCAACCCTCATTAACTATACGATATCAGATCTAGACGTGCTGAATAAGTACGGCGTTAGGATCGTGGGGATCTCCGCAGGGGATAGGAGAATATACGGTAGAATTTCACATGTGGTGCTCAGACCTGGCGATGCACTTCTCCTAATGGGTAGTGAGGAGAGTATTGCGAGGTTCATGAGTGATTACGGCTTGGTACCGCTCAGGACTAGGGGTGCTAAGCTCTTTGATGTTAGGAAGGGTGTGGTATCAATTGCCGTATTAGCAGGGGCAACAATAGCGTCATTAATGGGGGTAAACATTGCCCTGGCATTTCTCACGGGGGTAATTGCGCTCATGCTTAGTGGCGCGGTTAATTATAGGAGGATTTACCAATATGTTGATTGGTCAGTCCTCATATTCATAGCCTCATTCCTATCCCTGGGCTATGCAATGAGCAGCAGTGGATTGTCAACAGTAATAGCCGGTATACTCCCTAAATCGCTTATTGTCTTATTCCTGATAACCGCGCTCATTGCGAACTTCGTAAATAATGTAAGCGCAGCAACAATAATGACGCCCATAGCCCTCACATACCCAAACCCATTATTAGCCGTAACTGTGGTCGCCATGGCATCAACAACCACATTCCTAACACCCTTCAGTCATCCAGCAAACCTCCTCGTTTATAATCCAGGGAACTACAGGCCAAGGGATTACCTGACAATGGGCGCACTGCTACTAACCTTAGTATTAGTAATAACGCTATTATTCGCCCATGCACTTTAAACGGAATTCATAATTAGGGTTAGGTAAGGAATAATGAAATTAGAACCTGCGGGTAGGTTTTATAAATTAGATATCTTTGTCGATATCGATTATGAAAATAGTGGCTGCGCCAGGCCCAGTCTCATACCCACTAATACTAGCTACTAGGGAATATAGGGACCTCGACCTAGTATTCGGTAAGGGTAGTGATGAGCCTGCGCATACGCAATTGCTGATTCATTAACGTCGCTAATAAGGAGTGGTTTAAGGATTGATGTGGTGACGGTTAAGCAATTAATGTTTGTGTATCCTGAATTGAGGGGCCCTAGGATCGCCGTTTGGAGACGTGGTAGTGCAGCTGATGTGCTTATTAGGGCATTGTTGGATAAGGTTGGCTTAAGGCTGAACTTATCTATGCCGATGACTGGCCCTCAGTTCTTAACCTCCTAAATATGGGCAGTGCCCAAAGTGCTGTTCTTAATCTTGGGGTTCTTGAGCATGTTGGTGAATTTCTGGAAGACCTCGTTGGTGCGCCTGGTGCATGTGGTGCTCAAATTAATGGTAATCCTCAGTACTTCATCGATGTTTATAAGGCTGGAATTGAAATAGCCAGAAGGAACCTTAGCGATGCTATTGATTATGTGGCTAATAAACTACCGATTAGGTTGCCGAGGGATTTCATAAGGAACATACTTACCAGGGTGAGGTATGGTATTTATAGCCCAGGTGATTATAGGGAGTTCGTAGAGGTCGTTAAAAGGTACGGTGGTGGGAAATGACGAGGGGGCAGTACCTGGGCCTTATACAGGCAATATCAATAATAGTGCCACTCACCATAGCCATTAGGGCATCAAACAACATGCTAATGACGACAATACCACTGATCGCCAGGTATAACTTCCACTTTAGTAATACACTGGTTGGCGTGTTATCAGCTAACCTCATTAATGACCTTCCTGAGTAGTGGAATGTTAAATTCAAGGTTGAGGGCATGTCGTAGGAGGACCATCTTCATAGCATCGTCAGCTCTTTACGCCATTGTATTTCCACTATTTTGGTCGTCATCACCACTCACAATATGGATACTATCTGCCGTAGCTGGTTTCATCTTAGGCTTTCTAATGCCCAATGTAATAACATCAGCAAGTCTATTACCGGACAGGAGGGCCAGGGAGAGATTGCTCAACATATACACGTTGTCTCTGAGTATCAGCTAATCCTGGGCCCAGCCATTGAGTCGTTGATACTGAAGTACTACGGGCTTAGGGAATCCTTCCTATTCTTCACGGTATTTCCACTACTGGCCCTTACAATAGCCCCATTCGTTAGATTCCCTGAGGAGAGCGCTGAGGATATCGCCGCAGTGAGCACATCTACGGTAATATCAAACCCAGGCTTCATAGCGGCGGTCCTAAATATAGCCACCTACAACGTTGTCTTCTCCTTCCTAATGGCATTCGGCGGTATCTACGCCAGGGACTCCTTTGGCATCAGTTATTCAATGGTTGAGATACTCTTCTCACTATTCTTCGTTACATCTTTCCTAGGCAGACTATACCTATCAATTAGGCCTGCAGAGAGGTTGTGGCCGTACATGGCCAGTGCCGTGACCATGACCGTGGCCGGCATATTACTGATTGTGCTTACGAATAATCCATTGATTTACGCCGTGGCTTTACTAATACTGGGTATACCACACGGTACCACTTACCCTCTCTCCGTGGTATCCATATCGAGGGCCTTTAAGCCGCAGTATAGGAATGCCGCAAATAGCCTATTCTTCTCGTTCATGATGCTCATTGGCATAATAACACCGACAATAACGGGCTACATAGCGACATAATAGGAATTAGGAATACATTCATTGTGCTAATACCACCAGTAATAGTGGCGTTGGTTCTCCTTAGAAGGTATGTGAAGTCTGTGGATAAGCCTCATGATTAACTCCCCTAATGTTAAATATAAGGTGATTTAAACCGCGAACTTACATAACCAGTAATGAGTAATTTTATTATTAGGAGACCGGATATTGACGGAATTTTTGTTAAGAGATTAAATAGGTTCGTTGGTATCGGCATTATTAATGGTAAGGAGGAGTTCATACATATTCATGACCCTGGTAGATTGATGGAACTATTAAGACCTGGCATGAGGTTCTTTGCGTATTCGAAGTCCACGGGCAAGACCAGGTTTTACCTGGTGGCCGTTGACCTAGGTGATGAATTGGTTCTGGTTAATTCTGCGATACATAACGACATTGCAGCCTGGCTGATTAATAATGGGTACGTATTGAATGGTTATGAGGTTATTAGGAAGGAACCCGGCTTCGGCAATGGTAGGTTTGACCTATTACTTAAATCGCCCAGTGGTGGTTACGCCTTTGTTGAGGTTAAGGGCGTAACCCTTGAGGAAAATGAAATCGCTAAATTCCCAGATGCACCCACGTCACGAGGTGCAAGGCACATGCTTGAATTGGCTAGGGCTGCGGAGCTTGGTTACGAGGCCTACGTATTATTTCTAGTCTTCAGATCTAGGGCGAGGCTATTCATGCCCAATGCATCACTCGATCCCAAGTTCGCGGAATCCCTTAAGTATGCCCTTAATCATGGAGTTAAGGCGCTGGCCTACAAACTAATGCTTACAAGAGATTGGGCAATAATCCCAGTGGGTCGACTTGAAATTAGGATTGAGTAAGGTCAGCGAGGGTGATTTCAATCATTGGTCATCCACCGAAGTGTTCATCATGAGGTCACTTCCTGGGCAATTCGGGACCCAGTATGTACGTGCCCACATCACTCCTTGGGTTTAGTTCACCAGCTATTGGCGTTAGCATCAACCTCCTTACCTCATTCATATCCCTGGTCTGCCCTAATACCCAGGAGAGTTTCACGAAGGCGACCTCCGGTATCATGTCCTCCGCGGGTATAACACCAAGCCTAAGTAATTCCACGCCCCTCCTATAAACGTTGAGGTTAACCCTACCAAATATTGTCTGGCTCGTGATCACCACAGGTATGCCGCTGTCGATAGCCCTCTTTATTGGGTCGAGCAGCTCCTCCCTAACGTGGCCGAATCCCGTGCCCTCAATAACAATGCCGTGATAGTCCCTGTCAATTAGGAAGTGCAGCATCTCAGGGTCCATGCCTGGGTAGAACTTGATTAGGGCTGTCTTCTCATCAAACTTATTCATTAATATGGTATCCTCCACCCTAGACCTGGGGATGTAGTTGTTCGTGTTCAGTATTATTTCGAGTTTATTGATGTCTACGTAGCCACGGGCCTATCATTAATGCTTATGAACGTGTCCCTCCTAGACGTGTGCATCTTCCTAACCCTAGTCCCTCTATGAACCGCTATTAACCCGTCATTGGTCGATGCATGCATCACCACGTAGGAGCCTGCAAATGGCGCCCTGGCGCTGACGAGAACCGCAGCCAACATATTTTCGAAGGCGTCACTGGACGGCCTATCACTACTCCTCTGTGAGCCAACAAGGGCTATTGGGCCTGGGGGGTTCCTGATGGCGAAGGATAACGCAGCGGCTGTGTAATGCATGGTGTCCGTGCCGTGAAGCACGACAACCCCTGAAACACCGTCGAGGAATGCCCTGTAAGCAGCCTCAGCAATTTCGGCCCACCTTCCCGGCGTCATGTCCTCACTAAATATGGCCATCAGGTTTAAGAGCTCAATATCCGCTATGCCCCTGACCTCTGGGTACATGGCGTATAGGTCCTCAAGGCTAAAGCTTGGATACACGGCGCCAGTCCTGTAATCCACCTTAGACATTATTGTGCCGCCAGTAGCCACGAGCCTAACCCTAGGCAAGCCCGTGGACTCGGCCTTAACGAACTGACCAACCGGAATAGATACAGAACTCCTCGACTCGACATGGCCCTTAACCTCCGTCTTCTCGATATTACTAACGTGGATGCCCACGTTATATCCATTATCAAGTTTCAGAATCAATACATTGGGATCACCAACACCAGGTCTGGGCAGTACTACGCCATCCAATGTTGTGCCATCCTTAAGGTATATACGAATCACATCGAATTCCTTAATACCCCATTTACCCATTACCTCACTTAACACGGATATGGCGAGTATTCCCAGAATATAAGCGTTAACTGAAATGATTAATGATTATCGCTTAGAATAACGCATTAAGTACTCGTATTTTTAAATAAGTAATATTAAACCCAGGACTAGGTCAACCACGGCGGCCACGGTCAAGTACATTAATCATAATTCACCTACAAACTGCCACAGGGGGCCATGGCTGAGAATTCCATGTATAGAGTTGACATGGATCATGAATTAAGGCAATGATTATGGATTAAGATTTAATATATAGGTGTATCGGTATAAATTAAGGAGGTCTATGAGTGAGACACCTGAGTATCGAGTTAGGGTGAGGAGAGGCCGTATTACGATACCAAAGGCCATTAGAGAGACTTTAGGTATTAGGGATGGGGATGAGTTAATGATTAAGGTTAAGGATAGTGAGATAATAATTAGGTTAGCACCTAATGAAGATATTAATGAATTTGATAGAAAAATTAAGGAGCATCTGGAAACTATTAAAAAAATATGTACGTGTTAAGCCAAAGCTAGGCGAGCTCGGTGGTTTAAGCCTGGAGGACGAGTTTGAGTGAGGTATATGATGTTTTTAGACGCCAACGTGCTTATATACTTAAATGCAGGCGAGGAAAGTATTGTTAAATTCTTTAGGAACCTCCTCATGAGGAGGAATACGCTGTATACCGACGCCTTGGTGCTTGATGAGGTTATCTATATTTCGAGAAAGAAGTATGGTATCAGGTATGAGGATACCATAAGATTTCTTGACAATGTAGTACTACCCTACGTAAAAATTGTTAGCATTGGTTTAAATGAGTACGAAACCGCCAAGAAGTACATAGGTGTGTTAAAGCCGTCTGATGCCATTCACGTGGCAGTGATGCTAAATAATGGGATTAACATAATCGTAAGTGAGGATAAGGACTTTGACAGAGTAGGTACGGTGAAGAGGGTATGGCTCGGTAATAAGTAAGTTTATTGAGTTATGTTTAATAGTATCTTGAAGAGTTTGGTATCTGCTTCTGAAGGTTGGCGTGTTATTATTACGTATTTAAGCCTTGACAATGCGTATTCACTTAGTAGGCCGAATCCATCCATGGATATGCATAGGACCTTGTTACCGGCGGCGAGTAGGTAGTCCACCTCGGTTTTATCCCTAATGCTCCTCAGTAATACCGTGCAACGCCATCCACGTACCTTAACGATTCATCAAACTGCTTAGTAAGTAATAATGCGCACTCGCCCGGTCTTAAATCAATGAGTACCTTATTGAGATCTGCATAATTATTGATCCTAACTATCCTGACCATATCATTAATAACCCATGAACCCAGCATTTAACACCCAATTACTCAAAATAACTAAGCCTAATAACCCACTACACATTACGGCCCGAAATACCTTTAAATCCTTAACGTGCTTTTCCAACATGGATTATAGGGCAAGACTACATGAGGCAAGTAAGGAGATAATTGAAAGGAAAATTACATCCGATGATGAGCTTAAGAAAATAGCCGATAAGTATGGCCTACCCCTATCAACAGTTAAGACGTTATCAACATTCTACTTTCATGATTACTCAGAGGTCCAGGTATGCATGGGCCTTCCATGCCTATTGAAGGGCGCCAGGGAGGTCACTAAAGAGTTGGAGAGGCGTGGCATTAAATACTCCATTACTTACTGCCTTGGTTATTGCGATAAGGTCCAGTGGTTAGGATGGGTGATAAGTATTACACGTTCATTAATGGTGAGTTCAGAGAAATCGAGGAATCAAGGATTGATTACGTTCAATCTCAATACGAACCCCTCGATAAGTACATAGCGAGGGGTGGCTATAAGTACTTTGAGAAATTCCTTAATGAAGATAATAAGCTCTTCATACTTGAATTACTCGTTAAGGTTGGTCTACTTGGCGGTGGTGCCCTAAGTAGGTTTAAGGCTTTGGCAAGTAGTGCCAATAGGCCTAAGTACCTGGTTGTTAATGGTCATGAGGGTGAACCTGGCGGTTTTAAGGATAGCTTATAATGGAGAGGAATACTCATCAATTGCTCGAGGGTGCATTACTGCTTTCGCTCGCCCTTAATGTTGATGAGGTAATCATAGCAGTTAATGAGAGATTTAGGAATGCTAAGATGATGCTTGATAAGGCACTCAATGAGTTAAAGCCATTCCTAGAGAGTAGTGGCTTACTTAATAGGTTACCTCCCATTACAGTCTCGCTTGTTGGTTCTCCCTACATAGTTGGTGAGGAAACGGCATTGATAAACTCACTCGAGGGAAATAGGGGCGAGCCTAGATTAAGGCCTCCTGACCCAACGGAGGCCGGCCTATTCGGTAAGCCACCGCAGTAATTAATGTAGAGGTTATCGCAGCGGTGCCCGTGCTCCTGGGCAATTATTACGAGGGTAAGGAGATAACTATTGAGAAGTACTTCTGCGTCACAGGCGATGTGGATAAGCCAGGCCTTTACAAGGAGAGATTGACAGTAAGTCTCAACGAGTTATTGGCGAAGGCAGGGACTAAGGAGGAGAATGTTAAGGCCGCCTTTGTTGGTGGGGTTTCCTCAGGCCTTGTCCACTCATCAAAGATTAGGGTAAGGCTTACGCCTGAGGATACGAGGAAGCTCGGGGTTTTCCTCGGTCCTGGAGTAATTATTGCCTTATCCAACAATAGGTGTATTGTCGACGTAATGCTTGAGGTTGAGAGGTTCTTCTCCCATGAGTCATGCGGTAGGTGTGAGCCATGTAGGTTGGGTACTAAGGAGTTGGTTGAGGTCCTTGAGAGGATTAGTGCAGGTAAGGCGAGTGAGGAAGACCTTAAGTGGCTGAGTCGGTGGCGAGGACTATGATGGAGACCTCACTCTGCGGCCTCGGCATGTCTGCCGGCAAGGTGTTTCTTGATGCACTTACTCAGTTTAGGGATGAGTTTGAGGAGCACGTAAGGGGCGTCTGTAGGGCTGGCGTTCATTTCAGGTGATGGGTATGGTCAAGGTGGTCCTAAACGGTAAGGAGGTTGAGGCCCTCGAGGAAGAGACAATACTAAACCTGGTCAGGAGGCATGGCATTGAAATACCGACACTGTGCTACTACGAGGGCTTCGCAAATGGTTCCTGCAGGATATGCGTTGTTGAGGTTAATGGTAGGTTGATGCCGTCATGCATAACCAAGGTATCGGAGGGTATGAAGATCGAGACCGAGAGTGCGAGAGTTACTGAGGCCAGGAAGACCTTACTAAGGCTCTTACTGAAGAATCATACCCACAGGAGTAAGGAGGAGCAAATGAGGTGTAGGGTGTGTGAGTACGCGGTTAAGTACGGCCTTGAACCAGCGCCAGTGATGCCTGACGTTAAGGTTGATGATACGCACCCAGCAATAATATTTAATCCATCCGCCTGTGTAATGTGTAGGAAATGCGTGATTGCCTGTGGTATTGATCAGAATAACGATGTCATCGCGGTAATAGGTAGGGGCTCAGGCACCAGGGTTGGCTTTGACCTCGATACTTCAATGGGTATGTCAAGCTGTGTTAGTTGCGGCGCGTGTGTTGATGCATGCCCAACTGGTGCTTTGATGGAGAAGGGTTGGGTACCTGCTGATAAGGTTGTTGAGACCACATGTCCATACTGCGGCACTGGTTGTCAAGTCGAGTATGGGGTTAAGGATGGCAGGGTTATCTGGGCTAGGGGCGCTTACGGGCCTGCAAATGAAGGTAAGCTCTGTGTTAAGGGTAAGTTCGGGTATCACTACGTTAATAGCCCTGAGAGACTTACCAAACCATTAATCAGAAGACCCAATGTTCCTAAGGGTCCACTCAACGGTAGGCCTATTCATGAGGTATTTAGGGAGGCCACGTGGGATGAGGCCCTAGACCTAATAGCTAGTAAGATTAGGGAGATCCTCAACAAGTATGGACCAGCCGCGATTGGCGGTATAATGAGTGACAGGAGTACCAACGAGAGCATTTACGCATTCCAGAAGTTCATGAGGTGCGCCATTGGTACTGACAGTATTGATCAATCAGCAACACTATGCCATGAACCCTCAGCATGGTCGCTAGCCGCACAACTTGGTTTTGGCGCCGCGACCAACCCAATTAGGGACGTGCTGAACTCAAGAACAATAATCGTGGTTGGCTCCAACATGAATGAAACACACCCGGTCATCGCGGCCTACGTCAAGAGGGCTGCTAAGCAGGGTGCCCACTTAATAATCGTTAACCCAATACATACCGAGTTAGCAAGGTACGCCGAGTATGAGCTCCTCATTAGCCTGGTACGGATGTCGTACTATTCTCCGCAATGGCCAGGTACATAATTGACATGGGTTGGTATGATAAGGGCTTCATTGATAAGTATACTGAGGGCTTCGAGGATTGGGTAAGGAGTCTTGGCGCATTTACCCTCGAATTTGCTGAGAATGTGACCGGAATACCTAAGGACGTTATTAAGGAGGTTGCTAGGCTTTATGCGCTTGAGAAGCCGTCAATGATTATGTGGACCCTCGGCATTACTGAGCATGAGAATGGTACGGAGAACGTATCAGCGCTGATAAATCTGGCATTGCTAACGGGCAACGTTGGTAAGCCAGGCACAGGCCTTATGCCACTTAGGGGCCAGAATAACGTTCAGGGAGGAGCCGATGTTGGGTGCGCACCAGGTAGGTTGCCTGGCTATCAATCGTTGATGGATCCGGAGGTTAGGAGGCGCTTTGAGGAGGTTTGGAGATGTAGATTGCCGTCCTTTGTTGGTTTTAGGAGTACAGAAATGATTGATATGGCTAAGAGGGGCTTGATAAAGATGCTCTATATAGTTGGTGAGAATAGCGTTAGGTCGCACCCAGACAGTAAGGCCGTCGCTGAGGCGTTGAGTAGGTTAGAGTTCTTGGTTGTTCAGGACATCTTCATGACTGAGACTGCCGAGTACGCTGATGTGGTATTGCCAGCGGCGTCTGCGGCCCTTGAGGATTACGGTACATTCACGAATACGGAGAGGAGGTTGCAATTAACGAGGAAGGTTGTTGATCCGCCAGGTGATGCAAAGCCTGATTGGTGGGTTTTTATTGAGTTGGCTAGGAGGCTTGGTTATGACATGGGCTTTAGGGATAGCTCTGACATAATGAAGGAGATGGCGAGGGTAGCACCGGTATTTAGTGGTTTAGGTCATGAGAGACTTGAGCGCGAGGGTGGGCTTCAATGGCCAGTGCCGGGTGGGTCTAGTCCAGGTACTCCAATACTATATGCCGATGGGTTCCCAAGAGGTAGGGCTAGGTTTAGGGTAATTGGTTGGAGAGGCCTTGACGTGGTTATGGAGAGGCTTTACCCGTATTCATTAATTATTGGTAGGGAGAGGGCACAGTACCATACCGCAACCATGACGTCGAGGTCGCCAGTACTTAAGGTCATTTGGAGGGGACCTATTGTTGAGGTGAATCCCGAGGATATGAGGGTTGAGGGTGTTGAGGATGGTGAGATCGTTAGGTTAGTCTCACCGGTTGGTGAGGTGCTGGCTAGGGTTAAGGCTTCGGCTAGAGTTCCAAGGGGTGTGTTATTCACGACCTTCCATTACCCAGAACTTCTGGCAAATGCTTTAGTCCCTGCCGTGTTGAATCCTATTACCAAGACACCTGCGTATAAGGATACCAGGGTACGTATTGAGAAGTTAAAGAGGTGATACCTTAGGACTAGGCCGTGTATGAGTAGTTAATTAAATCCTTGAGTGTGATTAACCCCGGCCTTGCGTTCAAGACCCTTGGTATTAGGTTCACAATCACGGCTGCGGTGGCTGGGTCACCAGGCGTTCCGGTACTCCTCCAAGTGATTGGTGGGTCACCCTCAAGCCTAACCTCCTCAAAGTCCTCACAGCCAACGCAGGCCCTCAACTCAACCCTAACAACCTCCTTACCATTGATGAAGCCGCTTCCATGACCAACGACACCCTTTACCTGCCCAGGCTCGATCTTGAAGTACTGCGTTTCGTAATTTCTCTCCGCAATTAATGCCTCCTGCCCCTCCTCAACCCTGTCCAGTTTAAGTCCTGTGATATTGGCCAGGAGCAGTACTGACTCTGCGAAGCCTACGTGGGCCGTTATCTCACCCCTACCCAACGCATCCGTGAATTGGCTCGGCATCATGCCCAAGCCAATCTTCTTCTGGAAGGAGTACCTCCTCTTTGAAGCATCTAGGGATCTAATCACGGTGATCTTATCAAGTCTCGTTAATGTCACGGATAACACAGCGGGTAATGCATCAAATACGAAACCTGGATTAACACCAGCCCCAAGTACCGTTACGTCACGGCTTCTCGCATAATTATCAACAAGCTCTGCGAGGTCTGGGTACCTATACCAGGGCCATGCCAGTGTTTCGCATGTTGACACAACGTCGGCGCCGGCCCTAATTGCCTTCATTATCTGTGGGTAGATCCTATCGAAAAAGCTACCCGTTGAGTGGAGGACAACATCAGGTTTGGCATCCTTAAGGGCCTTGTCGGCATTGCTCTCAATTCTGATGCCCAGGGTTTTACCAAGTCCAATAGCCTCACCGAGGTCCTTACCAACCTTCTGCGGGTCAATATCGATCGCGCCAACTATATCGAAACCTCTGCTGAACGCAACCCGAGCTATTAATTGACCAATGGGGCCCACGCCGTAAATCACGGCCCTAATGGTCATTAATTAAGATGTAATTCTTACAGTTTATAATTATTATCATAACACGATGCACCAACGTGCGTCTCATCCTCTCATCAGTGCTTGGGACCCCTCATCTTATATCAGTATTTTAATAATACCAGGTTTCACAATAATAAAAACTTTCCTAGGTCATATAGTGTTCCGATGATATTTGTGAATGCTTAAACCTTGATTTACTGCCGCAGTGATTATCGTAAAAACTGCAATTATTAGTATGCAACTATAGCGTATTGTACGTTTTTGTTCTTGTAATTACCCGTGTAGAAAGAGCATTATAAATATTGATTTATGCATTGTTTATGGCTATGATTATTTATTAAGGATAGAATAATAACTAGAGTACGATGGCAGAACTATCAAGTTACATGGAGAGAGAATATGAAGTTGATTGTGACGGTCAGGTAATGAAGCTTAAGCCTATCAAGGTATGGATGCTCGCGCCAAAGGGCAGGAGGGGTGTCATAATAGGGCTTTTCAAATGCCAGGTGGTAAGGTCGTTAGGAAGGCCATTGGCAAGGCAGAGTAACCAAGCCTGTATTAGTTAATGAGAATACCTTAAAAATAATTAATGCTTTAAACCTAGGAATGCGTAGCTACGACGTTATCGAGGTATTGACTGAGGAGTATAGGTCACGCTTTGTAAAGGTCATGCAGCAGATCTGCAGATGTAAGAGTGAGTATGAGAGGAATAGGGAATTAATGAAAATACTTGCTGTGAGTAATGAAGTTGCAGAGTGCATTAAGCAGAAAAGGCCTTGTGATCTAGGGTTTGTTAAGGTTAAGGTCATTAGGAAGCTACTCAATACACAGGTGGTCATTATGCTTAATAATGAGGAAATAACGATTGACTCGTTCAATAAGTTAATTGCATCCGCCAAGTTCTTTAAGGAGTGGTATGATAATGATTGTTCAGTGGACTCGTATATGCAGCCACTAATAGGCGCTGACCATTATGACCTAATCAAGGAATTCCTTACTAAAAGTCTTGAGAAGTTGCAGTACGTATGCGAAGGCAGAACGCCAAGCCTAAACCTCGGTGATTTGCCGGTTTACGTATCCAACGGCATTACCAGGGCAATAAACGACCTAGTTAAGAAAACTTAAAGAATTCACTAACCAACGACTTAGTGAATGATGCAGGGACCATTCACGCTTAAGTTAAGTGGTCATTTATTTGATAGCGAGGACTTACTGCCTAAGTACGTGGACTTAATTCGTGATTTTTGGAGGAACGGCTATAAGATGGCTGTAGTAACTGGTGGCGGGTCCTTAGCGCGTAGGTACATAGATATTGGTAGGAAAATGGGTATAAACGAGTCACTGCTGGACATGCTCGGCATATCAGCCAGCAGGTTAAACGCCCAATTATTGGCCTCCGCCCTTAGTGACATAGCCTACCTACCAATACCCACCAGCATTGATGAGGTCTTTAGGGCATGGTCAACAGGTAGGTTGGTGATTACGGGTGGTTTTCAACCAGGCCAATCAACAGCCACAGTGGCGTTACTCGTGAGTGAGTCCCTAGGTATTAGGAGGCTAATTGATTGTGCAAACGTGGACGCGGTCTATACGAGCGATCCGAGGGTTGACCCCAATGCCAAGAGGCTAGATAGGGTGAGCATTGGGGAGTTAATGGCCATGCTTAAGTCAAGGACGGTGGCTGGTACTTACGACTTACTCGATCCATGGGCATTAAGCATAGCCCAGAGGAGTGGTATTACGATCTACGTGGTTGGTTGTGGCAAGTTGAGTTCATTGAGGAGACTCATTACTGAGGGTGTGAGTGATGGCACGGTCATCACACCATGAAAGGATTGGCTTAACGATATTACTAATGACCTGCCCAACATTGCCTGTGAACTCACTCAGCAACTTTTCAATTAATTCCTTATAATTGATAATTAGTTCCTTCGTGTCATAACCAGCCCCGGCGTAAATGCATGCCCTAATTAGTGTCGCTAATTTATCCGAGAGATTCACAATTCTACCCTCAATGCTCAGTCCATACCTATACTCACGGAAGTAATTACGTAATTCCTCGGGAAATTGAAGCTCATCGAATAGCCTAGTCTCGATGTCCCTCCAATTACTAATTAATGAACGGGCACTATTACTCACATTGCCTATTAAGGCTTCGTGGGCGTCATGAATGAGCGCCATTGACGTGCACTTATCGGCATTGATGTCGCTATCTACCTTATGCACACTATTGCATAGTATCAATGCGAGATAGCTAGTGAGCAGTACGTGATCCCCAACGCTCTCGGCGATGGCTTGGGGAACCCCACGTTGTAGCCACCCAATCCTTGGGGTATTAAGTATCGTATTTACGACATTAACCACCCCTATTAATGACGACACCTTGAATGATGTGAGGACCCTACTTAAAAGGTTTTTAGCATTGTTCCATAAAGTGCTTGGGTAATGCTGCCTGATATTGACGTTGTGACTAGGGATGACCTAATGAGATTAATCACTAAGTATAGGTTAAGGCCAATAAAGAGGTTGAGCCAGCACTTCGTTGTTGACCCAACAGTCATAAGAGACATTGTCAAGCATGTACCAGGTGGTTCGAGGGTTCTTGAGGTGGGTACTGGGATTGGTGTACTAACGTATTACCTGGCCAGGGTGGCTTCCCAGGTAATTACCATAGAGATTGATGGAAGGCTCGTGAGGATTGCCGAGCGTGTGTTAAGTGGCTTGGGTAACGTATCCGTGATCCAAGGTGATGCCTTGAGGATTCCATGGCCAAATACTGACGTATTGATTTCCAATGTGCCGTACTCAATAACGTCACCATTAATAATTAGGATAATCAAGGAGAGAATCCCAATGGCCTTATTAACGATACAACGCGAGGTTGCCGATAGGCTCGTCAGTGGGCCTGGTAGTGATAATTATGGCAGGCTAAGCATAATCACCCAATGTAATTACTCCGTGAACGTCTTGAGCACGTACCCACCAGACTCCTTTTATCCAAGCCCTGAGGTCTATTCAACGTTAGTGATGATGACTAGGAGGGAGCCCTGTTACAGTGACATAAGGATACTGGAGTCGGTGACGAACCTACTCTTTAGGCATAGGAATAGGATCCTCAGGTGGGTCCTCAATAAGTACCTTGGGCCGGAAGCCGTAAATACCATAATTAACGTGGGTATTGACGTAAACACCCGCATTAGGCAATTGGGAATTAATGAGTTAATTAGGATAGCGGATTTATTGGGGCAATTCATTAATGATACCAACAACCACTAACCCCTACTATGAAGTGATGACTAGGCTCATTAAATCCCTGGCAGCTATGACGTTTGGAAATACCTTAGAGGCCTCTGCAGCCAATAATCCTGGGTCGGAATACCTATTGCTAATGTGCGTTAGCACTAGCCTCTCAACACCAGCCTCCCTAGCCACCCTAGCCGCGTCCACCGACCTGGAATGGCCCTGGCTCCATACTAGGTTTCATCCTCAACTGCCGAGAATGTTGATTCATGAATAAGCATTTGCGCCCCCCTGGCAATGTCTATTATGGAATTTGCCGGTGCCGTATCACCAGTATATACAATCTTAATCAAACCGCTACCTCTAACCTCAACCACATCATCCGCCTTACGACCCTACCATCATTGAGAACCACGGTCTCACCCATATGAAGTCTCTTCCAAAGCGACACTGGTACGCCCAATTCCTTAGCCTTCCCTGGGTTGAATTTACCAACGTAGGTTCTCCAATTAAGGGAATAGGCGCAGTCAGGTACTGTATGTCTTGCCGATGTGCATTGTAAGCTGAAGTTCTCCTCATTAATAACGTCCTTAACGCCACTTAGCGGTTCAATCTCATAAATACGCACATGAAACGGTGGATCACCAACAATTTCCATACTATTCCTTAGGAAGTTGATAATTCCAGTGGGACCACTTATTATTAGGTCCTCCCTCCTACCGAGCATGGCCATTGTCGCCAGCAGCCCGGGTAATCCAAATACGTGATCACCATGCAAGTGCGTAATGAATACATGCGTTATCTTTAATGGACTAACGCCAACCTCAAGAAGCCTATATTGAACACCCTCGCCAGCGTCAAGCAGTATTCTTCTTAAGCCATCTTCAATTAGTATGGCTGGTAAATACCTATCCCTACCCGGCGTTCCCGCGCCAGTTCCTAGAAACGTAATTCTTATTAGCATTCTCAACCCTGACTAACTTAAGTTATTTAAATAAGGATCCCCTTGGTTGCTAAAGTGAAATGAGTATTTATGGCATCGATATCGAGGAATTTACCAAAAACTTTAGGGTAAGTTTCGATAAAGCAGGCTTAGTGATATATGTAACACCGAGGGAAGGCATATCAATATTAACCAGGGGTAATACCTACCGCTTTAACAACGAGGATGTTCAATTATACGGTACAAAGGTCATTCTTCACCTACCATGTAGTGGAGTTATTTATGGGAGGTACTTAATATCGAATGGTGATTATATAGAGGGATTATACGTGGTAATTAACGATATGGAGTGCGACATAGTCATCTCGTGGTATGAGGAAGGTATAAATACGGAAATGCAGGTGAGGTCTAACGAGGCGTTGTTAATAATTATTAAGCTCATGAGATTAAGAAGCCGTAAGGTAAGACCTGATGGTCATGCACTAAGGATTATGAGAGCATTAAACCTTTCAGGTAAATTGCTGTATTCCGATGCTAATCACGAAGTTCAAATATTTGGTGTAGAGAAGGGCTTTGTCCTACAGTCCCAGGGTAATTGTGCGTATGATTTCGTAATTAAGCATGGAGGCTCATCCTTAATAAGTGCGGCTTTATGACCGAGGTTCTCACCAATACTGATAGTATAGTACTGCTTATTAGTGGTACTGACTCCATAATAATTACCCGGCACTATCCATCACTTAATAAGTGGTATGAGTTGGGCGAGGTCTCAGGCTTTAATAATTACCTCGTTATATTCAAAGGGCTAGATTCGAGTGCTTTATGAAGATCGAGTTTAGGCGTGGGCTATCGAGCATTATCACGTTATTCACCATGTTTATCCTAAACTCCTTAAGTATTAACTGCGTATATAGGTACATTAATGCCCTGCTTGCATCATCATAGTCAATACTTATGTGGAATTGCTTCCCAACCCTCTTAATCCAGTCGAGGCATAGTTCGTGAGATGGGCATGAATTTTTACAATCATGGTTAGAGAATGTGGGTGTTAATACAATGAATTTGCGGCCTCTGACGTCTATAAATGCACCGTAGTTGGTGGGTATTATTATCTTCATACCGTGCTCATTAGCCTCAAGTTTAAATCCCAGGTAGACCATGGCCGTCGGTACATAATAGATCCTGTTGGCCTCTCTACTTAATCCAATGGCCCTAGCCTCGTCATCACTTAACTGTCTAATCCAGCCAAAGTCCTCGAGGGCCTTTACATGCCTATGAACAACACCCTTAAGCATCCCCATTTCCTGGGCCAGTGATGTAACTGTCATGGGCCCCTTACTGAGTATGTCCATTATGCTTATCCTAACGTTATTATTTAGTAGTGTGTCGAAGGACTCAATCGGTAAAATGGCCACTGATTTCACGTTTATCTTAAGCATATCCACTCCCATCACCGCTGTGTTTATTCTAATCATTTTACGTGCACAAAAATGTAACCTCTGAGTTTAAAACCCTATTTTGGTAGATCATAGGGGTTAGTAAGCACTGATTGTATTGGGGGATGTTATGTGGAGGGGGAGTATTAATGAGATTGAAAGGAAAAGAGAAATAATTAGGGTAGATAGGGGTACGCCGCAGGTTGGTGCGCTGGCCTTTGGCATAGTTGATAGGGGCACAAACATAATTGAGGTTAGACCAACAACATTATGCCCACTATCCTGCATATACTGCTCAGTTAATGCAGGGCCTAGGTCAACGAATAGGTGGGCTGAGTTTATCGATGATCCTGAGGCGTTATTAATGGCGTTGGAGGAGGTCGTTAGGTTCAAGGGTACTAGGGATATCGAGGTTCATATTGACGGCATGGGTGAACCAGGTGTTTATCCATACCTCGTGGATCTAGTTCGTGGTATTAAAACAATGGACGGTGTTTCAATGGTGTCAATGCAAACTCGACTGTACATGTTCACCGTAGATGAGCTCAGGGAGTTAGCCAGGGCTGGCTTAGACAGGATAAACCTGAGCATAGACACGCTGAATCCTGGATTAGCCAAGAAGATAAGTGGGGCGCCTTGGTATGATATTGATCATGTTAAGGAATTGGTGGTGAAGGCCCTTGAGCTTGGAATTAACGTGATTGCATCACCGGTCTGGTTGCCTGGTATTAATGATGATGATATTATCGAGGTCATAAAGTGGGCCAGGGAATTAGGGCTAGGCAGGGGTGAATTACCGCCAGTGCTCATTCAGAAGTACGTTCCTCATAAGAGGGGTAGGAAGGTCAGGATTAGGGTAATGACTTGGCAGGAATTCTGGGGGAGAATTAAGAAGCTGGAGGGTGAATTGGGTGTTAGGTTAACGGCTATGAATAATGAACTGAACATACATAAAGCCCCTAAATTGCCGAAGCCGTACAATGTCGGTGACTATGTTAAGGTTAGGATAATTAGTAGGGGGATAATTAAAGGTGAGTTCTTAGGCGTTATTCTACCCCTGAAGGATTCGGCAATACACGATAGGGTTATTACGGTTATAGCCGATCCTCGTATGGAGAAGATGCTCATTGGGAATAATGTTAAGGTTAGAATTATTGAGAATGATAATAATATATATATTGGCAAACTTATTTAACTATGTATATTGCAATATATTAACTATATACTTATAGGTTAGGCTGATTTGAGTAATACTTAATTCACCCCTACAGTGTGCATGTTTTGGTATGGTTAAGAGGGTTGCAGTCGTCTCAGGCTCAGGCCGTGGCATTGGTAGAGCATTGCCGTTAGGTTGGCTAGGGATGGCTTTCGTGTAGTTGTTAATTATAAGAGGCATGATGAGGAGGGTGAGGAGACCATGAAGTTAATCAAGGGGGTTGGTGGTGAGGCTATTATGGTTAAGTCAGACGTGGCCACGGCCGACGGCGCAAAGGTTCTCATTGATGAGGCCGTTAAGCAATGGGGTTCAGTTGACGTTGTAGTTAATAACGCCGGCCTTGGCATAATGAGGCCTTTCGTAGACATTGATGAGGGTCTGTGGGATAAGATCATAAACACGAACCTAAAGTCGGCTTACTTATTGACTAAGTTCGCTGTGCCATATATGGTAAAGAATAATTGGGGCAGGGTCATAAACATGAGTTCCATCGAGGGCATAATGGGCGCCGCCTACAACGTGCCCTATGCGACGGCCAAGGCAGCCCTAATAGGGTTCACTAAGGCCCTGGCCGCCGAGTTGGCACCTTATGGCATAACCGTCAATGCAATAGCTCCTGGCCTGGTAAGGACTAAGATGGGAATGAGCCTACTACAGGTACTTAATGTTAAGGAGGAGGAGTGGGCTAAAACAGGGACATTGACTGGCAGGATAATCGAGCCTGAGGAGGTTGCCGACCTAGTGGCATTCCTCGTGAGTGAATCCGCAAAGAACATAACGGGCCAGATATTCGTAATTGATGCAGGGGCAACTATGCTGCCGGCAGCGAGGCATCTACCAAACATGCCTAGGTAATACCTGCACTTCCATCGATGCTTCAGTCTTAAATTACGACAAATTAAAAATAAAGTAATAATCATAATACCCATTGCTCCTGCCTGTACGCCATGTCCCAGAATAAGTACTCGTAGATGCTGGCCTGCCTAAATATACTTAGTAGTTTATCGAAGTCTCTCATTAAGTAATCACCAGCCTTATCTATTACTGCCCTAAGTTCATCGACAATACCCACATACTCCGGGGTTAGGTATACCGAAGCCCAATCCCTATAGGCCTTCACTGGATTCCTCTCTAGTTTGTTGGCGTGGTGTTTAGCAATCTCTAGGTATGTCCAGTAACACGGTAATATCGCCACTAAGCCTCGTATGGGCTACCCAAGGTGCAGGTGGTTAGTAGGAAATTCATGTAAGCAGTATTTGTGGGGCTGGGTCTTGATTTAATCACTTCATTAATGCTTAAACCGAGGGTATTAAGTAATTTATTATAATTTTCGAGCTCCGTAGTCACATCAGCCAGTGCCAGTTCTAGTACCTTCCTCATAATTACGGGATCTTCAAATTTAGACGCAATTAGTGCATGGCACTTCGTTAGTGTTACTAGGTAATTATAGTCCTGAATAACGTAGAATCTAAACTTATCAAGTGGTAATGAACCAGTGAATAGCTCAGTAACGAATGGGTGATTGAGTATTTTATTCCAAATATCTTCAGCACGGTCTCTAAGCAACTTGGTTATTTGGTTATTCATCGCGTATTAATGGCTATAGTACTCAATAAAAATATTACGAAGCCTTACTGCCCATCTTTCTATTGCTTAGTGACTCCTTCAATGCCTTTATGAGCTCCATAGAAACCTCCTTTTGTTTATCCATGAACTTCTCATATATTTTCCGAGCCTCGCTCTTAAATGTAAACAATACATCATCAGGTCTTAATGAACCATTTGTTACCTCCATAAGCGACTTCTCCATTCGTGATCGAAAAAGCGGGTCGATTAGTTCATTGCCTGTCTTGCTTAGAACGTTTATTACGGCCTTACCTAATGGCGTTGGTATACACTGCCTATTCCTAATTCTGAAGTACCCACGTATTACGTTAGTGTGTATATGGTCCTGCATTGTGGCGTCGGTACCAATGCCATACTTCCTCATTAATCTGAGCAGTTCCGACTCGGATAGGTAAGGCGGTGGCTCAGTCTCCCTCTCCTCGACCCAAGCCTTAACAATGCTTAGCTCATCACCAACCCTCACCCTCGGTAATTCCCTCTCACTCGGCTCTCAAATGTATATGGTTAGGTAGCCTTATCGATTATTTTCAAACCATCCACACTAAACCTATGACCAGAGACGTCGGCAATTATTTTCTGTCTTTCAACACGTGTGGGTGGACTCAACGTCGCTAGGAAGTGCCTAACCACCAGGTCATAGATCTTCCAATACCTCTCATTCTTAAAACGCTTGAGTATCTCCTGCCTCGTGGCACCCCTAGTTGGGTATATTGGCGGGTGTGCGCCATCATTACTGTCACCGCGTGTCGGCCTAACGCTCATACTAAGTAATGTCTTGGCGTAATTACCGTGCTCACCATGAGTTAATTCAAGGAGTACCTGCCTAAGGCTTAATGTTGGTGGGTAAATCGTCGTCTCAGTCCTTGGATATGAGATGTACCCATGTCTATAGAGCTCCTCGGCAATGTCAAGGGCCGCCTTAGGCCTGGTGTTAAGGAACCTACTGGCCCTCCTCTCAAGCTCTATTGTGTCCAACGGAACTGGCGGCTCTATGAAATCCTCCCTGTAATTGGCAATTATAACCCTGGCCTTAGCCCTACTGCTCACTAGACTTAGTACCTTCTCCGCCTCTTGCCTATCCTTAAAGGTGCCGTCGTGATTAAGCACCACCTTCATGCCATTAACGTCAACCATGATGTGAAGCGTATAGTACTTCTCAGGCCTGAAGTTCTCCCTCTCGAGAGCTCTCTGAACGACCAGGTTAAGTACGGGTGTTTGGCATGGACCGTAACTAAGGAAGCTACCCCTAGCTAGCGCATTCCTATCAGCCTCTCAACACTTAGGGTCAGCGCCCTCGTGAATACCGCTCCCAATGTCAAGTCAAGGATCATCCTTGTGAAAACCCTCTTGGCAAGTCCAGGGTTTAAATTCGTTGGTGAGTTAAAGGCCTTAATAATGTCGTTCCTAGTTACTGCTGAGAACAAAACCCTCTTGAATATTGCCCTTGGGTTTACATTTCTTATTACCAACATTGCCTCATAGGCTATGGCCTCTCCCTCGGAATCTGCGTCTAAGGCTAGGTAAACGGTACTTGCGTTGGTCCCTAGGCGTGACAGTGCCCTCACGTAATTTATGGTGTCCTCCCTAATCACGAGTATTGGTTCTGTGTCGAATAACTTTGATGGTTCCACCGAGTGCCATTTGTTCAATTCCTCGGGAAAGTCCACGTTCATTATATGGCCCTTAAGGCCAATACTAACCCACTGCTTATTATCCTTCGTGAACCAATACGTCTTGATGCCATAAATCCTCCTAATGCCTACACTACCCTGGGCTAAGTACTTAGCGATGGCCTTGGCCACCGAATCCTTCTCAGCCACTACTAATGATTCGATGGAGATCAATCCTATCATGAATTCTCTCAAAACATTTATTAACTTATTAATTATAAAGGTAACAATAAATGGTGTCATGAATGAGTGAGAAAAAGCCGGAGGAGAAGCAAGTCAGGAGGCCGCCGTACCAACAATACCCAATTTACCCGCCTCCACCGCCACCGCAAATGCCGCCCCCACCGCCCCAATACGCTCCGCCGCAGTATAGGCCTCCTCCGCCACCGCCGTATTCACAGCCATACCAATCCCCGCCACAACCACCCCCAAGGCAGGTACCGATTACGAGACCCGCAACTCAACAACCTAGGTTTGAGGAGTTAACGCCTAGCTTGAGTAAGTTAGTGCTTTACCTAGGTATACCCTTGTCGTTGATAGCAATCGTATTTGTGATAACGGCCATAGCCATATTCCCTACTACAAGTGATGCTTATGTGCCGTACTCCTCAATAGCGTTCATGGCATCCCTAATAACGGTAGCCGCGGCATTAATAGTGAGTTTCATAGCCATGTACCAAATAGCGATGGGGCTTGATAAGAGGTTCGAGTATATAATGAAGATGATAAGGCAGCAACCAGTAACACAAGCAGTGTCTGCGCCAACTAGCATGGCGCCAGCAGCTCCAATGGCGCCGCAGTATCAGCCTCAACAAAGTCCCGAGAGAATATTAGCGCCGCCCCCAAGACCACCACAGGTGAAGCCCCAGCAAATTCAACAACAAACTTCACAGGAGGAAAGTGTAACTGGCGAAGAACAACAAGCACAGGAGAACTCTGAGGAGAGTCTTAATGGGGAGTAACGTTGAAGTTTAGGACCTCGTTAATCAACGCATCCTCATTAACTATTACGTACTTGCCGAAGTAATCCTCAAAGACCTTGGCAAGCCTCGCCTCCCTGAATCTACGGTCCATGAGCACTACCAATGCCCTATCACTCTCAGACCTAAATGCCCTACCAACTGCCTGCTTAATCCTAACAATGGCCGGCCACTGATACGTCAACTCCCAAGCTAACTTTCTATCGTTAAGCCGAGCTGCCAGTATTTCCATTACGTCATCAAGGTAATCATTGGGTTCTGGGTATGGAACACCAACAATTATTATTAAGCCAAGCAGGTTCTCGCTGCCGAGCCTATACTCAACACCCTCAACGAGTTTACCGCCGGCCACGGCCATTATCAGTCTCTTACGGTCATTCCTCAAATCCCTAATTAAGTCATCAATTGAGGTGTTACCAAGCTCCATGATATACTTAACACTGGGGCTTAGGTACTTCCTAACGGATTTAAGTACGGCATATGACGGGAATATCGACAATATTGCCTTATCAAGAGGATACACTTGGTAAACCCTACTAAGTATATTTGCTATCTTTGCATATTCCTCCTCATCCCTTTCCACATACCTAGTGGTGACTCCATCATAAATCAACACGCCGTAGTTCTCGGACCTTACGTAATCCCTAAAGCCGATCCTATACTCAGCAATGCCCCTGCTTATGCCAAGCATGCTCGTCACGTAATCCCTCGGTGGTAATGTACCGCTCATGAGCACAACACCGCCCGCCTCATTAATAACGGGCCCGCTCACCACTGATGGATCAACGCACTTATAGACAAGGGATACGCCCTGCTCATCCCTAGCGAGAAACACACTAAACCCACTTACCCTATTCAGTATTGCTCTGTGGAAGTCCAGTAATCGGGATAGTGGCGTGTATGGTATCGGCACGCCTGCACTCCTTTTCCTTTTGATTATTTCGTAGTAGGCATCCGTTATTGCCTGGAAGTCCTCGAAGAATTGAAGCACATCGCCGAGCTCCAGGGATACCATTGTCTCCTCCTCGAGGACCTTACTCAGCTTAACCATGTATGTTTGGAGACCCCTCAGTATCTTGATGGTTCTATTCCTCAATTCCTCATCATCAACAAGTCTCCTAACCTCGTTAATGGAAGCAACCACCGAAGTTAATGGTAAGTCAATACTGTTTAGGCTACTTATTGTGTCTGGTAGGTTATGGGCTTCGTCAATTACTAGTACGGAATTTTTAACATCAATATTCATGGTCTCGGGCTTATTAATACTAAAGATGTAGTAATACGTCATTATGCCAACCCTAGCCCTATCCATGTACATCCTAGAAACCTCGTAGGGGCAAACATTATGCGTACATAGGGTGGATACGTACTCGTTGACATTACCTACCCCATCCACTATGTTGGGCATTAAATAATTAATATTTATCTTCCTGATATTAGAGTAGTATGGGCACTCGCCACTTGATCTTAGGAACTTGCACTCCTCAAGGAATTCCTCATACGGGAGCTTACGCGTACTCACCATGCAACACATATCAGTCTATTCCTAATTATCACGAAGTCGACGTTGACGCCCCTATCCCTCAACCTACGTAATTCCCTAATTGGGGCTTGTGCCTCATTCTTAGTCCTAATAAGAAAGAGGACCTTGGCATTATCCTCCTCGGCATATGCTAGTGACGCGGCTAGGGCGCTCGCTGTTTTTCCAACGCCCGTGGGCGCCTCGATAAGTGCGACCTTACCACTTGACAATGCATCATATATACTCCTGGCTATTTCCCATTGATACTTCCTAAACGTATCGTATGGGAAATACCTCCTAATTAATGCCTCGGTCCCAGACACTTATATATCAAGAATAAACGCCTCTCTTGATTTAAAAACCTATGATGTGATTATTATCGAATTACATTTGAATTAAATGGCTTGATAAAAGCGTTTTAAATCCCATAAAGCCTTAACTACAGGTAATGGGTAGCGTTAATGTCTTACTCAATAGGTTAAAGCCCACAAGGACCATATCAGGGGTAGTCCCAATTGCCATAATGGTCGAGCCCGTGGCATGCCCATTCAACTGCACGTACTGCCCCGGCGGGAAGAAGACCAACACACCAAAGAGCTACCTACCAGACTCACCCGTGGTCCTCAGGGCCGCCCCACTGAACTACGACCCATACAAGCAAGTCGTGGCTAGGATAAGGCAGTACGAGGCCCTCCATCACCCGGTATCCAAGGTCGAGTTAATTATAATGGGTGGTACAATAACATCACTGCCTGAGTCATACTTAACGTGGTTCATTGGTAATGCGTTCAAGGCCATTAATGATTACCCAATGGTAAGCACGGGATCCATTGACAACCCCAACATTGAATATGAGCATAGACGAAATGAGAGAGCCAGGATTAGGGTTGTGGCCCTTGAACTTGAGACAAGGCCTGACTTCGCAAGACCGAGGCACATAGACCTGATGCTCAGACTCGGCTTCACCAGAGTCGAGATTGGTGTTCAATCGATTTATGATGACATCCTAAAGAGGGTTAAGAGGGGCCACGGTGTTAAGGAGACTATTGAAGCAACGCAGTACTTGAAGGACGCTGCCTACAAGGTCTGCTACCACATAATGCCTGGGCTCCCTGGCTCAACACCAGATAGGGATCTCGAGATGGTTAAGACAATATTCAGTGACCCAAGCTTCATGCCTGATTGCGTTAAGGTTTACCCAACCTTCGTTGTTAAGGACACGGAGTTATACGAGGAGTGGTTGAAGGGTCTATATAGGAGTTATGATGAGGAGACTTGGCATTGGTTATTGGCTAATATCATGGCATCAATACCCAGGTGGGTTAGGGTTATGAGGTTTGGCAGGGACATACCACTTCACTGGATTGTTGATGGTCCGAAGATAGGTAATATGAGGGAGGTCGTGCTTAGTGACATGGAGAGGCTAGGCCTTAAATGCGTGGAGATTAGGTGCCGTGAGGTTGGCCATAAGTACGTAAAGAAGGGCCTAGTGCCAATGCCCAGGAAGTTAATGATTAATAGGATTGATTATGAGGCATCCGGCGGCCATGAGATCTTCCTGGAGGCGATCGATGATGACGACACACTCTATGGAATACTGAGACTTAGGATACCAAGCAATAATGCGCATAGGCCTGAGATTAGGATTGGTAGGGCAGCCTAATTAGGGAGTTGCATGTTTATGGGCCTGAGCTACCAATTGGTAGTAGGGCGACGGACCTATTCTGGTGGCAGCACCGTGGTATTGGTAGGGCGTTGATGGCGAGGGCCGAGCACATAGCCTTGAGGAATTCAATGCCTATAGGATGTTCGTTATATCGGGCGTGGGCGTTAGAGAGTACTATAGGAGGCTTGGTTATAGGAAGTACCCAGGTAGTCTCTACATGTTTAAGGACCTTAGAAGGTCAGTATTATCCGAGCATAATATTAACGAGGTCTTTTTGAGCAATGAGGACCTAGTAACGGGTTAATTATGCGCAGTCTCAGGGTGACCATTGCCCAGACTAGGAGATTTAATAATTATAACGAGGGCATTGAATGGTTAAGGTCTAGGATTAGGGACGTAACAACCGACCTAATAATTCTGCCTGAGAATTGGATTGGAATAAGGATATTCAGTAATGAGGAATTCAACGAGTACGTTAGCCTACTCAGGGAGCTCGCCAATGAGGTAGGTGCCTTAATAATTGGTGGTGCGGCCTACGTTAGCATCAATAATAAGAACGTGAGTATATGCCCCATGGTCAATGAAAAGGGGCTTATCAATTATTCAGAGAAGATCTATCCATCCAGGGCAACGGGCGAGAGGATAGGAATAAGTAATGGCAATAGGCTTGGCATTATTAAAATGAACGACTGGCGAGTTAGCTGTATAATATGCGTTGATGCTATGTATCCCGAGCTAACCAGGCTATTGGCTAAGCACGAAGTAGACCTAGTGGCCAACCCAAGCAGTATAAGTGTTGATAGGGTGTCCCTATGGAGAAGCCTAGGTCTTGTAAGAGCCTTTGAGAACTCGACATATTTCGCCTCGGCCATGGGCACTGGGTATAAATACCCAGATGGACGTGACGTACTCGGCGGCAGCTTTGTGGCATCACCAAATGGTGAATACAGGTTAGTCATCGATCTCGGGATTGAGGGTGTATTTACAGCAATAATCGATCATGATGAAATAGAGTATGCGCGGTCTAGAAGGGGCTACATTAACGACTTAAGAAATGAGTTCTTAATAAGTAATATTTTAGTCAATATCGTTGATACTTAGGTTATTGACTTGGCAATATCTTGACTTACAATGCCCTTCTTCATCAGAGTCCTCACCAACTGCCTAAAGGCCACAAGTCTCTGAATGTTGTTCGCGCCCTCGTAAATCTCCGTTATCTTAACATCCCTAAGGAACCTCTCAATGCCAGTCTCATGGATGACGCCGACGCCTCCATGTACATCGATAGCCTTGGACACTATCTTCTCGGCAACCTCCGTGGTGTAGAACTTCGCTAAACTAGCCACGTACTTGAACTCCTCCCTACCCTGGTCAGCCAAGTATGCGGCCAGGTATACCAGGTACCTGGCGGTCATCAACTCCGCCATCATCTCGGCAAGGCTGAATTGAATAGCCTCGAAGCTAGCCAGGTACTGACCAAAGGCCGTACGCTGCAGTGAGTACTGGAATGCCTTCTCAAAGGCGCCTGCGCCATGCCGAGTGCCTGGGCCGCAACTCCAACCCTGGTCCTGTCGTAAGTCTCCATGGCTATTATGAAGCCCATGCCAACCTCACCAACCCTATTCGCATCAGGAACCTCGACATCATCAAAAATAACCTCCATTGCATGGCTACCCCTCAAACCCCTCTTCTCGAATTTAGCACCAATCTTGAGGCCTGGCGTCCCCTTCTCAACAATGAAGCTGTTATTCCAAACCAACGCCTATTGGGCTGCGGCTCACTAGTCCTTGCGAAGACCATGATGTAGTCAGCAATGTCAGCATTACTAATGAAGATCTTCCTACCATTAATAACCCACCTATCACCCTTCTTAACAGCCCTCGTCTGAATGCCCGCAACATCCGATCCACAGCATGGCTCCGTCATGGCATGAGCACCAAAGGCCTCACCCCTGGCTATTGGCGGTACATACTTCCTCTTCAACTCATCACTACCAAATAGGAGTAATGGTGTCACGAACAAGTCATTGGTACCGCGGATAACGGCCAAGGGCGGTGCTACCCTGCTCAACTCCTCCATTAATATCACGGCAGATACGGTATCGCGCCTTGCCCGCCAAGGCTCTCGTCAATCCCAATGCCCCATAAGCCCTGCTCACCCAGCTTCCTCAGTATTTCCCTGGGTACCTCATCCCTATCATCAAACTCAAGCGCATGCGGCGCCACCTCCCTCTCGAGAAACTCCCTAACGCTCTTCCTAAGCATTTCATGCTCCGGCTTAAACATTAATTGATAGTCCTGGAGACTATCCAGTGGGAATACCATACGATGGTTAGCCTCAATCTTGCTTTTATAAATTATCCTAGAATATAGATTTTTAATAGGCAGGTACTTGCGTAGGATTATGATGGAGCTCAGACTTAGCAGGGATGAGATCGTTGAGAATTATAGGGATGAGCTAACGGATGCCGAGATCTACGCAGCCTTAGCCAGAATTGAGAACAACAGCAAATTAAGAGAAGAACTACTTAAGTTATCGCAGTACGAGACCGGCCACGCAGAGTTCTGGAAAAACATCGCAAGCCAAGTGGGCATTGATGTTAGTAACGTAAAGCCCTCTAAATTCTCGGTAATATACTCGGTACTAATCAGGAGGTTATTTGGGCTGGGGTTCCTAGTTAAATTGAGGGAGAGCGCCGAGGTTGAGGCGATCAGGAGGTACGGCGAGATGGTTAGGAGAAAGGCACTTGGGCCGTATACCGATAGGCTCAGGGAGATATTACTTGATGAGGTTTCCCATGAGGAAGTATTTAAGGAGGAGGAGTCAAGGTTCGAGGCTTTCATCGATAATATTAGGGATGCCATGTACGGAATGAGTGATGGGCTAGTGGAGGTGCTAGCGGCAGTGGCTGGTTTGGCGCCCGTCGTCGCTGACCCGATGCTCATAACACTAGCCGGTTTAATAGTTGGTACTGCGGGCACGCTTTCAATGGCCGTGGGAGCTACATGTCAACAAAGGCCCAGAGGGACATTAGGGAAACCATGTTATCGAAAATAGACATAGAGCTTGAGAACCTCGACATGGAGGACAGGACGAAGAGAGTTAAGGATGCCCTAAATAAGATGGGCATTGACGAGAAGACAGCCAGCGAGATAGCCCCTAGCCTATCAACAGACATAAACATTAGTAAGAAAATAACTGAGATGAGCGAGGTGGGACTGTCGGAGGAGGCACTCGAGAGCCCTGGAAGGTCAGCCCTATACACAGGCATATTCTACCTAATAGGCGCATTACTCGTCATTGCGCCATTCCCACCGCTCGGCCACGTAATTGGGAATGTAGGCTCATTATACGTATCAATAGTGCTCGTGGCCCTTGCACAAGCCATAAGCGCCTATTAACGGCAATATCAGGGAGCGGCCGCATAGCCCATACAATGGCCATGAACATAGCACTATCCCTAGGCGCAGCCGCAGCCACATACACGATAGGCACAATAGCACACCAACTACTGCACATAGCAATAACCTAATCAGGCGTGCATGAGGTCCTAAAGACCCTTCCTAACTCATCCCTAAAGCACCAAATGCCATTACTCGCATCAATAATCACTATGCCTAACTCCGTTAAAGCCTTATCACTAAGGATTACGTAATCCACGGACTCAGAAACAATGGGCATTAACCTAACGATAGGCGTATCCCTATCGTTAACCAACACCCTAACACTGACACTCTCCCTAAAACGATATATTGGGGCAACCCCTGAGGCCGTACGTATGGCATAAACCTCAGTACCACCCGATAGGTTAAGCCCAAGCCTCTGGGCAACGTTGATAGGCATTAGTATATCAGGTCCTAAACCCTCAAATCCAGTATTGGCTAGGGCGCATGTGATGACTTCGTTATTCTCCCTTCTCATTACGATCCTTAACCAGGTGGTCATTCCTCCTCAAGCCCTTGACATACTCATCATAAGTCCCTAAATAAGCAATGTACCTAATATAACCAACGAAGCCCTTAACCTCAAGCTTGGAAAGCTCCCTCTTACCGCTCATCTACCTGCACCAAGGTAGTACTAAATGAGGATATTTAAAACTGATCCATTTAAGTCAGGGATTTAAGCACCCCTGTGTATAATACACAGGGGTGAGTATTCCATGTTATTCGATATAGAGCCAAAAACGAGGAGGGAGGACCTCTTCGGAAGAGACAACGAGGTGGATAGTATCCTAAATTTCATAAGGGGTAGGTCAAGGTTCCTCGCAATATACGGAATTAGGCGTGTCGGCAAGACATCGGTACTTAGGGTCGCCCTAAATGAAGCAAACATACCGTATTGCTACATTGACGCTAGGGCTCTTGAGAATGACTTCACGAAAAGAAGGTTCTACCAATTAATATCGAATTGCCTAACTGAGTTATCCATTAAGTGGCGCCTTGAGAACACCATTAGGAATATCGCGAAGATTATTCGAGGCATAAACATATTCGGTAGCGGCATTGAACTTAATATTGAGGTTGATTGGAGGAGCGTTTACTTGACAGACTTACTAAATGCCTTATCCAAAAACTTAGACCAATTAGTAGTAGCGATAGACGAGGCCCAAATACTTAGGATGTTAAAGGGGTTTGGCAAGGTCGACCTCACACAAATACTTGCCTATACATACGATAACCTAAGCAATATTAAGGTGATATTAACAGGCTCCGAAGTTGGAGTACTACACGACTTCCTAGGGCTCGAAAACCCCAAGTCACCACTTTATGGAAGATTCATCGATGAATTAACAATAGCCCCATTCAATAAAGACGCATCAATTCAATTCCTAATAACAGGCTTTAGGCAATACGGAATCGAGATAACAATGAACGAAATACTTGATGCTGTCGATAAGCTTAACGGCATTGTTGGTTGGTTAACGTACTACGGCAACGCAGGATACGCGGAATAACAAACATCAACGAAATATATAGGAGAGCCATGCAACTCGTTAATGATGAACTAAGGTCATTATTGGGTAGATCCACGTACTATGGATTAGTACTTGAGGCAATAGCCAGGGGTAAGAAGCGATTTAACGAAATTAGGGAATACATAACACTAAGACTCAATAAGTATGTTGCACCAGGCGAAATCGAAAGAGTATTAAACAACCTCATGAAAATGAACATAATAAGTAGGGTCTCTCACGGTGAATACGAGATAGTAGACCCAATAGTAAGGATGAAATTCAGCCAGGTTTAACCGCGAAATGCCTTATCATGGGGCCGTAATTAAGTATTTCTATAGTTTTGCTTCCTCGCCTCATACTCCTCAAGGTCCCTCTTAACCCTCTCATACGTGAACCTACTAATCCTACCCTCTATACGCCTCCTCAATCACACGCCTACTCTTCTCCTCAAGCTTATCAATGATTGGTATCCTAACACCCCTCTCCCTAGCAACCATTAGGGACTTCGGGTAGCCGGCGTGGGCATGCCTAACAACACCAGAGCCAGGATCAACAGTGAATACCCTAAGGGCCTTCTCCTCGGCAAGCTCAGTACCATCAACAACCATGCCAAAGCCAGCATGAATACTAAAGCCGATGCCCGTACCACCGCCATGGTGGAAGCAAGTCCAGGTTGCGCCAGCGGCTGTGTTTAGCGCGTAGTTCAGTATTGGCCAGTCCCCGATTGCGTCTGAGCCGTCAAGCATGCCCTCAGTCTCCCTATAGGCGACGCAACAGAACCACTGTCCAGGTGGTCTCTGCCGAACCATATTGGCCCACTCAGCTCGCCCTTCCTAACCATCTCACTAACGATCTTACCAAATAGTGCCCTCTCTCCATAGCCTAGGTAAACGACTCTAGCAGGTAGTCCCTGGAACTTCACGTACTGATGAGCATTCCTAATCCACCTAACAAGTCTTGGGTTCTTCTTCTCGAACAATGTTATTAATACGTCATCAAGTTTGTATATGTCGTTTGGATCACCGACTAGGCTTGTCCACCTGAATGGTCCACGGCCCTCCTCAAACAATGGTCTCATATACTCCATTTGACCGGGTATCTTGAATGCATCCTCGACGCCGGCATCATATGCCTGCTTCCTGAGGTTGTTGCCGTACTCGAAGGTTACGGCGCCCCTAGCCTGTAACTGGAGCATTAATTGCACGTGCTTCTTCATAGTCTCCTTAGCCAATAGTATGTACTTCTCCGGATCGCTCTTCCTTAATTGCTCTGCCTGTTCCACGGTAAATCCCTGGGTACATAGGACAATGGATCGTGAGCGGGCGTCTGGTCTGTGAGTATGTCGGGGACTATATTCTCCTTAACCAATTTCTCGAGGAGATCCACGGCATTAGCGAGAACACCAATGCTTGTTGCCTGTCTCCTCTCCTTGGCGTCGAGTGCCATGTCTACGGCCTTGTCCAGACTATCCGTCCACGTATCAAGGTAGCCTGTGTCTATCATCCTCTGAATCATCCTCTTATCAACATCCGCTATCAGGGCCACGCCACCAAGCATCTTGATGGCCAGTGGCTGCGCACCACCCATGTTGCCAAGCCCTGCACTAACCACTAACTTACCCTCTAGCGAGCCGCCGAAGTGCCTATCTGCGGCTGCCCCAATTGTTTCATAGGTCCCCTGGAGAATGCCCTGGGTACCAATGTATGCCCAACAACCGGCCGTCATCTGGTGGAAGCTTATCAATCCCTTGGCCTCGAGTTCCCAGAATATCTTCCAGTCGGCCCACTTGGGTACTAGCATGGCATTGCTCATTAAGACCCTCGGTGTGTGCTTGCTGAGTCTCCAAATGGCCACGGGCTGGCCGCTCTGTATCACCAGTGTGTCCTCGCTATCCATCGTGAGTAGGGAATCCACGATAGCCTCGAAGTCATCCCACGAGCGAGCAGCCTTACCCGTACCACCATAGACAACTAGGTTCTTTGGGTCCTTAGCAACCGCGGGATCAAGCACATGGAAGAGCATACGTAGTGGACCCTCAAGCTGCCAGTCACGGCTACGTACATGAAGCTCTGTGCCGGTGATGGCGTGGACGGTCCTGGTCTCAGGGTCATAATAACCGGCCGAGATCAATTCCTCAATGGGTCTGCCTCTGTACTTTTGGGGAACCGACATGTTGATCTAAGTGCGAGTTATTAATTTGTTGTATTTTTGTTTTTCCGTAATGATAAAACATAGAACTGATCAATCAAGTTTTCATACTTGGTTATTAAATTAATTATTGTGAATAGGATTGGTAGGCTTTACCCTGCCTATAAGCATCCGTGTGTGATTGAGCTTGGCGGTGAGGATTCAGGTAAGGTTGAGGACGAGGGAGGGAGGAGGTCGTGATAGCCCTTGTTAATAGTGGTTTGAAAGTAATACACCGCAGATATTGTTACCGGTGAATTTGGCCAGGCGCCTTGGGTTGTGGGATAAGGTCTTAATCGAGGGTAGGATCCAGTTATTCGGTACTGTGGCCGGCCCAACTAGGCTGTATATACTGCCTTCGTCGATCTACGCGTCAATACTTGGGGATGATTATGAAACGTCACCTGTGCTTTCTGACGCAGTTGTTTCCGATGTTGAGCGTGAGGTTTTAATTGGCGATTATCTTACTGGTTCCCTGGGCATTATTTTGGGGATTTTAGGAATGGTGTTTGGAGAATTGATGGTGGTGATCCCAACGGTAAGGCCAGGAGGAGTTATAAACCATAGTATTGGTAATGCGTTAAATACCGTATAGTCTATAACACGTGATGCATTGACTCGGTGGCATTAGATCGATATTATAGTCCACAGTAAGTCCCTGGAACTTCCTTCTAATGAATTTAGACCTAAAATCCCTATAATCCTTACTATCCCATATACCAATAATGCCTTCATTACTTACATTCCCAAAAATCACCTTCCTCGTTTTGAAGCACCTACCCATAAAACACCGCGGTATATCGTTACCCCTGACTAGTAGATTCAGGAAGACGCATGGTGAGACGTCGCCATTGACGTTTATGAATATACTCTCAGTGGGTCTTTCCGGACATTCAATGAGCTCCCAGCAACTCAGTGGGTAGGCGAATACCCTGATGCCTAACTCCCTAGCTCTCTCTAGCGTGATGTTTATTATGCGTTTGAAGGTTCGTGGTTCCCGTTCAAAGGGGTCAGCAAAGGTTCTCCATGCAAACATACTCTCATTTAATACGTACGATAGGTTATCAATAACCACCTCATCAATGCCTAATTTATGGCAGAGCTCGATGAAATCAGGTAATTCATGAATATTCATAGATAATGCGATGTAACTCGCAATCACCTTAGTACTGCTCCTTAATCTTTCTCTAACCTTAATGAGCCTCCTACGTTTTTAACGAGAGTACCAAAGTCGCAGCCAATCCTTATGGCGTTATGTGTTGAGGGTTCAGCTCCTGCAAAGGTTATGGCTATGACGTTAATTCCCAGTGAAATTAACCTACTTGAATAATGCTCATTCAATAATAGTCCATTTGTTGTTAGGCCAAAGTCCACCTTTCCCCGAATCTCGTTGATCATATCCATAAGGTTTGGATGTAGAAGTGGTTCGCCCCATCCCTGTAAATGCACGTAATTTATAGATCCCATACTTAGTAACTCCCTTATCACTTTACGGTATAGCCCTAAGTCCATGAGCCTTGAAATCCACTCACTCCTTAGTATTGTCCTTGGGCAGTAAATGCATGATGCATTACATGATGTTGATACCTCAATCTGCGCTATTCGTGGGAGGGAATTAAAATTGGTTTTAATTTTAAGATTTGTTATTGTTCATCACCTTTTACTTGGGTGGTGGTAAGCCTGCGAAGAAGGCTATTGATAGGCCTAGGGCTATTAGTATTATGATTGTTAGTGATACTACGTATGCGGCTATCATACGCCCAGCCTTTATCTCAGCGAGTGTCTTGAACCTGGTCGTTAGCCCTATTGACATGAAGGTTAGGGCGAAGAAGAAGTACCTAAATAGTTCAGTCTGCGGTGTTATGCCGCCAGTCATGAACTTAGATGCCGTGACCGCGCCCACGGCGAAGCCTATGCCCCATAGTATTAACCACGTGGCTAAGTAGCCAAGTACGAACTTTGGAAACCTAAACCAAATCTGGATCATGGGAACTCTTTCTCCAGGTCTTCTTTCAACTTTGGTCACCCATATTACGGCTAATATGAATGCCCATAGTCCAATCCATATATCAATAAATACCTTAGTCATGACTGCCGTTGTTAATACCCAAGTCTTATAAATGGCAAGGCCCGGCTGGGCGCTAATTAGGGCGTCGGTCAAGGCACCGCTTGCCGCAGCCGCACCATCGGTCTTAACGGATAGGCCCATCCAGGCACCGGCCGCGTATGGCGTCCACTTTAAGAACGTAGCAGCCACGAATGGCAGTATCACCAGCTCCACCGCTGCGAATAGCACAATTATTGATGCCACGGTGGCCGGCACAATCGATGGAGCTCCTATTGCGGCGGCTGTGGCTATGGCCGCGGATACACCGCATATACTAACGCCCGATGCAAGTGTTGCTGCCCACTTATTATCTAATTTAAACACCTTATAGGATACTAGGTATGAGATTGGCCAGTAAATTAAGTAAGCAGCGATGATAGCGATCAGCGATCTTTCGACGAGACCAACGGCTAATGATATGTACCTTAACGATGAAGCGCCGACTAAGGCTCCCAGGAGGACTATGGCAGTCTTTATATACCACTCAGTCCTGGCCCCGGTCTCTAAGACCGCCGGTAACTTCCTGTAAAATACTACGTTAGATATGAATAGGCCCACGAGTAGTAGGTATATTAATATGCCGTCTGCCCCCACGGGTATTGACCAGGTAATGCGAAGCTTCGCGTATTGATCAGGCGTAGCGTTGAAGTAGGCGTATCCAAATATCCACCAGAAACCAAAGGTTAGTATGAACATTATTGTGAAGCCAGCCATAAACCTCTTGACGTTATGGCCCATTAACCATGCTGCGAATGTTAAAATTGCTAATAGGAATAAGTAGAGAAAGAGAACGCTAAGTAATGGGTTTAAGCATGGATATGACTTGGTCATTGTTAATGTCTGTCCAACAATTATAATACTTTTTGATGGGTCCAGCCATGGCGCTGAGACCTAGGCACCCAACCAAGGAGGTAGATGCCATAATAACCAGGTAGTGATAGAAAGAATATAAGGAGGCCAATCCAAAGTGCCCACCAATCCTCCTTCTTCCATAGTGATGACCAATCAATCTTTGCCGTTGCCTGGGTCGCCATATTTATCGAGGCCTATTCGTAAATGTCAAAAATAAGACTTGTTGCACTTACTTATAATATTTATATGTGGAATAATATTTAAAAGTTATAACTAGATTAACTAAATTATTGATAAAAATTCTTAGAGTTATAATAATAATTATAAATTAATTGTAAGGAAGTTAAGAGTATGCGGAAATATTCTCGAGCTTTATTTTTAACTTAGTAGAAATGCCTTTAATGCTTTTATAGAGGTAATTATTTAGTTTATTATGAAGACCTTGGTTAAGGTTACTAGGAATTTTCAGGTTACGATACCCGCGGGCATTAGGGAGAGACTTGATATTAAGGTTGGCGATTTGCTGAGTGTTGAGGTTGATGGTGGTCGTATTATCCTTAAGAAGGTTGTTCAGGAGATACCAATGATTAGGTTGGGTAGGGAGTTAACGATTGATGATATTAACAGGCTCATTGAGGAGGGTTTGATGAGGAATGTTGGAGGCGGTGATTGATACTAATGCATTGATTTTTATATAGTTGAGGATTCTAGGGAGCATGCTAGGGCTGTTGAGGTTTTAAACAGCTTGAATAAGTGGTTCCCACCTCATATTGTTATTTAGAGGATAAGTGTTGAGGTTCTTAGGGTTTAGTTCGTGATGTAGTACTTTTAATACTATTGGCATTGCTTGATTTTTGTATGCGGTTTGTTAGGGAGTCCATGTATAAGTTCATTAAGGATCCTGGTGATGTCAGGATTGGCGAGGTTATTAGGAGAGGTTGGGTCGGTGGTGATGTTGGTGTTCTCGGTGTTCCCTGGGATGGGGCTGTTGGTACAAGGCCCGGCTCTAGGCTTGCCCCCTCCAGGATTAGGTCCTGGCTATACTCCTCACCATACGTCTTCAGTAATGTTTCTATTGTTGATCTTGGTGATGTTGATGTGGTTGTTGGTGATCATAATGAGACTTGGCGTAGGGTTGAGGAGACGGTTAGCGAGGCCCTAGGCCTCGTTAGGGAGTTAATCGTGATTGGTGGTGATAGTACGACGTCCTACGCGGCCTTTAGGGGCTTGAGGAAGGCTGTTGGCGGTGGCTTAGCCTATGTCCTGCTTGATGCTCACCCCGATGTTAGGTTGTTACTGAGGGCTTGACGAGCGGGCAGGTTATTAGGTGGATTAGGGGTGTTGACCCTGACGCTTACATAGCCATAATAGGTGTTAGGCCCCACTCAAACGCGCCCTACCTGTTTAATGAGGCTAAGAAATTGGGTGTTAATGTGTATACCATTGACCAGGTTGATTCCATGGGCATTGATGCGTGGTTAACGAGGTCATGAATAACGTTGGTAATAGGATGGTTCACCTAAGCATCAATCTCGACGTTGTTGACCCAGCCTTCGCACCAGGCGTTAATAGCCCATCACCTGGAGGCTTTACATCAAGAGAAGCAATAAGCTCATCCGTGAGCTAAGCACTAGATTAACGCCTAAGATTTTCGACGTCGTCGAGGTCACGCCGCCATTCGACATCAATGATGTGACGAGCATGCTTGCATCAGCAATAATAATTAATGCAGTGTGGGTTCATAAGGCATGATTTTATGGTAATTAGGGAAATAGATAATAAAATAAGGTTTATTTTGATGATCCTTACTCTGTTGTGTATTACTTCATGTACTTCCTAAGTCTATTTTCGGCCTCCTCCCAATTCAGCACATTCCAAATGGCATCTATGTAGCCATTCCTGTTATTCTTATATTGGAGGTAATAAGCATGTTCGAATTCATCGACTATTAGGAGGACTGGTAACTCGGCGATGTGTTGGTTGTAGTGGTTTTCGAAGGTTGTGAATTCTAGGTTTCCAGTTTCTGGGTCGTAATATAGCACGGTCCATCCACAGCCCGGCAGTGACCTCATGACCTCCATGAAGAGTGCCTTGAACTTTTCGAAGCTTCCGAATTGCTTATTTATTAGGTCGCCTAGGTAGCCGCCTGGTGTTCCTCCTCCCTTGCCTGGTGGTGCCATTGAGTGCCAATAAAGTGTGTGGAGTTTGTGACCGTTTATATTGAAGAATAGGTTCCTCAGTAGTCCCTGTATGTCGTAGCTCGTTACCTCCCCCTTAACGATCTTCTCTAGCCTCTCGATGGTTGCGTTGGCTCCGTTTACGTAGCCCTTGTGGTGCCCGTTATAGTGTATGTCAATTACCTGACCACTTATGTGGGGTTCAAGGGCATTTATTGAATATGGTAGTGGTGGTAGTTCGTATCTTTTGAAGAGTGTTGCGGGAAGACTCATCAAAGACCTTGTTAGGATTGGGCTTATTAAATGTTGTTTTTGCATTATTTTAATTTGGGATAGTGGGGTGCTAACAATTACTTTGGATATTATTGGAGGATTTATTTCTGTGCTTATTGGTAGTTGGTTCTTTACCAATACCATGGAGTACGTAAGTTCCAGGTATAGGGTTGGTGCTTCCTTCGTTGGTGCAGTATTATCACCAATTCTAACATCCTTCCCTGAGCTTGTAGTGTTTCTAGTTGCCCTTCTGCTTTATGGTAATGTCTCTGGTGAAGATGTTGCCGTGGGTACGGTAATTGGGGAACCCTTTGTGGTATCTACTATAATATACCCAATAATCTTTGTTATCGCCATCATTGGGTTTTACCTGCACTACAGGAGTGACATGGTTCTTGAGGTTGATAGGGTATTGGTGGCGCCATTCATCGTGGTCGTAGCGTTTTTTCCCTACGGTTCTCCTACCAGCTTTCATGAATTCACCCCAGGTTAGGTTAGTAATAGCGGTTTTTCTACTTGTGATTTACCTATTATATATTTATGTAATGAGGGTTAGGCAGGGCTTGGCTATTGAGGATTACGAGGGACTTTACATGCTCAGGATCATTAGAACATCAAGGCTTAGAGAACAGCTTTTACTCGCAACTCAGCTTGCTATTTCCGTAGCTCTACTATTTGTGGGTTCTAGGGTTATGGTTGAGGGAATAATCGACCTATCACGTAGTCTCATGCTTAATGTAATGGGTTTATCGATAATAATCGTGCCTACGGCTACGGTACTGCCTGAGTCAATAACCGCGGCTATATGGACCTTGAGAGGGCGCGATACTATGCTATTGCCGCGTTAATTGGCGAGAAGGTTCTTTACTCAACCGTGTACCCAGCCATAGCCTTGATCGTCACTAGGTGGTCTTTGGATATTGAGGCTTTAATTAGTGTTATCGTGGTTGAGGCCGTATCCTCTATAATGCTTTACCACGTAGTTAAGGGGAGGCTTACCTGGGACGTGGCGGTGATTGGGCTTCTTGGTTATATAATCTACATGCTCATTTTAATGCGTGGTATTTAATGGCCGTGAATTATTACTGGCCCTATCAGCAATATGTCAAGGCCCATTAGCATCAATAGTTCGAGCGGTATTAGGTTTAGGAGTATTATTAGTGGCATTATCGAAACGTATTGGTTAAGTACTTCCTCAAGCTCCTCATCACTCATGTTATTTATTTGGCTGATTATTCTTTCCGAAATACTTTTCAGCTTCTCATAGGCCTTTTGGGCCTCCTCAAGGCCTGTTGGCGTTAAGTCAAAGGCCTCTTTCTTGAGTATAAAGCCCCTCTTAACCCTCGTAATCAATTTATCATGCTCAAGGTACTGAAGTTCCTCAGCAATCTCCTTAATATCCCTCCTTAGATAGTAAGCTATTTCCTCAGCAGTCAATGGGCCTCTTTCCCTAATTAAAATGAGTATTTGCTCATCCAATGATAGATCCATCACTAATCCTTAAATCTAGGACATAATAAGCCTTGCTCACTGAGGGAATTAAGCATGCCGAGGGCTAGGCTTGGCCGTGTTTGGGTTGGGGATGGTGAACCCGTTAGGTTGGTCGGGGTTATTAATGTTAGCCTGAGTCGTTCTTTAAGGGCTCGGTGAGGAGGACGGTTGATGATGCACTCAAGGCTGCCGAAGCCATGGTCTCCGGCGGTGTTGACATAATCGATGTTGGTGGAATGTCCACGGCGCCGTATAATAAGACCGTGATTAGTGTTGATGAGGAGGTGAGTAGGGTGTTGCCAGTGATTAAGGCCCTGAGGAGGGAGTTTCCTGAATTAACGATATCCGTCGATACATTTAGGTCTAGGGTTGCTGAGGAGGCGTTGAACGCGGGTGCTGACGTTATTAATGACGTCACTGGGTTAAAGGGCGATGGTGATATGGCCCGCGTGATATCTAATCACCAGGCATCAGTGATCATCATGGCAAGAGAGAGAAGGCCAAGTCAGGGCAGCGATCCTATCAGCAGGACCATAGGTGCCTGAGGGAGAGCTTGGAGATTGTATTGAGTAATGGCATTAATGAGGATAGTATTGTTATTGATCCTGGTATCGGTGCGTGGCCTCCGCTGGGTATGGATCCAATATTCACTGGTGGTGAGCCGTTAAGGGGCGATTACATACGTGGTGATGGTACTTACCATGGTATTCCTGGGACTCAATAATTATAATGAATATTAATAGGATAAGGAGTGAGTTAAATAGGCCTGTTCTTGTTGGTATTTCGAGAAAGTCATTCCTTGAGAGGCTGATGCGTAGGAGGGCATCACCTGAGGAGAGGTTGTTCGCATCCGTATCTGCCGAGGCCATTGCCGTGCTCATGGGCGCTGATGCCGTTAGGACACACAATGTTGGTGAGAGTAGGGATGCCGTTAGGGTTGCCGAGGCCCTTAGACTATGCCTTAACAAGGACCCAACTAGGTGCAATGAGGAGTTGGTTAGAATTGTTAATTCAGGTAATCATTAAATTTATTGGTTAATTACAGATGACGTGAGTGGTGTTGATATAGCGAGGGAGGCCGCGGCCAAGGAGGCCCTTAAGTACGTTAGGAGTGGTTATGTCATTGGTGTTGGTACCGGATCCACGGCAATGGTCTTTCTAAGGGAACTTTATAAGTTAATAATTAATGGTGACGTTAATAATGTGGTTTTGGTGCCAACATCTACAGAGACCGAGATCGAGGTGGTGAGACTAGGTCTTGCTAATTTATTACGTTATCCCTGGCAGGTTGACCATGTCGATGTGGCTGTTGACGGTGCTGATGAGGTTGATAGGAGGAAGAACCTGATTAAGGGTGGTGGTGCCGCCCTGACCAGGGAGAAGATAATTGATTATTGGGCTAGGGAGTTCGTGGTAATCGTTGATGAGTCCAAGGTGTTTGATTCAATACCGAGTAAGCACCCAATACCTATTGAGGTAATACCCTTTGCCTGGACCATAGTTAAGGCGAGGTTAGAGGAGCTTGGCGGTACGGCCGAGCTTAGGTTTGGTGGTGGTAAGAGGGGGCCTGTGGTGACTGATAATGGCAATTACATAATTGATTACATGCCCAGGGCTGGAGTTAATGTTGAGGATTTGGAGAGGGTAATCAGGGAGGTGCCGGGTGTTGTTGAGGTTGGCGTATTTAGTGGTAAGAGGGTTTCCAGGGTGATAATTGGTAGGCTTGATGGGTCTACGGTTACGATGGATTAATCCTTAGGCTTACGAGACTTGAAAGCTCATCAATCGCACTCATCAACCTCGTTGTTGCCTCACTATGTGATTGAGTACCCGCCACGTACTTACTAATAATGCCATATACGTGGGCGGTCACTTTGCCGCAATTTTCGCATGCATTATTAGCGCTGGCCACTACGTAGGCGTCGTAGGCGAGTATGGCTATTAACTGCGCAATTAATGAGTTCACTTCATGAAGCTTTATCGCCGAGTTCGCACTCATTGAGTTAACATCCTCCTGAAAACCACTGGTTGGTATGTTCTGTACGGTGGATGGTGTTGATAACTCCCTAAGCCTTGCCGATAATGCGGCGGCCGTATATTGGGTTAGCATTAAACCGACACGCCAAGGACCACTAGTTAAGTAATTACTAACGCCATTAATTTCCTTCCTAAGTAATTGAGCGATTTGTCTATCGATTAAATTGCCGAGAACAGCAAGGGACATATTAAGTAAGTCCGTTGATAAGGCTATGTATTGACCGTGGAAGTGACAGGTTGAGTAAACACTATTATTAATTATTATTGGATTATCACTCACAGAATTGGCCTCATTCAATACATTATGTAATGCCCAATTAAGCGCGTCAAGTACCGAACCAAGTACCTGGGGTATGCACCTTATTGAGTATGGGTCCTGGGTCCTACCGCTGGTGTTCACGTTCTTACTATCAATTATTAATTCACTAATGACCCTTGCAACCTCGAGTTCACCCTTATGTAATTTAGTGGTATTTACCTCAATGCCTAACGGTGCCGTACTTGCCCGTGACGCCTCAATCATTAACGCCATAACGGCTATTGCAGCCCGTAATAATCGGTAGGTGTCCCAAATACCCAATGAGGCTACGGCAGTGCTATAACTTGTCCCATTAATTAGCGATAACGCCTCCTTATAACTAAGCCTTAACTCATCAAGCCCAGCCAACTTAAGGGCCTCAGCACTAGACATTATTTTACCTTGGTACCTCACCATGCCCCTACCTAATAATGCTAATGCAATGTGAGCCAGCGGCGCTAGGTCTCCTGAGGCGCCCACTGAGCCGTACCTAGGGACTAACGGCGTTATTCTCATGTTTAGAAAATCAACTAACCTGTTTACAACGATATCCCTAACACCGCTATATCCCAGGGATAATTGATGTGCCTAATGAGCATTGTTGCCCGAACCCAGTCATCAGGTGCATAATCACCAACACCCGTTGAATGATCAATGAGCATCTCCAGTGAGTACTTAGCTACATCCTCAGGGTTGACAGTAACGTTATATAGGTCACCAAGTCCCGTATTAACACCATAGATCCTTACATCGCCATGAATAAGCTCCTCAAGGATCCTCCGAGACCGATCTATTGCACTTAATGCATTACCATTTACTATAACTTTATCATAATTCCTGGAGACCCCTATTATTTCCGTTAAAGTTAGCTTGCGCCGGATCCGATATTTATGACCATACGGGTAAAATTAAAATGTAGAATATTAATTTATTTTCCTCAATATAGTTATTTAAAAATCCTAAAATACTTAATAGATCTATTGCCCAGTTATTTTTCAAATCCGTAAAGATCATCTGCATGGACCTTATTATTTGCTATAAAGCATTAAATAGCGGACGTTTTATGATATTTTATTAATATTTATTATGTTATAGACTTCTTTTAATTAATTATTCACGTAGATCTTTGCATGTTTGGTCTTTTAAGTATGAGATTTAGTACTATATAAATACTAGCAATAATATAGGATTAAAATATATACTACATATTGTAAAATTTATAAATTAGCAGGATAATTTAGAATAGTATGGCCGAGGATTTCGGCATTAGGACTGATAAAGAACTACGCAAGGCTTTGGATAGACGTAGGTTATTGTTTCTCTCGATTGGTGAAATAATAGGTGCTGGTTGGTTGTTTGCGCCCATGTATGCTGCATCATATGCAGGAGGCGCTGCCCTATTGTCTTGGGTAATAGCCGGAATAATAATACTGCTCATAGCAATTGCCAATGCCGAGATCGCATCCGCAATACCGAAGTCAGGTGCCCTCGTTAGGTACCCGCACTACGTATTTGGTGGCTTTGCGGGTTTCCTACTTGGTTGGTCGTACTTCCTGGCAATAACGGCGGTGCCTCCCACCGAGGCTCTAACGGCAACTAGATACCTATCCTTCTTCTTTCCGCAACTATACAATACATCTACCGGCACCTTGACAGTACTTGGTTACGTAATTGCTACTTATTCCTGGCGCTATTTGTCTATGTGAATTATATAGGCGTTAAGGCGGTCGGTGATGTTGTTTATGGTGTTGGTTGGTGGAAGCTACTGATACCCTCAATAACGGCAATAATAATGATAGCTTTAGCCTTCAATCCCGCCAACTTCACTGCAGGGGGTGGTTTCATACCTACAAGCGGCACTGCGCCATACACGGGTTGGGCAGCGGTGTTTTACGCAATGCCCGCCGGAGGTGTTTTGTTTGCTTACCTCGGTTTTAGGCAGGCCATTGAATATGGTGGTGAGGGCAGGAATCCCAGTAAGGATATTCCCTTTGCGGTCATAAGTGCAATATTAATTGCAATGACGATATATATCCTGCTTGAGCTTGCTTTATAGGCGCGATCCATTGGAATGTAATTGATATCAAGGAGGGTGCCTGGTCAGCATTAAGAACATCCTCAATATCCAAGGCGCCAATAGCGCAATTACTAGAGTCCCTAAGGTACGTTATTCCTGCCGCAGCGGCATTCTTAACGGCTTGGTTAATAGTGTTCCTGACAGATGCCGTCGTTTCGCCAGCAGGTACGGGATTTGTATCCACCGGTGGCGCAACCAGGTCTCTCTATGGTATTTCAGCGGATGGTTATTTACCATCCTGGTTCCTAGCACTAAGCCGTACCAGGGTACCCAAGTGGTCCCTAGTAACCATAGCAGTACTCGGCGCCCTATACCTATTGCCATTCCCGACGTGGCAGTCCATAGTGTCATTCACCACTGTCGGTAGGGTACTCACCTACATGGTTGTTGGCGGAATAGCCGTACAAGCGTTGAGGAGGACAGCGCCTGATCTTCCGCGCCCATTTAGGTTATGGGCCATGCCGGTCCTGGCCCCGTTGGCTACGCTTGCGGCGTCCCTGGTTATTTACTGGTCAGGTTTTAGCACGGTGTCTAAGTTCTTCTTGGCAGTCTTTGTGGGTTTGCCTATTTACTTTGGTTATTACGCGTACAAGAGACTGAATGTAAGTCTCCCAATATCATTGTCACTGGGGCTTATTGACGCCGTAGGCATAGCCTTGTCATTCTCCTACTTCTACAGCTTGACCAAGGGTTTAAAGGTATATAATGATGTAGGTTTTCTGGTGTATGTCGTTGTCACTGCAGTACTGATATACGTTAGTATGGCCGTGCTTTACAGACTAGGTAGTGACTACCTAAGGAGGGAGTTCAGGCTGGTGTTTGGTTGCCAACGTATATGATCGTAATTACGTTGATCTCCTACTATGGTTCCTTTGGTTTACATAAGGTGATAATATTCCCAATAGATACAATAATTGCAGCAATAGTCACGCTAATATTCCACTACTGGGCTGTCTATAGTGCGTTTAGGACGAAGGCCGTAGATCAGATAATGGAGGAAATGAAAAAGTAAATGGCACTGAGATTTAAGGTAAAAATTAATTATGTTTTGTTCATGTTTAATTAACGGGCATCTACATGAGTGTTGCTGGTTCCATCGACTTAATGTTTCTTATTCAGGAAGCTTGGGATTTCATTAGGAGGACAGAATCGTTAGGTTACGTGATTAGGACACCATTGTATAGGTCGGAATTCCTATCAAGCAATGGCCTTAACGTTTACCTGAAGCTGGAGAATCTACAGAGGAGTGGTAGCTTCAAGGTTAGGGGTGTGTTCTTCGCCATACATAGGTATATGCGTGAGGGTTATGAACACTTCCTAACGGTATCCACGGGAAATCACGCAGTTGCATTGGCATATGTAGCCAATGTACTGAGGGTTAAGGCCACGGTGGTTGTCCCAGAGACGACGCCTAAGTCTAAGGTTGAGGATATGGAGAGGTATGGCGCTGAGGTTATTAAGTATGGTAGGTCTTATGTAGAGGCCGAGAAAAGGGCTCTCGAGATTGTCTCGGGTAATCCAAGGATTAAGCTTGTGCATACCTTTAATGACCATTACATAATTGCTGGCCACGCAACCATTGGGCTTGAGATACTTGAGGATCTACCCAGTGTCGATGCCATACTCATACCGCTTGGTGGTGGCGCCTTACCTGCTGGAGTTTCCTACCTAATGAGGCATGTTAAGCCGGGTGTGAAGGTTTACGGAGTTCAACCCGAGAGTGCGCCGTTTTATGTACTATCCCTTAAGGAGGGTAAGCCCGTGGTGCTAAGCGACATTAAGACGATAGCCGATGGACTTGCCTCAAGACCTGGCGAGATACCCTTTGAGTACATAAGGCGTTACTTAAATGATGTGTTCCTTGTTAATGAGGAAGATATCATGAGGCTATATACCTTTTATTGAAGTATGAGCATGTCGTTGCCGAGGGAGCCGGCGCCATAGCCATTGGGCCCGTAATAAATGGCGACTTACTTAAGAGACTTGAACGGGGCGTTATTTATAACGTGGTTGCCGTAATAACCGGCAGCCACATTGACGTGGAGAAATTAAAAGAAATACTTGAGAATGAGAGAGTTTATGAAAGACATTGACTAAGCGCCCTTATTCCCTCCCTTATTGCCTCCTCATTCTCTTTCGCAAACGTTAACCTTAGGTGATTCTTACCGCCCTCTCCAAAGGCCGAACCCGGTACCGCGGCAACGTGACATTGCCTCAGCAATTTCATTACAAAGTCCGCATCATTCGTATTAAGCCTTCTTAAGTATGGTTCTAAGTTTGGAAACATGAACAAACCAGCCCTTGGCTTCACAACGATTGTCTCGGGCAGGTACTCCCTAATGGCTTTGTACATGGTCTCCATCCTCGATTTATAGATAGGCACAGTCTCACTCAGGTACTTTTCCTTGTAATTCTTAAGGTACATAAGGCCTGCATATTGGGCTGGCGTTGGTGGGTTTAAGTTCGTATACTGCTTAACCCTGTTAAATATCTTTATGAATTCTTCATGTGCAACCACATAACCCAACCTCCAACCAGGCATTGCTGGATCCTTGGAGAACGTGTTCAGCGCAATTACATTCTCAAGGCTGTACTTAATGGCGTAGGTATGAGAGCATCATAGTAAAGATGCCTATAGGCCTCATCATATATGAGGAACGCATCGTAATCACGTGCTAAGTCAACCAGTAACTTAATCATGGATTCACTTAAGACCCTACCTGTTGGGTTGTCAGGATTAACGGCTATTATTGCCTTAACCCTCCTACTCATCACGGCCTTAATATCCTCCTCACTTGGCTCCCAACCAAGCTCCTCTCTAGCCCTAACCCTAATGACCCTACCACCCAGGTAATTAATGACAGGCTCATACATTAGGTATGTTGGGTCGAAGAGTATTACCTCATCACCGTTATCAATTATTGTCATGAACGTGGCAAGGATTGCCTCGGCTGACCCAGCAGTGACTGAGACATTTCCACTACTTATCTTAATTCCTGAGTACTTCGTGTAATCCTCCGCTATTGCTTCTCTCAACTCATTAATGCCGCTACTTGGTGTGTACATGCTGTATTCGAAGGGTTTCTCGAGGAGTTTATTCGTAAACTCAAGAAGTAACTCCCTACTGGGTGGAAGACCAGGTTGACCAATGTGGAAGCTATAAACTCTAATGCCCGATCTCTCGAGCTTAACAACCTCCTCATTTACGCCTCTAATTGCCGATCCAGGGAATGCATTGCTTTTTATTGAGATCCTCACGGTACGCAATAGATAGTGAATATTTATAAGTGTTTCTCTTGTTGAATATATTTGCTATATTTTGCTCATTATATCTATATACTTTAACCCACTACCCGTTAGAATTATTACAACATCCTCATCCTTACTTAAATAGCTAGTGTTTAATAACTTTATGTAACCTGAAAGGGCTATTGCACTGCTCGGCTCAACAATAATCCCCCTCCTTAACAATGACTTCCATGATTGTAGAAGTTCATCATCAGTCACCACTAACACATCGCCTTTACTGTCCCTTATTGCGCTAACCATCTGCTCAAGTCTTGGTGGATTAGACACCCTAAGTGCATCTGCGAGTTTTGTTGGCTCTCCTGAATTCCCACCATGCATCCTCTCATAAAGACTAGCAAAACCCTGGGCTTGAATGGCGTAAAGTCGCGGGATCTTATTAACGATATTGAGACTAATCAGCTCATTGAAGCCAACCCATAAGCCAAGAAGTAATGTACCTGCCGATGCGGGAAAAACTATGGCACTAGGTATGTGCCCAAGCTGATCAAGTAATTCATATGCCAAGATCTTTGTACCCTGTATAAACCAAGGATTCCATGCATGCCCGATATAAGCCTCGTTAGGTCCCACGGACTCAACAGCCATCTTACTGGCCTCGGCCCTGGAAGGAGCCTCAATTAATTCAGCCCCTAATGACTTTATAAGGCTCTTCTTACCCTCGGGTGCATCCTTGGGCACATATATCCTAGCCTTAATGCCGGCAGCGGCCGCATAGGCCGCTATGGATATCCCAGCATTGCCGCTTGAATCCTCAATCACAGTCCTAACACCGAATTCCAACGCCTTTGATACAGCAACGGCAGAACCCCTATCTTTAAATGAGCCAGTTGGATTAAGGTACTCAAGCTTCAGGTAAGTATTGCTTCCCAGGAAGTCAGCCTTAATTAGAGGTGTGAAGCCTTCACCTAGACTAGCCAGCGGCCTTGCGGGTATGACGCTGGAGAATCTCCACAGGTCTCTACGCTCATTGAGAGTAAGCCTTAATCCATCAATAACAAGGTCAAGTGGGCCGCCGCATTTAGGGCATTTCCAGATCCATGACGATGCCTCAGTTATGTATCCACACCTTGAACACCTATATAATACCCTCATGAGGACCAGACCGTATTACTTAGCAAATTAATTAAAAACATTAAGCGCTAATACCTCGAGGGGCCTCACGTAAAGATCTGATTTACTATAAATACTACTGATGATACTAATCGTGGACGTAGACAAACCTATCACGCTCTATCTTCTTTACGAAGCCATACCTCATAAACTGCACGATCTCACCACTGGTAACTTGCTCCACAGCTGGCTCAGCAAGTCCCACATCATTAATAAGCCTTAGATTCTCAGGCCTTACAACCCTTATTGACAACCCATCGGGTGGTACCCATTGTATTATTGGTGCATTCACCCTCTTGGCACTCTCAAGATCCTTACTATGTATTCGCGCTATTAGGGTGTTTCCATCCTTATTAATTACTTCAATGTTCATAAGTTCCATTAAGCGGATTACCGAGCCTATGCCCGCCTTTTCATAATCTAACTTACTTATAAATACCGTTACTTTACTATCAATTGACTTAAGAGTTATTTCCCTAAACCCGCGATCAGGGAATGATGGGTGCATTGGTAGTCTAGCCGTTAATTCCTCATTGACGCCCTCAATAATTACCTTGACGGGATCAATCACGGCCATGTACCTATTCGCCCTCGGCTCAATAATTTTCCTATTCTCAGCAAATAGGTTGGCTGAGGATATAGTCGCATCTGTGGGCTTAATACCGACCTGGAGTATTATATTCCAAATAGCCTCTGGCTGAATTCCCCTGTTCCTAAGGCCCGCGAGGGTCGGTAATCTAATGTCATCCCACTTGATACCTAATGCCTTCAACTTCGTCTTGCTCAAGGTCATACCAACGATTTTAAGCCTACCGAAGTGTATAGCCTCGGGTTGCTCCCAACCCATGTGTGTGTAGACGAAGGATTGCTTGGTCGTGTTCACTGAGTGTTCCTGGGCCCTTAGTATATGCGTTATACCCATTAGGTGGTCATCAATGGACACGGAGAAGTTATACGTAGGCCAAACAATATACCTGGAACCAACCCTTGGGTGCGGATACTTAGTCGTGTCTATGATCCTCATGGCAACCCAATCCCTAACGCTTGGGTCTGGGTGTTGTAGGTTGGTTTTTATTACCATGACGGCCTCACCCTCCTTATAACGCCCCTCAAGCATCCTATCGAAGAGCTCAAGGTTAATGCTTGGGTCGGCATCCCTATTCTTACATGGTTTACCAGTTACCTTAGACCTCTTCCAATCATCAGGTGTACAATCACTACCCTTAGCAGCAACGTAAGCACCACCTCTTTCAAGGATCTTCTTAGCAATTTCGTAATAAATCCCCATCCTATCCGACTGTACGTACTCCTCATCCCACTTAATACCGAGCCACCTCAAGTCCTCCTTAATCGCTTCATAAGCCTCAGGAAGTGGTCTCTTCGTCCTTGGGTCGGTATCCTCAAACCTAAGTATGAACTTCACCTTCTTACCCAATCCCTCATACTTTAATTTATATGCGTAATTTATGATAGCCGGCCTAGCACTGCCCAGGTGAAGTACGAAGTCCGGGTTCGGCGCAAACCTTAAGGTCATCACTTCATACTTACTATCATTAGGCAGTGGCGGTAGGTCCTCAATCCCCTTCCTATAGGACTCAACCTTCCTCTCTCCAAGTGCCTCGGGCCATTTACTCAATAGTAGGTTTCTTTGTTCGTCAATGCTTAGGGAGTTCACGTAATCAATGACCTCCTTAACGACTTGAGCGACCTCCTTGGCCATGGACCTAAGTGATGGGTCCTCGGCAAATACCTTAGAAATTACCGCGTTCATGCTAGCCTTTCCATTAAACTTTACGGCGTTAATCAATGCATGCTTTAGGGCAATATCCCTAATCTTATCCCTATCCACGGACACGCCATTAGTTAAAAATGGAATCTTTTTAAACATACACTAAACAGCCGCATTATGGGCAAGGTCTCCCTACTCATAGGCCCAATCAGGCAAGTGGTTACTGCTAAATCAATGCCCTGGAGGTACGGAGACCCGGTATTAATTATCGAGGACGCGGGTATCGCCGTTGATGGTGATAAGATAATAGACGTTGGATCGTGGAGCTCCATCAGCAGGAAGTATGAGGGCAAGTGCAGAATACCTGCCGAGGAATCCCTAGTAACGGCCGGACTCGTGGACCCGCACACGCACCTCCTCTTTGCTGGTTCCAGGGAGGATGAGCTTGAGCTTAAGCTTGAGGGTGTACCGTACGAGGAAATACTCAGGAGGGGCGGCGGTATCTACAGGACTGTTAGCGCCACGGTTGGTGCAACGGATGAAGAGCTTAGGAGAATCTTACTTAGTAGGTTATTTGAGGTTGCGAAGTACGGCACAACCACGATAGAGGTCAAGAGTGGTTATGGAATTGACCCAAACCAGGAAATTAGGCTTCTCAGGATAATCAATGACTCAGCGGCAAACGCGCCCGTTGATGTCGTACCGACATACCTAATTCACGTACCACCAAGGGACATGGATAGGAAGGAGTATGTTAACGCGATAATAGGTTCTCTTGATTATGCGAAGGACCTAGCGAGGTTCATAGACGTGTTCTGTGATGAGGGGGCTTTTACGGTGCAAGAAACCAGGGACATCCTTAGGGAAGCATCGAGGAGGGGCTTTGGTTTAAGGCTTCACGCTGATGAAATAGCCTATATTGGGTGTAGCGACTTAGTTAAGGAGTTTAATATTACATCGCTTGATCACTTATTGAACCTACCCGAGCAGAACGCTAAGTTAATTGCCGAGAGGGGTTCGGTGGCGACTCTATTGCCCGTGACCGTACTCTCACTAATGAGTAGTAAGAGACCGCCGGTAAAGGCACTAAGAAGTGCGGGTGTGCCCATGGCGCTCGGTACCGACTTTAGCCCTAACTCCTGGTCCTTAAACATGCAGTACGTAATGGAATTAGCCACGTACCTACTCGGCATGACCCCCCTTGAAGTCTTGATGGCGGCCACGGTGAATGCGACATATAGCTTGGGCCTTCGAGACAGGGGCATTTTACAACCTGGTTATTTGGCGGACATAGTTGTTTGGAACGTGCCCAACTACAGATGGTTGAGTTATGAGTTGAGTAGTAATAAGGTATTAACCATTATTAAGAGAGGTGCAATACTCGAGTCAACACTAATGGGTGTCGTGATTAATAAAGAATGTGCTTGAAAGCTTTATTTATTGTGTATTTAGGGCTTATTAATGATCATCAATGGAGGCTAGGCTTGACCCTGAGGAGGAATACGTAGTAATGCCACTAAGTATTTTAGAGAGGATTTTGAGGTACGCAATGGTTGTTTGCCAGGAGCATTGTCCAGCCGGTAGGGACCCGGCAACGTGTCCATACTTAGTTAACCTAACGAGGCAGGTTGGGTTGAGCCCACCGCCGTGTATTAACGATTATGGTGAATATAGGCTGAGACGTTTAGGGTTATGATTAGGGATTTAGAGCATAAGTATGGCATGAGTATTGAGGATTTTGTGAACATGGTTAGGAGGAGGAAGCCGAGGAGTCTCGAGGAGCAAACGGACTTCATGGAGGCTACGTTCTATCTCGGCGTTCTTAAAGAATTAAGTAATACGAAGAGTATCTACATTGCTAAGGGCTCGGATATAAGCGTGAGAAAGGCCGTTGTGGTTAGGTGACGTTAAATAACAACCACTAGTAGTGAAAGTGATGCAATACTTGTAACTAGAAATAATAGTAGTATGTCGCGTACGATCTCCCTCTCAGTCTTCGGCTTTTTCATAACGATTAACTTGACTAGCGTTGTCGGTGAGCCCGGAGTCCTGTTTGCATGTATCACTCCGTCATTTACAATGACAGGTCTCTTCAGGGTTTCCCTGGGCCTGAAGCCCCTTGCTGTTATGACTATTAGGAAGCCATTTATTATGTATGGCAGCGCCGATATCACGCCCTGGGTCCCCGCATTATAAAGTACCATGAATGCGCCCATCATTGCCCCAAGTGCGTAACTACCGACGTTGCCGTTAAAGACCTTGGCAGGGTACCAATTAAATACGGCTAGTGGTAGTACCGTGAGTACGAGTATTAATGTAGCTGGCAAGGCATAACCGAAACCAGCCATGTACGAGATGGCTCCACTGACGGTTAGTATCATTAGTGTTGATACAGGGACTATACCATTCATTACATCGAGCATATTGACGGCGTTGGCCATTACCGTGACCGCGAGCATTGAGAGAAACGCTACTACGAAGAAGTTATGCACGTGGCCGATGAGGAGTATGTATATGTAGCCGTGGACGACCACGGGTATTATCAATGCCGGAACCAGTGGCAGGAAAACCCTAACACTGACAGGTAGCCCCTTTAAATCATCGGCGAGTCCTATCAAACCCACGGTTAAAGTCACGAGACCAAGAGCAACCAATCTTGTGTCATTGATTAAGTATGCCATTATCGTAACCGCACCCATGGCTATCAGTATTGCCACCCCACCAATCTTAGGCACCAATACCCTATATGGTTTATGGGCATCAGGTGCCAGTAACCTTGGGTTCCTTAACCTGGATATTAGGTATACAGTAATTAATGAGACTATGAAGGATATGATGGCAATTAACACGTAATCATCATTAATAATCATAGGTTTCGCCTGAACCAGTCAATGGTAGCTTTCAATCCACTCACCAGGTCATATTTAGGCTTGAAGCGAGGATCCTCATGGCTTTACTAATGTCTGGATAGCTCCTAAATGGTTCAGAGGTTCTTGGTTGTACATTAATCCTAGAACTCGAACCAACCAACTTAATTATTGCCTTAGCTAGGTCAAGTATTGACGTCTCAACACCAAGCCCAATATTGAAGGCTTGACCAACTGCCTCATCCTTCCTAAGGCTAGTTCCACGGCTTCGCACAAGTCCTCAACGTATAGGAAGTCCGTGGTATCAACACCACCATTATTAACCACCAAGTCCTCATTCTTCAACGCCTTGCTTATGAATATGCCGACAACACCGTTATCGTAGGGACCATAGGCTTCCACAGTCTGAATACGGTCACGGGGACGCCATGCACCACTTGATAGGACATGGAGACGGCCTCGGCGGCGACCTTACTCCATCCATAACCCTCAAAGGGCCTTAATGGGTCATCCTCAGTAACGGGTAACTTAGTGGGTTTGCCATACACATTGGATGTGGAAAAGAGTAGAAACCTGGCATTTAAGGTTCTTGCAAGTTCTAGCGTGTTTATGGTACCGACAACATTTACATCAAGACCCTTAGTGCGCCCGCGTTAGTAAAGGTCCTCGGGTTTGGATAAGCAGCTAGGTGAATAACCGCGTCAAAGCCCTCCTTAGAAAGCCTAAGTACATCATCTCTTTTTGTTATGTCGATTACGTATCCGTGGTTTCCGCCTTGGTAATATCGAGGCTCTTGCATCGTGGCCTCTAGCTCATGCAATTAACTAGGTTTTTCCCTAGGAATCCTGAGGAACCAGTTATTAAGATTCTCATTGAATCACCGTCCATAAAATCGCTTTATAATAATTACCTACTGACTCATTATTTTTCATTCACGAGTCTCTTGGTCTCGTTGATAATAAGCTCCGTCGGATCCTCCATCTTACTTATTATGGGATTTGTATCAACATAGGCCGTATCTGCTTGAGTATTGAATTAAGAATGCCTAGGCAATCCTCAGCAACGCACCTGTAGAGTGGTAATCCCTTACCCATTAAGTAATCATCTATGTAGTAATGCTGTGGGAAATAGCTAATGGCGGGTATGCCTAATAATGCTGCCTCATGCGCCATTGTGGAACCACCCGTAATCACAAGCCTTGCATGCCACGCTAGGTCAAGGCCGTCGAGCATCGTATTCCTTGGTACTATTAATTTACCAAGCTTAAGGAAGAGACCGAGTTCAGTCCTTATTAATTCTTCCTGGTGGGGATACCTCGGGAACATGACTACGTAATAGCCGTTCTCAAGTATGTTCCTTGTCATCTTAATCAGTAGGCGTGACTTATCACCATAGTCATAGTAGGAAGCCCTGGACTCCTCAAACCTAATTACAGCAAATTCCTTACTCTTAAGCCCCAGCCTATTAATGGAGTCACCACTTGGTTTAAACCTGTTAATCCACATGAGTTCAAAAACCCCATCAAATGCCCTAACCTTATCAATCTCGGCACTGGGTATGTAACGAGCCCACTCACTCATTGGTATTGCTGATGGAACTATTACCGTATTTGCCAACGGCAGTGTTAATTTATTAACGAAGTATGAGTGGGCAGTATCGGTAAGTGCTATTATTGGCTTACCAAGTCCGAAGGCCACCCTAACGGCGTCTGGCGATGTCAGTGAAATATGAACATCAAAATCCCTAACAACATCGAGTAACGCAAGTTGTCTCTCAATGCCCCTTAATAACTTCTCCCTGGTACTTTCACCATGATACCCAACGCACTCGTAGCGTAGGCCAAACGCATTTAAAACCTCCTCCACATAGTCGTACTTCCTACATGTTATTATGACGTCTATACCCCTTTTCTTACCCTCAATACTTAGTATTGCCGCCATCCTGGCCTGCTTAGCCGTTAATGCATCAAACCATGCCTTAATAACCATGCCTAAAGGCACAATTAGCGGATTATTTTAATTTTAGTGCAGATTGCTTTGATAACTTATCCTTTAACATGCATGGTGATTGGCATTTTACTTAGTGGACTTAAACAAACGGGGCATCTATAACCCCATTGCCTGAGTACCTCATCAACGCTCTTGAGCTGTTGATCACTATAGAAGGTGAAACCGCATGAATGGCACTTGATTATTATCGGCATCATAATTCACCATAGTAAATGTTTTATAAGAATTACCATCATTGTACACATTATATTAATGATATTCTACGAGGATTATATAGGTAATATGTATATAATATTCGAGTATTAAAACTAAGCTGGGCCATTATTCGGAGTATTCATGACAAGGCCTGTAAATGCGTAAACAAGCCCATCAAGTTCATCCAGTGTTAGGTAAGGATACCTGGACTTGAACACGCTCTTCTTCTCATATGCCAAATCTTCGTTAATGATCCTAACCCTAACATTTACGTCATTCAGGGACTCCATGAGATCCCTAACAAGTGCTGAAACACCAGGACTAATACCAATAACTAAGTTAATACTTGATCTCTTGGCTAACCTCCTTATCATTCTAACGAGCCTTGCGAAACTAAGCGTTACGTGGACTACCGGCACATCATTTGCAAGAATTATAATACCACACCTGGAATTACCAATATCAATACCAATATTCAACTCATTAATTTTTAGTCCGCTGATCACGGTCTCAATCAATCCATCAATATTAGAATCACCTAGCACCAATACCTTGGGGCAACGAACTAAGTCGGCCATGTACCTCTCCACAATGACTAGGTCAAGCCCTAGGCAATCCTCCTCATTACTCACGTACTTTAACGCTACATGTTCGGGAAAGACCAATTTCCTCAATAAATTCCAGGTGGATGACTTACCCACAAAGCCGAGTTTAATGCCATCCACTAGGCTAGCGCTAAACTAGAGATGTTATAAATCTTACATGCAGGAATTAAGTGATGGAATTAGTACCAATAGCCGAGGAGAGCCTTGGGGTCAGGTCAATGGCAATGTTTGTAAAGACTAAGGACCTTTCAATACTTCTAGACCCAGGAATTAGCCTATCACCAAACAGGTACGGACTACCACCGCACCCTCGTGAACTAGAGAGGGTTAGGGCGTTGAGGAGTATCCTGGAGAAGTACGCTGAGGAGTCGGAGTACGTATTCATAAGCCACTACCACAGGGACCACTTTACCGTGCCTTATCCAAGCATTTACATGGGTACCACAAACGATAGTTTCAGGAAAATATACAGCAATAAGGTAGTACTAATGAAGTCACCTAATGACGAGAATTGGAGCCAAAGAAAAAGGTACTATGGCTTAAGGAAGGCCATTGAGAATATCGTGAAGAACTTGGTATTTGCGGATGGTAAGGAATTTACCGTGGGTTCCACGAAGCTTATAGTGTCACAATCATTACCTCATGGCGAGGATAATACAAAGACGGGTAGGGTCGTGGCGATAACAATCATTGAGGGTGATGAGTCATTGATGTTCATGCCCGATGTAGAGGGGCCTATCTCGCGATTGGCTGTTGATTACGTAATGATGATGAAGCCACGGACACTAATAGTTGGTGGACCACCTCTGTACTTATCGAGGAGGGGCTTTGGTGGGGATTACGTGAGCAATGCCTTGAGTAGTCTCATGGTGATACTAAGGGCTGGGTTCCTCAATAGGTTAGTCATTGCTCATCACACGTTAAGGGACCTTAACTGGAGGAACACGTTTAGGCAGTTGTTTGAGGAGGCGGGTAGGTTGGGGATATCCGTGATTACCTACGCGGGGTTGCTAAACCGTGAGGATGAGTTACTAGAGGCGATGAGGAGGGAATTATACGCGAGGGAGCCGCCGCCTAAGGATTATCTTGAGCGGTTTAGGAGGGTTAAGGATGAGGGCGGGGATTGAGTTATCGAACCCTAACTTTATTGACCTTCTTGTTCTGCCATGAGTAACGCCTAATCCTCTTTGACCTACCCCAACCGCAAGCTGCGCAGTAGCCCTTCACTGGGTTGTAAGCGTGCCTACCGCATCTAGGCATCTAATGTGCGTCCAACCATTGTTCATCTTGCCAAAGCTCGGCGTACCCTTAACCATACTGAGCCCTGTTAGTTTTAGTGGTTTTTAACTTTTGCCGCCACCAATACTCCCTGTCGCCATACTCATTACAAGTGCGGTTTCCATCCCTTGAATGCCACGTAGTCACCCCTATCATACCCATCAATTGGTACTCAACGGATTCATTGGAGTACCTAGGGTGCCTGGTCAGTGTTTGGGCGACCTTAACTATCACGAAGCCCGCGTCCTCGAGAAGCCTCCTAATCTCATCAACCGTGTGCCACCTTGCCTGCCTAACATACTCAATTGGGTATGGGTTAGGCGACCTAACCCTGGCTATGTACTGCTCATCCCAGGAACCAAGCAACTCAGCCAACTTATAAAGTAGTCCATAGGACCCCTCAGCAATTACGTCAGCAACCACGACGTGGCCGCCCGGCTTAAGCACCCTATGGGCCTCCCTAACGGCCTTAACATCATCCTTAACGTAGTCGAGAACCCCATTAAGTATCACTGTGTCGAATGTGGAGTCCTCGAATGGAAGCTCCTCAGCATAGCCAATCCTAACGTTTAACCCCCTAGCCCTAGCCACCTCAGCCATGGCTGGACTGGGCTCAACACAGTCACTAATCACAATACCATACCTAGTCCTGAGAATGAACTCAAAGAGCCCAGAGCCGCAACCAACACTCAAGGCCCTACCGGGGCTTGGCTCAAGCATGTACTTAAGCAGTAAAACCTCAGACTCAAGCACATAATTATTCCTCAAAAACCAGGAATCGTACTTGCCAGCCTCAAACACAATAAATCACTTATTATTGATTAATAACTTAGTTTTTAAATATTTCCCTATACTCAAAAGTCCGTTGTTCTGTTAATCAATGTGAATTTACCATCACCTAGGTTTATGCTTATTCCAATTTCTCATGACTTTGCTTAAGGCCATGATGCATCGGTTCGTGTGATACATCATTAGACATCATTGTGATCTCAACATGCATTGTTTCAGCAATGTCCTTGATTATGTTTTAGTATATTTGGTATAATGGCTTGTTAGACCACATGTTAAATAGACTTAATATGGCATTTCTGCAATCAATTATGCACCTAATTTATTAAGTGTTAAATCATGCATGTCAATGTGAATTGTATACCTAAGGACGTAATTAATGAGGTGATTAATAGGTTTAGGAGTGCATATGCGATATACGTATACGGCGGATCACTTGACTGTAGTGGTGGTGATGTCGATATTGCGGTATTCATAGAAGAATTACCTAAGGAGATACCCAGGATAGGGGATAATGTGGACTTGCAGGTTTTTAGGAGGCCACGTAACACCCTATTCTTCGTCTATGTAATTAAGACTGGCAAGTTAATCTATGGTAATCCCCTAGACATTGATGTTGATTTAACCATTAGAAATGAGTTGGGAATGATAGACGAGAGGGAATTCATCTTCCTTAATAGTGATGATGAGATTATGGTGTGTAAATCTCTTAAAGAATTAATGTTTCTCCTCGCCGCAATTAAGTGCGGTATTTACGAATCGAGTAATTGGTATAGGATGGCTCGGTGCCTAAGTAATCTTAGCATAAATGCACCCATCGAATTCAAGCTCTGCCTAAGGCCGCCGAGTATTGATGTACTTAGGGGTGTTGGTGAGCCGGTGCTTAGTAAGGTAATGCAGGAACTTAGAATTATTAGGCAAAGTTACGGTATTTGATTGTTCGTTTTTTTAATTTTCATAATTATGCCATCGAATTAGTAATGCCTTTAAGTCCATGCTTAGGTATTTATCTCATGGTTTGGTTACTGGTAAGTATTTCGAAGGATAGGCCAGGGCTACTTAATGACATTACCAGTATAATTAGGTCCCAAAATTTAAACATAAGGAATATCGTGGGTAATAATTATGCTATTCTCATTGAGATTGATGGTAAGGTAAATAATGAATTGGTAAATAATGTTGGTAATGTTGATGGGGTAAACACGGTAAGCGTAATAGACCTACCGTTTACAATACTTGGTCTTGTTCGGGAGAATTTTATGAAGGCTTTAGTTTTCTATGTCATGGAGAGGGAACCCGAGTTAATTGAGCGCCTTGGTTATGAATATGGTAAGGAGTTAATGAGGTGCGTACTAAATTCAAGGAATGACGTTAGGGTTGCTCTCTATACCTCATTGGAAATACTCACGGCACTTGGAGTCATAGCGCTAGCCAGTGTGCAGTTCATGTCAAGTAAAATCGTGGTCTCCATATCAAGGGCCTTTGACGAGGATGTTGGAATGCCATTGACCAGGGGAATAATTAAGGGCTTATTTGAGGTCTCGGGAAGTACTAGATATTGCGCAAGAATTGAGAGGGATGGGTTTTATCGTGATATAGTGATTACGTGTTAGCCCTTACGTAGCTGATGTAAGTTCATCCTTAAATCTATCCCTGAGTACCTTCTTATCTATCTTGCCGGTACTCGTCTTCGGCAATTCTGCCTCAACAATGACGATCTTGTCTGGTAGCCACCATTTTGGTATTTCTCCTTTTTCGACGAATTTCATTAGGTGGTTTTTGATTTCGTCTTCCGTGATTCTTTGGCCTGGCTTTGGAACCACAATGGCCACCGGCCTCTCACCCCACTTCGGGTGCGGAACACCAACAACAGCAACCTCACCAACAGCAGGATAAGTACTAATGATGCTCTCTAACTTAACACTTGATATCCATTCTCCGCCACTTTTGATAACATCCTTAAGCCTATCAACAATTACCACATAACCATCTGGAAGCCAAACAGCCACGTCCCCTGTATGGAACCAGCCATTGCGCCACGCATTCCTAGTCTTCTCAGGATCATTCAAATACTCCTTAGCTACCCATGGTGCCCAAACCGCCAGCTCTCCCATTGTCTTACCGTCCCTCGGCACATCCCTATCCTGCTCATCAACAACACGTAACAGGACAAGGGGTATTGGAAGGCCGGTCCTAAGTACTAATTGCTTTTTCTCGTCCTCAGAAAGATCCAAGTGTTCAGGTCTTAAGTAGGCCATTGTTAGTACTGGCGCCGTCTCTGTCATGCCATAGCCGGAGGCTATGATCATGCCCCTAGCTTTTGCCGCATTATAGAGGCCCTCGGGCATTGCCGAACCACCATTACCAAACCTTAAGCCCTTCAAGTCATACTTCTGCGAGTCAGGGTGTGTAAGTAGGATGTATAGTATCGTTGGCACACCACCTGTGTACGTGACCCCCTCCTCATGAATGAGCTTAAGTATGTGCCCCCAGTCATACCTACCTGGTAATACGTACTTCCTGGTGCCCGAAAGCATGACAACGTATGGCGTGCCCCAACCATGCACATGGAAGAGCGGTATTAATGGCATGGAAACATCCTTAACACCAACATTATAGGGTGGGTAGCTTAGGGCTATCGTTACAGCATGGCATGGAGCAGCAATTGCCTGTGCGTGAAGTAAACACCCTTTGGCGGACCCGTAGTACCTGAGGTGAATAGCATCGTTGCCGGTGTTCTTTCATCTATTTCTGGGAATTCCTCAGTGGTTCGTGCTTGAGGAGGTCCTCGTAGGGTATCATCCTAACTCCGTAGTCCTGGCTTGGCTCCTTACCCCTATCACTCATGTAAATAACGAGCTTTATTGTCTTTATATTGTCGAGGATTGGTTTTATGAATAATTCGAAGTCGTCAATATTTATAATTAAAACATCTGGTTTCGCAGTATTCATAATGTACATTATTTCATGCGGCGCCAACCTAATGTTCACTGTAAATAACGTAGCGCCAATCGACGGTACTGCATAGAACAAATCAACGTACCTAAGCGTATCCCATTCCATAACCGCGACCTTAGAGCCGAATTCCCATGGCTTGCCTGGTTGTAGACCTAAGTCCATTAGCGCCGCGGCCACCCTACGAGCCCTATCCGCGAACTGCGTGAAGGTGACCGACGTCCTGGAGCCACCAGGGGGCCAATAAACAATCTCATTATTTGGGAAAGAGTATGAGGCCCAGGTAAGTATCTTGTCGACCGTTAATGGATAATCTCTAAATCCACTTATTTCTCTTATTTCTTTCTGTTCCTGCTGCCTCTGCTCTTTTACATTACTTCTCCTAAGCCTTAATTTTTTCATGATTTCTTTCGCTCGTAAAAAAAACTTTTAAATACTAGTATTAAATAATATATATAATATATTAGATATAGCTATATTTTACTATAAATATTACTTCACGATAATGGTTCTTCACGGAATTAGGGCAGTATAATTTCTCATTATTTCATCGATCTATCCCTTTACCTCTTGGGTAAGTATACATTACTCCCTGAGGCTAGTTCCATGGCATCTATAAGAAGTTCTGTGAAAACAGGGTGTGAGAATACGAGTTCCTTTACTTCATCAAGTGTTAATCCATTCTTAATGGCTATTACGGCCGTGTTAACGATTTCGGATGCCCATGGGCCAATCATGTGAAAACCAACAACCCTCTTACTACCTCTCTCAATTACAATCTTTGTCCAGCCATAAGGCTTATTATATGCAATAGCCCTATAGTTTATGGTATTCGGCATCTTAGTAACCATGTACTTGGGATCATCCTTGCTTGCCGCAATACCGACAGAGGCCACCTCAGGGTCTGAGAAAACAACCATGGGCACCAGGTTATAATCAATCCTTGAGTTTATGCCTGCCACGTTCTCGGCAGCCACAATACCCTGAACCTTAGCTACACTGGCCAGCATATACTTACCAGTCACATCACCAGCTGCGTAGATGCTTGGTACGTTAGTCCTGGAGTGGTCATCGACCATGATGGCGCCATTCTTAACCTCAACACCGACACCCTCAAGATTAAGTCCCTCGGTATTCGGCACCCTCCCAACAGCAACCAGGACCTTGTCAACCTTAACTGCCTCACCACTCGATAAACGAACAAGCCTATTATCAGGGTCTACCTCTGTTACGGATGTACCTACTCTAACGTCGACCCCGTACATCTCCCTCATGACCCTATTGGCAAGATAATTACCTAATTCAGCGTCTGCAAATGTTGGTAATAATCTATCCATGATCTCGACAATAATGACCTTAGAACCAAGCTTATGCAATAGCGTCCCTAACTCAACACCTATTGCCCCACCACCTATGATCAATATACTATCAGGTATTGAATCAAGGGAGAAGAAATCATCACTAGTTATAACGAAGCCCCTCCTCAATCCCTCCTCCACACCCCTTATTGGCGGCACCTTAGGCCTAGAGCCAGTCGCTATTAACACATTCTTGGTCTCAATCACTGAATCTCCAACCTTAACGGAGTTTGGCGATGCCAACCGAGCCTCGCCAAATAGCATCTTAATACCCCAACTCGGAAATACCCTAAATGTATACCAAGCAATTATCTGACTGATTAACTGATCCTTAGCCCTAAACATAGCCTTCACGTCTAACTTTGCATCGATGATCAAGCCTTCATTGACTAAGTACTTACTTAGTTCATGGTAATGATCAGCTAAATATAACAACTTCTTCGTTGGCACACAACCAACATTTACGCAAGTCCCGCCAGGCCTATCCCTATTCCTCTCTATGAGTAGGACCTTAAGTCCCAATTGTGCAGCACGCACGGCGGCGTCAGCACCCGCGGTTCCTGAGCCGATGACTACGAGGTCCCACCTTGTGCCCTCAGCCTCCCTGCCTGTGATCTCAACGCTCATTAGAACCACCCAATATTGACCTTAGGGTTATCTCCACGGACTTCCTAACAATAACCGTGCACTTCTTCCTCTGCTCAGGCGATACTAGGTCGAATTTTGGGTTTAGGTCCTTGCAATTTGGTGATCCGAACATATTCACGAATTGTTTGTAGATGTTCGTAACCTTATTATGAAGTTCTGCGTGGTATGCTATAAATGATTCACCTGCTTGCCTACCGCCCCTTTCCTCATCTATCCTTCTCTTCATGTAAATGTTCACGGCAGCTACGGAGGCCCACAGGGCACCGCAGAGGTGTCCAGAACCGCTTAAGCCACCGGCAAAGCCTATCGATACTGCCAGTAACTCTGGCGATGCCTTAATGTTTAAGGCCTCAAGTAAGGCTACGAAGGGTGAATACGCACAGTTCTCAGTTTCAATAAGTAATTGAGTAGCCCTTTCCTTAGCATTTTTAATTAATTGCTCGAGTTTTTCATTCTCCATTGGTACCACCCCTCTCCCTCATCATCTTCTCATCGATCTCCTTAAGGAACCTATCATACAAATGCCCGATTACAGGTATGGAACCAAAGTCAACCCTGTAAAATATGCTCGGCATTGGTGGGTAAACAATGAAGTTAGTCCTGCTCTGTTCTTTAAGGGCATCGATAATATCACCAAGCATACCTGCTGGCGTAACAAAGAGCATTTCGTAATCCTCCACATGCCCAACGATCCTATCGCCATAGCCGGGTAGCGCAAGCCTGGGCTTGCCGGTAAGTAGGGTTTCAACGACGGCGGTGTCCGAGCCGGCCTTACCACTGGCACTCAGTGTAACCTTCTCACCACTGACGTATACGTAGGCCGTGACCAACTTAACCATTTGACCCGGCGTCCCGTAAATCATCACAACCTGGGGCTCATAAATAATGTTGTCCAGGGGCATCGTTAACAACGCCTTATACTTACCCGCAGGGAGCCTTGGTAAACTAGTATCAAGTGCCTTACCGGCCTCCTTAGTTCTCGTGTAAAGGCCATAGCTAAGGCTGCCATCAAGGAAGTAGTCCGGGGGCTCTGCAAATCCAAATATTATTATTTCGCCAGGGCATGCCATGTCCTCGAGGGTGGCTGCCATGCCCATGCCATAATATCTAGCGGCAGCCGCCATTTGACAAAAGGTTAGTTTCCTATGGAAATGCTTACTAGGGCGTAATGCACTAATGCCTAGTTGATCCAAGTCCCTATCTATTAGTGCCACGCCAATGGGCTTAGTCCTTAATCTAAGTATATCCATTAAATCGCTTGAATAACGTTTATACTTCTCTAGGGCTTCTTGAACAACCATAATTGTTAAAAGTTAAATTTATTTATAAGGAGTATTAGTATATATTTTATATATCATTAAGAGCAAGGGAATAGGTATGAAATGCTTATAAAGCCTTACACTACCCGTGCTTGATGCCTAGGGTCTTCGACATTGGTAGGGTTTGCGTGAAGGTTGCTGGTAGGGAGGCTGGTAGGAAGTGCGTCATTGTGGATATTAAGGATGAGAACTTCGTAATAATAACGGGGCCCAAGTCCCTAACGGGCGTTAAGAGGAGGGTCGTTAATGTTAAGCATATCGAACCAACGGAGTACAAGATAAACATTAAGAAGGGGGCCAGTGATGAGGAGGTTCTCAAGGCGCTTGAGGAGGCTAATTTGGTAGATTACATGAAGCAAGTCATAAAGCCTAAGCTTTCCATGATACCAACACAACAGCAATGATCAGCCGGTTCTATCTCTTCATCGATTCAATGCTCGGGGCTCTCTCATCACTTAGGTATTGAACATAACTGTCTTTTTAATCCTAAAGGAATTCCTTAATCTCATTCGGATCTTTCGCGTGTTCAGCAGCCACCCTTTCGTTTAGTTCAACCCCAATGCCAGGCCTTTTTGGTGGTGTTATGTAGCCCTCCTTTATGATCATGCCCTCCTTAACCATGTCAGGCCACCAGGGCAAGTCAATGGCATGCCACTCAATGGCTATGAAGTCCCCTATGGTGCTGCCACGTGGCATTTGCCATGGTCCCTATTGGACTTGAGATGTTGTGTATCGCCACCGGTACGTAGTACTCCTCGGCTAGGTAGGCTATCTTCTTCATCTCGAGTAAACCACCGAGCCTCTGCACATCAGGTGTATAATGTCCGTAGCCCCCTTCTCAATCAACTCCCTAAACTGCGAAAGCCTATACAACTTCTCGCCGGTGGCTATGGGCACCGGTGACTTAAGCCTGACCTCCCTCATCGCATCGATGTTCTCGGGCGGTACCGGATCCTCAAACCAGAAAACATCGTATTTCGCCAATTCCCTGGCTATGGCTAGAGCCGTGGGCACGCTGAATGCCCAGTGCCCATCAATCATGATGTCCACATCGTACTTAACGGCATCCCTAACGCCGCCTATGAACGAGGTCACGAACTTAACAACCCTCATGCCGAAGGTCCTATCGAACTCGGTCTCCACCATGACCTCCGGCACATCAACATCAAACTTAATGTACCTGAACCCCATGTTCATGGCCTCCCTGGCCCTCTTCACGTAATTCTCAACGTTATAGCAACCTCAGTACTGGCCAACTCAACCACCTCCTACCGCCAGTCTCAGTAATGCCAGCGCCGGCATGCAGGTCCGCGTAAACAGCGACCCTGTCCCTAACCCTACCGCCAAGTAATTCATAAACAGGGAGACCCGTTAACTTACCCTTCAAATCCCAAAGCGCTGTCTCCAATCCACTAATTGCATTATTAACCACGCCCCACTCAGAATTCGGTATGTGCTTCCTAATGAGCCTAAGCAGGTACTCAACATTAACCTCCTTACCCCTAATCAACTCCTCAGCCCTCCTCAAAACCTCCTTAATGCCCGGGCCCCTATGGCACTCCCCATAACCAACAAGTCCATTACTAAGCTCAACCTTCACAATGGGCCATTCGAAATTCCCCATAACAGTCAAGACCCTAATAGACCTAATGGTTGGTTCACTCATGGCAGTTCCTATATTAATGAAAATTTAATAAGTATTTCAGGTAATAATGTATTAATGGGTTTAATCCAATAACTAAATTAATATGGCCAGTGTAAACGTAATAGGTCTTGTGGATAACACGTACTTAAAGCCCTACGGTTCAACCAAGGATATCGACGTCCTAATCGAGGATACGGCCAGATACGGTGCATACGCAATAGCAATTAACCCAGTATTCCTTAGGTACGCCAGGGAGTACATGGCACGTAAGGGGTATACCTTCAGGGTAGTTGCAGTGGTTGATTTTCCATTTGGTGCCGGCACCACTGAGCTAGGGTGGACGCCATTAAACGTTACTCGCAGTATGCTGATGAGCTTGATATCGTGGCTCCAATGGGCCTTGTTAAGTCTGGGCTTTGGGATGAGGTTGAGCATGACATAAACACCGTGGTCGAGACCGCCCATAGAGAAGGTAAGGTCATCAAGATCATTGTTGAGGACGCCTACACAACGAAGGAGGAGAAGCTCGAGTTGTATAGGATTGTGATGCAGTCCGGCGCTGACTTCATTAAGACAAGCACAGGGTTTGAGGAGAGGGATTACGCGGAGAAGCTCGGTAATAAGACCGGCGCTCAAGTCGAGAATGTAAGATTAATGGCCGAGCTGTCTAGAAAGTATAATCCAAGGATTGGTATTAAGGTCGCGGGTGGCGTCAGGACTTATCGCCAAGTACTTGATTTAATGAGGACTGCCGAGAGGGAACCTGACCCCATGAGGTTTAGGGTTGGCACGAGTCACTTAACGAGCATTGTAGAGAGCATGAGGAGTAATCATTAGTCAATGGCGAGAAAATTTATAAAATGAGTGAAAATGCCAATCACCGAATGTCACAGGAAAACACAGAGAAGTCGGTTGAGGAAGTTCAGGGGGAGACGCAGCCGACGCAGTCAGCACCGCAATCGACACAGTTGCCTGAGATAAAGCCGACGCAGATCAGCGGTGCTAGGAAGCTTAGGTGGGGCGTTGCCTACGTTTACTCCAGTTATAATAATACGATAATAATAATCACCGATTTAACAGGTGCGGAGACCGTTGCTAGGGTTAGCGGTGGGCAAGTGGTTAAGGCTGATAGGGATAAGCCAAGCCCGTATGCGGCAATGATGGCCGCCTACAAGGCCGCCCAAATAGCATTGAGTAGGGGCATTAATGCAGTGCACATAAAGGTTAAGGCGCCGGGTGGATATGGCCCGAAGACGCCGGGTCCCGGTGCCGCGGCAGCCATTAGGCCTTGGCCAGGGCTGGCTTAATAATTGGCCGTATAGAGGATGTGACACCAATACCGACGGATACCATTAGACCACCTGGAGGTAGGCGTGGTAGGAGGGTATAATCGCAGCGATTCAGTTCTAAATTGATTAATCCTAATTATTAGTTAAGGTGTTTATGATGAATTGTAATGATCCAATTACAGTATTTATCGGTGGTAGGGAATTAATGAATTCCGCTGAGTTAATTTTGAGGGAATTCTTTGGTTCGGCTTATAGGTATGCGAGGGCGGTTGTTGATTACGGCGTGGGCTCAGTGGCGTTGGCAGTAATTAATGATTCCAGCGTGGGTGCTACCGTTTATTATAAGATCAACGTTGGTTCCGTTAGACTATGCGTTATTTACTACATAGCCGTAGTTGAAGGATGCAGAAACCAGGGTATTGGTAAGGTATTGATGAGTACGATAGAGGAGGTTTGCGCAGTTGATTCTGATGTTTATATAGTGACGACATGGCTTGGTAATGAACTTGCCAACAGACTCTACAGATCACTAGGCTATGTGGGCTATACGTGGGATGAGTTAAGGAGACTCATTGGTAGGCGGGCTGTTGATAGGTTGTTGAAGGCGACGTGTGGTTACGATGATGACATAGCCTATGTGAAGCCCATCGTTAGTGACAGCGACGTATTAGGTATATTAAAGCGTGTTGTTGAGGGTAATGGCAATGAAGTTAATAGGCTTTGGCGTGAGACCTGCCTAGGCGTTTGGCTTAGGATTAAGGCTGGTCTTTGATGAATTTCATTACTCATCACTGCTTAGTTTTTTAAGTAATAACCATTTATTTTCAAGTGAGGAGTATGCCAAAGGGGAAAAAGAAGGTGCAGGAGCAGGAAGTTGAGGAGGAAAGGGAGGAGGAACCCGATGAGGAAGTTGAGGATACAGAGGAGGAAAGCGGTGAGAAGGGTGCTGTTGTTACGGCAACCGTCAGCGGCGGTTATCCAGTGATCGATGTCGAGGAAATCGAGGGTGTTGGCAGGGTCACGGCTCAGAAGCTTAGGGAGGCTGGTTATAACACGGCTAGGGACGTGGCCTTCGCAAGCGTTAAGGAGCTTGCCGAGATACTTGGTAGCGAGGATAGGGCTAAGCAGATCATCGCCGCTGCCCAGAAGCTCATTGCTTGACGCCATTCATAACCGCCTACGAGCTTTACGAGAAGAGGAGGGGCATTAAGAGAATTAGCACCGGTGTTAGGGCACTTGATGAGTTGCTTGGTGGTGGTATTGAGACCAAGGCAATTACGGAGCTTGTTGGCGAGTTTGGAAGTGGTAAGACCCAGCTCTGTCATCAATTGAGTATTATGGTTCAATTACCCGAGGATAGGGGCGGCTTAAATGCTAAGGCGTTGTATGTCGATACCGAGAACACCTTCAGGCCTGAGAGGATAATGCAGATGGCTAAGTACAGGGGTTTAGATCCACAGGAGCTCTCAAGAATATTCTCTATGCCAGGGCTTACAACAGTGATCACCAAATGATGATTATTGAGGAGAGCAAGAAGATCATTGAGAAGGATAACATCGGTCTGATAGTCATTGACTCATTAGTGGCTCACTTCAGGAGTGAGTATCCGGGCAGGGAGAACCTAGCGAGAGACAACAGAAGCTTAACCACCACATTGCCCAGTTACTTAGGATTGCGGATATATACAACGTAGCCGTCGTCGTCACAAACCAAGTGGTTGCGCAGCCAGACGTATTCTTCGGAAACCCGCTTAAGCCTGCTGGCGGTAATGTGATTGCTCACGGAGCCACATATAGGGTTTGGTTAAGGAAGGGTAAGGAGAATGTCAGGATTGCCAAGATCTTCGACTCACCATACCACCCTGAGAGGGAGGTTACGTTTAGGATCACTGAGGAGGGTGTCGTTGATTAAAAATCAATCACCACCAAACACCGACTTAAGCGCGCATGTTATACTTCATGATTAAAACTATTTAATTTAAGGTAATTATGAATACCTTAATGGGTTTTGTTAAGGTTAGGGCTGGCATATTCAATCCATTAGCGCCAGAGAGGACCGTGGAGGTTGATGGTATTGTAGATACTGGTGTGATTTATACCGTCATACGCAGGGACATACTTGAGGAACTTGGAATAAAACCGAGTAGGAGAAGGAGGTTTAAGGCGCTTGGTGGTTATGTGGATAGTGATGTTGGTGATGCAGGATTAGTGCTCATGGGCAAGAAAAGGGTTGTACCTGTGATATTTGGCGAGACCGAGGACACGATGGTGATTGGCGTAACCGCACTTGAGATTCTTGGGCTTGAGGTGAATCCGATCAGGGTAACGCTTAAGGAGACTGAGCTATTGCTCCTTTAGGTATCGTTTATTCTTTCAATTAATGAATCCTCATCACCTAGATATCTAATGTCTATCTTCTTCTCAAAACTAATCAACTCAAAGTTAAGGCCCAAATCCCTTGCGTACCTATAAACCTCCATCAACTCCTCCCTACTTGGCCTCCTAGCAACTCCCTAAACTCTGGGTTGAACCTCGGTGAGTTAGGATCAGTCTCGTTCTCGGGCCTGTACTGATCCATAATGTTGACCAAGACCCCAGGCATGTTATCAGCAATCCACTTAAGCAATGGCTTTGAATCATCCTCAACATGCCCGGGCATTACCAAGTGCCTAATTATCATGTCCTCACCCCAATCATAGACAAGCTTATGATTCCTAGAAACTATTTCAAAATATCTAGGAACTCTTGATATTCTAAATGCACACTTATCACTATAAAATTTAAAATCTGGAATATGAATATCGACAATGACTCTTAATAATTTCATGACATCCACGGTCATGTAGAAGTTACTATTCCATAACATGGGCACATTAAGCTCATTTCCGTAGAACGCCCAATCCCTGGAGAAGTTGTAGGGTATGAAGTCTGCCTTAACCGAGAGCACGGCGTTGTATTCCTCATCACTCAGTTCATCAAGGACCTTAATGCCATCCCTGGCAATAAGTCTTATAGCCTCGACAATATTGTGCAGGTGTGGCGTTGGTTCACCACCAACCCAGTTAATATTGTGAACACCCTCAAGCCTAAGAATAACCGCTGCCGAAGCTATCTGCCTAGGATTCATTACAACACCATTAAACCTGTCCCTACTTATGTCAGCATTTTGGCAGAAGGCGCATCGGAAGTTGCAGGACGTGAAGAATATAGTCCCAGAACCCATCACACCACGGAGCGGTAACTCCTCACCAAGGTGGTGGAAGTATGTGGATACCCTACTCGTGGAGTCAAGCATACAGACGCCGAGCCGTTTGTTACCCATCCTATCGACCCTACAATGCCACTCACAGAATTCGCAGTGCCTAATCATTCTTCTAGTGATTTCGGTGACCAAGTCTAGCAGTGATGGTGATGCCTTGGGCATGTTCCTAATATCCACCTCATTATTTCTGACCCTGTGCCACAACTCGAGGAAGTCCTTTAGGGCCCTCTCGAACTCCCTCCACAGCTCACCCTCGCCTAACTCGGTTATTTTCTCGTTAACGGGTATTCGCGTGGCTATTAAGTACTTGGCTGGTTTCCTGTTAATGGCTACTTCATAGTACCAGGGCAGTTTATCCCTAATGTACCTCCAAATCCATAACCTTGAGAAAGCAAGCACTAGAGTTAATGTGTCATTGAGACTTTAAAAAACGCTTATAACGTGGCAAGGTTTATAACTACATACCTATGTAGTTACTACATAGGTATGTAGTTTCTCGACCGGCCAGCTGAAGACCCAAGTGAGCTGTATGATAGGGAAGCTGAGATTAGGCAATTGAGATTTTCGGCATTAAATAGGGCGGTCACATTGGTGGTTGGATTTAGGCGTGTTGGTAAAACATCGCTTGTTAAGGCCGCCACAAAGGATATGGTCAGGGTATACATTGATGCGAGGAGTTTTGAGGGCATGAGCTACATGACAATTAGGGACTTCCTAAGTGAGCTTGCGAAGTCCTTGAGTCAATTATTACCAATTAGCAGACGGTTGATTGATTTCTTAAGTAGGGTTAGGGTTTATCAATAATGTGCCTTACCATTGAGTTCAGCGGATTGGCTAGGGAGGTATCAATACCATCATTGTTCGATGCCCTTAATGACTGGGCATCATCAGAGAGTAAGCACTTGGTTGTGATAATTGATGAGGTGCAGGAATTGAGTAAGATGAGGGTTTCAATTTGTTACCGGTATTTGCCTACGTGTATGATAATCTGAGGAACATATCCTTCGTATTTGCTGGGTCGAAGATTGGCATGCTCTATAATTACCTGAGAGTTAATGATCCTGATTCACCACTGTATGGCAGATACATGAAGGTGATAGAGTTAAAGCCATTCACACGTGAGCAATCACTGGACTTCTTAAGGCGTGGGTTTAGTAAGGCGGGGGTTTCCATTGGCGAGGATATGATTGAGAGGGCTGTGGATGAACTGAACGGTATTGTCGGTTGGTTATCGCTATTTGGCCTTACGTACATCAACAACCCAAGGCCTGAGGCTCTTGATAAAACCGTGAACATAGCCTCGGGTATTGTTGAAGAGGAGTTTTGCAACTTCGTTAGGACCATGGGCTCGAGAAGGTATGTACTAGTAATTAACGTTCTTAAGCAGGGCGCCACCTGGTCTGAGGTTAAGAGGTATCTTGAGTTGAGGGAGGGTAGGTCAATAAGTGATGGTGAGGTTACGAAGCTACTCAGGAGGCTTGTGGACAATGGATTTGTGATGAAGGTTAATAATCAGAGTATGTAATTACTGATCCAATACTTAGGAGGATTAGTGATAGGGTTAGGTGTCGGGATTAAGCTTTAATTTTGGCCTGCCCTAACCATGGCGTATGGCGGATAGGGTTAGACTCGCGATTGTGGTTGCGGAGTTCAACTACGACGTTACATACCTAATGCTTCAAAAGGCCCTTGAACACGCCAGATTCCTCGGTGCCGAGGTTACCTACGTGGCCAAGGTGCCTGGCACGTATGACATGCCCATAATCATTGATGAACTGCTTAAGAGGATGATGTTGATGCCGTGGCGGCCATAGGCGCCGTGATTCAGGGTGAGACCAAGCATGACGAGGTCGTGGCTCATCAAACGGCTAGGAAGTTGATGGACCTATCCGTGGAGCACAGGAAGCCGGTTGGCATGGGGATAATTGGTCCTGGAGCTAATAGAATGCAGGCTCTGGAGAGGGCTGAGGAGTACGCGAGGAGGGCTGTGGAGGCTGCGGTTAAGTTGGCGAGGAGACTCGAGTTATTGAGGGGTAGTAAGTACGCGGGTACCACGGTATTCATAGAGTGAGGAATGACGTATCAAATTCACTGTGACTTTTGAAGATTTTTATGAGGTTCTAATTCAGCATTGGAGTCATTCTTCACCTGTCGGTAGGCGACTAAGCATCATCACGATTTAGAACCCTTATAACCCCTAGATTTATTTTTACTCGCTGTGATACTCGTAGCCCTTGGTTCAAGGAACCCAAACAAGGTTAGGGGCACAGAGTTGGCATTCAGGCTCGCTGGCTTTAGGGCCAACGTGGTCTCTATCGAACCACCTGGCGACCTACCCCCCGAACCATTGGCCTTGATGAGATCATTAATGGGGCAGTTAGGAGGGCTCAGTACGCGATTAATACCGTGAGGAATGCCGAGTTTGGTGTTGGTATTGAGGCAGGGATAATCAGGGTTAAGGGGTTCGAGGAGGGCTTTGATGTGACTATTGCGGCAGTGATTGATGGAAGCGGTAAGGTAACCCTTGGCCTTAGCCCCGGATTTATGATACCCAGGAAATTCATGAACGAAGTAATGCAGGGAGTTGAGTTAAACGATGTTGTTAGTAGGTATTATGGGGAACCCAACATAGGCAGGAAGTACGGGCTTATTGGCGCATTAACCAGGAGGTTCATAGACAGGGTCATACTAAATACAGAGGCTGTTTATATGGCGTTGATCCCCAGGATGCCGTGGAATGCGGAATTATTTAGGGGTTGATGGTTGGGCAGGCAGAGTGGAGGTAAGAATAATCTTACCTCTACTCTTCCAGTCCAGGCTTTGACATTTAATGATCACCTAATCACGTGCTTAATATCAAAATATGTCATTAGGGCTACCCATAAGTCTATCACCACTATTCCATAGGCCTCTTCGGTGGCTGCCGATGGCCATGGGACAATTAATGCTATTAATGGTGCTATGATGCCGAGAAGTAACGAGAACAGTCCAAGCCTTCTGTCCTTGGCCATTAATGAGCCTATGCCCCACGTGATTAATGCAATATCCATCTGAGTGAAGAACCAGGTTGATACGAAAACATGTGGTCTAGTCCCCTCGTGGTAAATCCCTATCAATGCCAGGAATAACCCTGCAATGAATACGAAGGCTGAGGCGAAATCCTCAACCTTATTCCTCGATACCAGTAATAGATTTATTGAGTATAGGTCAATGAATATTGACGTTATTATTAATCCATAGTTATAAATCCAGGGGTCGGTCGCGTACGGCCCACCCAAATCACTGAAGGCGTTTTTGGTAAATATGAACCAGGGATTAACGCTAATGCTAATGGCTATGAATAGCCAGGCGAGCACCGCAGCGATAATGCCCGTGTACGTTAGGAATTGCTTAGCACCCACGCATCAATTTAATTAATAATAGGCTTTATATGCTTAATGGGTTAGATCTCGACTACCAATGACTCGGTATCCCTCGGGTAATACGTTATTACCTCGACGTAATCCTCGTGAATAACCACGGTATCCGAGTGCCTAAACCCACCAAGGCCATTTATGTATATGCCTGGCTCGACCGTAACAACCATGCCCGGCCTCAGTACTGTTTCATCACCAACATCAAGGAACGGCGCCTCATGACCCTCAAGCCCCAGTCCATGCCCACTATGGTGCAGTAAGTACTCGATCACGCCAAGCTCCTTGGCAGTCTTTATAACGGCCCTATCAACGTCAGAAGCCTTGACCCCAGGCCTCAGAACATTTAACGCTGCATCCTGAAGCTTAAGTGCTATTTCGTGGTACTTAATCACGTCATTACTTGGTTTACCAACGAAGAGATTCCTTTCGAGTTCAGCCATGTAACCGCCAACGTCCGCCGTGGCGCCCGTTACCAAGGCATCACCAACCTTGATAGGCCTCTCCACACTTATTGAGTGCGGGTAAGCACCGTGCTCACCGACCTGGCCCCTAAAACCTGCGTAGGCTGGTACTCAGACCTCAAAGGCTTATACCCAGGCCCAAGGCCTTCTTCATCATTATGGAGGCGTCAAGTGAAGCCTTAGTGAGATCTCGTAGTCATACATGCCAGGTGCCGTGTAGTCCTGAAGCAGTGAGTGGGCGAGGTTCGCCCACTTGGCACTCTCCCTGAGCAACTCGATCTCTGCATCACTCTTTATTAATCTCATGGAGTAAATATCATCCGATATATTCACGAATTTGGCATTAGGCAATAAATCAGTTAGACTTGGCCCCTTATAGCCCCAGTAACTTACGTAACCTGGTAATGAATCATAACCAATGGTTGAACTATCCAGGTGTAATTCCCTGAGCCAGTCAGCGAATAGGCGTATTGGGTGCACCTCACCTGGGTAATCCCTATACGTGTACATCTTGCTCACGAGCTTCGTCTGGCTCAACACATGGTCTTTCTCAAGGAGCGGCACAAAGAGGTAAATATCGCCATTCCTACGTATGACAACGGCGGCCGGTCTCTCCGTCTGTAGGTAGTAGAATCCTATGAAGTAGGCAATGTTTATCGGATTAACTATGTACGCAGCCTCCAATTTCTTCTCATCCATAACACTATGAAGTAGGTTTAGTCTTCTCTCGAATTCCCTGGTTGGTACGGTATACATTTATCTTATTGATGCCCTGGGCCATTTTAATGAATTACCCCGCCTAACCGAATAGGTTAACCTCAGGCACGTTCTCCGCGGTGGCCTTTTCGCTAAGCACGTCATTACTAATCTCAATCACATACTTAAGCCTTGCAGTATAAACAACGTTATTACCCTCCTCACCGGTTGGCGTTAACGGTATCTCACCAGTAACCCTGGCATAACCCTTCTCCTCATTACCCCTCATCAACTTCCAAACCATATTAACGCTGTACTTACCACCAACATCCTTAACATCCCAAATCCTCTCGCCAGGTGTCAGGCCGTAGTCCGTGGAGAAGGACTTAACCAACTGCATGAAGCTCGTGCCTGAGTCGTCAAGAGGCACGGATAGGCCGGCCTCCCTGGGCCACCTCTCGAGTCTCTTCTTCCTTGCATCCTCGTTGGCAGACTTACTTATTTTTATCGGTACTTCCAGGTCCCTCTCATACACGGGTGTGAAGCTCATTAAAAACTACGCAGTGAAGCCGGAATAAAAACACTTTCTTAGACGGTAATCAGCTAACACCTTACTCGTCATTGGTCTGGACAGCCATCGCGTCATCACTGGTTATTGTTTTAATCACGTAATTATTTAAAACTACTCCACCTCGAGGACCTCATTAATATCGAGGACTTGAACCGCGCCCTCCGCGTTCCTACCTAGGTTTGCTAGGCATATTGGGCATACTGTTACTACGGTCTTTGATAGCATTGATAAGTGGTTGATCCTAATTTTAGCGATCTTTCTTGATAATTCCGGACTAAGTGACTCAAGTGGTCCTCCGCAGCATGTTGACGCCTCCCTCCCAGTTATCATGGGTGACTCCACGTGCTTAATACCTGCATTATCAAGTATTGATCTGTAAACATCATACTTATTCAAGTACCTTGCGTATAGGCATGAGTCGTGGATGACCACATCACCACTTATTCTAGGTCTAACCTTAATATTCTTTATCAGATCCAAGTAACTCACAACCTCGAAATCAAGCTTGAAGTAGTTTGGCGCAACATTTACTAACACGTTATGAGTATGGGGATCAATTGTTATGACTCTCTTAATTCCGTACTTCCTGAAAGTTTTAAGTACCGTGTTCTCGAAATATTCCAGGAATGCGTCTTCAGCACCAATTTCATGAAGTAGTGCGCCGCTGTATGGTTCGTCCTCATAGAGGAAGCCGAAGTTAATACCAGCCTTCATTAAGGCTTTGGCTATATTCCTGACTATGCCATTAGCCCTGTCAATATCGGACTTGTCGGGCTTTATCACGAGGCCCGCGAATTTAGATAGTACACCGCCCAGGCCAACCCTCGATACCGCACTCGCCAGGGTACTCAATGATGAACCCCTGACTTTCTCGATCCATGGCACTAACTCATTAATCATGGGCGCCATTTGGTATAGGCATGAGGTATAGATTATTGTGCTACCGCCCCTGGGTATGTTAAGGTCCTTTGCCCACTCACTGCAGTAGGCTTATCCATTGGTATTGGTAGACCATTAGCATTAAGGCTACCCCTCATTATCTCGATTAATGACTTGACCCAACTTTCCAAAAAGACTCACCAGGAATGTGGATTATTAACGTCTATTTAAGCATTAATTACAATTTATTGCAACACATAATGATTAATAATTAATCATTTCCCTTTAATGTAGATGTTTACCCTGGTCTTATTTATAACGGCATCGAGGTTACAATCACACTTAAGTAGTACTTTCATTAGTCCAAGTAGATAACCTCTGGTAAATGGCAAGCCAGCATCAAGATCGAATGGTTCTAATAATGATATGTTGACTGAATACCCATTCTTATCGGAATTCATGACTATGTCTTCAATGCCTCTCACGAGGTTCATAACCACGAGCATGTTTATCGCTGTTTCAAGCACCTTATTCATTGCGGCATTTGATGGTATCTCATACTTAGTCCTAAGCATTGTACTTGCCATTGACAGACCCATTTCATAGCCAAGCTTCGTTAGAAAGGCATGAATCTCACCACCACTCTGAACCATATGCATTAGTATGCTCCTGAGTATCTCCTTGTCAAAGCCCACCAACTCCATTGGCGCCTCGTGGCTCGCCCAAATGTCGTAGATTCCGTTAATGCTCTTAAGCTTATCAAGGGCACTTATTGGTAGGGAGTCACTAAGTCTCATGGCTATTACCCTCTCGGTCTCCGAGGGTATGGATACGAAGACCCACTCGATGCTTGCATAGTCCTTAATAACGCCGGTTATTTCGTGAAGCATTCCACGCCTATTGGCGGTCTTAATCACGAGTAAGGTCATTAATGATTTATTAAAACACAGAGACTTTAAACCAGACTGATCGTGGACTCAATAAACTATATTAATTAATGTATCGCGAGGTAAGAATTTATTAAGGTAATAGTTTTCTTCAATGTAGGTATGTCCAGCGAGGTTAATTATGATGAGCTTTACATGAAGTTGCTGGATAAGGCATATACATTGATAACGCCAAGAATCCAGAGAAGACAGGAAATACCTAGATTGAGCATTCAAGTTCAGCCCAAGAAGACCATTATCCAAAACTTTAGGGAAGTGGCCCAGAGACTTAATAGGGACCCAACTCACATAGCCAGGTTCTTCCTCAAGGAATTAGCGTTGCCAGGTAACATCGAGGGCAACACCCTTGTCCTATACGCAGAGAGGAGCCCGAGGACCCTTGAGGCCGTTTATGAGAGGTACATTAAGTTCTACGTTGAGTGCCCAGTGTGTCACTCAATAGATACCTACCTTGAGAGGGACGGCAGGATATACGTACTCGTGTGTACCGCCTGCGGTGCGAGGACTCCGAGGAAGGGTATTAGCTAACTTTCAATTTCTCTGTTAAAGTACTTGTAATCAATAGTTTATATTGATGAAGAAGGGTTTTTATTTACTACAGGTATGCAGTAGGTTTGTGTCATTTGGTGGATACCCAATCGTTTTAACGGGTGAAATCGCAACAATGAGTGATACGCACGGGTCATCCGTTGTCGGATTCGCAAGTGCAATACCGGAGAACTACTTCAGGGATTGGGTCGCCCGTAGGTTCTTCAGGGTCAAGAGTGATAGAAATGGCAGGGTTTTTAGAGCGCCTTATGGCTTAGCTAAGGTTGAGGCTGCGCTGCTTGCCCATGGATATACTAGGAATGATGTTATTATTGCCGATCCTTATAAACTCGATAAGGTTATTGGATCAAATACGCGTATAATTGGTATTTACGTAATGGACCCACTGGGGTTAAGCTACGGTTCCGGGATCCTTTACTGGATCTTAAAACTTGCGGATCTACCATACAGGGGCCTACCCTATATTGCGAAATCCTTCTTTCAAGTAATTAATCATCCAGCCATTAAGAAAAATAGAAATCACGTAAAGATCGTTGTCGGCGGCCCCGCCGGTTGGCAAATTATTGATACTGGTAAGCAGGGTGAGCTCGGTATTGATGTCGTTTATGAAGGTGAGTTTGAGGAGGATGGGCCTCAATTATTTGACAAGTTAATGAAGGGTGAGCTTGTTCCAAATAGGGTTGTGGCACATAGGCCAGTGCCTGTGGATATGGTCCCAACTATCGTGACCCCATCCATTGGCGGTATGGTTGAGGTCACAAGGGGTTGTGGTAGGGGTTGTCAATTCTGCACGCCAACGCTTAGCGGCATGATTAGGTCATTCCCATTCGAGGGCCACATTGACAAGGAAATTAAGCTAAACATTGAGGTTGGTGGCTTCAAGGAAATAACACTCCATAGTGAGGAATTCTTTAGATACGGCGCGAAGGGCATTGAGCCGAACCCTGACAAGGTTCTAGACCTTACCAAGAAGGCCTATAAGCTAGTTAAGTCCTATGGAGATGATTATGAAATAACCACGGACTTCACCACGGCGGCTGTCGTTAAGTACGCACCTAAGATGGTTAAGGAGGTCTCGGAATACATGAATGAGGGCGGCACCTGGCACTTCATTGAAATGGGCATTGAGACAGGATCACCTAGACTACTGAGAATGTTGATGGCCGGTAAGGCATTGCCATACAAGCCCGAGCAGTACCCAGACGTTGTTGAGGAGGCCATTGGGATACTTAATGATAATCACTGGGTGGTTGTCGGCACGATAATCCTCAACCTGCCAGGTGAGACCGATGACGATGTTATAAAGAGCCTTGAATTACTTGATAGGCTGAAGAAGCTTAGGGTCCTCACGTTCCCACTACCCTTCATACCAATGGGCGCACTTAGGAAGAGGGACTTCACGGTACTGGATAAGTTACTTGATGATCCACTTAGGCGCGAGTTCATTCTTAAGGCGTTCATAAAGTCATTTGAGGAGGCGAAGTCGTTTAGTGACTTAATAACCAGGAAGGTTGAGAACTTCGTTGTTAAGAGACTCATTAAGTACATAGCCGTTAGTAGCTTCAACCTAGTGCTTAAGAGGTATAAGGAGAAGCTTGGTTCGTTATTTGAGCAGTACGGCGAATTCAGGGAGAGAATTAAGGAGGAGTTGAACAAGGCCGTTATATCAGTAAGGATAGATAGGGATTTCGATGAGCAGGGTAATAATGTATCATAAATGCCCCATCCCCTTGCCTTAATTATTAATAATTAGAAACCTTGATAAGGGGGTTTTAATAAAGATTTCACGTGGGAGTTAATAATAGGCCCATTGAGGAATTAGATGCCTTAGTTATCAAGAGGGCCTATTATGTGCTTGGTATTAGTATAGCTGGCCTATCATTAGTAATGATTAATTGGTTAGGTCTATCGGTCATGATGTATAACGTAATGACGATAAAGAAGATAGCACTTAATGCTGTATATTATGTGGTTCCCATGGCCACGGCAATGATCGGCTTCGCGGCAACGCAGTTGCCAGCCACATTCCTATTCAGTAGGCTTGGTAATAGGGTCTCCATGTTTCTGGGTTTATTATTCAATGGCATATCCCTCGTATTCTCAACCACCAATAGCTATTATACAGCCCTATTCCTCAGATTCCTGGCGGGTATGGGGCTTGGTCTGTACCTAATACCGTCACTACTATTAATACTTGGTTGGTGGAGCATCAGAGGATTAACCAGGTGGGTCCAAGTCGTCTATTTATCGTCAATAACAATGCTCATGTTACTCTCATCGCTAATGAGCATATGGGTAACACAGAGCGTGGCAGTATACCTGGGCTTGGTATCCATAGCCCTCGCAATCCTCATACTGCTCACAATGAAGGACGCGGTAATAATTAAGAGTGTCTCAATAATGGCGGTAATGAATAACCCAGATGTGCTGATGTTATCCATAGCCTTCTCAATACCCTGGGGCACGTACCTAGCATGCTTCCCCTTACTCTTAATGTAAGTAATTACCTGGGTATTGTTGAATTAACGATACCGCTAGCTCTAACGCCATTGTTCTATAGGTTCAGGCATTCGTTAAAGATTGAGAGACGCAGGGTATTGCTTTACTTAACCATGGCCCTAGGCGTGGTTGTAATGCCGATGGGGTTAACCAAGGTCCAATTATTCATTCCAGTGGTCATAGGTTTCATATTCACGGTGATCCTGCTCCTAACGCTATACCTTGTACATGACCTAGTCAGCCCAATACTAATTGCACAATCCACTAGTTACCTATTCACAGTATCATCAATAATAGGCTCAATAATGAGCATGTTCATGGGATACGTAATACAGTACCTCGGTATACTTGGTTGGATAATTACTGGGATTTTAATAATGACCTCATCACTTATTTATAGAATACTAAAGATCACTCTCTAACCTTCGGGTACCTATCAAGCCTCGCAACCTCCCTAACAGCCTCCAAGTCACCCAATAAATCCCTAATGGAGATGACGCCGACCACCACATCATTATCATCAACCACAATAACATGCCTAACCCTGTAATTAACCATTAGGGAGGCGACAGTGCTTATGGAATCATCAACCCTAGCCCTAACAACCCTAGGACCCATGGTACCAACCTTACTAACGGGTGTATCAAGCGGGAGCCTATTGGCCAAGGCCCTAATAACATCACGCTCAGTTATTATACCACGCAACTTCATACTATTTAAATCCTCAACCACAACCACAGAGCCAGTATTCTCCTTAGCCATCAAATCCACGGCCTCGATAAACGGCCTATCCTCAGTAATAACCAGGGGTCTTTTTCTAACGAGATCAATTGCCTTCATGCTCCACTAGAAACTAATTAAGTTAACTAATTAATAAGCATTATTACAGGTCTATGTATATTATGCATTATATACGTAAAGCTCCATCCAAATTTTTACATAGTATAGATAAATATTTATATGAATAATTAAGTAATTAATATAGAAACCCAAGGCTTATAAGGACTGGACAGCCAGTGACCTAAATGATGAGTAGGGACCTCGCCGTTCAGATAAATGACGAGTTTGCCGAGTGCTGAATAATCATTATTGAGTAATTCTTTCAGCTTATCAACACCTATCTATTCCTCATACTCTATCCCTAAAGAATATTCTTTATAAATTGAAATAATAAAATAGAAAATAAAAAAAACAAAGTATATCAAAATACTACAGAGACAATATTTAAAAACATTAAATATAGTCTATTATTATGACGAGGAAAACCCTAGCACTAGTACTACCCGCGCTGCTACTCGTAGTAGCACTAATGGCAGGAACAACAATGGCAATACAAGTAATAAAGATAAAGCCAGACACACCAGGCGTAACAATAATCAAGGAAGTAACAACACTAAAACTAAAGACACTACCACCAACCCACAGAATAGACCCAATAACATTACCACCTAACACAGGTGTATTAATAGGTCCATTTACATTAAATTCAGGGCAAGAACTAGGAATCTATGTAATATGGTCACCATCTTCTGCAACACTACTAATTGGCATATTAAATGCCCAAACAAGTACTGGTTACGGTGCTTATGCGACAGGAGGCTCTGCCGCCTATGTTTTTAATCCGGGGCCTGGATCTTGGTACGCAGTAGTTTTCAATGAAAGCCCATATACTGTTAGCGCAACAATTTATATCTTTATAATATCACAATGACACCCTAAATGTCATTTAGTGGTGTCAATACTAGTAAAATTATTCTTTATAAGGTCATTATTGTTTATATATTCAACATTGTATTTATAACTAATAATATTATTTGTATTATTGATGCACGAATATACAAAAATACTACCATTATTCAGCTTTGTAATATTACACTTCAAAAAAAGATAACGATGATTCATTGATTTTCTTATATGTATCAATATAACTACTTAAAAATATAATAGATATAGACATCGTAACCATTATAGCTAACGCAATTAATAGTATCATTATTTTATTATTAAATGCTTTAGGTCTTTCAATATTTCTACGACTTATACTATTTTCTTTCATTTTTTTCGTCTTTTATTAGTATTTTGTTTAGGTTTATTTTGTCCATTGTTCCTATGTAGTGCCAAGTATTTCCGTGCTTAATGTACACGTAGTTTCCTGCCTTTATTACCACTGTCCCTGGTCTACCGCATCTTGGGCATACTCCTGTGCCTATCGCTTTGCTTGCCATTTTTGTTCTTTTTTCAATCCCTAATTTAAATTCCTTACCTCTCTTTTTATCGTGAAACCACTATTACCACCGAGCATGTTGGTGCTTTTTTCAATTTTGGTTCTCGGTAGTTTCACGAGGCATTGCTTAAGTGTGGTAGTGCTGTGAAACTGAACGGTGATAGGCATGGCCAGTAGGGTGGCTGTACGTAGGAGGATGAGGAGGTTTGATGTGACGACGCTACCACTCGTGGTTAGGTTTATATTAATAACCAGGTCTTGTTACCAGCCAGTTTAGTTAAGGCCCTGGGTATTACACAATTGAAATTCGCAGACATAGAAATTGAGTATAAGGGCTTCGTGATTAAGTTGAGTAATGTTAGATTGTTGAGGACTAGACATACGAACTCTAGGCAATTCACTATACCGAGGCGTATCAGGGAATTATATGGTGTTGGCCCTGGCGATGTTGTTAAGGTATTGTCCATAAGGCCCTCCAATGTAGGCTAGTAACTATCCTGGGATTACATGTAAAATTAAACCTAATAATTCTGTAAACCCCATAAGGTGCTTCATTTTGTTGATTTAACTAGTCGAAGATCTTACCTGGGTTAAATATTCCGTAAGGATCGAAGGCTCTCCTAATATTTTTCATTAATTCGATAACCAAATCACTACGACCATTATTCCTACTACCTATTGCCCCCTTTAACAACTCCTTCTTCTGTGTCCCAATACCGTGCTCCGCGCTGACCGTACCATTAAGCCTTATGGCGAGACTACCAACGTCCTCAAAAAAAACCTCATTACCCTTTCAACCTCATCCTTATCCGAGCGCCTAGCCCAAATCGCTGGATGTAGATTACCATCACCAATATGTCCACCAAGCATCATCTTAACGCCGTATTTCTTACTTAGTTCCTGGAGTTCCCTGACGGCCTCGGGCAACTTGCTCATTGGTACTGCAATATCCTCAATGAGGAGGAAGGCGTCCATGCCGTAATCACCAAAGGCAGCCTTTAACTGGGCGGAGTACAGCATCTTCCTTGGCTCCAGTAACTTTGAGAAGTCCTGCCATGTTAATGCCTTGCCGATAATCTCACCACCATTTAATACAATGGCATTACTGAGCTTCATCAATACCCCTTGCTCACTACCTGCGTAGGTATCAACCCCAATCCACAGATAGTACCTAGGCTCTAAATTGAGTAATTGCGCCGTCTTATCATCAACGAACTCCGTAACCATGGGCCACAACCTATCTCTCCTAACCTTAATCACCGCATCGACCAGGGATTCCGCGTTGCCGAACCTAGCCATTATACCCACGAAGGATTCCGGCAGTGGTGCTAATCTTAATGTCGCCTCGGTTATTACACCCAGTGTGCCTTCAGACCCAATAAATAGCTGGACTAGGTTATAGCCCTCGCGACACTTAACCGTCCTACAACCAATCCTGACAATATCGGCTGTGCCAATCACAGCCTCAAGACCAAGAACCCAATGAGATGCTGGGCCATACTTAGCACCACGCATCCCACCACCGCCGTTACTAATTACGCCACCCACGGTCGCGGACTTAGACGATGCCGGATCAACGGGCCACTGAAGGCCGTAACCCATCAACTCCAGGTTTAACTCATCAACCTTAATGCCGGGTTGAACCCTCGCGTACCAATCAATGTCTGAGACCTCGATTATCGAGCTCATCCTCTCCAGGGAGACAATTACCGTATTCTCAAGCTTTGGTGTTGCATTACCGGATAGGCTTGTTGATGAGCCGACAGGCACAATCTTAAAGCCGTGGTCAATGGCGAGCTTTACGACCTTAACCACCTCATCAACACTCACAGGCTGAACAACAGCCATTGGTTTAACACCAACCTCCGAGGATGCATCATGCTATATAGGGCCAGTATATGCGGCTCAGTGAATAGCCTATCCTTAAACACGGCCTCAAGCTCCCTAATCACATCACCCTACTCTGGGACATGCCTATCATCTCGAATCACCACTACTTAAGTATTGTCTCAAGGATAATTGCCTTGAAACCATGTATTACATCCGCAATCCTAATACCCGCTGGGCACTGGGTATCGCAGGCTGCGCAGTGCAGGCAGGTCATTATTGGGTTAATAACGTCACTATTAAGTCCCACGTCCTTACCCTGCCCAAAACCATTCTCTATCAACGCCTTAATGAGGTTGATCCTACCCCTGGGTCCATAGGCCCTACTGCGTAGGACATTGAATGTTGGGCATGGGAACTCACAAAAGCCGCAATACATGCATTTTTTTAACTTCCTCGTGAATCTCCTTAATGTTCATCATCACCCACTCACCTCAATGACCTCGGCAATGTCGTAGAGATTAACCTCAACACCACTTAGTTTAACACCTCTCCTTAAGTTCACGTAGCATATTGGGCATTGAACAACCACGTTCCTAGAGAGCCTAGCCAACTCCCTAACCCTATTGCTAGCAACTTTACCGGCTATCTCGGGGTACGTCGACTCGATAGGCCCACCACAACAGTGCGATGTGTCCCTACCAGTTATTACCGGGTCCTCCTTAACATCGGCCTTACCCCTAAGTAAGCCCCTAATCAGGTCATACTTATTCAAATACCTGGCATATATGCATGAGTCATGGATCGTAAACTCACCAACCCTAACCCTAACCCTGCCCAGGTCCAGATAGTCCAGGTAACTCCTAACCTTAATATTAAACTCAGGCACGTACTTGGATAAAGTCTCTCGAGCGTGTACTGCGTGTGCGGGTCGATGGTTATTACCTCACTCACGTTATTATCCCTAAAGACCTTATAAACACTCCTCGCGTAATCCGCAAACTCATTAACGAAGCCAAGCTCATAAAGCAATGCGCCGCTGTAGGGCTCGTTATCCAAAACCCTAAACCTAATGCCCAGGGCCTTGAGCATGCCATAGATGCTCCTAATCACCCTATTGGCCCTATCAAGCTCCTCATCATCAGGCCTAAGCAATGCCTTACCAAGGACCCTCGCGCCGATGGCCGTAAACCTAGCCAATGCACCACCCTTAGTAACACCAAACCTCTCAAGCTCAGCCACAGCCCTCTCAATGACTGGGGCCAGTTGGTAAAGGCATGAGGTATAGAGTATGGTGTTACCATCACTATCGAAGGATAAACCCTCCCTCCACTTAGTACAAATTGACTTATCAACAGGGAACGGAAGCCACGAATCCCTAAGACTACTAATAACAACATCCCTCAAAGCCCTAAACCAATCAAGAGACACAAAGCAAAATCAACAAGCAACACTATTAAATATTAATACTAAGGCATAATAAATTGATGAATAGGGACAGAGTAAAGGGTAGACTTCCCATTAAGGGCCTCTGGTCAATGCCAGGTAATACACCCCTCTTTGCGAAACTACCTCAGTACTTCCCTGATGCCGAGGTTTTGCAGGTATTCTTTGAGGCTGATCCGGAGGGTGCGGCTGAGGTTGTCCCTGAGGACCTTGAGGCCCCAGTACCTACCGAGGCGGTGATCACGTTTTTTTAAATTCCCATTTAGTACCCTTGGGCCTTATAATGAGTTTGCCGTGGACATTAAGGTGCTTCTTGATGGTCAGGAGAAGTACTATACGGCTTATAACTACGTTAATAGTGACGTTGGTTTGGCCGCAGGCAGGGAGATATGGGGCGTACCTAAAAAATTCGCGGTCCTCGATATTAAGAGGAGCTTTGACTTGGTCTATGGATTCCTAGAGAGACCTGAGGGTTTGAGACTTGTCACTGCCGTTATTAGGCCTGAGGAGCCCACTAAGATTGAGCCGCTGCCAATCACTAGGCTTGCCCTTAAGGTTATTCCACCGGCCGGTGATGGTGCTGAGCCGCTGATTCAATTGGTTGATAGGTATAGGCATAGGTTGACTCCGAAGAGTGTTTGGACTGGTCCTTGCACCTTGGTGTTTAATAATAGGAGTGATATTGACCCACTCTATAGGTTGGGGCCGAGGAGAATCATTAGGTGCGTTTATGGGACTTTTGATTATATACTTGATTTTGGCAGAGTCGTTAAGGACTACAGTAGGCGTTAAATGTTTGATGCTTTAGTAATTGAAAATAAATATTAAACCAATTCTTATTTCCTCGATCATAGCAGATCTAGTAACTAGATTTATTAAGGCGGAAATTTTAATCTTACTAAGTAATTAAATCTTACAACGCTATGTATGAGTGTAAGATGCTGTGGCGGGTAATTTACGATTAATGGGAATAACTTATATTAATTAGTTATTTCTGCTTCTTCATTAGTGCCTAGTAGGGCTTTGGTTAGGCTCGTGGAGGATTTGCGTGATTCAGGGTTTAGGGGTGTGGTTAGGGCTTACTATGTCAGGGGCAGCCTTAGTTCGTTGAGCATCGAGTTCATTATCTATAGGAGACCGAGTGCGGTTAGGAGGTTTTGGGTGAGGCTGAGGAGGGCTATTGAGGCTGTGCCGTCGATGATAATTGCCGTGGTCGTGGGCTTCGTCCTGGCATTAATAATGAGGTGGTTCGTTTAGTATGGTAGTGTCCTCTTTAGGAAACTTATTACTGTGCCTAGTCTCACGTCATTTAGGCATTTGCTCTCTATTATTTCATAATCATCACTCAATAGGATTAACCGCATGCAATCATCATCGCTCTTAATCATCAATCTAAATGTACGCTCATTATCCACTATCACCATGTCCAACTCCCTCACGGTAATGCCCAACAACCTCTCCCTCAATTCATACTTATTGCTCTGCACATAACCATGTTCATTAACGGCTTTAATTATTGCTGAGTTATTTTAATTAAACATGTTAAGCAATATTACTGTTCCAGGAATCCGAGGGACTTCATCGTATTTACCTCATAATTTACCCTGGACTTAACTACCTCCAACACGTATTTACAATGGTTCACGCAGTTCATGGTTAACTCCCTGGCATAACCAATGTATTTACCTGGCTCAATGCACGCAGGGTATCATCATTAACACCTAATTCACCCAGTGCCCTTCCATAATCCTCCGCACCCATTCTGGACCCCCTGAATATTGCTAGCGCCCTTTCATAGGCGTCGGCCATGCCCAATGCCCTAAGCCTAACCTGGACAGCCTCACTGAGCACCTCCCAATGATCATTTAAATCCCTGCTTATGGCGTCCTCATCAACGTCGACGCTACTCAATACGGCATTCAGCCTCCTTACCCCAAGGATCACGTGGCCAATACCAAGCCCAATATTCCTCTTAATGGTTGAGTCACTTAAATCCCTCTGAAGCCTACTCACTTGGATATGCCTACTTATCTCCATAAGTATTGAGGAACCGAGCTTCAGATTACCCTCGGCATTCTCTAGGTCCACTGGATTGACCTTGTGAGGCATTGTGGATGAGCCTATTGGTTTACCACGGACATGTATGTAACCGAGCATGTTGTACATCCACAGGTCCTGGGCTAGGTTAATGAGTGCCTGGGACATTAGTCCAGTGGACGTTAGCAAGTGAGCCACTGAGTCGGGTGGTAATATTTGGGTTGTGGCTATCGCGGGTTCGAAGCCAAGTTCTCTAACGAACCTGCTCAACTCATCAATCCAATCAATGTCCCTGCTAATCATTGGGAAGCTCGCCATTGAGCCGGTAGCTCCTGAAACTTTGCCCTGCAACTTAATGTCGGTGGTCACACCAAGCCAGTAGGTTAACCTGCAGGCGTGGTATGCAATCTCCTTACCAAGGGTTGTTGGTGTTGCTGGCTGTCCATGAGTCCTCCCAAGCATTGGTAGGTCGGCGTACTTTTCCATAAGGTTCATCAGTACGTTCAATAACATGGCCAACTCAGGCATTAAGTATCTATAAATGGCAATCCTAATGAGGACCCCAAGGCTAGATTATTCACATCCTCAGAGGTCAAGCCTAAATGCGCCAAGTGCGTAATATTGCCGAGACCTACGCCGCTCAATTTCTCCCTTAATAAGTACTCAACAGCCTTTACATCATGACCAAGCCTATTTTCCATCTCCTTAAACAGTGTATAGTCATTATCACTAAAACTCAATGATAAAAGCCTCATCCTCTCCTCATCGCCAAGGGGCTTCAGTAAGCCTACCCTGCTCAATACATTAACTATAAAGTCTAGGTATAGAATCTCGACCCTCAGTCTATACTTAACGAATGCCCTCTCGGAAACCGCAGCCGCGTAATCCCTTAATTCATCGTAGTACCTATCATCCAGCGGTGATATGTAGCCCACGGTGCCTATTCGTACTGTTATTTAAAAAAACTTATTTAACAATGATGACTTGTATTACACCTGCCTATTGGGGCAATATTTAAATAAGTGTTAATATCATATGTTAAAAAGTGCCGCTAACGGTTGTTGTTGGTGGATGGTTTGGCGATGAGGGTAAGGGCAAGGTAGTGTCCTACCTAGGTCTTGCGGATAAACCGGGCATTTGCGTTAGGACGGGCTCCATAAATGCCGGCCACACGGTTAATTACAATGGGAGGACTTGGAAGCTTAGGATATTACCCTCATGCTTCATTAGTGAAACAACGAAACTCATGATAGCGCCGGGCGCGTTACTTAAGATTGATGTTTTGTTCAGGGAGATCGAGGAGATAGGCAGTAGGGGTAGGGTTTGGGTTGACGCTAATGCCGGCGTTATTGAGGATAGGCACGTGGAGAGTGAGAGGAGTAATGAGTACTTGATGAAGGTCATTGGTTCAACGGGTCAGGGCGTGGGTGCGGCAATGGTTGATAGGGTATTAAGGGTTTTGAAGACGGCTAAGGATTTCCCGGAGCTCAGGGAATTAATAACTGACGTTAGTAGGGAGGTCAATGAGGAGTTGGATAGGGGTGGCGAGGTAATTATTGAGGGCACACAGGGGACGTTCCTAAGCCTTTATCACGGTACGTACATTCGTAACCTCCAGGGACACCACGCAGCCGGCGTGATTAGTGAGGTTGGGGTTAGCCCGAGGCTCGTTAGCGACATTGTCCTTGTGTTTAAGGCGTATGTTACTAGGGTTGGGGCTGGTGAATTACCCGGTGAGTTGAGTATGGAGGAGGTCATTGCCAGGGGTTGGGCTGAGAGGGGCACGGTCACGGGCAGGCCCAGGCGCGCCGCGCCATTTAACATGGACCTCGCTAGGAGGGCTGTCATGCTTAATAGGCCGACTCAAATAGCCATTACGAAGTTCGACGTATTATTCCCAGACGCCCGCGGCAGGAGGAGGTGGGGTGACTTACCTGTTGAGGCGAGGAGGTGGCTTGAGAATGTCAGTGAGGTGTTGAGGGTCCCAATCACGTTAATAGGGACTGGGGAGGATTCCATGGACATGATCGACATGAGGCGTGAGGTGATGGGCCCGTGATCTACGACGTAGCCATAGTAGGCGGCGGCCCAGCAGGCCTGTTTGCGGCGTATGAGATTGTGGAGAATGCGAGGGATGTGAGTGTTTTATTGATTGATAAGGGCTACATGCTAGGCAGAGACATTGCCCCTTGGCCAGGATTGGGAAGTGCGTGTGCGTGCCGTGCCACATAACCCATGGCATTGGCGGTGCGGGGCTATTCAGTAGTGGCATCATTAATCTAAGGCCTGACATTGGTGGCGATCTTCAGGAAATCCTAAATAGTTGGAACTCAGCTAGCCTACTCATTGACTATATCGATAATGTATTCCTGAAGTTTGGGGCGCCTCAGGACAGGGTTTTCGAGCCCAAGGGACCTACCTTCGAGGAGTATCAGAGGTCGCTGGCTCGGGTTGGTGCTCAACTCGTGCCCATTAGACAGAGGCATATTGGTACTGATGGCTCCACAAGGGTCATTGAGAACTTTGTATCTTACCTAACCGAGGCCGGCATTAAATTCGCCATTGGTACCGCGGTTGAGCATGTCGAGAAGAGTAATGGGCACTTCATACTGAAGACCAGGAGGGGCATTATCGAGCTAAGACCATAATCATGGCGCCTGGCAGGGCTGGGGCTGAGTGGTTTAGGGATGAGGCGAGGAGGTTGGGCGTTGAGTTAATGCCTAACCCACTAGATGTTGGTGTTAGGGTTGAGGTCCCCAAGTACGTCATGGACCCAGTGACTAATCTATACATGGACCCAAAGATCATAATGTACACGAAGTCCCATGACGACAAGGTCAGGACATTCTGCGTTAACCCAGGGGGCTTCGTAGTCATGGAGAGGTATGACGATGGTACGGTTGGCGTTAATGGAGAGACCTACGTGGATAGGAGGAGCAACAACACGAACTTCGCATTACTGACGTCAATTAGGCTCACGGACCAATGGAGGACACGATTGAGTATGGCAAGTCAATTGCGAGGCTAGCCACGAAATTAGGCGGCGGTAGGCCAATAATCCAGAGACTTGGTGATCTCGAGGATGGTAGGAGGTCCACGTGGGATAGGATCAGGAGAAACGTCATCGAACCCACCATGAAAATCGTGACGCCAGGCGACATTGGTATGGCGCTGCCACATAGGGTACTCGATAACCTAATGGAGTTCCTCCACAGGGTTGACAACGTAATACCTGGACTAGCCTCAAAGTACACCCTACTCTACGCACCGGAGATTAAGTACTACAGCATGAGGGCAGTAGTTAATAGGTTCATGGAGACCACGGTAGATGGTGTATTCGCTGCAGGAGACGGAGCAGGGCTTTCCAGGGGCATAAACGTGGCGGCGGCCACGGGCGTACTCGCGGCATGGGGTACACTCATGAAACTTGGTAAGGAAATAAGGAATGAATTAATAAACAAAATCAAGTAATAATTTAAATGGGAACCACCGCACTAAATCTCACTGATGGTGAAACCCCTGCCCTGACAAGTGATGAATTCAGCCTTGACTGAAACAAGTAATGAGAAAAGGGAGGGAATGATTAATTAGGGCATTAATAGAACTTGATTCGAATTACAAAGGATAAAAACCTACTTAATCTAATATTGAACTTACCGAAAGGCTTAAATCTCCCGTGCAAACACATAATAATGCCCCGGTGGCCGAGCGGCCTAAGGCGTTGGGCTGCAGCGTTCAGTTTCTAACGCGGACACCCAATCTTCCCGGGTTCGAATCCGCCGGGGCTCCACGTTCGACGAGGGTTAAGGTCTTGTTTTAGTTATTTCGGCCTGTGGGTTTGGGCAGTTTTGCCTGTTTTCGTCATTACCTTGGTGATCTTCTTCACGATCTTTTCGCTGCCCTCACTCGTCGCATCATTGAACACTCACCTTAGTACTTCACAGGCCCTGACCGCAGATTCTGTGTGTTTCTTTAACTTGACCTAGCCCATGTCACCGTAGGTCTTATGTAATCGATAAGCTGCCTTCACTTTCAATATTCTATTGAAATCTTCCTAGTAAGAGGCAAGAGGTGTGGGTGGTACATACTACAGGGGGTAAACTTTCAATATTATATTGAAATCCTCTATTGCGTAGTCCGATGGGTCGTTAGGGATTGTCTTGATGAATATCAACTTTCAATATTCTATTGAAATCTACGATGGTTAGTAATAATTACTTCACTGTCATCGGCATGCTTTTTTTCTTTCAATATTCTATTGAAATCTACAGACTTATACAAGGGTGGGTGAAGGCATTGCCTACCTGCCGGAAAGCTTTCAATATTCTATTGAAATCTACCCGCCCGCGATTACCCAGAGCCCCCTGGGACTCCCGGAGAAGATCTTTCAATATTCTATTGAAATCTACCAAGGCGTTACTTTATTAGGCCCTTTATAAGCATTATCTACCCCCTTCTCTTGGTTTTTGTTGGAACTTTAAACTTCGTGTTTGTTCATGTTGTGTGCCTGTTCCGACGGTGTTTGCGACATAGGTAATATTGTTCTCGCGTTATCATTCTGTTTCTCAAAAACGAGTTTGTTCCAACGACATTAACATGGGATGCCGTGGGTAAGTACTCGAGGCTAACCCCCTAACCTCCTGGGGCCGGTCACGAAGTTCTATGGGTAAATCCCCAAACGCCGAAGACCCTAACCCTATCAAGAAGCCTACCAAGCACGGAGAGGGAGTGAACTAGGGAGTAATAAGCACTCACGTGGTTCATGGGGAGAGACGCGGCAGGCACGACATAATGCGTAATCAGGGAAATCCCCAAGAAGCACCACCGACAAAGCCAAGGAGTATGCGCGATCTCATGCTCTCTATTTTACAATGTATTAAGTATCGTTGGGGCAGGCTCGGTGTTTAGGGGTAGAAATATCGTGAAAACAACAAAAAAAGAAACGCAAGGGTCAGGAGCAGAAAGACGTACCAACAAGAGCCAAAGAAACAAAGTGACTTCTCGCTTTTTTTTGGGGGTTTTGGCTTGAGTTGTTTGTGCGTTGCTTGGGGATTTGGTTGGGCCGTGTCTTGGTTCATTAACCGTGGGTTGGGCCTTCTATCTTCTTTAGTATTTCATTGGCTTCCTTCTCCCTGCCTAGCTCGGCTATTAATTGCGTTAATTTCTTAATCAGTACTACTAGGTCCTCTATCGCGTCTTTCCTGTCCGCATAGTCGCTGGCCCCACGGTAGAGCCCGTTATATGCATACCTATGTAGTTTTAGGGCCAGTGAGTTTATGCCTACGGCTTCCCTATAGCCCAGCTCCTCTAGTCTTCTCGCTATTACGTTGAGCCTGTTGTTAGGGCTAGAAAACCTATTTTTCTGTACCACTCTCTCTCCTTCTCGTCTTTAGGCATATTATCCATGTTCAGTGAGACTAGGGCACTAACTATGGCTTTCCACGCATGAATGCCTTTTGCGATGCTTTTCTGCTGTATCCCCTCTCGAGGAGTTCAATGGCTAGGTTAAGCTCGATTATCGCCTCCTCAAGCCTGAATTTTACGTAATTCCCTAGGTCCTTAACCTGGGGTACTACGCCTTCGCCCATTTTCTGAAAATCAGTAACGAATACCTTAATAAAATCTCCTAGTCCTACATTAATTAGTCATTTATATCTACGGCTCATAACCTAACTATTACTATGAATATTGTTGAATCTCTTAAGGGTATTGATTGTCTTGATGTTGTACAGAGTCGCTTGATAAGATGAGGAAGGGGGTATTAACTGGAAAAATTGAATTGAAGGGTTACAACGTAGGTCTCAACATTATTAGGGGTCTTCACGATAAAATTACGCGGCATGGCAATTATAAATTAATGAATTCTTTCGCATTGTTTTGTTTTTATCTATATTCTTTCTTAGTCTTTTGTTTGGTTTTATAAGATTATTTTTCAGGTGCATAAAATGCGCTTAATTTTATTATTTTTATTCATTTGAATACTTCGTATCCTTGTATGAGCTCGGGTAAGGATAAAATAAGCATGATCGTGTTCTCGGGGACTGAGGACAGGTTAATACCGGTCGGTGTGATTTCGCAGGCGGCTACGGCGCTTGGTTATGAGGTGAATATCTTCTTCACTGGATGGGCAATGTTTAAGCTACTGAAGAACCCAACACCACCCGTTTGGCCTAAGGAGTTTGAGCAGTTTGTGCCTAAGCTTCAGGAGGGTATGGCTAGGATAAAGGCGCCGACATGGCTCGACATGCTCAGGGAGGCTAAGAAAATGGGTGCCAAGGTCTACGTATGCTCAATGATGGCGTCGGCAGCCGGCCTTAAGAAGGAGGACTTTGACCCATCACTTGTTGATGATGTTGTTGGCGTAACGACATTCCTGGAAATGGCCAAGGGAGGGCAGGTACTCTTCATATGAGGTGATGGACATGAGCCAGGGCAATAGGATCCTCGTGGACGCCAGGGGCATTGCCTGCCCGGGACCCATTACCGAGGTTGTTAAGGCGTATAGGAATGCGAGGAATGGTGACTTAATCGAGGTCTGGGCCACGGACCCAGGTTTTGAGCCGGACATAAGGGCTTGGATACAGAGGACTGGCAATCAACTCCTGGAACTTAGGAAGGAGTCTGATAAAATAGTAGCCGTGATTAAGGTAACTGCCAAGAAGTGATTAAGGCGATTTATCATGTCCACGGTTAAAAAGAAGGTAATTATTATCGGAGGCGGCACAGGCGGCGCAATGCTCGCTAATAGGCTCCCAAGGGATGAGTTTGAGGTTACGATTATAGATAAACAACCCTATAATTACTTCTGGCCCTGGCTACTCTACATAGCCTTCAGGGGCTCCAGGAGGCCCATTAAGCGTGAGATACGCTCGGTGCTTAAACCCTGGGTAAACTTCATACAGTCCGGCGTAAGGGTTGTTAATCTTCAGGACAGGTACGTGGAGCTTGAGAACAGGAAGAGGCTTGAGTATGACTACGTAGTGATAGCCACAGGGGCCACTGTGGATTACTCGAGGGTTCCCGGTCTCGATAAGGTCACGGAGATGTTCGGTAATTACCATAGCAACGAGGAGAATGCCTGGAGGGTTTGGCAGACATTGAACGGCATGAGGGAGGGCACCTTGGCGATCATACTGGCTCCGGGCGCTTATAGATGCCCACCAAGCCCGTTGGAGGGTACGTTCCTCGCTGAGGAATTCTTCAGGAGGAGGGGCTTGAGGGATAAGGTGAGGATAGTCTTTGCGACCTTCTACCCAAGGCCGTACCCCGCCGAGCCCATGAATGAGTTAATAGAGCCGCTGCTTAAGGAAAGGGGTATTGAGTACATAACCTTCTACACGCTTGACCACGTAGACCCTGAGAGGAGGGTCGCCTACTCCATGGAGGGCGAGGAGCTTAAGTTCGATGCTGCGATAGTCGTACCACCGCACGTTGGTGTTGATATTAAGTACGTACCTGAGGATGTGTTGGATAGTGATAGGTTTGTCCAGGCGGATAAATTCACGAATAGGGCTAAGGGGTTCGATGATGCGTTCGTGATTGGTGATGCCTCGGCACTTCCCGTCGCCAAAACGGGGGTTACAGCTCACCTACAGGCTGGTGTTGTGGCTAGGATTCTTCAGGGTGAGGATGCCCGTAACACGGGCCGTACTAACTGCCCATTTGATGTTGGTTATGGCCTTGGCACATTCGTAATAAGTGACTACAATAACTCAACAATTAAATACCCAATAAACAGGATTAACCATTTGTTTAAGGTTGCCTTTGCGGCGACCTACTGGGACATGATACTATACCCAGAGCTTTGGGATCCAATATTCGAGGCTTACTTCGAGGCTACGGAACCCGCAAAGCTACGTTACCTATATAGGTGAGTGACGTGGTTGGGAACCAGCTAGAGTTTGAGAGTAAGCTCCTTGAGGTATTAACGCCCGAATACCTAGAGCCGCTTATTAAATTCCTTAAGGTTATAAAGAGATTAGATGAGCTTGGGATACTCGATTCACTAAATGACTTACTAAACAATGAGGTCGTTAAGGATTTAGTGAAAAACCTACTAACTACAAACGTCATTAAATTACTAAATGAATATGACAAATTACTATCAATAATGGCAAAGTTCACGGAACCCAGCATAAGGGATGGTGTTGAGAAGGCCCTTGACCTCATAGGCGCAATGGGTAATGTTGGCCTTCTTGATACGTTAAAAGACGTGCTTGGGGATCCCGAGGTATTGAATGAATTGGTACATACTTTAATTAATGATAATAGCATGTACTTAATGACGAACCTAGATGCATTGTTGGAGTTCATGGCACGTATCAGGTGCTGCGCCTATGTGGCTTCCCTAAATGCTGCTAGGGAGGTTGCTGTTGATGGTAAGTCCGTCATTGAGACAGTGAATGAGTTGATAAGGGATAACGATGCCAGGAGAGGATTAAGGTTCCTATTACTAGCGGCTAAGTACCTCGGTAAGCAATTAGCTGAAAGTGAAATTAAGTAGATTAAAGGGCTTCATTTACGTCTTTGAGTAAATAATGTAGGCTTCATTCCATTAAAATCATGATCCTGGTCATACTCCTTAAGTGTTAATCCATCATCACTCATTGCCAGGACGTATGCCTTAATGTAATCCTTCAATTGAAGCCTTTCCCTAGTCACTATTATTCGAATTATGGTGCTCTCCCTCCTATACGACACCTTATCCTCCCTACCCATTAATAGTAATTCAAGGGCTACCTGAATTGGTGAGACGCCGACAACCCTGTATATCATTACGTGATTATGATCAGAGGATTCATATACGGCATCTATGTATGGCTTCACAACTTGGGAATCAAGTAATGCATCCATGACCAATGCCGCAGAGCCCCCGTTACTCGTTACCGTGTATACAACCTCCTCAAAGCCCTGCGGTTCATAATTAATTAACCTCTGCATTGCGCAGGTACATTTAGTGAACTCGAGATAACTTGTTGGGACGCTATCCGTGTAAAACGCCACAGCCGTAGCCCTTAACACCCTGTAAATCCTAAATGTCATGCTTGGTATTGTGCCAAGCCCAACATCTATTACATAGAGCCCAGGCGATACGTCAACCCTATCCTGAGTAAGATTCCTGAAGTTAAGCCTATACATGTACCTCCTCCTCTCCTTCACGTCTAGGTAAGTCTCAACAAACCCCCTCTTGCGCAGCAGATTAATGGCGTTCCTGGCGGTTCTAGCCCCAAGCCCCGTACCATCTATTATCTCCTTAAACGTGATGTAGGTCTTATTATTTATTAAATGCTCGAACTCCAGGTAATTGAGGATTAACCTAGCCGAGAGAGGTAATTCCTCGAGTACACCTATTGTTTCCTCTTCTTCATTGCGTCTATTAATCATTTCAAATCAAGGTCTGTGAAATCAATAAATAAACTTTCTTTCCGTCTTAGTGTCTGTTAAACCCGTACCTCTTGATTATGTAATTATAGGCCGAGTATGCGGCGAGGGCCCCCTGCCCAGCAGCCACCACTATCTGCCTAAAGTCCCTTGGCGTTAAGTCAACGCAGTCACCTGCTGCGTAGATGCCCGGTACGCTTGTCTCCATTAGGTGATTGACCTTTACGTATCCGTCCTGCGAGAGTTCAAGCCCAATCCTCTTAAATAAGTCGACTGGAGGCTCCGCGCCTATTTCGACAAATAAACCATCAAGTGGTAATTCAAACACCTCCTTTGTATCGACCCTCTGCAGTATTGCCTTCCTAAGCAGTTTATCGCCCTGTAACTCCTTAACCACGGTGTTCCACATGATCTCTATCTTCGGATTCTTAAGCAACAGGTCCTGGTAATACTTCTGGGCCCTCAACTGATTTCTCCTGTGTATCATGTAAACCTTACTGGCATACTCGGTCAATAACAATGCCGCTGACGCCGCCGAGTCGCCGCCACCGACCACCGCGACGACCTTACCCTTAAACAACGGCGCATCACAGGGTGCGCAGTAGCTGACGCCCCTGCCGTTGAATGTATCCTCGCCAGGTACGTTAAGCTTTCTCTTCTTCTCGCCGACGGTGATTATTATGGTCCTAGCCGTGTACTCATCACCATTTAGTGTATAAACCTTGAATAGGTCGCCATCCCTCTCCACGTTTTCTACGGAATCGATCACGATGGGCACGTTGTAGTACTTAACATGCTCCTCAAACTTAGTCACTAGGTCTGGGCCCATAATCCTTGTGTAGCCGAGGTAATTCTCAACCCAGCCAGCCTTAGCCACCTGCCCGCCAACCTCCTCGGTTATTATTACTGTGCTCATGCCGTACCTAGCCGCGTATATGGCTGCCGACATGCCCGCCGGTCCTCCACCGATTATTACCGTGTCGTATACCTTGCCCGTCAACTCTTCACTAACTCCAAAATCCATCTTAGTAACTGATATCTTAAATGTACTGCCCATTGAGCCGTAAAAGATGGAATTCAATAAAAACCTAACGCAGCTAATTACTAACCATTGTGAATGCAATTTCTTAACACGGAATCCCTAATCCTCTGTGCATTCTCCTCGGGCACTGAGTCGTACGTGAAATTACCGCCACCGGTCTCCATGCCGGCCGCATACTTAATCTTATCCTCCTCCCTCAATATGCCATAAACCTCAATGTGCAGGTGATAGTACGGGTAATCACCCTTCAGCGGTGCCTGGTGCAACACTAATATGTATGGCATTGACTTATTAAACACGTGCGTTAATCCACACAGCGACACCTTAAGGATCTCCGCCAAGCCCCTAACCTCCTCCTTAGTAAGTTCCGTAATTAATTGAATATGCCTCCTTGGGTAGATGTGAACTTCAAAGGGCCAATGCGAGTAGAAGGGCATGAATGAGACCCAATAATCATTACTATGGATTAGTCTCACGCCGTCCCTGAGCTCAGCGCCTAGGATGTCGCAAAACAAGCACCTACTATGCTCATTGAAGTACTCCCTGGCACTATCGAGTTCTCTTTCCACCTTACTTGGCGTGAATGGTAATACGTATATTTGACTGTGAGGGTGCGTTAACGATACCCCTATTTCCCTACCCCTATTCCTAAACCAAAGAAAGTAATGCGCGTAATCCCTACTTGACTCCTCCCTCACCTTATTAATTACCATATTTAGTACATACTCGATCTGGTCAATGGGTAGGTCACTAATATCGTCAATGTCGTGCTCGGGGGTTTCAACAACCACGTAGCACCTACCCACTGACTTACCGGTCCTATAAAACCAGTGATTAGTGGGTTCGGGCGGATTCTCCATGAGCATTGGGTACCTATTCTCAAGTATTAGGGCTCTCCACCCATAGCCAGTCTCTGGATTTCCGGGGCAGAATGGGCAGTAATTACTTGGTTGCCACGGCCTAAAACGCCTAATGTTTGACACCAAAACCCACTCCCTAAGTGTTGGGTCCCACCTAAGCTCCATGACGGGCTTATTAACCATGCACCATCACCCCATTATCTATACTGACGACCCAGCCCCTCGGGGCCAAGCCCCTACTTAAGACCTTGCTCAGTATTTCCCTGGCGGTAGTCTCATCCCTAACGAGCGCAATGACTGAACCGCCTAAACCCGCCCCGGACAACTTAGCCCCATAGGCGCCCTCACTTACCAGGAAGTTAACCAACTCATCTATTACAGGTAAGCTAACATCATAATACTCACTGAGTAATTTATGTTGATAGGTCATGACCTTACCAATCATGGCCTCCCTCCAGTCATAACGGGAAATCAAGCTATCCACCTCAGCACTACTTAGGTTGAGTGTACTCGCTAGGTCTTTAATATCGACATTACCTCCCTAATAACGCTCAATGCCAGTTTCGTACTTTCGTTAGCCCTCAATGTATATAATATCCTCCTTTTAGATGCGTTATCCAACTCCTCAATAAATTGACTTATTTCGCCCTCCCTTATCTCGTCCCAACGAACTTCCCAATAATGGCACCAAGCTTTCTCCTCAAATTCCCAGGTATGTCCATACTAAGTAATTTACGGAGCCCCTCATCAATCTCCTGTTGACGCTTAGGATGTATATCCGCGGTACTATGCCTAATGCCAGTGTCAACGACGAGGAATACCCCATTAAGGCGTGGTAAGACCTCGACGTTGTAAGGAGGCTTAGTCTCTATAACAACAATATTGCCGAAGGCAGCCGCGTATTGATCAAGCCTGCCGCAGGGTATGTTCATAACGTCGTGTTCAGCCTCATAAGCTATCTCTGCCATGTTCTTCCTATCAAGGTTAAACCCATTAATGGCATTGATCGCCGAGGCCAACGCAACCAATAATGTCCCACTACTCCCAAGTCCTGAGGCTATTGGAACATTACTGCGTATCCAAGCCCTGAAGGAATTGACAGAGTATCCACGCTTAATAAATGCCATTACAAGGCTCTAACGTAATCGCCAAACCACTTACCACCAAGCAATTTCAATTCACCCAGTGAGAACTTATCGACATACTCCACATTATCATCCCTCAAATTACCTGATGCCACCGTAAACTCGCCCTGGGACTTAGAAATGGCTATGTAAGTCCTTAGGTTAATGCCTACGGCGACTACGGGTAACCCCTTATAGTCCTGGTGCGTATTAAGGAAGTCCAGTCTGCCGGGTGCGGAGGTTACCAGAGTTGGCTTGTCATTAAAGAATTCCCTGAACTCCCTAGTAACCGCGTCTATAGACATAACTACTGAAGTGTGTCTTTATATCATGGTATTAAAGGATCACTTATTGATTAGATATTGGTGGTTAGGGTGCGTAAGAATGTCATTATGGGTTGGTGCCCCTTTATGGATCCATTAATATTAGAAAACGACCATGTGCTACGTGGCGGTGGATCTAAGAGTACATTAGTAAGTATCAATATTAGGAATTAACGAACCACTAAGGACTATACCAATTATGCCTTTAATAAAGCTTCCTGAGTTTAGCTATGAAGAAACCTGGTGTATCATGTACGTGAGGATAGAACCTAACAACGGATTTTCTATACCTATCGGTTAATCCGCCAGATGCATTGGGAATGCTTATGTCGACTATCTCGAAACCCAGGCTCTCGGCATAGGCCATGTTGTCCTCATTCTCAAGGGGTGGTATTGTACATGTTGAGTAAATGAGAATGCCCCCGGGTCTCAGCAATCTCCATGCAACCTTAATGAACTGCCTCTGGTATTCTGCTGTGGACTTTACGGTCTCCATGGTCTTCACATCAAAGAGCCTGGGCCTAACGCCCATGTCTGTGCAGGGTGGGTCAATCAATACCTTATCCACGGAGTTAACTAGGTCCGGCCTATCAATATTCAGGTACCTCGTGTCCCTAACCTCAACCCTATAAAGACCATCCATGCCGAGCCTACTTAGGGTCTCGATTAATTCCCTAACCTTACCCTCGCTTCTATCAAATGCGTGAACAATAGCCTTACCATTACTCAATTGTATTATATGGCTTGTCTTACCACCAGGCGCTGCGTTCATGTCAACGATAACCTCACCAGGCCTTGGATCAAGTACATGACCAACCCATTGGGCAGGTAAGCTCTGGTCGTAGAAAAGGCCCAATTCGTACTCCCTCACCTCCCTAACCTTAGGCATGGTATAAACACTAACCAATGTCTTAACGCTATGCCGCGCCTAGTATTCAGGGCCTCATCACCATCAACCTCGGCAATTCCAAAGGCCACGACCTCGCCATTGGGGCTATGACGTTGACCTCATCACCCCTCCTAATGTCTTTATCCATCTTGATAACGCCAGGTACGTATAAGTTAGCGCCCACGTAAACGCTCTCGGAGGCCTTCTTATCGGCAAGTACGTACTTACGTGCCGATGGCACCTTATTGGGTCCCTTAACGGGGAACCAGAGCGCCTCAGGCAAGTGCTCATCTTGGTAAATATCTATGGATTTTTCACGTAGTAGTTTCATCAATTCCTCGGGGCTTATCCTCATTGTGTTAGCCCTCACGTAATACCTGCTTGGTGGTTTCCTCACACTATCAAAAATATTCTCCAGTTCACTCTCTGAGAAGTATTGTAGGAGGTATTTATATAATTGATAATCTAGTCTATGTCCCTTAACGACCTCCACCTCCTTCCTTATGGTCATGTTACTTATCATTCAAGCTTGGGTCTGTGTCTCACCGTAATTGCTTAAATCCCTTAACCTCCTCAGTAAAATGTTAACGGCATTATTGGGGTTCTCCTTAGCCAATTTCCACAACTCCATACTCTCAGTAATTATGTACCTAAGGACCCTGGACCTGGTCTTGACGGGTTTATTACTCTCAACTCTGACATAACCATCGTTTGCTAATTTACCGAGGACCTTAGCCGTCTTCAATATGTCTGCGTGTTTGTCATTAAGCCCTGCAAACTTCAGTAATGATCTTGCCTTAATGGTTACCCTTCTGCCCCTACTCTTACTTACTAAATCAACGAGCGCTTTTATGATCCTTGAGTCATACTCCTCCATACAGTGTGTATTATAATTAAGGCCCTTATAACAGTTTTTCACTGGAGCGCAAACGCAAATCATTTTTTTTAAATGGGACTGAGGATAATGCCACGTGGAGCTTAACGATAAGAGAAGGGCATTGTTAATGGAGCTTCAATACAACTTTCCAATAACGAGAAGGCCATTCCTTGACATAGCCAGGAGGATTGGTGAGGATGAAGATTGGGTATTGGATGAAACGAGGAACTTAATGAGTAATGGTTTGATTAAGAGGATTGGCGCCCTCGTGAATTACAGATCAAGAGGATTGGTATCAGCACTAATTGGTGTTAATGTACCGAGCGAATTAATAGATGATGTTGCTAGGGCCATAAATTCCGACCCACAGGTATCGCATAACTTCGTTAGGGGGCATGCCAGGTACAACGTGTGGTTCGTTACGAAGGCCAAGAGTAAGGAGGAATTAATAACGAAGGTCTCCAGTACCCTGACAAGGTTTGGAATTAATGATTTCGTGATTTTAACGGCATTGAGGACCTATAAGATAGATGTTAAGTTCGACTTAATTAACGGGGTATCCAGAACGAAGTCGATGATTTTACCACTTAATGTACCGTCTATAGAATCAACAGGACTCCCGATGGAGTTCTTTAGGAAGTTAAGGTCAATAGGCATTGAGCAGGAGCCTTCAATGAATTGGCGAATCTGGCAGGCACTAACGTTGATGGGTTGAGGGACTTAATCAGTAATCTAATGAAGGTCGGTATAATAAGGGACTTCTACGCAACCCTAGACTCGGACAAAGTGGGGTTTAGAGAGAATGCCATGGTAGTCTTTAAAGCAATCCCAGAAATTTGCGAGAGGACTGCGTTGATTGAGGAGGCGACGCATGTGGTGCTTAGGGAGGTGACCCTTGGTTCCTGGCCATATAATTGTTACTTCATGATACATGGTGTTAGTAGGGATGTGCTTGAGAATGCAATAGGCAATATAATGAGGAGACTCGGTATTAATGAGTACGAAGTGCTTTATAGCATCAGGAATTTACTGCCTGAAATGGCGAGGAGGCTCGAGTTAACTAATACGTGATGGTGCCTTTGCCCTACTAACTAACCAATATGCCAACGCAAGTACGAGAATGCTTGCAACCAGTAGCACACCGTAGTTAAAGGAGGCACTTGGTGACGCGATGTAGAGTAGTAGTTCTCTTGAGATTGCCGTGAGAACCACGGCAAGTACTAGGTCAACGACTACGGTACCGGTCTTTATGTATTCCAGGAACATGTCAACGAACTCTAGGGCTATGACCACTAGGAATACTCCAGATAGGGCGCTCAATATCTCTACGTCGGATATTGAGGAGGTTGACATTAACGACATAATATCTTTAATGGCTAAGTATAATGCCACCGCACCTAATATCACGGTTATCACTATTATTACCACATACAATGCAATGCTTACGTACCTAAAAGCCCTCACAATATCCTTAGTGTTCATTAATCATGAACTTCAATAGGCATTTTTAGGTCTTTATCATCATTTATCATTTAATAATAAACCGTGGCTCGGGATCAATTATAATGCAATAATATTTTTAAGGCCTCATCGTAGAATCCTTATCGTGTCCTTAGAACGGCTTTATGAGATTCTTAGGAAGGTTGATAGTAAGGTTGATGAGGTGTACAAGCTAAGGGATAGTAGCGATGCCGAGATTACTAGGTTAATAAATGAGGTTAAGGTTAAGGTTCAGGGTGAGGTTGAGGAGTACATAAAGAGGATTATTAATGAGTACAGGGAGAACAGGTCTAGGGAGATTGAGGATGAAGTGAGAAAGTACTCAGAGCAGTTACGTAAGGAGGTTGAGGAGTTCAGGAGGAGGGTCAATAACGCAATTGATAAAACCGTTGATGAGGTTGTTAAGGCATTAATTGGTGAGTAAGGGAAATGTCGAGTAATTACGTAATTAAATTAACAGCACTTGGCCCTAGGGTTAGGGGGTTAAGGGCTAGGTACTTGAGTAGGGATAAATTAAGCGCGTTAATACTAGCGCAGTCGCTTGATGATGCCGTAAACGTGCTAAAGGGTACTGAGTATGGAGATGTCCTTGAGAGGTTGGGTAAGATAGTTGATGAGGCCCAAGTAACTAATGAGGTTAGGTCCCACGTAATTAGGTCAATAAGTTCATTGGCATCGTCAGTACCATCACCGGCATCCGCCGTCCTGAGGTCGTACCTAATGAGGTTTGAGCTTGAGAATGTTAAGGTAATTGCCAAATCATTAATGAGGGGGTTAGAGGGTGTTGGGTCGGTGGAAGGTCTAGTCAACGTAACGGTTGAGGAAGAGCTTGGTAGAAGGCATGTTTTGGCCGCGATAATGGGTGTTAGGGATGTTGAGGATTTACGTAATAAGTTAATGGAGCTTCAGCATCCAGCCGGCCCAGCGCTTGACACCTTCATAAAGGTCGGCAAGCAGAATCCTCAATATAATGTAATGCTTATCGATACATTAATTGATAAGGCCTTCATAGAGTACCTAATGCGTTTGGCGAGAATTGATTACTCGGTTGGTAAATTCATTAAGGGGCTTGTTGATTTCTATAACCTTAATGTAGTATTGAGGGGCAAGTTATGGGGTGTATCACAGGAGTTGATTAATGAACTAACAATACACTCAGGCAATGTGTTTGTTACCGCTGTGAAAATCTACGGCGAATCACCCACGAGAATTCTCGAGGAAGTAGCTTCAGTATTTCCACCCGTGGACCAATTAATTAAAGTGGCTGGTTCCTCAGACCTTAGGTTATTGGTTCAGTACCTTGGCCCATTCAGTTACAGGTTTACTAAGGACCTTGAGGACTCAATGATATCACTATTTACGGAATTCTCGCCAGGCGCAGCCCTGGCTGCCGTGCACTTTAATTTTGTCGAGAGTGAACTTGTTATTACGTTATTAAATGCATTCCTGGAGGGTGTACCCAGGGATTTTATTGCTAAGCTCTATGGCCAAGTTATTTAATATTCTTTATCTCCTCAACCTTCTTCAGTAGTTCCTCCTTAGATTTATTTATCCTCTCATTTATTTGCTCAAGGTATTTATTCACAATTTTCTTCGCCTCCTCCTGAACAATCTCATTAATCCCTGGCATCAACCTCTCATAACCGGCAAATTATAAATACTTTATGCCCCATGAGATTGCCTAATCTTAAGGTTAATGAGATGGCAAGGACTATTAATGAAGTTAGCAATAATACCAATGCATATGCCCCATAGGAGTTACCGGCAGTGCTGCTTTTCATGTATGCGATTGATGATACGATGGCATTACCATGTTCAATGCATGCGCCATCCACAAGCACATTAACTATCGTGTTTATACACGGGCATGATAATGGAACGGCTGGTTTAATCAATATATTGATGTTGTTATTAGCGTATGTTGTTATGAATAGTGAGTATGTGTAGGGTGTATAGTCAATGACCTTTCCATTGCTCAATACGGTAATTGATACATACCCACTACCAAGTATTGTGGCGTTTACCGTGAGAATGCATGAACCCGGCAACGTAATGTTAACCCACTTACTCGTTGGGTTATAGATGTTAATCACGACCTGCGACTCATTACTTACTCTAACATAACTTGCTATCGGTATTAACGTGATTTCACGAGCCACTACCGAACCATTATTTAGCCTTTCGAGTTGCCCGTTATTTATCGAGACTAGTACATTGCCAATTACGGAATTATTAATTTCAACCGCCCTGGGAAATACGCAGGTTGTGTTACCCCTTAACTCACCATTTACACATGTGTATGTAATGACTGCACCCTGACTTACTGGTATCACCAGCAATAATAAACTTATGATCAATATTATTAGTGATGTAATTTCCAAGTAATTAATGATTGTTGAGGTCTTCGGCATCGCTAAACCCTACGGAAATAATTACTTATTGAATCCCAATCCTCCTTACTTAACCTCCAACCCATGCGTCCGCATCCTCCTCAACATGCTCAATCCTACCGGCCTTTGGTATTGGCACGAGGTTATCAATGCCTATGTACCAATTAAGCACAACCTGTATTGCAGTCTTACCATACTTCCCACCAATCCTCCTCAGGAAATCATTACTGGCAAACTCACCCTTCTCGAGTGGCGTATACGCCAGGTAGAGCATGCCATTCCTCTGCACGTATGGTATTACCGAGGTCTCATCAACCCTATGGAGAAGGCTATACCTATTCTCCACAGCGGCAATGTCATACTTACTGAAGCACTGCCTAGCCCTCTCGATACCCTCAACATCAAAATTACTCAAGCCAACAAACCTAACTACGCCATCATCAATCAACTTCTCAAAGGCCTTCATCGTCTCGCAAATAGGCACATCAGTGGCAGGCCAATGGAGCAGGTACAGGTCTATGTACGTGCCCAGCCTCTCCCTACTCGCCCTGGCCGCCTAATGACGTCATCATAACGGGCATGGTTAGGCCAAACCTTAGTTACTATGAAGAGCTCCTCCCGTGGAAAGCCCCTTATTGCTTTACCAACGAGTTCCTCTGAATGCCCGCCACCGTACATCTCGGCCGTATCAATAAGCGTCATGCCCAACTCAATACCCCTTCTTAATGCCCTGATCCAACCCTCGTCATTTGAGTAGTCAGGTGACCAGAAACCTCCACCGATGCCCCACGTGCCCATTCCAATTACGGAAACCCTGCCGTTTATTGATTTTACGTACTTAGTATCCCGATTTAATGGCATGAGTATCATGAAAGCATATCCATGAAGCTTATAAGGGTTATGCCGAAGACCTAATGAATTAGTCCTTATACTGAATTACCGCATTAATTTAATATTATTCATTATTAAATATGTGTATTGAATTAAATTGGTCTAAATATAAAAATCCTTATTAATAAGTGCTATGTAATAGGTAAAATGATGTCCGTGGAATTAAGCGAGAAGGAAAGGACGGTCCTGAGGATTATTGGCGACGCCTGTGATAGGAGGGGCCAGAATAGCGTCAAGCTTGAGGAGGTTTCTGAACGCTTTAAGATAGCTGGTTTTAATATTAATGAGGTCATGGACATGCTGTATAGGCTTGAGGACCTGGGTCTAATTAGGCTCGAGATAATTGGTTATTCAACGATAATTCACATCACAGATAAGGCAGGGGCATCTACAGGTCTCTGTAACCTCCGCCAGATTTAGGGGCGTCAAGTTAAAATTTTGCCTTTACGAATAAGTTATGGCGGGTTTAATTAAATGTTTAGGAAAGGCCTTGACCTTGTTAAGGAGCCCATAGAACGGTCATTCAGAACCTACTGAACTCATTGATTAGGTTATACAGTGATAACCTAGTTTCACTTGTTATCTACGGTAGTGCTGCGAGGAGTGATCAACGTAAGGATAGCGATATTGACATGCTGGTGATTTTTGAGGGGTTGCCCAAGCCCATTTCTGATAGGATTAAGATGCTTGAGAGGGCCGAGGATGAAGTTCAGCCATTACTTGATGAATTAATGAATAGGGGCTACGCCATTACATCATCCCCATTAATAAAGACTAGGGAGGAGGCTAAAAGATTCTCACCGCTTTATCTGGATATGACTGAGGATGCCGTGATTGTCTATGATAAGGATGGATTTTTTTGAGAGTGTACTCACAAGGATAATCAACAGGCTAAGGGAATTGGGCGCGATGAGGGTCTGGGTTAGTGATAAAGCTTGGTACTGGGTCCTAAAGAAAGACTATAGATTCGGCGAAGTGATTGAAATTGAATAATCTTGAGATGACCAGGTCTTATATTAGCCAGACTATGGAAAGGATAAGGCATGCAAGAGAAGCATTAAGCGGTGGTAATTATCCATACGTAGTTAGACAGTGCCAGGAGACCGTTGAATTACTGCTTAAGGCTGCACTGAGAATTGTCGGCGTGGAGCTGCGAGGTGGCATGATGTTGGTCCAGTACTCAGAAGGGAACGTAGTAAGTTCCCTGGATAGTTTCAGGAATATATCGATGAGTTGGCGTCAATATCAAGGAGCTTGAGAAAGGAGAGGGAGTTCTCAATGTATGGTGATGAAGAGAGCGGAATACCTCCTGAGGAGTTGCACACTAGGATAGATGCTGAGCGGGCGCTTAATGATGCTGAGAAGGTTCTCTTATTGGTTAAAAAGTTATTTAATGAAGCAGGTGGATTATGAAGAGGATTTTTAAGTATATTATGGATTTTTATATTTCATTATACGCATCCTGTTGGTTTTGGCGCCCCCGCTACTTTGCATGCTCCGTGGGCTGGTCCATCTGGGAATAGTTCGTATATTCCTCCAGTGTTTCTCCGGTCTCCTTTAGGAGCATTTTTATTGGTGGGCATACGCCGTAAGTCTCCCAGTACTGCCTAAGGTACCTAACAACCTTCCAATGCCTCTCAGTCATCTGCTGAACACCCTCAAGATTCCTAGCCATCCACTCGGCAACCTTCTCATCCCAAACCTCAGGATTCTGAAGAAAGCAATCCTCGTCAAGTATCACCTTCTTCCCATTTACCTCATACTCACCTGGGCAGGTTACTGGCATGTTATTCACCAAGGTCATAAACGTGGCATGTTGTAAAAGGGTTATTTCACGTGATATGTGTAATTGCATGACGATAAACTCTTTACACTCTTATCCTAAACATATTCCTCGGCATCACTAACTTCCTAAAAATGCCCCTAGCATCATCAATACTCAATCCATATGCTAACCTCATTAACGAACTGTCAATCAGTATAGCCCTATCACCGAGCACTCCCCTATCAACCCTTCTAAAAACCCTCACCTTTAATAATGCATATATTAATGCCCGAGACGCAAGTAGATACTCCCCATTTTTATCCATGGATACCTCATAAACGTAATTATTAGTTAGCCTAACTCCTGGATGAGCCCATGGCCTTATTCCCAACCTCTTACTTACCGCATCACCAAGCCTTATGACACCTGGTTTACACATTAATTTTCTGCTTAAGTAATCCATAAGGACCTCATTATAATGATCCGCGTGTATCAATACATCGTGATGCCCGTTTAAACTACGTAATAGCTTCACTATTTCCCTAGCTCTCAACTCAGACCTAAACTTTATCCTCTCCGCATCGAGCCTCGCATACCTCAAGACATACCTCACAGCATCCTCAAAGCTACCCCTAAGCAATGCTGAATTATAGCCTCTATAAGCTTCGGCGATCCTCAATTCTATGAAGGCTATATACCCCTCCTCATTACTTAATGACACATGACCCAAATCATTAAGTATTGCCCTAACCCTAATCCTCATACTAATTGAGCCATAGGGATCAATAGGCACCACATTAATACCGTTATTAATAAGTCCCCTTAACATCCCGTAAAACTCCCTGGAATAATCGACATCAAAATACTCAATCTCATAAAGCAATTGATTAAAATCAATCTCACCATTTAAATACCGTCTAACACCCTCAACGTTAGGAACCTCAGCAATGAAAGTATCATAGTGATATGCAACCTCCCTTAAGTATTTAATGTATTCAATCCCTGGTGGAGTTAAAACTATGTTTATCATTTTAAACACATAAATTCATTGGAATTTCAAATAAAGATAAAAATAATTTAATCATTTTTAACAAGGGCATCAAATAATTACATATATGTTATGAACTGCCTAACACCAAAGTTCCAGGAAATCTCCTCACACCTGTTATGTCTAGTCCTTGGAACGCCAAGCTTATTCATGAACTCATCAATACTTATCCTATCAATGAAGTCGCCAAGTCTTTCGCCAGGCTTAGCCTCTCTCCTCCACACATCGATTATTTTTCTTACGGCTGCCACGATTTCCCTGTACTCGGGTGGGTTGACCGGTAACCATGGAATTACTTTATAGGGTAACCTCGGTCCTGTGCCCGTATTACTCGTCTTACCGCCCACGAATATTGCAACGCCAATCTTTGATGGATCCCAATCAAGGTAATCGCAGACATTCTTACATCTACCACATGCTATGCACTTCCTCTCATCAATTTCGATACCTACCGAACCATCTGGCTTACCAAAGAGCTTAACTGCACCAACAGGGCATACAGCCGCTATGTCAGGTACAACCTTCTTGAGAGCTTCGGCACTAGTAGGTAGACAGAACTTTATCCTCTCTGGGTCAGGCTTTGGTGCTTGTCCATAGTGCCCAACAATCACTATGTCACCGGCTAGCGTACCGCCACATGTATTTGTACAACCCGCCACAAAAATCATTAACTTAGCCGGTAACTTCACCTCACCAGTGAAGAACGGCTTTAAGTGATTATAGAGTACCTGGGTTATTGATGGTGCATCAACAACCGCTGTTGTACAAGTTAGGTAAGCCGTGCATGATGTTATATGCCATAGAGATTCCCCCCATCCTCCCACCGGGAAGCCGAGTTTCTCAACCTCCTCTTTAATCTTCAAGGCCTTGTCTAAACTGTCAGTTATGAACTCAAGGTTCATGCCCCTAGTAGCCCTAACAACGCCTAAACCATATTTGTCAGCAATCTCTATGAACTTCTCAAGAGTATCTACACTAACCCTGCTGTTTGGCGGTAAACCAACCTTAACCGTGAATACCTTATCACCAGTCTCGGATATATGTTCAATGATTCCATTACCATGGAACTTCCTATCAATCCACCTACCATAATTACTCCTAATAACTTCAGGTAATTGGGCCGAGAACGGTACTGGTAACCTCTTATTTGACCTATCCCTAGGTTCAGGAGTTATGGAGAGACTCATACCCATCACCTCGAACTAGAACCACCTCCAAAGTATTCGTTCATTATTTGTTTAGCCCAATCTTCATACATTTTCCTCTCATCATCGGTTAAATTAGTCCCTATTGAGATCCTCAAATGTGATGATGGTGTTCCTTTGGGCTTATTTGGTAGAGTCTTGTCAGCAACCTCACTAATGACCTTAAAACCTCTCTTAATTATCATGTCGCCTATTCTATGCCTACGTGGAGCTAGCTCCATGTATTTATTAATTAATTCTGTGGCAAATGGAATAACTTCCTCAATAGAGTCCAACAGGGCAACGGCTCTTGCAAGCTTAGGTCCGAAGTGCCCCTGAACATGAGCACCAACGAGCAAAGCGATCTTCCTATTCTTACCTGGTCTTATTGCTGGGAATGCCTTCCTAATGCAATTCATAGCCTTTAAGCACTTAGAGCCATCGATCCTAAGCTCCTTCTTTTCCTCATCCCAGGTAATGGCCTTTGACGGACATGAATCAACAATTTCTTTCGGATTTATCTTACCCTCCTCAACCATCTTCCTAAACAATCCCTGATCAACCTCAGGGGCACCAATCCAGGTGCCGATTAATGCGAAGTCAGCCCTGGAATTTGCCGTGGCGCAGTCCATTGGACAACCACTGAACTTGAACTTTATCTTGTACGGGAACATCTGCGTGTTTAAGTACCTATAAACCGCTGGGTGTGACCTAACGTAATCCATTGCATGTAATGTATCGTATAATGTAAATTCGCAAAGGGCTGGCCCCGGGCATGCGTAGAATTCCCTGAACGTATCGCCTGAACCACCAACGTCACTACCATTATGGTCCTAATGGCATCAACAGCTTCATCAGCCTTCTCCGCAATCATATTCATGACCAACGCGCCCGTGTTGCCACCGAACTCCACTAAGCCAATTCCATACCTCTTGGCAACCTCGACAACCTTCCTCAGGTAACTAGTTGAGTAGAATCTGCCGGCTGGTGCATAGGTCCTGAAGTGAATCTCCACGAACTTACCATCCCTACTCCTCCTAGCCAATATACCACTGAATACATACCTAACCCTAAAGGAACCACTATACCATGGTGTGTACTTCCTGGCTAGGCCCTCGGCGTAGGGTTCAAGTGGGTACTTCGTCTTCTTAAGTTCTGTGACATAGCTAGGCCAGGGACCCTTCTCAAGGTATTCAAGCATCTTCATACCACGTTCTAGGTCGCTCGATTTTTGGGAAGTTTCTACGCCCATGCCTTATCATAGATTGTTCAGTACAATTATTTTGAAAAGCTTATTACACGTGGAACGTATATTACTTCGATGCATGTGAAATAAAGGATAAATAAATAAACGAAATGTACGAATTGATGATTTACGCATTAGTGTTTAGATATACGTCGTATATCTCGTTTATTATTTTTGTGGTTGGCATCGCGTATAAATGGTGGAGGTGGTCATCAATGCCCTTACACCTAAGGTGGGAGCTTTATCCAGTCCCCCATGAGGCATTTAAGGCTGAGTATGGTGGTAGTTATTTAGAAGAAGTTAATTGGTGGAGTAAAGGACGCCTAGTTTCAGTGTTTGGTGAACTTAAGGAGATGCTTAAGGAGATGCTCTTTATAGTAAGGATATACAGGAATAATAAGAGATTATGGTTTTTATCATACTTATTTCACTTAGGCATATATTTGATATTAATTTGGTTTATTTTAGTATTTCTAGGTGCAATTACAATTACATACGTAGGTATACCCATACCATCAGCGAACCACTGGGCCTTATTTGTATATTATGCCACCATAGTAATTGGCGTGGTGGGTGACTTAATTGCTATAATAGGAGGTTTAGGATTGTTGACTAGGAGGTTAATTGACCCAGTACTAAGGGACTACACAACAATACCTGACTATTTCAATTTAATTATTATATTACTTGCATTATTAAGTGGGTTCTTGGCATGGTTTTTTTGACCCAGATTTTAACTTGGCTAGGGAATTCATGAGCAGTTTAATTAACCCGTTATCATCATCATCGCCAAGTCTATATGTAATAACCATGGTTCATCTCGCGATACTTCAGATCCTCATTGCCTATATACCATTCTCAAGAATTACACACTTTATAGGTAAGTACTTCACTTACCATAAGGTGCTTTGGGATGATGAACCAAACATTGGACAGCTAGATAGAAGAATTCAGGAACTACTTAAGCTAACCTTATCCTGGAGTGATCCTCACATTAAGTCTGGCGATACCTGGGTGAATAATGTGCTTGGGGTGACTGCTCATGGGTGATAAGCACAACATAGTTAAAATTAAGGATATTAGTAAATCCGGTGGCCAATTAATCAGGATAAGTCTCACGGACTTAATGCCCCTACCTCCACCATATGATAAACTGGATATGGAACCTCTAATGACAGAACCAAAGCCTGAGTGGAGTAAGAATTACGTTACTGAACTTGATGGTTATATAGCAATTGACATACCGTGGAAGCCAAAGGGTAAGGATGAGGAAGACAGGTTAGTTAAGAAGTTCCTTGATGGATTAAGGAAGTTGACATCAAAAAATGATAACTGGACCTTCCTACAACCACTTCTGTTAGCCCTTGAATACTGTGCCAAGTGCCAGAACTGTGCTGAGGCATGCCCAATATACGTGGCGAGCGGTAGAAAGGAAATATACAGGCCAACGTATAGATCTGAGGTACTGAGGAGAATTTACAATAAGTATATTGCTAAGAAACCTGGGGTCGATATTGAACTGAACGTTTATACAATATTAAGATTGGGAGAGCTAGCCTATAGGTGTACGCTATGTAGAAGGTGTGTTCAAGTCTGCCCGCTTGGTATAGATAATGGCTTAATAACTCATGAATTAAGAAAGCTCTTTGCCCAGGAATTAGGAATAGCACCAAAGGCACTTCATGAAAGAGGCACAATGCTTCAATTAAAGACTGGTTCATCAACAGGTATGAATCCTAAGGCGTTCCTTAATATGGTTAAGTACATGGAGGATTTAATATATGAGAAGACAGGCAAGAAAATTAAGATTCCAGTTGATGAAAAGGGCGCTGATATACTCCTTATTCATAACGCTGGTGAATACTTATCATGGCCTGAAAATCCAGCGGCATATGCTATAATATTTGAGGAGGCAGGCATAAACTGGACATTAAGCAGTGAGTTGGTTGGTTATGATGCCGTTAATTACGGTGTTTGGTATGATGATGTTCAACTCGCCAGAATAGCCCTTAGGCATGTTGAGGTTGCCCGAAAATTAGACGTTAAGAAAATAGTCGTTGGAGAGTGCGGCCATGCCACCAAGGCATTTATTGTCGTTGCGGATAGAATCCTTCAGGGCGAATATAGAATACCGAGGGAGAGCGTTCTTCCATTATTGAGAGATATCGTATTAAGTAATAAGCTTAACCTTGACCCCAACAAAAATAATTTCCCAGTTACACTACATGATCCATGCAATATAGTTAGGCTGGCAGGGATAGTTCAGCCACAGAGGGAGATCCTTAGGAGGATTGCTCCATTATTTAGGGAAATGGAACCGCATGGCGTATATAATTATTGCTGTGGTGGTGGTAGTGGGTTCGCAATCATGACTTCGATGAACTTTACCGAGTGGAGGGTGAAGGTGGCATCAAGGATGAAGTTTAAGCAGATACTTGAGGCGTTTAAGGATGTTGTGGATTCAGGGATACCTAAGTACGTATGCGCACCCTGTTCTAACTGTAAGGGAGAGTTAAGGGACGTATTAGCGCATTATAATGCAACGAAACTTTACAATATACATTATGGTGGTTTAGCAGAACTTGTGGTTAACGCAATGGTTGATTTGAAGGAACCATACCTCGACTTCCTAATTAAAAAAAGAATAGGTACTCCTTTTATTTCATGGTTTATGTGAAATAAAAGCAAAATAACCTGGGCATTGCTAATCATCAATGAGCGAAAAGGGTAGGATTATTTTCTTTACAACCATGCCCCCTTCAGAGGAGGATCGCATTCAAGCCGTGTTAAGGCTCGCATTGATTGCTTCATCCTTAGGTTACGATGTTTTTATATACCTAGCACTTCACTCTATACTAATTGCTAAGAGGGGCGTGTTTGAAAAATTAAGTGAGACCACAAGGAATATGGTAAGGGAGGCCATAAAGAATAATGTTAAGGTGATGGCTTGTAAGGTTGCATGGAGGGTTTCAATGTTAAAAGGGAAGAACTTATAGATGGCGTAATCATTGCGGAACCAAAGGATTTATTTGAAACCGCTAAGAACTCTATTCTCCTTTCTTGGTGACCTCAATATTATTTAAAATGCTTGTAAAATATTCAGTATAATTAAGCTCTAGATTATCTATTAAACCCTCTATGAAGTTTTCATTAAATAAATCTTCGGTGATCGCAGCCTTTATTCCACAGATAATGGTTGCTCTTTTATCATTCATATTAAGTTTAAGTGGAAATAGAAACGGCGCAATTGACCTATCTCCATACAACTCATAACCTATCCTTGTAGTTATCTCTTCAAGATTCGTAAAAGACTGCGCGATAGCGGGGTATTCTTCAAGGTTGATATTCATTGTGAGATTTAAATCAAGTAGGGCAAGTGATACGTAACCCTCTTCCTTAGCTGCGTTTATTAATATAGGTGCACTGCTCTGCATATACAATATGATGTTAACCTCCTCTGTTGATTTTATTACATCTTCGATTACATCAGATATACTGATTTCCTCGATAAAACCTGCATCTTTAGCTCTCCTTATTATTTCGAGTATTTCCTTGCTTCTTTCATCCTCATCATTACTCATTACTATATTGGATAATAATGCCATATTTTTATTCCATTTTGCCCATACTACGTGAAATAATGTTTTTTTATTTTTCCTTAGAATGATGCGGCAATGAACGAGCTCTACCTCATTCTATACGGATATATTCCATACGTTGTGGTGATAATATTTCTAGTGGGCATCATATATAGGATGGCCACATGGGTATCAGCAAAGGGATTAGTGGGGCTTTACAATGCTAATGTTTGCCTATATAGGGATGGTTGGGGCTCAACGACAATAGAGGTTCTTAAAAGAATATTCATTTTCTATACATTACCTGGTAGGGACAGGGATCAGTCATTGTTCATAGGCTCCTTCTTATTCCATTGGGGAATTTGGATCGCATTAATAGGGCATCTCGGCATAATAATCCCAGGTACGTACCTAGAGGAATGGTTTGGATTAACACCAAGTCTTCACCACATAATCGCATTGTATGTTGGTGGTACAGCAGGTACAATAGCGTTAATTGGATTATTAATTCTCATCGCTAGGAGAATCACCGGTAGAACAATTACCGTGAGGGTAATGAATGAGTATAAGGTACGCATCCCTCTACGTATGTTTAGCTTTCTCGATGACTACTTTGCAGTGGCAATACTTCTAGCAATAATAGTTCTCGGCCTTTACCAAACACTTGGTATAACACCGTATAATCCAGCATATATTGATATTATCAGTAGGTGGATGTGGTCCCTCGTCATGCTTCATCCAGACATCCAACCAATAATTAACTACCCAATACTCCAGGTACATGCATTACTTGCCATGATCTTCATAGCTTACTTCCCATGGGGCAAGATGATGCACCCATTCTCATTCCTCTTCATGCCAACAATAGCAAGGCCAGCGATAAAGGTGAAGGTACCAGAGATGAGGTGATGGGTTATGGCCTACGATAAGGTATTCAAGGAAAGACCATTCAAGTGGGGTGATGTATCAAACTTTATGCACTACATGGCTGATGAAAAGCTGGTCTCAAGACTTCATGAGACCATTAAATTTAAGCAAACAGCAATTACCGACGAAGAGAAGGTAGAGTACTTTAAGAAAAGGCTACTTGAGGAGTATAACAATAATAAGAATGTTAAGATGGCTGTGGATGTATGCGTTCATTGCGGTCAGTGCATGAGTGCCTGTCCAACATACATAACGACTGGTGATCCGTATAACTCACCTGTCGGGCGTGCTGAGTTAATAAGGGCCGTAATTAAGGCGGATAAGGTCAGCGGTAAGTTATTTGGTAAGGCTGTCGGTGCTGTTAAGAAGATTGATATGAATTATATAAGGAAGGTTTATACGTATTACTGGCTATGCCTAATATGTAGGAGGTGTGGCTATGCCTGCCCGTTTGGTGTTGAGCAGACTGATGTAACTAGGCTGTTAGGGCGATACTTTATGAAATAGGTATGGCGTCTAGGTTCACGGCATTAACGGTAGATGCTCATTGGAAGAGTGGTAATAACATGAATTTGACTCCTGGGGCTGTTAAGTCCATAATCGACTTCGTAGTCAAGGAAATAAAGCAGGAAAAAGGAGTTGAACTTAAGGTCAAGATCGATGAACCAGCCTACGCCTTATTACTACCGTCATCAGCCGACTACTTCATGAATATGGAGACCCTCAAGGGCTATCTACTATTCCTACACGCCGCCGGTATAGACTATACATTAAGCACAAAGGCAGTAGAGGTGGCCAACTTCGGATTATTCCTACATCCTAAGCACCTCCAGGGATTAGCAGAAAAGTACGTTAGCGTTGCCAGAGAATTAGGCGTAAAGTTAGTAATTGCTGGTGAGTGCGGCCATGCATGGAGAGCTCACAAGAATTATACATTACCAAGGCTTAAAGAATACGGAATAGAATTAGTGCATATACACCACCTCGTCGCGAAGGCAATAAGAAACGGAAAGATAAAACTAAACCCTGAGGCCAATGGCGACATAATCTATATGTATCAAGACCCATGCCAATATGCTAGGGAGGGGACTTAACGGAGGAACCAAGGTTCATACTTAGTCACGTTGTTAAGAAGTGGGTTGACCCAGAACATAATAGGTCATGGACTGGTGCTGTGGAGGTCAAGGAGGGAATCTAACGGATGAGGTAGTACCATTAGTCACGCAATACGCAAGGCTCTGGTATGAGGAAGCACTTAAGAAGAATGCTCAATGGATTATTAGGCCTTGTTCAATTTGTAAAGCTCAACTCAGTCATGTTGTTCCATACCTAAATAAAATGTATAGTAAGGAGATTAAGTATTCAGGGCTTATGGACTTGGTTTATAGAGCGTTGGTTATTTAAATGCATTTGAATATTAATTAATGTTTTTTCCACTGAAAAACGACCATTTATGTTTTATCGCTATTTAGTGCAATTTTTTGCACTAAGCAACTGATTTTATAACAAATGAATATATATGAACATTTAATGAAATACAGTGATATCATCACAGGTAACGCAAGTTTGATTCCAGAAAGCCTAAGGCTGGAGTTTCGAAGGCTCGTAAATGTTGAGTACGACAATGTAGTAAATGATATACTTGCCTATGTGATCATGAGGGGGCCAATTACATTATACAGAATTTCCAGAGAAACACCGTATAGTATCTCATCAATTTATAAAAAGGCTAAATACATGGTCAAGAACAACTTGATAATAGCTAAGGAAGTGGATGATAAATTAAATGGAAGGCACATGTACGAAGCTACAGTTAAGGGATTACTAACGTGCCTAGCCTATAAATGTCTCGATGATGATGCCATATTGAATAGACTTAAGGTTAAATGGAACTTAAGGAACTATGATAACATTAGGTTAATATCAATACTGATGATATTACCGTATGTAGTCAAGGGCGAGAGCTAAGGATAATTGAGAATATAGATACGCTAATGATAACGGCATTAAGTACGTTAATTAATAACTCAGCAATAAATAGTAAACTCATCGACGAGACAACAATAACCAGTGTAAAGAATACCTCGATTTATTACCTGGTAAATAGTATAATAAATAGTACATCAAACATTAAAAGGCCAGATATAATACTTGGTAACAGCTCATTCCTAGTAGGATACTACAGGAACAATAAGATGCTTTATGTATACATATGCAGATTATGTGAGAAAAACTGCGTGTTAACGTATACGACATGCAATAATAATTGCCCATTAATTAGTGAATTAAATAAAGATATATCAAATCTGATAAAATGATTAATTATTAATAATTTTATTTTAGAAAAATTACTAAACTTTTACTGGAGAAATTGGTATAATATAATCATATATCCGTATTAATAAAGAATTAATATTATATTCAATTATATTTATTATTATATGTAATAATTTATATGCATAATATAAGCTTTCACAATCAATGTGGAATAAATAATTTTTTTTAACTAAAGTAATATGAAATTGATGATCGAACTGTACCTACCAATACCGCACCTATGGATAATTTACGGAGCCATAGCGCTGGTTATAGAGATGGTTATTGGCTTCGCCGTTGAGATAGGCAGAGGTGTACTGGCCCTTTCAAATTTAAGTAGGGTATTACCGATAAAGGGTCCAACGAGGAATTGGGGCTCCGCGGGCGCCTTTATTGCCGGCTTAGTCATGGCTTTCCTATACCCATTCTATGGCGCGCCAATGACCTCATGCCATACACAATCACTATACTTAAGGAAACCTAGGGTTAAGGCGGTGGCACATGCATTAATTTGGTGGGGCTTCGTATTTGCGGCGATATCAACGGTCCTAGGCTTCATTTATGATGAGTGGGTTTCGAGTGATGTACCTGGTCTCGTGGCTTTCATACCGGGTGGTAAGCTTGGTCCCATGGGTCCATACGCCGTTATAGGTACTGGCGCCGTTGGTGGCGTTTTGATAATTATTGGGTTTATACTTATGATGATCGCTAGGTGGCAGGGGACCAGGCCGACCAGTGAGTCTGCAGTTACGGACTTCTTCCTCTGGACCGCCTTCTTCGTCTCATTAAGCGGCTTTGCATTAATGGGCATTGAGTTAACGATGCCATTGAACTACTACGCATTGGCGACGGCATTTAGCGTGCACATATTCCTAGTGGCCATGATGTTCGCCACAATGCCCTGGACTAAGTTTGGACATGCAATTTACATGTACATATGGCAGTTATACGATAAGTATAGGACCTGGAAAGGCGTGGAGCCCAGGTTGCTTGGGCCGTGGAGTGGCGAGTTAGCCGAGAGAGCGCTTGAGTCCCACGTACCAAGTCATCCAAAGAAGCACTCATGAGGTGGTGTGCATGCCCTCCTACGTAATCCCAGCCAAGTGCACGGGTTGTGGGGACTGCGTTAACGTATGCCCGAGCCACATAATGAAGTTCACAAAGTCTGGAATATTCGGTAGGAAGGCGTATAACGCGGAGCCGGAGTCATGCTGGGAGTGCTACAACTGCGTTAAGCATTGTCCGCAGGGCGCTGTTCAGATAAGGGGTTACATGGACTTCACACCACTTGGTGGTGCCGTTGAGGTCTATAGGGATGAAAAGACGAACAGGGTTTACTGGACGATTAGGTATAGGAACGGCACGGTTAAGTACTTCGTATTCCCAATAAGGACAACGCCCTGGGGCTCAATAAAGCCACCGCAGGAGTACCCAGAACCACTCAAGGAGTTCCTAAGGACGCCGTACCTATCCTGCGAGCATGAGCAACTTGGTGGTAATAAGCTCGGTGTTGAATTACCAAGGATGAAGGTTCCGGAGGTGGTTAAGGTCGAGGTGAGGGGGTGAGAACATGACGAAGGTTAGGTATGTGGATACGGACATCTTAATAATCGGCGGTGGGATGGCCGGCAGTGGAGCCGCTTGGGAGGCCAGGTATTGGTGTAGAAACTGTAGAATAGTATTGGCTGAGAAGGCGAATATTAATAGGAGCGGTGCGGTGGCGATGGGACTATCGGCAATCAATACGTACATGGGTCTAAAGTGCAAGGAAAACACGGTTGAGGACTACGTTAAGTACGTCAGGGGCGACTTAATGGGCATAGTGAGGGAAGACCTCGTTTACGACTATGCAAGACATGTGGACTCAACAGTCCACCTATTCGATGAGTGGGGACTACCAATATGGCCCGAGCCAAAGACTGGGTGCTATGTTAGGGAGGGTAAGTGGCAAATAATGATTCATGGAGAGTCCTACAAGCCGATAGTTGCTGAGGCAGCCAGGAAGGCCCTTGGTGATGAGAACATATTTAATAGGGTAATGGTTACGCATCTGCTTAAGAGCCCTGGCAATCCCAATAGGGTTGTTGGCGCCATAGGCTTTAACGTTAATGACGGCACATTTTACGTATTCAAGGCAAAGGCAACCATACTAGCCGCAGGCGGTGGTTCACAGATTTATAGCCTAGGTCCAGGGTGAGGGACTTGGCAGGAGTTGGTATCCGCCGTGGTCCTCGGCCTCATCCTATGGTATGATGATTGAAGCTGGCGCTGTGATGACAATGATGGAGGCCAGGTTTGTGGTACCAAGATTTAAGGACGGCTATGGACCTGTTGGTGCATATCAGCTATTACTTAAGACGAGAATTACTAATGCGTATGGCCAGGACTTCTGGAAGCCTCATGTCGATGAGATAAGGAAGCTATACAGCGGTAAGGGTAAGTACGCAGACTTACCCATTACTCCAACAACACTTAGGGTATTCGCCCAACGCCTTGAGTGGATGGCTGGCCGTGGGCCAAGCCTCATGAGGACTGACGAAACCGTCAAGAGGGGTACGGAGAGTGAGGCAATAGCTTATGAGGACTTCCTTGACATGACCATAAGCCAGGTAGTTATATGGGCTGGGCAGAACCATGAACCTGCCGATAGGCATATGAGGTAATTACCACGGAACCCTACGTGATGGGTAGCCACGCTACCGAGTGCGGTGCATGGCCCAGTGGCCCTGAGGATCTGGCGCCCAGGAAGATCGAGGGTTTACCCGATGATAGGGGATACCAGTATTACTGGGGTTATAACAGGATGACAACGCTGGATGGCTTATTCTGCGCAGGTGATGCATGCGGCGCTAATCCGCATAAGTTTAGTAGTGGTTCATTTACTGAAGGCAGGTTGGCGGGTAAGTCCGCCGTATTATACGTGATGGATCACAGTGATGAGAAGGTTGAGGTGGATAAGGCACAAGTCGATTCATTAATAGCCAAGGTAATGGAACCACTGGAGCGTTACCAGAAGGGTAAGTATAGCGTTGTCACCGGCCCGAGTTACATGCATCCAATAGACCCAACTAAGATGTACTGGAAACAGGGCTTATTTAGGCTTCAGAAGATCATGGATGAATGCGCAGGTGGTTGGTCTAATTATTACATGACCAATGAAGTCATGCTCAACAGGGGTCTAGAGTTACTGCAGTTCCTTAAGGAGGACTTCCTTAACTACGCCGCCGCCCAGGACTGGCACGAGTTAATGAGGGTTTGGGAGCTTTGGCATAGGATATTGGCTGCGGAGGCCGTGGTTAGGCACATGCTGTTTAGGAAGGAGACCAGGTGGCCCGGCTACTACGTTAGGGCGGATTACCCAGCGCTCGACGATGAGAATTGGCACGTATTCGTTAACTCAAGGTATGATGCGAAGACAGGTCAGTGGGAGTTATGGAAGGTTCCCGTGATACACATAATAGAGTTCCCATGAGGTGGTCGATATGAGTCTCAAGGTCTACATGCCACCCCCACACGGTGGAAAACTGGTGGATGCGGTGGTTAAGGATAGGGATAAGGCAATTAACATGGCCGCTGGCGCAGTACCATACGACATAAAGGCCACTAGGGACCCAGTGAGTGGCTTACCCATTAGGAATGTGTATAGGGAGATAATGTCCATCGCCTACGGCTTCTTCAGCCACTGGATAGTTCATGACTGGGAATGAGGTTGAGAATGTGCTTAAGGAGAGGAGGCTCCTCGATGGTTGGTTGTTCCCATTCCCAATAATATTTGATATAAGTGAGGATGATCTGAAGAAGCTTAGTATTAAGGAGGGTGATAGGTTATTACTTAGGCTTAAGGGACAACCGTTTGCAATACTTGATGTCGAGGAGATTTGGAGGTTTGATCCCAAGGACTTGGCTGATAGGACGTTTGGAACGCCAGAGAGGAATCCCGAGGTTGTTAAGAAGAGGTTTGATGAGAAGCACCCCGGCTGGTTGATATATAGGAGTATGACCGGCACAGCATTGGCAGGTAAGGTTTACGTGATTAATGAGCCTGTGTTTAAGGAGCCGTATAATAGATTCTGGTACCCACCTGCCAAGTCCCGCGAGGAGATACAGAGGAGGGGCTGGAGGACTGTCATCGCCCACCAGACTAGGAATGTGCCGCACACAGGCCATGAGCACTTAATGAAGAATGCACCTACTTAGGCGATATTGAGCCGTGCCATGGAATACTCGTCAATGCTATAATCGGTGCCAAGAGGCTCGGCGACTTCGTCGATGAGGCAATACTCGAGGGTCACGAGGCGCTTAATAAGTATGGCTATATAAGTCCGAGGAGACACATAGTTACCTTCACGCTATGGGATATGAGGTATGGCAATCCACTTGAGTCGTTACTTCACGGTATAATTAGGCAGAACATGGGTTGTACGCACCACATGTTTGGTAGGGACCACGCAGCTGTCGGCGATTACTACGACCCATACGCAACACAGATACTTTGGGAGAAGGGCATACCGAGCTACGGTCTCAACGCCCCACCCTATGATCTTGACAAGGGACTTAAGATTAGGCCTGTTAACATTAAGGAGTTCTGGTATTGCCCGAAGTGCGGTGAAATTACCTATAGCGACACGTGCGCGCACACCGACATAGCCAGAGGTTCAGTGGTAGTTTCATTAGGGGATTAATTGCGGAGGGTGTTGAGCCACCACCAATAATCTTTAGGCCCGAGGTTTATAGGGTGATTGTTAAGTGGTGGAGGGTTTATGGCTATCCATTCGTTAATAAGAAGTACCTTGAGTTAAAGGAGAGAGAGCTTGAGGTTGATGTACCACCAATGGAGGTGCCGTTGAGGAGGTGATGGGCATGCCCTACAAGATCTCCGTGATACTGGATAAGACGAGACTCGAGAGGATAAGGGGGACGTCTCTGGAGAAGTTGGTTAAGGATTTATACGGTGGCTATCTTAAGGTAATTGAACTTGAGGTCCCCGACGACTTTGCCCAGAGGATTTTGAAGGAATTCCCGAGGCTAGGATTGATGCCAGGGGTTTCATTGAGGAGACGCCTGTGGCCTTTAAGAGGGAGCTCTTTGAGGTTATTGCTCAGTTGAAAAGTGTTGGTAGGGAGGTCTTTGATGAATTATTGAAGCCTGAGAGACTAGGCAGGATTAAGGAGTTAGCTGCTAAGGAGGAGGAGTACTTACCACCACCTACATTACCTGAAGAGAAGTGAGAGGAGCGCCTTGGTCTTGTTAAAAATAGAAATATTTTCATTATAAGGTCTTACCTATGCTTCATAACTATGAGGAAGAGGTCATTAAGACACTAAGGGAGGAGCTTAGAGATCGAGGTATTAATGTTACGGATGAACAGATTGATAAGGTTAAAATATGTATAAGTGAATTGAGGAAGAGACACGTACCATTAGGTCAGGCTAAGGAGGTTGCCAGGTTAATTGCTCAGGTCCTTTCTGAAACTCCGCTTGCTGCATTGGGTATGGAGGATATTAGGCGGTTTTTATCGATGATTAGTTCATGTAGATTGGTTGGGTTTCAATTACGTAGACATGAGTCTATTTACTGCCCAATAATGGTACCCAGAGACTTCATTGGTGTTTCATTAATTACAGTATTAACGCAGTTAGGCAACGTAACCCTATTAATAAAGAGGGTTGGTGAGCCCATAAGTGATAATGCGTACTATGCAGAGGATGTAATACTCGTTGGTTACTTTGACGTGAATAATGTGATGTGGTCCCAAAGGTTTGACCCGGGTCTCTACTTAGTTGAGGTGAGTAATTCATTTGGCGATAATGTTAATGTCACGGTAGATGTAATGACGTGCATATTAAATACTAAGAAGAATCCTTAAATAGAGACATGCCCTTTATTTATAAGGGATTTTATTTAATGCATTTTATGCACTGATCAAATCATATTTATTCATCTGAATATATACGTAACTGATGAGCACCATGTTGATGAATAGATCTGTAATCAATGATGAGCACGTTAATACTATTCGATTACTACGGCAGCGACTCCAGACCGAGATGGATATTGACGATACTATCAAGGATCTACTGGCTTATATTATTTATAACGAACCAGTGACGTTATATAGGATTTCCAAGAATACGAGGTTCGCCATCTCAACGGTTTATAAGAAGGCTAGGAAAATGATTCAATATGGGCTAATAAGGTCATTAAGTATTGGTGAAGTCAATAGTGAGAGAAATATATACGTATCAACGGTTAAGGGCCTATTGACGTGTCTGGCCCTCGATTGCGTTGACGATGAAGATATGATTTTTAATAAGCTATGCCAAAAATGGCATCTAAGGAGTTATTGCTGTCAAAGGGTCATGAAGATAATAAATGTATTACCTGCGTTGATAAGCATTGATGGCAATATTATGAGAGTAATTGACGACCCCAGGACAGTCATGATGGTAATACTCGAGCGTAAAGATCAATTAAAGTCATTAATTAAGTACGACATACTTAATGATGTAATTAACATGGCAATGCATTATTTGATTAATAGGTTAATTATTGATGGCGGTATAATTACGAAATCATCAATCCTAATTGGTAATGATAAATTCGTGGTTAATATAGGCCTTGATGGTAATGCGTATGTTTACATGTGCAGGCTTTGCGGGAAATCATGCATGGGTATGAAAATACTAAGTGATTGCCATGATTGTGTTTTACTACGTGAAATTAAGGAATTGAGGAAGATTCGTATTTTAGAATAATGGGATTTTTACATGCCATGTGTAATAACCATTATTTAATTACCATAAACCAATAGGTTAAGTAATGGGTGATTATTATCCCAATTTACGTTGTTGGTGCCGGTCCTTGGGATCCCGAGCTTATTACCGTGAAGGCTATTAAGGTATTGAGTAGGGCTGACGTTGTGTTTTACGGCTCATTAGTTAATGAGGAGATAATAAACATGTACGCGCCAAATGCCAGGAAAATATTCATGGGGCACGTAAGAGGCGATGCGCATAAGGAGTACGTAATTAAGGCAATAGAATTAGCCAGGAAAGGACTTAACGTGGTTTTCCTCAAGAATGGGGACCCAGTAATATTTGGCAGAGGAATTGAGATTTGCAGGGAGGCCCTACGTAATGGTGTTCCCTGTGAAATAGTGCCGGGGGTCAGTAGTTTTACGGCAGCCGCAGCCAAGTACATGGTTGAATTGAGAGGTGTGGTTGCGTTGATGGCATATCCAGACATTGACTACGATGTTAAGGCTGACGTTAAGATCGTCTTCATGGGCACGAGGATGATTAAGGAATTAATTAGCAAGTTAGATGGTGATCACGAGGTTTTAATAGTTAGTAGGGTTACATACCCAGACGAGGAGTTTCATAGACTTAATAATAGCTCTGACACTGATAATGTGAAGGCCCCGTCACTTATCTTCATAGTGAGGCGTGATGGGCATGGAGGTGACAGTGCCTAGGCTTGTCGTGGCTTCATACAAGGGCAGGAACGGTAAGACCACAGTAACCCTAGCGCTGACTTATGCTTTAATTAAGGCAGGGCTTAGGGTATCCATGTTTAAAGTTGGTCCCGATTACATAGACCCAAGTTACCACTCAGTAATTGTAAATGCACCAAGTAGGAACCTGGACTACGTACTGATGGGCGATAAGGTAATAACGAGGTTCTATAGGTACTCCTTGAACTCAGACATCGCCATTATTGAGGCGTCTCAGGGCTTTACGACAGCTTTGACGGCATCAGTGAGGTGGGTAGCACCGCCCAAATAGCCAAATTACTAAGGGCGCCGGTCATATTGGTCATTAATGGTGAGAGGATTAATAGGACCGTGAGGGCGATAATCAGGGGATTGAGGGACTTCGACCGCGATGTGAAGATCGTAGGCGCCATAATTACCAACACTACGCAGAGACAGGTCGATAAGTTGAGGATTGCCGTGGAGGGCGAGGGCCTGGAGTTCCTTGGTTATGTACCAAGGAGTGACGATCTTGAGAATGCAATGCAGTATAGGCATTTAGGCCTAATACATGCTGAGGAGATCAATAAGCAACACCTAATTAAGGTGTTCAATGACGCGTCGAAGTTCATAGATGTTAATAAGGTCGTTAAGGTAGCTAGGGAGTACTCTGAACCCCTCGATGTTGGGGGTGATGTAATTCCCGAAATGCCCAATATCGTTAGTGATGAATTGAGGGTGGGTATACTCAGTGGTAGGGTTTTTACATTCTATTACCCAGAGACGATAGAAAGGGTTCAATCACTCACGAGGAATGTCAGGTTTATTGACCCGGAGGTTGATCAGGGGCTCGGTGATATAGACCTATTGCTAATTGGTGGTGGTTTTCCCGAGGTTTATGGGGAAGCCCTTGAGAAGAACAGGGCGCTTAGCTGATGTGCGTAGGTTCATAGATTCGGGGAAGCACTTATACGCCGAGTGCGGGGGCTTGATGTACTTAACTAACTCGATTATATACAATAATGAGGAGTACGAGATGGTGGGCGCCATAGACGCGGTCACAGTAATGCATAGAAGGCCCGTGTGGTATGGTTATGCAAGGGCTAGGGTGATTAGGGATTCCATCATTGGTAATGCCGGCTTGGTATTGATGGGGCATGAGTTTCATTACTCCTCACTAATCCTGCATGGCAATTACGACTTCGTAATTAAGTATGAGAGGGGTGCAGGGATAAACGGCTTTGATGGTTTTCAAATAAATAATGCCTATGCACATTATCTGCACATTCACCCAGACACCTATGACGTAGTTAGTAAGATAATGAGGGGGATACTAAAGAGCAAGGCTCAGTTAAGTATGTAATCGTTATCGCATTGCATTGCTAATACCCTAACCCTATTATCATTGCCTATGAATGCCACAGACCTACACCCATTAATGTTTGTGGTTGGGAAGTATTCAATTAGTGCCTTGGCGATAACCCTCCTTGCTCCATTAATTAAATCGGCACTTCCATACTCATTAACTAATGCCTCATATAGCGAATCAGTATTTGTAAGCTTAAGATCGTTGGGTAACACGAGCAAAACGTTTCTTGGAAATTCCTGATACAACGAAATAGCATCACTATTGAGTTTACCCCCACTACTTAGGTAAAGTAACCTTAGGTAGCTCTCAACCTCATAATCATTAAAGTCCGTCAATCCCCAACTACCTTTAATCGCGCTAATCGCTGCCCTCGCCGTATCCTCATCAATACCGTTAATACGCATGAAGTACGCAAAGACTAGTAATAGGTAACCGCCAATACTTATTAAGTACTTATTCCTGCTGATCCTTTCTAGAAGCCCCATCATTTCTAGCTCGGAGACCCTCCTATAGAATGTCGCCTTACTAATGTGCCCAGCCAGTGATAACCATAGTGGATTTGCATTATCATCCCTCGAAGTCTCGCGAATAGCGTGAAGTACCAGTTTTAAAATCATTAAGTGCACAATGTCAATGCCAACACCAGGTATCATCTAATATTTCCTAGTTGTCGAATTAAAAATACTTATTTCACGTGGAATTAATTTTAAATCTCATAATTATGAGACTAGAGTGATAATGGGGAGGCGATGTGTTGAATTAAGCATGCCCAATGAGCTTAACGAATTAATTAATAACGCCATAAACCTAGCTAAGACGCATGACCCAAGCAGTAGGGTTAGGGAGAATGCCGAGTTATTCATTAAAATACATATAGTACCGATAGACGCATTCATTGAGTTTACCAACGGTGGTATTAGGGTTAAGATTAATGTTGAGGGAGGATTGATAATTAAGGAGGCGTTAACATTAATAGGTGATATCAAGCCATGTAGAGCACGCCTAAAGGAGGAGCACTCACAATTACTAAATCCTTACTTAAACTATGAGATGAAATTATTAACAATGTTCCGAGGATACCTACTATGCGGTGATGTACTTAATTACCTAATATGGGCTTATGACCAAGTCATGGGTAGGCACCTTGTGAGCGAATTAGTGAGTCGTGGCGTTAAGGGAAGGTCCATTATAAAGATGTTAAATGAATTGTTCAATGCAATAACCTGTAACTTGGTTAATTACGTACTAGGAAGTAAGGCTCATGCGGATCATGAATTAATTGGTAATATCCTTAAGGACCTTAGGAATTCGACCCTCATATTGCTGAGGCTTAACGATGATTGTACCTACGCGGGCCTGTACTGATCATTCTATTGCAGTTTCATCATACTTAATTCCACATGAATTGTGGAATAGTATTAATAAATATTTTTATGTATATATTATTGTGAGTAACACCAGCATAATGAATAGCATCATTGAAGGCGCAGTGGCTAAGGTCAGGTTGTTCGAACCAAATTCATTGATTAGGGAGAGGGCCGACCTATTTATTAAGATTCACATAGTTCCAATGGAACAATTAGTCAGGGTGGAAAGGGGCGCGTTAGTGCCCACTGCGTACATAATTGACCTGTCATTAATAGGGCCATCGGTAATGCGAATTGAGGACTACTTAAAGATGCGTGAGGATGGTTCCCTGACTCTTGGCAGGAAGTTGGGTAAGGCCAGGAATAAGGAGCAATTGGTGGTTAATTACGTAGAATTGATCATTAAGGCATTGAGGTTCTTTAACGGCTATTTCATATGTAGGCACGTCCTTGATCACATCGTATGGCTTATGATGAGGCCCTAAATAACGGTGCAACAATAAGGCTCTTCAAGAATGAGTTTAAGGATGATAGGGAGGTTGATAAGGCGTTGAATGAATTATCCAAGCACATAATCGCATCAATTACCGACTTTTACAACGGGTTAAGGACTTGGATCCTTAATAACGAGTTGAAAAGACCATCATACACGCAGTACTTCATAATCCATGAAATACTCAGGAGGTTACTACCCAATGAAAACCTAGTGGTTATTGAGGCTAATGAGGATTACTTCTACCTGGGCCTCCTTAGGGATGTGCCATTGACAAGTACGATAATTAAGCTAGGTTAGGCACATTTTCACAGGCATTTCTATTCACTATTATTTATTAATTGTCAAAATTATTGAATTTTATACTAAATTAATTCCTATAATGTGGAATAAAATTTATAAAACCTCATTACGTCAAAAACATGACTTTATTATGTCGTCTGAGAAGTCTCGTAATTATGAGACTATGTCTGTGGAGGAAGTTCTACGAGAATTAGGTACTAACCAAGTACTGGGCTCAGTGAGACTGAGGTTAGTGAGAGGGTTAAGAGGTATGGCTATAATGAGGTACCTGAGAAGAAGGAACATCCAGCGAAAAAGTTTGCTAAGAAGTTCACCGGGTTCACTGCGTGGATGTTGGAGGCCGCCATGGTGGTTTGCATAGTACTAGGTTTAACAATAGACCCTGCCAGATTAGTTGATGCCTACATAATTGCCGCATTACTCGTTGTTAATGCATTAATTGGGTTTATTCATGAGGAGCACGCCGCGAGGGCTGTTGAGTTGCTTAAGCAGAGGCTTCAGGTAATGGCTAGGGTCCTTAGGAATGGTGCTTGGCAGGCACTACCAGCGAGGTTCCTGGTGCCCGGCGATATAATTAGGGTTAGGGCTGGCGATATAGTGCCGGCGGACGCCAAGATAATAACCAATGAGGAGGTTGAGGTTGACCAATCAGCGTTAACTGGGGAGAGCATGCCTGTGGCTAAGAGGAGGGGTGACGTAATGTACTCAGGCTCGATCGTGAGGAGGGGTGAGGCTACGGCGGTCGTCATAAGGACAGGCCTAAACACGTATTTTGGCAAGACAGTACAGCTGGTCCAAACGGCGAGGCCTAAGCTACACATGGAGGAGGTAATATCTAAGGTTGTCTCGGCTTTATTAATCATGGTTTCAATTCTCGTAATAGTAATGTTCCCACTAACTTACTTCTACCTACACAGCCTAAGGTTCCTAGCCGATTACGTACTGCCACTGGCGATAATGCTCGTTGTATTTGCCGTACCGGTTGCACTACCTGCCATGTTCACGGCGACCATGGCGGTTGGGGCCCAGGAAATGGCCAGGAAGGGCGCATTAATAACTAAGCTCAGCGCCGTCGAGGATGCGGCCTCCATGACCGTACTCTGCGCGGACAAGACGGGCACCCTGACGTACAATAGGCTCACCGTAACCCACGTAGTGCCCATGAAGGGTTACTCAGAGGATGATGTGTTACTATACGGTGCGCTGGCCAGTCAGGAGGCTAACCAGGACCCAATAGACCTAGCCTTCATTAGGGCTGCCAGGGAGAGGAAATTGCCAATTAATGACTTTGACGTTAAGGAGTTCAAACCATTTGACCCATCAACAAGGCGCACGGAGGCATTAGTAGTCGATAGGAATAACGGCAATCGCATGTTAAGGGTGGCTAAAGGCGCCGTTAGGACTTTGGCCGAGGAATTGTGTAAGGTTAGGCTGAGTGAGGATATCGAGAACATAATGAACTCCTTCGCGGCTAGTGGCTATAGGACTCTCGGCGTAGCCAAGTCCGAGGATGGCGATAACTGGGAGATGGTAGGCCTGGTGGCGCTTTACGACATGCCCAGGGAGGATACGCCAAGGCTAATTCAGGAGCTTAGGAACCTAGGCGTTAGGGTTAAGATGCTGACCGGCGATGCTAAACCCATCGCTAGGGAGATCGCCAAGATGATAGGCTTGGGCGAGAATGTAGTATCTGGTAAGGAATTGAAGGAATTACTGGAGAAGGATCCCCAGAGGGCGGCCAAGCTTGCTGAGGAGGCTGACGTATTTGCTGAGATCTACCAGAGGATAAGTACTTCATCGTTAAGAGCCTTCAGGCAGCTAAGCAGATAACCGGCATGACGGGTGATGGCGTTAATGATTCGCCAGCCCTCAAGCAAGCCGAGGTTGGTATAGCCGTCAGTAATGCGACCGATGTGGCTAAGGCGGCCGCTAGTGTTGTATTGACCGTGGAGGGCCTTGCGGGTATTGTGGAGCTTGTTAGGATTGGTAGATCCACGTTCCAAAGGATTGTTACGTGGATACTAAATAAGGTTGTTAAGACCTTTGAGATAGCCGTATTCGTAACCCTGGCATTCCTAATATCGGCACTATTCTGGCATAACCCGATATACACAGTCTCCGCCCTCGACGTGACCCTCTTCCTATTCCTGATAGACTTCGTAACCATATCGTTATCCACGGACAATGCTAAGGGATCACCAACGCCAGAGAAGTGGGATGTGCCTAAGCTCGTGAAGCTCGGTGTCGGGCTTGGGGTATTCACTGTTGCCGAGATGTTTGGATTATTATTCCTAGCCCTGGATTACTTCCACATAAGTAACATACATGTACTACATACCTACTACTTCACGGCGATGATGTACATGGGCATACTTACGCCATTCATAGTCAGGGAGAGGGGGCCATTCTGGGTTTCAAGGCCTGGTAAATGGTTAGTAATATCATCAATAGTTGATCTCGTCGTTGTTGCATTCATAGCATTGACGGGACTACCCGGGCCATGGGGACACTTACTAACGCCGATAACCTGGCAGGAATATGCAGCAATAACGCTCTATTGCCTATTCGTTAACTTCGCAATTAATGATAAGGCGAAGCTAATGCTTGGAAGATTTGGCATTTCTAGGTAATGATGCAAATACGTTATATAGAATTAAAATAGTTGTTCATATTTATATTCAATTCTCTTAATTATTAACTATTTATGAATAATTATTAATTAATGCATTCAATTATGATTAAATTATTCAATAGTTTTCAGGATAATTACTAAATTATTTTCCGTTTAACGTACAAGGTTGTGTAACAATATTTATATATCGTGAAGTCAAGCTTTTGACTAATGATGAGCCTCATTTTTGATTTGATAAAAATGTTGGAGTTCATAGCAGCCGGTATCGTAGCTGGTATCCTTGGCGCATTGGCTGGGCTTGGTGGCGGTGTCGTTCTAACACCGGTATTAACACTATTTCTGAGTGTACCAATAATATATGCTACAGGCTCTGCATTAATATCGACAATATCCACATCGGCAGGCTCGGCTAGTGTCTACGTTAGGAAGAGATTGGCTAATGATAGGATAGGCATTAGCCTAGTAACGGCAACAACGACCGGCGCAATAGTAGGTTCGTTAACTGCGAACTACGTATATACTCATCACCTTACCTGGATAATATACGTAATATTTGGTTTAGTACTCCTGGCGTCGATAATCCCCACAGTACAAAGAAGCACTTGTGAATTACCGCCACCGAGGAATCCCGACCGGACCACGAGGGCGTTTAGACTCTATGGCGTATGTTATGATCCGGCACTGAAGATTTGGTACAGGTACTGGGGAATTAGGTGGTGGCTTGGTTGGCTAATAATGCTGTTTGCCGGCTTCATTAGTGGTTTGTTGGGTATTGGTAGTGGCGCCCTAAAGGTCCTCGCCATGGATTGGGGAATGAACCTACCCATGAAGGTGAGCACAACAACGAGCAACTTCATGATAGGGGTAACGGCGGCGACCAGTGGCTCGCTGTATTGGTTCTTTGGTTACATAAGCCCATTCATAGCTGCGTGCACGGCAATAGGCGTTCTATTGGGTTCAAGGATTGGCACTAGGATGCTCATGTACGTGACCAATAGGCAGGTTAGGTGGGTCTTCGTGGCAATACTGGCCTATTTGGGCTTTAGGATGGTCCTTAGGGGCCTCGGTAGGGAGGGCATACTGCCAATAACGTCAATGGAGAGAAACATCATTGCGGCAGTATTTGCGTCAGTAATAATAATTTCTCTCTACTTCATATTCACGTATAAGTATAAGGAAATCCAGGACATCACGTTAAGTATTTATCAAGCTCAACCTGAGAACCCGGGGAGGATTGAGCTTAAGTTCATAAACATAACCAGTAGTCTCCTTAAGTATGGAGTCCTCATAAGCATTGCCCTATTAGTGCTAGGCTCATACTCATCTTCATCCACGGTGGTGGGCTAGGGATATCGCTTAATAAGATCGTTGATCCCAATGCTCATGTCGACACCTCGGCAATATCAATAATGAGCGTCGTTGCTGGCGATTTGAAACTTGACGGACTAAGCATGATGCTCACAGGATTACTGGTGCTTATTGCGATACCTGTGATAATGGTGTCGCTGAACCTCGTTAGATTCGCCATGGAAAGGGATGTATTGTATACGGTACTTGCGGCAGTGACGCTGATCAATCTATTCCTCGCAATATTCGTGTTACCACTGATGGTGTTGCATAAATAGGTGATAAACATGTACGTACTCACCCAAGCCTGGCAATCCTGGGATTAATAATGATTTGCGGGTTAGTCTCAGGTTTACTTGGTGCTTTACTTGGGCTTGGGGGCGCAGTCATTCTGACGCCGTTATTGACGGTTCTGCTCAACTTGCCAATACAGTACGCGGCAGGCATTAGTCTGGTGTCGGCGTTATCTACGTCAATAGTGGCTGGCTCGAGGTTCCTGAGGATGGGGATACCAAACGTTAGGGTGTTCATGGTATTATCCTCGGCGGGGACCACAGGGGCTATAATAGGGTCGTTAATGGCGTATCACATAATCAGCTCCGGCTATAATTGGATACTTTACTTAATATTTAGCGGCGTCATGTACATGGCCATGGCTCTCGTAGCTAAGCCTAGGCAGCATGTAATGACTGCATTACCAATAAGTGTAAGGGATTCTTACGTAATCACTGGTTCCTATCTTGATCAGGCATTGAAGGTGTATGTTAATTATGGAGTAAGGAGAGGCGGTTTAATGAGGGCATGGGGGATAATGCTCTTCGGTGGATTAATATCGGGCCTCCTTGGGATTGGCGGTGGACCAATAAACATGCTAGCCCTTTACTGGGCCGCGGAATTACCCATTAAAGTGGCCTCAGCAACCAGTAACCTAATAGTTGGCGTAACTGCGGCGACGAGCGGGACGCTTTATTGGTTCTTTGGCTATATACAGCCGTTCATGGCGATGGCGTCAGTGATGGGTATCGTGATTGGCGCTAACGTATCAACGCACATACTACCCAAGGCCAGGGGCTCCACAATAAAGGCGCTCCTCCTCTCAATATTCTCATACCTAGCGTATAGAATGCTCCTATCTGGGTTGAGGAGAGGGGGTATTTTCGTACTGCCAATGAATATTGAGTACATAACGTCATTCATGGTACTACTAATGACACTAGGAGTACTATTCGCACTACGTAAGTACATCAGCGAGGAGTAAAGACCTACCAATTAAAATCTCTAGCACTTATTTAATATATGGCATTGGCATTATCACCCATGATCACAGAGCTACTTAGGGAGTTGGCTAACGGTAGAGATATTGAGGAGTTCATAGTTGATTTAGTGGCCGAGAGGCTTGATACTCAACGTAGGGTTGAGTTGTACCTGAGGCTTCACGAAGATTACCTCAGGGCTGCTGAGGAATTGTATAATAAGGGCGACCTTGCCCAGGCCGGCGAGAAGTACTGGGGCGCGGTTACGGCACTGCTCAACGCCATAGACGAGTCAAGGGGCTGGGAACACTACAGCCACAGGGACTACGACGTAATAATTGGAAGGCTGTACAAGGAGACAAAGGATAAATTAATCCTAACGAACTTCAGCATGGTTAAGAGACTACAGGCAAACTTCTACCATAACTTCATGGATAGGGAGGAATTTGAGGCGCATAGGGAGACTGTGTTTGAGTTAATAGGGAAATTGAGAGAATTTTTGAAGAACCTAAATAAAACCTAACCCCTGTAGTAATGTAATATCTTGATTCTTTATCATGATGGGCAGGGTTTCATCATTAATCAGCGACCAGAAACCTTTATCACCCATTATCGCATATGTAATGCGAAGCGATTAAAATTAATTCGGTTAACGAGAAGCCCGTTATAGCATGTAAATGAAGTAATGAGAATAAAAATGAGAATAAAGCAAAAACTAGCGGCCCCGGTGGGATTTGAACCCACGACCTACGGCTTAGAAGGCCGCCGCTCTATCCATGCTGAGCTACGGGGCCAAGTATGGTGTAGATTATTGATTTTTTTAGTTTTTCTCGTTTAGATCCTCAAGATATTTACTGTGAAGCCGTACCTCCCTTCCTCACCTGGTTTTATTATGGTTAATCCCATACCATTGTGGTACGCATCCGGCGCGCCGCTCATTGGCTCTATGGCAACTGCGTTGGGTACTCCCGTGAATATTTGGACATAGGGCATGTTGCGCCTTACTATCCTTATGATTGAGTATTGGGATTCCAACGTTATGTCGCCGCTTATTAGGAAGCAGTCATCGAACTCCCTCCTTACAGCATCGCTTAAGTTAAATGGTATTAATTTACCAGTTGGTATTTTGTTAATCGACTCACAAATCTGCGTATTCCCTTGGACTCTCATCCGCCAATCATCACTAACTATGAAGTATGGGTGAGCACCGACAACTAGCGGTGCATTTCTGAGTCCCGTATTTCGTACAATAATCTCAACATTAAGACCCCTATCATTAAGTGCGTACTTAATTATTGATGTTAATTCAGTCGGGTAACCAGGGTGGTTAAGAATATACCTAAGTGCTACATTATCCTCGCCTATGGATATGACATCCCACTCCTCATTCAGGACGAGCCCATGAATTGCGTGACCCTCCTCATTCCTGGGCAGGTAATACTTTACACCCTCAAACTCATACTCCCCACCCCTCACCCTATTCGCGAACGGTATCATTATCGCCATACCACTCCACGTCGGTTTGTCGCGATTACCCGGCAGTATCACGTCCTTACCCAAGACAGACCACTTGAGTAAATACGCACCCCTCCTGCATATTATGGCTTGAGAAACATTGTTACCCAATTCGATGCACTCCACGGTCAACGCCTCATCTGCATACTAATTTGTTTTTCGTACCCTGCCTGTGAAAAATACTTTTAAATTGATTATTTGATCAAGCCGTAATGAGTAAGGCGAAGACAGCTGGTAAGGTTAGGGTGGAGACTATTGCTCAGGTAATGCCTACCGTACCGCTTGACGTGAGGGTTACGCAGTGGATTGCCATACTCTCAGCCATAGCCTCCTTCACATTACTCGCCTACTACCTAAGGCTATACCCGTGCTACTCTATGGTTGGTATATAAACGAGTTCGACCCATACATAAGGCTCTTCATGACCGAGCAAATGCTTAAGTACGGAACTATCAAGGGGCTCCTTTGGTGGCTTCATAAGGGCTACGGCGCATTATTCACGCACTTCTGGTATCCGTGGGGTGTTAATTGGACTATAATACTATCGCCAGGTGTTTCCTGGCTCGGTGTACTTACGTATAAGGTATTATCGCACTTCGGCTTCGACCTACTACAGTCAGTTATTCTACTCCCAGCAATAGCCAATGCGGCAGTCGTCCCAGCGATGTTTTACCTCGGCTATAGACTTGGTGGCAAGTACGTTGGACTATTGGCGGCTTTATGGTCAGTATTTTCAACAATGCTTCTTGAGAGAGGTACAGCCGGTTGGTTCGCGGCTGAGCCAATATTCCAATTCATAGCCACCTTAGGCATTGCCTTCTATATCGAGTCATTAATCAGAAAGGATAATTATTGGATACTCTTTGCCGTACTCTCGGCAATATTTAATGGAATAACGACTTGGGTGTGGGGTTCCTACGTATTCCTATGGAACTTCTATGGATTATTCACAATAATAATACTGCTTTACCTACTCATTAGGATTGCCAGGAGACAGAGCCTACCATTCACTATCGATAAGTTGGTCATAACCTACGTACTCACTGACCTTGGATTCTCGGCCTTTGTAGCCATAACGCCTAGGTATGGCTTCCACACATTAATATCCGGAATGGGTGGTGTGGCGAACGCTGCATTGCTATTTTCAATAATAGCCTATGCTCTAATTAAGCTATACCCAAAGTACCCGAGGATCATGGTTCCAGTGGTCAGGTACTTCCTTATAGCGATAGTCGTGCTCGTGGTTGCCGTAATAGGACTAAGCTTCACATCGATAGGTGGTAAGTTCCTTGGCGCATTATCACCACTCGCCAGGAACGCCATCGTACAGAGCGTTGCTGAGCACTCCCCATCGCCTCTTCAACAAAGTATGTATAATGTCTCAATAACAGTACCATTCGTAATATACACAATACTACTCTCGATAATGTCACTATCACTCCCAGCAATACTAATTAGCCTTGGGTCACTGGCCGCGGCTTACTTCGCATCGTCTGAGGTCTGGCTATTCATGCTGCTCGGACTATTCTGGGTGCCCGCCACGGCATACGGCTTCGTGAAGCTCACGGAACTTGCCTAAATAGGCGCATTATTATTGGATTATCCATAGCGTCTTTACTCGGTATCGTGATGGCTATTGCCCTAATAATTAATATACAACCTGCGCTTTCGACAACCATCATGCCTCAGCAAATAGTTAGTACAGTATCGCCACCAATACCGACACCTGACTGGTTAGATGCACTTCGATGGTTATCGTATAACACGCCCACAAACGCAACCGTGCTTTCATGGTGGGATTATGGGTACTGGATCTCAATAATAGGAAATAGGACCAGCTTGGCTGATAACTCAACTGTGAATAGTACGCAGATAGCATTGATAGGTAGCTTCTTCATGTCTAACCCATATAATTATACGGGCGTTCTGGAGAAACTAAATGAACTTCATGATCCCCAGTACATATTAATCTTTGAACCATACACTATGATAATCGTAAACGCATCAAGTTATTACAACAACTATTATGGGGCGGAATCATTATACCCGGAATTATGCATTCTCATACCTGAGTACCCGGCGGGTGGCGACTTTGCAAAGAGCTATTGGATGGCTAGAATAGCCGGCTACACAAACAATTACATATTTAGTAACTTCATATCGTATGAACAAGTTAATTTACCAGGTATATTGAATAGTTATATTTATGTACCATATGCTAATGATGCATTGAATTACTACGCAGCTTACAATGTCACACTCTATAACCTAATGTTTAACTCGGAGGTTACTGAATCGTCATACTTCGTATGGGCCACGTGCACGTCTAATGATATACCGGCCTTTTGGGCATTTGAAAGTGTACCTGTACTTATGCCAGGGGCAAACTACACCCTTAAATTAGAGTATCTTCCTGCACCTGGTTATAGTGGGCCAACAACACCTCCATACCTCCTACTGCAACCACCGCCCTGGGCCCAATTGGTCTATGTATCTAGGCCGTATGGTTGGGTTATAATCTATAAGATTAATTATAGTGTTCTTGAGGCATTAGCACGTAATCAAACACTGACGCAATAACTTACTGAGTTTTAGGACTTGGTGGCCCTGAAATTATTGCATTTATAATATCCTGGTTAAGTCTAATCTTACCGCTCATTATCTTCATGATCAGCCTATACTTACCGTACTTATCATCAGGTGAGTACTTGGGTGGATGCGGTACCTCGAGTTCGCCGCCGCAGTATGGGCACTTATCCTCCTCATTGTGTACCTACCGCAGTTCCTGCATCTCCTCATTATTGAATCCATAACCAACACCCAAACTACTCACTTATTCTTGTGAAACTTGCCTCACCACCCCTCTTCTTAATCTCGGTGGTGACCAGGTTAACCACATCCTTGAGTAGCTGCTCGAGCTTCTTTGGATCCTTACCAACAATGTCTATCCTATACCTAGGGGGACCGATTGTGTATATCTTAACGCTTTCGGCACCCTCTTTTCTAGCCAATTCCATGGCCTTGAGCAGTACGTCCCTAACATGCTTAACACCGTCAGGCTTAATACTAATTACTCTAATTATTCCAGAAATCTCCATGGGCTCAACCTCAACCCTCTCCTTGGCAATCTCCATAATGGCATTAATAACATCATCACTAAGGCCTAATTTCCTAAGGTCATCAGGGCCGTACTTAACCACGTTCTCGAAGATCGATAAGAAGTCCCCGTAGTAATCCTCCAGTTTCCATCCAAACTCCTGAAGAGCCTTGTCAAGTGGTATGTTTAATTTCTTGGCAACAAGTTCAAGGAGCTTAACACCCCTGAGTGTTCTCTTCCACCTGGTCAGCTTTTCTTTTTTTTCTCCTCCTCCCTAACCTTCCTGAACGAAACATCAACGAGTTTTCTCCTGGCATCAACCCTGATAACTCTAAACACGGTCTTTTGCCCAGGCCTTAAGTAATCTTTAATGTCGTGAAACCAGGACTGAACAACCTCATTGATTGGTGCATATGCCTCTAAACCTCCATATTCATCCAGAAGCACGTATGCCCCGTGCTCCAATATCCTATATACTGTCCCAATAACCAGTTCACCAATGTCAGGTAATTCCTTCCTCGCAACCCTGACCGTTAATACATTCTTCTTAATGTCATCTACCTTCTCCTCCCTCTTACTCATCATCTATGAAAGGAATGAGACTCAATTTATATCTTTTCACTATTTTCATTCGTAGGTTGCCACTACCGTTGCTCCAACGATCCTACCCTTACCACCAGTGGGCTCTATGAGAACGTTGCCGCAGACCAAGCACCTAACAACCATGGCTGGCCTATCAAAGACCACTTGCTCATTACCACAATTATTACACCTAACCCTCAGGAACCTTGACCTCGGCCTTGGAACAAGGACCGATCGCCAGTTAGTGGGCATTGCCACCTCACCTTGTCTCAGCCAACTCAAGTTTCTTCAATCTACCTATCGGCCTCATTAACACATAGCCGCATTGCCTACATTGAAGCTTAACGACTATCTTCTTCGTTGTCTTGGCAAACCTCTTCTGCTTGGGCTTCCTGCTGGAGCCATAACCCTTAAGCTTTCTCAAGTATCTCCTCTGGCCCTCAGATAAATCCCTCCTCTTTCCATGGCTGTAAATAGTCACTGTATGCTCCGTGTACGTATTACACCTTGGGCAATAAACCCTCACAACCTTGGGAAACTTCACGAAGTACCACAGGATAAGACCCCTTTTATATTTTTACCTCCGTTAATCCTAACGAATAATGTCAACAACCCCCCTACGCAGTAGTTCCTCGGCATCACTCCTAGGCATTACCGCGACATCAAATTGAGAAAATGGGCCAATGGTCACCAAACGAACACTATAAAGTACTGGGAACCCCTTCTTGAACGATACAATCGCTAATCCCTGAACCTCACTCCTAGGTGCTTCAGTAATCTTGAGTTCCAGTAATGGCATAAGAAACCTCCTCTCCTCTGGGAGTAATGCATCCTGCGGTACTTCCTTACCGGCTTGGTAGTACCTCATTATCTTCTCAATCCTCTTCCTAACGAGGATGGCCACCGTCTCCCTAACCATGCTCATCGCGGATTCGATCAATTCCTTATCAAGCACATTACCACCCATTGACAACCTACTATTTAACTCCTGTACCAATTGAGCATAAGACTCAAACGGCGGTCTCTGGATCTCCTCAGTACTCACCTCAAGCTTTGCGAAATCCATTAACCTCCTAAGCACATCGCTAATCAACTGGCTCACCCCAACCACTCATTACCAGGTATATACCGACATAGGTAGGCACTTTAATAACACTCCCCTCATCACCATTAATGTCCTCACCCAAGACCCTCCTCACAGGCAATTTCTTTGTAAGTCTCAGCGATAATGAACCCCTCCTAAACTGTATTGCCTTATCGACGATGAAATCAGCCCCCCTCTCCAAATCGCTTGGGCTAACCCTGATGACCCTGAGCCCAGTCTTGCCATGCAGTGAGTTAGGCAGCCTAATTAGTCGATGAACATCCATGGTCACAACCTCATCGATGTGTGTGGACAAGCGTTCACTAACTACGTGATTTAAGGAACCGAGCATTCGAATTAAGTACTTGCCTATTTTCTTCCTGTTACTAAGGCTATTAAGTAATTCAGGATCTAATTCATGAATTAACGATGCCAACCTACCGCCAATACCCCTTAACCTAGCATCTATGAGGACGGCATTGCCCTAATTAAACGTTCAATATCAAAGCCCCGTAACAGCAAGTAATCGATTATCTCCCTCCTCTCCTCATCCGTTAAATCCCGAACATCGGGCAATTCAATATGTACGTGATAGCCCCTATGACCGCTGAAGAAGATCTTAATCGATGAATCGGAAAGCCCAAAATCCTCGATTAGTGAATCAACGAGTTTGTTAACCTCCTCAGTGGCATCACTAAGGCACTCAAGGGTCATAAGCTCAACGCCCTGACAATTCTGTGTGGGTAGGTGATCACCATCTATATCGAAGATTAAGTCGGCACCCAGCCAACCCTTGGCGTCCATGTCTTGGTTGGCTGGGTCGTTGTAAAGAGCTGATGAGTAGTATACGTGGGATGGAACATTACTCACCAGGTAATGCCTCAATTCATCACTATTCTTAAAGGCCATGTGCCTAACCATCCCCTCCTTATCGAAGAATTGAAAACCAAACTCCCTTCTTTCCAAATCATTAATTTCAGATAGATCAGCACCCCTATAGTAATTCCTAAATAATACCTTAACTAAATCAATGAAGCCCGGCATATGAAACACCTATACCATTAATTTCTACATTAAAATCATTTTTACAGCGTAAAAAACGTATTATTTAATTATTTATGGCATGAAATTACTCAATCATTGGAGCTATGTAGTACGTTAACTTACCACCCATTGGAATCTCAAACGTAAGTGCAATGGGCTTCTGCGTGGCAAACTCAATAGTGACTATATCACTAATCCTATATGCCTTTGACACCGTGTCCACCAAGTAATCAAGCTATACTTAGCCGTTGCCGGTTCCTTGAGATCATACTCGAACATCACCTCACCCTCCTTCTCAAACTTAACCTCAACATCACCCTTATCACTACTTGCAGACACGTATAAACCATCATCCTTAGCGTCGAACTTAACTGCATCAGCAATTACGTCGCATCCTTAAGCGCCTCATTTAGTGCATCACTGGATACCTTGGCAAGTACTGTATACACAACCTTTGGTGTTGGTAATTCCTCAGCGCCAATGTCAATGAGCGGCAGTGTCATTGTCCTTGAGGCCTTACCAACAAGCCTAACCCTAAGCTTACCCTCACTGACCTCCATGCCCAGTTTATCACCCTTCTTAATCCTCCTCAGCAACTTCTTGAAGTCATCAAAGTTCACGCCAATCCTAACCTCCTCACTAAGGCTCTCGGGGAACTCCTCAAAGGCCTCCCTGGGTATTAATAAGTCAATCATCGCTGTCCTAGATGGGTCCAGTGCTCTTAACTTAAGACCATCACTAGCCAAGTTAAAACTCGCCTCCTCTATTAGTGCAGATACTGCGTCTATTATTTGCGAAAACTCCCTCGCATCTGGATATGTAATCTTCACCTCAGACATTACTGCTACCTAACCAACACTCAAATATAAACTCTACATCCTCAGCAGAAACAGTATTACTTAGTAATTACGGTTTTACTCGTACTCACGCCAAACGTACCCACACCTAACGCACTTATAGAACCTGGTTGGTGGCTCATCAGCTGCCCTGGTCTGTTGAACCCAGAAATACGCCTCCTCATAGCCACACCTTGGGCAGGTCTTCCTAACCTTGGGCAGCGCCTCCTCACCAGACTTGGTAAGCACTATTGGCCTATCATCCTTCCTGGCCGGTGCGGTCCTCTCAACAAGCTTCGCACCATTAACATTAGCCTCCTCTTCATAACCACACTTCGGGCACCTCCAAACGGCTTTCCCATCCTTCTTTGTTAAAACCATTACACTTTTACATCTCGGGCAGAATTTGATGGCCATTGCACAAATCCACAAAGCAACCTATTTATTAATTCTTCTAATCATTAACCAACAAACCTATACGTTTGGAAATAAGCGGTGGTCAAACACTTATAAAACTCAGGGCTTATTAAACCATGGGGAATCTCCAGGAGTTGCATTATTGCATTGCCACCGCGCCAATGCCGGCCCGTGCCTGGGGCACTATGGTGCCCACGGCCATGAATTTAGATGCAACAGTGATGCTGACATCAACACTGTCAATCATCACTACAGAGAACATCATAAACCCAATGATGCATGTACCGCATTGAATCTTTTACTTAAATAGAGGAATTAGCACCGTTAAGATTAAGTGGCCACGCCAAGTAAATGCTTATTAACCCTAACTACCCCGTATTCCCGATCAGCCTTGGTAAGCGTTAAGGACGTGCCAGCGGACCTATTGATTAGGGAACTAGCTAAGTACTTAAGGGAGAATGTACCCCAGGTAAAGCCGTCGGATTGGGCACTCTTCGTTAAGACCGGGCCGAATAAAGATAGGCCTCCAATGCAGGATGATTGGTGGTACATAAGGCCGCCGCCGTTTTAAGAAAAATTTACCTAAATGGTCCGGTAGGCTTGGCAGCTTGAGAATGGCATTTAGCTATAGGCTAAGGTTGGTAGTGCCGTTAGGAGTGAGAGGACGAGGAAGGCCGGTGGTGCAATAATTAGGAATATACTTCATCAACTCGAGCTGCCGGCCTCGTAACGAAGACTAAGGAGGGTAGGGTTATAACGCCCCAGGGAAGGTCACTACTTGATAAAATAGCCCTGAACATACTTAAGGAGATGGCTAAGCAAAGGCCTGAATTGGCTAAGTACTTAACGCCTAATACGACTACTGAGTAAAATTAAATTGATAGCCTCATAAAGGTTTAAGGTTAATAAATAGGCTCACTGCCTCTGTTGTGTCATGTCTATTGATGATAATTATGAGGAGACGGGGGGTGATCAGGAAATGAGTGAGGATGAACTTGAAGCCATCAGACAGAGGAAAATCCAGGAACTCCAGAAGCAGATTGAGGAGGAGAAAAAGAGGCAGGAATTAGCTGCACAAAGGAGGGCGGTTCTACGGGCGATACTGACACCTGAGGCACGCGAAAGACTTGATAATCTAAGGGTAGTTAAGCCCGAACTCGTTGATGCCCTTGAGCAGCAGTTAATTGCCCTGGCCCAGTCTGGCAGGATTAAGGTTCCCATAACCGATGAGGACCTCAAGAAGATACTGGAAACAATTTATAAACAGACCCATAGGGAGTTCAGGATAAGGTATAGGTGAGGATTATGGCCAGGAATAAACCACTGGGTAAGAAATTAAGGCTCGCGGCGGCGGGCAAGTCAAACAGGGCGCCGCCAATTTGGGTAACCGCAAAGACCGATAGAAAAGTCTTAACAAACCCAGCCAGGAGGCTATGGAGAAGAACAAAACTTAAGGTATAGTATTAAAAGTGCTTGTCAATGCTTCGTGAAATTTTCAGAAACAGGTTTATAATTACCGCGTACATTATTGGTGCAGTTACGGTTATACTTGCCATATACTTAATCATAAATCCATTTAGCGTTAATTATTATTATAAAGGGCCACCTATTAATGACTCATTCACAATAAATCCATCAGAAACAGTATTTCTCATTTTGGAAACTAATGATAGTAACCTGGACATAAACATAACGGTGGCTAAATGGATACCTGAGACAAATATAACAGTAACACTTTATAACGTAACTGATCTAGGTCCCTATCAATCAAAGGAACTGAGCTTCACGACAATAACCATGCTCAATCTAACATCGGTAGGTAATGGGGAAATTATGGTAATTGGTATTTATAGACCTGAAATAATTAATGTATTAACAATAATACTCGCAATATTATTTATAATAGTAATTGCATTATTAATAATTGGATTTATAGAATCAATAATTAATATACATGGAAAAGCTTAAAAACTTAATTCAGGAAAGCATGGTATGCCTAAACAAGGGGGAATAAAAAAACAAGGTGTTCATACTAACAGCAGCAGTGCTAATAACAGCCCTACTAATGGTGAGTCTCATAGTTAATGCTCAGCAGACAATGCCATCAACGGTAAACCTATACGAAGTCACACCGACCGAGGCTGTTCAATACTTCACATCAGGTAGGATAGATATTTACCTAAACCCGTTTGCATTACCGCCTAATATATTGTCGCAGTTAAGCACAACGCCGGGCATACAGATGGTTAGCCCGGCGGTAACCTCAGCTTACGACCTACTCTTCAATCCATACCCAAGCAACACCACGTTTAACCCATTCGCCTACTGGCAGTTCAGGTTCCTAATGAACTACCTAGTCGATAGGCATGCAATAATAACCCAGGTCTTCTCAGGCTATGCAACGCCCATGTATGACTGGCCCGGGCCCTTCGCAATAGATAGCCAGCTTTTAATCCAACCAATGATTGTCCAGGCAAATATTCATTATAACCCGACGTATGTTAATCAGTCAATCTTTGCCCTCTTCCAGGCGATAAACACGACTGCAAACTTTGACGGCATGTACAACCCATGGGTTGGTAGAATACTATACATTAACCACCAGTGGTACTACATACCACCCAATAGCACTACACCGCAGCCTGTCACGATAATATTCTTCATTAGGAAGGACGACCCATTCAGATACGCCATTGGGCAGTTCTTCATGTCGGAACTTCAAAGCCTTGGTTTTACAGTTAAGCCAATATATGGCGACTTATCGGAGGCTTTAACGATGGTTTATGGCTCGAACCCAGCACAGATGGAGTGGCAAATATACACTGAGGCCTGGACCATATACCCAGAGCCTGGGATACCTATGCCGGTGCTTCATTCTGCGCATCATGGACTGGCAACATGCCTGGCTGGGGCGTAACTGGCTACTGGCAGTACGCCAACTCAACAATCGATACATTAACTACGTGGGCTGCCACGGGTAACTTCACATCACTCCAGCAGTTCGAGGACTACTCAAAGACTGCCCTCTATGACTGCTTCCAACAGGCCGTTAGGGTATGGCTCGTTGCAGCCACATTCCCATACCCAATACAGAACCTAACCAACTGGATGCCCAGCATCTTCGGCCTCGAGTGGCCTCTAGGTATTAAGTTCGCATATTCAACGGTTCATCCCAATGTGCTCAATGTCGGCATGTTCCACGTAAGCGAGTTCCCATGGAATAACTTCGGATGGTTCGTCTCAATAGATACCTACTCATATGACGTCATTCAGGAGTTCACGAGCGACCCATTCGCCTTCTACAACCCATTCACTGGCGAACCAATGCCAATTAGGGGTGCCTGGAATGCAATAATTAGCCCGAATGGCTCAGCGATATTCCCGGTACCGCCCAATGCCGTTATTTGGAATGCAACCGCTGAGAAGTGGCAGGATGTTGGGCCTGGACAGTACGCCAAGTCCATCGTTTACCTGTACTTTAACGGCACCTGGCTAGGCCAGTACTGGCAGGATGGCCAGCCAATAAGCATGGCCGACATAATATTCTTCTACTACACGTGGTTTGACCTAGCAGCAACAACGACAACCGGCGCGTTAGACTTGGGTCATAACCAAGCAACCGCAAGTGATGTTGGTGGCATAATAGCACCAACAGTAAGCTCAATCGTTGGTATGCAGTTCTTCCCGAATGGCACGGTAGTGATTTACGGTAACTACTGGTTCCCAGACCCCAACTTCGTGGCAGCCTACTATGCACCTGGCTTCCCATCATTTGCTAACCCATGGGTTGACCTCGCCCTAGAGTTCTACGCATATCAGCAGGGTAAGTACGCATTCACGAGCGGTGAAGCTCAATCACTAAGTATACCACAGGCTGACTTCAGGTCGCCACAGTTCAACCAGTACCTTGCTAGCGTGCTTCAGAACTGGATTAATACAGGATACATATGGGATAATGCTCGTGGGCCATAATCAACGGCTATAACTTCCTGGGTCCAAACGCAACCGCAACGGCTATCCAGGACTATGAGGATGCCCTTAACTTCTACAACACCTATGGCAACTTCTGGATCAGTAATGGACCATACATACTCAAGAGCATAACCACGGCTACACCGCAATCCGCGATACTCGTTAGTTGGAGCGGCTATCCATATAATTATACGTATTGGTACAACCAGGTCTTTGTTAAGTTGGGTGTCACGTCGGTGCCGACCAATCTGATACCGAGTATAACCGCGGTATCACCATCTTCGATATACACTAACACCACAAATGTACTGAACGTAACAGTAAGCGCTGTCGGTAACCCAGAGGCATACGTATACTTGATCAACCCGGTCACTGGACAGATTATTTATGAGACCTTTGCATCATCGACAACACCCGGCGTATTAACAGTGACTATACCAAGCAATGTAACTGCGACATTGACTCCGGTACCTACGAACTATTACTCTACGCATTCACCAATGTAGTTCAGATACCTGTGCAGTACGTAACATCATTAACAGTGTCACCGCCTCCACCAACAACTGTGACTCCGACTGTAACCACGCATGCTGTTACGATGAGCACAACGCTATTAATCGCTATAATAGTTGTAATAATTATAATAATAATTGCAGTCGGCATTTGGTTAGTTATTAGAAGAAGAAGATAATTAAGTTTGTAAATATAATATTCCTTTAAAATAATTTCTTATACTTACTTTATTTATTTTAGATTTACCTACATAATGTTAGTAAGACTTAAATAACGCCAAAAGTTTTTCTAGGCTCGATGGGTCTTGCGAGGACGCTGGCCGTTAGAGCAGCGACATTAGTTATTTTGTTATTTATAGTACTTTTTTGTAATATCTTTTGCACTGGCGGGTCCCGCGTCACAAATACTTAAGGATGAGATATTAATGGAGACGAAGTCAATAATTAGGACTTTAATGATGCACGGTCACTATAACTCAACGCAGATACAGCAATTGCAAACTCAGATAATGACCGAATTAGAGAATGCCTATGGTCTTAATGAACCGCCTGCTATTAGGACCCTCTACATAATGTATAACATGGTCGTCTTTAACTGGGGTTATTCATACTTCCCAAGTGAGTACGGCAATGTTGGTGGTGGAAAGGTTGTTGATATAATATTATCAGCATTACCAGGTACTATACTTCTTGACACATTAGGGATATTGCTAAGTGCCTTTATAGGAATTGAAATAGGGCTCAGGTCGGCCCTTAAGTACGGTTCTAAGTCAGATAAAGCCGTTATGTATTATGCGGCATTAGCTAATGGTATACCTCAGTGGTGGCTTGGCATTGTCATGCTAATAGTATTCTCATTCTACCTGGCACAGATTCACTCGCCAATCTACTTCCCACCAGGTGGTATAGTAAGCCCTAAGTACTATGAGCTGTGGCTAACAGACCCAGCCAAGGTATTCACAATACCACAGGCGGTCCTTGACCTGCTATGGCACCTTACACTACCCTTAATAACAGTGCTAATAATTAATATTGGTAGTTGGGCATACTTCGCAAGGACTGTTGTACTTAACATTTCCCAGGAGGATTTCGTGACCTTCGCAAAAATTAAGGGGTTACCCGAGAGCCATGTTGTGAATAGGTACATACTAAGGCCAGCCGCTCCATCTATATTGACGAGTATCTTCATAACAATACCATTCATAATATTCGGTGGTTTCCTGGTCACGGAGATGGTGTTTCAATGGTGGGGTCTTGGTTATGTGTATAATATAGCTATTGTTGAATCGCCGACGCCTGATTTACCCGTGGTTGTTGCATTAACGTATGCATCAACATTGCTTTATATTGTGATAATATTTATAATGGAAATAGTATATATAATACTCGACCCAAGGCTCAGGGAGTGAGGTGATGGATGTGGCCAAGAAGAAGCGTGAGTTTAGGATTCTTGGAATGACGCCCAGTGAAATCGTTAAGGAGTTCTTCTCATCAAGCGTAGGTAAGGTGGCTGCTGCATTATTCATAGTCCTAGTTGTGGTATCAATATATGCACTCATAGTCTTACCACCAAACTTCGCAAGTGTTTGGAATAATCCGAAATATTGGGAACTGAATCCGCAATATGCACCACCTGCTTGGATTGATTCAATAATAGGTCCTGTGTATTCGCAGCAGATCTATGTAAATAATTACGCATTCAATGTGCAACGGCAGAACGGTATTACTTATATTACAGTGACATTTAGCGTTAATTATGAGTATGATAAACCATGGAGTGAAATATTCATCGTAGTTAACAACCCAGTCATATATAGTATGTCCCAACCTCCGGTGTTGTCAATAACAGTTTATAGACCCGATGGAAGTAAAATCATGCTCGGTCCATTACCCATTAATAGTAGGGTAACCGCTCTTGGGGTTACCTCAGAGGTCGTAAGTCAGGTTAACTTATTCTATAATGATGAGTATCACATGAGTAGTATAGTGCCTACTGGGTCATCTGCAACTCCATACATATTTTACACGGTTGATGACAGTAAATTAGTACCATTGAAGGGACCGTATCAATTCGTCCTGGTATTTTATGTTTTTTTCGCAGAATTCTACCGTTATTAATAGGAATGACCTAAAGATTGTATTTCAGGGGCAGGTATATGGTTTGATGGGCACTGATAATGAGGGCCATGACTTATGGCTCGGGCTTTTGGCAGGCTTCCCAATAGACCTCGCCATTGGCCTCCTCTCTGCATTGATAATAGTGGTTATAGCGGTAATAATTGGTATTATGGCTGGATTCTACGGTGGGTTTGTTGATGAGTCATTAATGAGGCTTACGGACTTCGTGATATTACTGCCAGCCTTCCCATTGCTAATCGTCTTCTCGGTCCTGTTTGGCTGGAGTATTTGGGACGCTGTGGTGTTCTTAGCAATCGTGTCCTGGGGCGCATCGGCTAGGATCATTAGGGCAATGATCATGCAGATAAGGAGTGCTCAATACATAGAATCAGCAGTGATTGCAGGCGCAAGTAGGATGTGGATATTGAGGAATCACATTCTACCCCAGATAATTCCGTACATACTATACTTACTCGTTACTAACGTGCCCGGTGCAATACTGACTCTGGCGTCCATAAACTTCCTTGGCCTGGCTGGCTCTGAGTACCCAACGTGGGGCATGCTTCTGTACTACGCCGATGTATTCGGCGCATTAACATCTGGTTACTGGTGGTGGGTCATACCACCAGGGCTGCTCGTTGCCTTCGTGGCAGTAGTATTTATATTAACTGCAATGGCCTCGGAACCCGTGGTCAATCCAAGGCTTAGGTATGGGTGATGAGCATGGCATTGCTTGAGGTTAAAAATGCAAGGCTTTATTACGCAACCACTAAGGGCATTGTTAAAGCTATTGATGATGTATCCTTCGAGTTAAACGAGGGGGAGACCTTAGCCGTCGTGGGTGAGTCTGGCAGTGGTAAGTCGACATTAGCTAAGTTGCTTGTTAGGGTTTGGGAGAGGAATGTGTCGCTTGTTGATGGTGAGGTTTACCTTGATGGTAAGGAGGTCCTCCACATATCTGAGGAGGAGTTTAGGAGGGAGATTAGGTGGAAGAAGATCGCCATGGTACCTCAAGCATCAATGAATGCCCTAAACCCTGTGATAAGGATTGGCGATCAAATGATCGAACCATTGCTGTTGCAGGGAACCAATAAGGATGAGGCTTTGAAGATGGCCATGGATGCCTTAGAGTCCGTTGGCTACCCAGAGACATTGTATATAGGTACCCACACCAACTCAGTGGCGGCATGAAGCAGAGGGTCATAATAGCCATGGCCATAATGGCCCATCCCAAGGTGGTTATTCTCGATGAACCAACATCAGCCCTTGACGTGATAACGCAGGCGAACATAATGAACCTACTTAAGAAGCTTAAGTGGGAGTACAAACTGTCATACATGTTCATAACTCATGATCTAGCACTGGCAAGTGAGCTCGCGGACTCTGTCGCCATAATGTATGCAGGGAAAATGGTGGAAATAGGTGGCGCTGAGGATATTTACGGAAACCCAAGCCACCCATACACCCAGGGCTTAATATCTAGCGTACCCACGTTAAGAATCGACAAGACATTATCGTTCATACCCGGTGAGGTACCAAGCCTGGTTAATCCACCAAGCGGTTGTAGGTTTCACCCAAGATGCCCATTCTATAGGGATAGGGATTACCTAAAGGGTCTTTGTGACGCCAAGGAGCCGCCAATAGTGGAAATCAAGGGTAAGGCTAGTAGGAAGCATCTCGTGGCCTGTTGGTTATATAAATAATTTATATGCAAATAAATTATAAATGCAAATATAGGTTAGATTTTTAAACATTTCCTGAAAGGGCATAATCACTATATGCCTGAGGTATTTGAAGATGCGCCGTGGGTTAGGAAGGATAGTCTTGTCGTTGCCCATAGATTAAGGACGTACTATACAATAAAGCCCGGCCTATTCGCAAAGCCGAGGTATGTTAAGGCCGTGGATGATATTAGCCTAAGCATTGATAGGGGCATCACACTGGCTATAGTGGGTGAATCAGGTAGTGGAAAGACTACGCTGGGTAGGACACTCATTAGACTCCTTGAACCCATATCTGGCGAGATTTACTTTGATGGTAAGGATATAACGCACATGAAGGAGGAGGAGTTGAAGAAGATAGGATTCAGAAGGAGAGTTAGCATGGTGTTTCAAGACCCATACTCAAGCCTCAATCCATTCCACAGCATTCACTTCATACTCGAGGAGCCACTCATGGTACAGGGAGTATCCAGGGAGGAGAGGGAAGAAAGAATATACAGGGCTCTCGAGGAGGTCAAATTAACGCCACCCGAGGACTTTATCAATAAGTACCCACACATGCTCAGTGGTGGACAGAGACAGAGGATTGCGATTGCCAGGGCCATAATAACGAACCCAGACTTCATAGTTGCTGATGAGCCGTATCAATGCTCGATGCTTCAATAAGGGTTGAGATACTGACAATACTTAAGGATATCCAGCAGAGGCACAAGATGGCGTTCATGTACATAACTCACGACATATCAACCGCGAAGTACTTCAGTGATTACATACTAATAATGTATGCAGGTCAATTCGCTGAGTATGGCCCATTCAGGGATGTGGTTAAGAATCCGCTTCATCCCTATGCTCAATCACTTATTGAGGCAATACCAGACCCAGACCCAAGTAATAGGCTGAGGGAGAGGAAGGTAGCTCCTGGCGAACCACCTAACCTAGCTAATCCACCAAGTGGTTGCAGATTCCACCCAAGGTGTCCGTTTGCAATGGATATTTGCAAGAAGCAGGAGCCACCAGTTGTTGAGACTAGACCCGGCGTGTTCGTTAAGTGCTGGCTATATGTTAAAAAAATAGTCAATTAAAACAAAAAGGTTTTAACATTTGCGTGTTTATAATACCATGATGACTATATCAAGTGAATTGTTTAAGGCTATAATGAGGAATTACCCGACTGGCGTCGCTATAGTGACTACGGTTTACGATAATGAGTATTACGGGTTAACCGTTAATTCCTTCACATCATTATCACTCGACCCACCACTAGTGCTTATAGCCATTGACAAGAAATTAACTAGTCACGAAGCCATTAACAAGTCAAACGTGTATGCTGTTAATATACTGCCTGATGACATGAAGGACTTAGCCATCAGATTCGCCACAGCACCAAGGGAGGAGAGGTTTAGGGGATTAAAAATTAAAACCGCAAAGACTGGTTCGCCAATAATTGAAGGCGCAATAGCATACCTTGACTGTAAAGTAGCTGCGAAATACCCAGGTGGCGATCACACGATATTCATTGGCGAGGTTATAGATGCGCAGGTAATGAATAATAAGTTACCGTTAATATACTACAACAGGGGTTATTACAGCATTAAGCAGACAATATCATTATAATGATTAGTAAGGTAAATTAAGCAAGTGGGTAGTTTATCATGGTGATGATGGGTATCAAAACTGAGCCGTGAGGACCTCACGACGAGCTGATCAATCATGCTTAAGAAACTCATTAAATATGTAGGGTACTGAGGATGCTATTGCCAGGGCCTTCCTCATAGTACCTGCCACCTTAACTGTAATGACAGCCGCATCGCTTTCCCTACCTGTCATGATGATTGCCGATCTCAAATGCTTAAGTAAGTTATTAGGTACCTGAATAATTAACCTACCCTTACTATCATACTTCGCAACAATCTTTAGTTCAACGCCGATGGCGTCCCTACCCGCAAAGTATCTAAACCAGCTATTTAACTCAGGGATTATCCTATCAATGGATTCTCTCGGATAAACATCAATCACCACATACCTCATAAACAAACACCTCTTCTATACAAAGCATCGGCAATCACTTCATACGGGTTTTCACTAACTAGTGGCTTAGCATTGATGTTGGTTAATACCTCCACTAATTTCACAACGTCCCTGGGGTTTTTAACATCAGATACCTTGCCTATGCCCTGCGACACTACCATCCTAAGGCCATCGATTGTTGAATACTCATTAATAAAATCCCTCAGAAACGCAAGCCCACTCTCGCCAATACTCACTATTGGATTTATAACAATCTCCAATGCCTTACCCTCCCTAGCCATAACCCTAGCCTGGTCCTTAGATGGCAAGACCTTCCTATTAACCTCATTAATCGTTATTACGTCAATCCTGTCGTCATTTATTAACTTGTTAAGTACGAACCTACTCCATGGGACCACTGACACCAGGTCGAAGTCCTTAAACATCCTTATCTTCCAGGCACTCCTCTGCGTAATTACGAGCTTTCTAAAGGTGGGTATTTCCTCAACGTCATTACCACCAACCACCAGCGCCGCTATGCCATAACCAAGTGCCTTGAGAAGCCTAATCAGCTTCCTATCCGTAGAGCTAAGGTGCAGTTCCACGAACATTATAGGTTCTCACTTACAAACCTCATTAATAAACTGTACAACATCAACGCCTGTAATCCTAAGCCTAACCCTAATAACATCATCCGCATCACTAAGTATAATACGACCTCCCACAAACTCTTGCTTATCAAACCTAAGGAAGATATTCCCGGAACTATCAATTCTATTTCCAATAGTCCTTAATAGATAATCCCTATCCACCAATGATGAACATATGGACTTGGTAACACTCATAGCCAAGTCCTTATCCCTAATGGATGATTTAACCCTATATATTGGGTTGCCATAATGCCCATAAAGTACCTCAACCACTATCGGTGCCTTATCCGTTAATAACCTAACTAGGTAATTAATGATCCTGTCCAGATCCTCGGTAGCGTGTATATTAACCTCAAGGTCTAGTTGGGTAATCGCCATAGAAGTGAGGACCCATTATTACTGAGATTGAGATTTCTGAGATTGCTCAGCTCTCTTCCTTAATCTCTCAATCAACCTCCTCTGCCTCTCCCTCAACCTTCTTCTCCTACGTCCCTCCCTATCCTCCTTACCAACAAGCCAGGCAAAGTCAGGGTCACTCCTAATGGCTGGGTGGCTTGGGTCCACGAGTATTACCTCGAACCACACGTATGTTCCATCCTCACCAACCCAATACGAACCAAGAACCTCCATGTTTGGGTACTTCCTGGCAGCCCTCTCCTCAGCAATCAACTGAAGGCTCTTGCTGGTTGTTATTCCATAGACACCCATCCTCTTCGGCCTCCTCCCACTATTAGGTCTTCTCCTGTTAAATGGGCCTCTCCTGAGCCTGACCCTAACGACTATTATCCTGCTTAGCCTTATAACCATACTGCCTAGCCTTGTTAATCCTAGTTGGCTTCTCAACCCTAACGATGGATGGTTCCCTACGCCACTCCATCAACCTCTGCTTCATTACCACATCCCAAATCCAGCCGTCCTTAGCCCCAGCCCACGTCTCGGCTAAATAGTGGTAAAGTCCCTTCGCCATCAAGACCAGGTTGCGGGTGGGTATTAAAAACATTATGCTAACCAAGCGCGTTCTCGCACGGTCTCCTCAAGTCAAAGGCCAAGTCCCTCAATACATTACTCTCGACACCACCTTCCCTGAGTGATGCCTCCTTAAGCGCTATTGAGAGGAGCACGGCAGTATCCATGTCCTGGTACGCGTTAACGAGCCTGGCCAACTCATTGAATAAATCCCTCAACCTAACTACTAAGTAGTCACCAACCAGTACATACTCATTCCCTAAACCAAACAACTCACCGATTAACCTTCTACCCCTATCCGTGACCCCAATAATCGACCTACCATTAAAGTCCTTAACTCAATTAAACCCCCATTAATTAATTCACCTAAGTCCTCCAGGACAGACTTACTAATGATGGGTGGATTCTCGAATACGTACCTAACGATATGTGACGCTAGGTAAGTTATGAGCAATAACCTGTAGAGACCCATTGATGAGCCCTTCGAATACCAAATCATAAATAGTAATGCATACTTATTGGGTAGCGCCTTAAATCTTCCACGACCAATACTAACCTCTGGAAGCATCACTACTCATTAGCCACGTTGTGTATATAACACTAATGGCATAGGCCAACGCTATGGTGGTCCTCATAGGATGACCAATCATAGGGCCAAGCCTAACCTCATACATAGCCCTGTTCCTCAAGCCTAAGCTAACATCATCATACTCATTACCAAGTATCAAGCCAATCCTCAACCCCCTACTAAACGCCTCCCTACTCACCTCAATCAACTTCCTCTCATTGTAGTTGGCATGCATTGATAACACGATGGGTATGTCAACGTCATTCAACGCCTCCTCAATACCCACAACCCTAACCCTAGGCAGGGAATTAAGCCTTAAAGCCCTCAACGCCCTGTCAATAAGCAATGGGCTAGTTATCAACCTGACCTCAATTCCAAGGGCATGACTAAGCTGTATCAAGTCCATGGCCTCATAAACCTCCCTAGGCCCTCAACAATACCAATCACTCTATCCACCCAGTCCATTGGTATCGCCTCCCTCCTCTTACGGAATAAGTCCCTCGTCGAGTGAGCCACAATGAAGGAGTCCTCCCTAACCTCAACGTATATTACGTAATCGGGATCCTCCAGGTCAGCCCTGGCGAATTGAGATAGGTGCTCACCAAGCTTCTTAGCAAGCTCAACACTAGTCATTGGGTACTTCTTATCCATCCTCTTAACAATGACCTTAAACGTACCATCCCTACTACTAATAAGGTTTAAGAGCACCTCTCTGGCCACCGTAAATAACGTGTCTAAGTCCCTGTTGATCACTTGATCAATTATTGATACATGCGCCACATAATTAATATCCCTAAGAACCGCCAGAGCATTTGAACTGCAATTGCCTAGGTCAATTACGCATTTGTTACGGCCCCACTCAACGACTTGGCCGCAGTTAATCCTGGATAATAAGTCATACGGGCTCATACTCCTTGCATATGGCTCAAACGTTACTAAAACCCTCATTTTACCTAATGATTGCATGAGAACTTATGTATTTAAAAGGCATAAGTCATTATTGCTACGTAAGTAATGATGCAACTACCGTCTTTATATCACTAATGATGTCGCTGAGGAATACGTGTTCATCAGGTGCATGGGCCGTTTCCTTGGACGTCATCCAAACAGCCACGGGTATGCCCCTAGCCCTCAGGTAGCGGGCGTATGTGCCACCACCAATACCTAGTAACTTAGGCTCTAGGCCCTTCACAATCCTTATTGCCTTAGCCAATCTCCTAACGATTTCACTATCCGCACTTGTTGGTTGTACTGAATCCTCCCTACTAACAATCTCAACATCAACCCTACAACCGTGGACATTGCAGTAATTATTCGCTGTATCCTTAATTACCCTGAGAACCTCATCGATGCTGTACTTAGGTAGTATTCTACAGTCTATGTAGAATACGTGCTTACCAGGTATCGTATTCACATTACCAACGTTTGGCTCTACCTTCGTTGGTTCGAAGGTTGACCTGGGAGGAATGAACAACGGGTCCTCATAGTTAAACACCTCATGTAACTTTCTATCTATCTCAAGGGTTAACTCACTACCAAGCCTGTAAGCATTAAGGCCTAGTTCAGGTAATGACGCGTGCGACTGCTTCCCGTAAACAGTAACCTTAACCCAGAGTATCCCCTTCTCGGCAATCTCTATCATCGAGCCTCGGCATTACCTGCGTCGGGGACCAGCACGAGATCCTTACTGCTTATTAAGTTTGGCTCTTTATTAATTACGTATTGAATACCGTACTTACTACCGACTTCCTCATCACTAGCCAGTATTACGCCGTAATTAACCGGTGGGGTTATGCCGAGCTCCCTCAACACCTTACCCACCGTTATTCCCATGACGATACCCTGCCCATTATCCTCAACACCCCTACCATAGATGACGTCACCGATTACCGTGGCATTAAAAGGCTCATAACTCCACAACGACCTATCACCCTCGGGTACGGTGTCCATATGGGCGATGACCCAGTAGGTCCTTGATTTGTCAAGTCCCTTTATCAGGCTACTATGTTCGGCCTTGAACCCCTACTAACCCTATTATCTGGGGCCTCTATCACCCTAACCTCATCGAAGTACCTCTTAACGATGCCCAATAGGTAATTAGCCCTATCCCACTCCCCGTCGCCGCCGTTTTCGGGGGCCAGGCCTTTATTGGTATGAAGCCCCTGTATAAATCAATTACGAAATCTCTTTGCCCATCTACATACTTAATTATATCATTTATATCCATGTTTGGTCTCATAGGTAATACGTCTATCACTATATTATTATTTAATTTTATGCCGGTTAACCCATAGCGTAGTTATTTTACATTACTACCTGGAACAATGCTTAAAATGCGTCTGTAATCGATACTTAATGATTATTGAATGGGCAGGATTAAGTCATTGGTTATGACGTACCGGGATTATGACCTAAACACATTAGCTAAGGCTTATTTCACAAATGAGGAATTAACAAGGCTGTATAAATCGTATGATTCAATCATTGCATTGGAGACTTGCAATAGGATTGAGTTTTACCTGGATGGTAATGAAGATGAGAAAGAGCTGATTGAGTTAATTTATAAGAAAGCTGGGATTAAGCTAGGTTACTTTATGACATAGACACGATTAAGCACCTATTACTTGTTACGGCAGGCCTGGACTCAATGTTTCTGGGAGAGAGGGAGGTCTTGTCCCAGGTCAAGAGGCTTACGCCATGGGTAAGCCATCACCGAGACTGAGAATATTGTTTGAGTCAGCAATTAGGTTTGGAGAGGGCTTTAGGCGTAGGCACGATCTTGACGAAATATCTTTCGTTAAGTTCCTATCTAATTATATAATGGGAAGTATTGATAGGAATAGCAATGTACTTATTGTTGGTGGTGGTGAGGTTGCGAGGGGCGTGGTTAGGGAGCTTCTCCGGAATGGTTATAGGAATATAACGGTAATAAATAGGACAACGGATAAGCTTAGGTATGAATTTGGTAATTCAATAAGGCTATTAGGCTTGATTCATTAATGAGTGAATTGACAAGCGGTAAATACAATGCCCTAATCGCCGCAATATCGGTTCAGTCACCATTAATTAACCTCGATGGTTTCATAAATAATTCATTACCAAAGTTAATAATTGATGTTTCAACGCCGAGTATCGTTAATGTCCAGGGTAATGGGCATGTGAAGGTTATTAAACTTGAGGATTTGAGGGAGCCATACCTGAATTACGTTAATGGTAAGAGCAAGGTAATGGGTGAGTTGTCAGAAATTGATTACGAGGCCGAGAGGATAATGAGGCTTATCATGCGTAGTGATGCTGATGAGGCCATTAAGGATGTCATGAGGTTTATTGAGGAGATCAGGGAGGAGGAGATTAGGGAGGCCGTGAATGCATTAAGGAGTGGTGAGGATGTGGAGACCGTGATTGATGCCATGAGTAGGTCGTTAATTAAGAAGATTATGCATAACTACCTGGAGAACATGAGGAGGCTTGCGGAGGCAGGTAATGAGGATGCTGTAAGGAAGTTGAAGAGTTATTTGATGGGGATCCTGGGAAACAACGAGAATTAAATCTGCCTTAGGGCCTTAGCAGAGTCCTCAACCTGCCTAAGCGTCTCCTCTATAATGTCGCTTGTATGGCTTGAACTCGTGAACACAGCCTCAAATTGACTGGGGGCTATGAAGACTCCGCGTCTTAGTAACTCCTCATGGAGCCTTAAGTATAACTTAGCGTCTGATTTACTGGCTGTTTCGTGATCAATGACCTCACCCTTTGTGAAGAATACCTGGAGCATTGTTGGTGCCCAATTAATGACGTGGTCAATGCCTAACCTGCTAAGTATATCGTTAAGCCCCTCCGCTAACCTACGCGATGCGCTTATGGCTATGTCATACGCGTTCGTGGTCTCAAGAACCTCTATAGTGGCTAACCCAGCTATCATGGATATTGGGTGTCCATTAAACGTACCAGCATTGAAGACGGAACCCCTCGGTGATAGTAGGTCCATTATCTCATCACGGGCACCCACAGCGCCCACTGGAAATCCGCCACCAATTATCTTCCCCAGCGTGGTTATGTCCGCACTGACGCCGTAATACCTCTGGGCACCACCAAGCCAAGCCTATATCCCGTAACCACCTCATCAAGTATGAGCAAGGCACCGTACCTATCCGCAATCTCCCTAAGCCCCTTCAGAAAGCCATCCCTAGCGGTATTACTCCGTAATTAGCCATTACGGGTTCAACTATTATCGCCGCAACGTCATTACCCTCACTCCTCATAATCCTCTCCACACTATCAAGGTCATTGTACTTAGCCACAAGCGTTAACTTAGCCACATCCTCAGGAACGCCGGCAGATGATGCGCGCCAAAGTGCGCCGCCGCACTACCTGCCTTGACTAATACATAGTCAACAGCGCCGTGGTAGCAACCCTCAAACTTCAATATCTTCCTACGCTTAGTGTAGCCACGGGCAAGCCTAATCGCGGTGGCCACAGCCTCACCACCACTATTAACGAACCTAACCTTCCTAATACTTGGGAAGTGACCCACTATCTTCTTGGCCAGGGCAACCTCAACCTCGGTTGGTGCTCCATAAAGCCAGCCTCGATATATGTATTCAATAATACGCTTAATAACCTGCTCTGGGGCGTGACCAAGGATCAATGGTCCATAGCCAAGTACGTAATCTATTAATCGCTGGCCATCCACCGTGAATAGGTATGGACCTCTGCCTTCCCTTACGAAGAATGGGTATGGTCTAATTGCCGCCCTGACCGGGCTATTAACACCACCAACAAGGACTCTCTGCGCCTCCTCATACAACTTACTGGACTCGCTCATCAAGGCTTTAAAAGTGGCTATATCATTAAGCTTTATCTTCATAGTCATAAAACTTTAAAGGGCGTGAGCGCCGTCAATCCGCAATATGATTGAGAGGACCCTGGTAATAATTAAGCCCGACGCGGTTAAAAGGGGGTTGATTGGGGAGATCATAAGTAGGTTCGAGAGGGCTGGCCTGAGGATTATTGCCATGAAAATGACCAGGCTTAGTAAGGAGGAGGCTGCCAGGTTCTACCCGAGTGATGAGAATTGGTTAAGATCAGTTGGTAGTAAGACCTTGAAGTCTTATTCTGAGATTGGGAAGGACCCAAAGGTCGACCTAGGCACTGATGATCCAGTGGAGATTGGGAAGATAATTAGGGGTTGGCTGGCCGATTACTTGTCAATGGGCCCAATAGTGGTAATGGTTCTCGAGGGCAACAGGGCTGTTGAGGTTGTTAGGAAGATAATAGGATCGACTACACCGTATTCATCGCCACCAGGCACGATTAGGGGGGACTACTCGGTGGATAGCCCAGACTTGGCGAACATAGAGAAGAGGGCGTTATTCAACTTGGTCCATGCCAGCGATAGCCCTAAGGAGGCTGAGAGGGAGATCAGGTTCTTCTTCCGTGAGGACGAATTCGTAGATTACTCATAAACTCCTTATTTGAATTACAGACTTTATATCCTCGTGGCCCCAATTATACGCATATTCATACTCATCAAGAGTTACTTCCTTCGTTATTAATTTCCTAATCCAATCACCGAACTCAAACCTAGCCTTAACCAGGTCTGAGACACCCATCTCAAAGGCCCTTATACTGGCGTTCGTTGCACCAATTATCAGCTTATTCCTCCTCCAGTCATCAAGTAACGGCCCAATGTTAACATTCCTACTATCCAGGTATATCCCCAGTAACACCGCCACGCCATTAGCCCCCAAATGCCTTAGCGCCTCATACGCGGCGCTCGTTGATCCCGTGGCCTCAATCACTATGTCGAAGTCCTCACTTACCTGGTCAACATTTGTATTAACATAGGTCGCGCCTATCTCCCTAACGAGTTTCGCCTTTAGGCTGTCGTAAGGTCTCGTGGCTGTTACGGTTACGTCAGTGAAGCCCCTAAGCCTCATGACCATTAATGCCAGCATGCCGATGGGCCCCGCACCCATTATTAGAACCCTCCTTGGCTCCAGGACTCAAACCTAGCCTTACCAAGCCTTAACGCCAAGTCAACACCCTTCTCAACAATGCTCAGGGGCTCCGTGAGTACAGCGACGTCCACCGCCTCCTTAGGAACCCTAACCAGGTATTGGGAGTCGGTTACTGCGAATTCGGCGGCGAAGCATGTAGGTACCATATGCCGTGCTCCGCATATGTACCCCTTGGGCAGTAGTCTAGTTCGTTTATTGGTAGGGTGCATGTTGTGGGTCTCCTCACTGTTGGTACGACTATGTCACCGACACCCACATTATCCACGCCATCACCAAGCTCCACAACCTCGGCAACCGCCTCATGACCAAGGACCAGGTACTCCTCACCGGGTGGTGGTGCTCCGTACTTACCCTCAATAATGTCCTTATCAGTACCGCAAACACCAACCTCGATTGGACTTAGTAAAACCTGGCCGCGCTTAGGTGATGGCTTTGGCATATCTCTTAATGCCAATGAGTCCTTCACCAATGGGATTACCGTAACAGCCTTCATCAAGGTTCATGGAGATACTCCCCTTAATAAACCAGATATGTGTAGCGTTTTCAATTCATTAATATTCATTAGATCATGTTTAAGCGTTTTAAGGGGTTTAACAACTATATATGTTATTTACCCATTAAAGGAAAGGCGTATTAAATGCAAACATATAATAAACATGGTATGTCACAGATATTAAAGGAGTTAACTAATCAACTAATGACCAGGAGAATCGTAGTAATAGACCTAACACATGAACTTTATAATGGAATGCCCACTTACCCTGGTGACCCACCTTTTACGCATGAGTATGTGAAGGTCGGAAAGAACTATGGTGAATCTACACTATCTAAGATATCCGCTGGATTACATAGTGGCACGCACATAGATTTACCACGACACTTTGTACCAAATGGCTTAACGGCAGAATCGTTATCATTAACTGACTTCATGGCGTATGGCGTAATACTCGACCTGAGTTATAAAAGGCATGGTGAGACCATCACCGCGGATGATTTAAAGAGGTTTGATGATAAGATACAACGTGACTATGCAGTGATGCTATACACAGGCTTCTCAAAGGCCTGGGGCACGGAGGAATTCCTCTATAATTGGCCGTACCTGGACAGGTCAGGGGCGGATTACCTAGCCACTAAGGGAATTAGGGCTGTGGGTATTGAGGCACTCAGCATAGCCGGTTGGCCGGGTAAGGAGGGCTACCCATACCCACCCAGAGTTCCTAAAGATGATGTTGCCTATGTTCATTATAAACTATTGTCAAGTGGTGTGTACGTGATCGAGGGCGTCACTAACCTAGATATCGCATTAAGCACCTGTAAGAATGGCGAGGGCCTATTTATATTCATGCCACTCAAGATTAGGGGCGCAGAGGGTTCGCCATTACGACTAGCAATGCTATGCGAGCCTAGATAGGCGATAACAACTTAGTCAGGATCTCTTGGGTCCTTTGGTAGGTCTATACCGAAGGCTTCTCTTAATAACTTACGTAGTATCCTATATGTCATACCCCATATTGTTACATCACCCATTACTATTGCAGGTCTTGAAAGACCCTTTATATTAACATTTAACTTAACATACTTCGTAACATCACTAATACCCAGCCAAAAAAAACCTTTGATAGCTCTGCCTTATTTATCGTTAATTTAGGATTGCAGTCCCTTAGTAAGAAGATAACAGGGACAACATTAATATTGGGTGCGTTACTTGGCGAAAACGGATCCAAAACACCAAGTATTATAGCATCATTAGTAAGGTCAAGCCCCACCTCCTCCCTGGTCTCCCTAATCGCTGTTTCAACCAAGTCCTTATCCTTAGTTGGATTAAACCTACCACCAGGAAATGCCGCGTCGCCACTCCAGGGATCGTTAGGATTCTCGGTCCTCTTACCAATAAGGAATGCGTCTAGGCACGGGTTGTAAATAACCGCAACCGCAGCCCACAAATGCTCATTATCCGGTGTTGGCGTATTACTCTTTACGACCCTCCTTAATTTTGTCACATTATATGACCTCATAATAATATTATACCTCCAACTACTTATACCCAACTAATAAACACTATTCACCATAGATCATATTAAGGCTTGAAGTGGCCTAATCGAGAGAACCTCAGGGTTAGCCAGATAAAGTGGTCTCTTGCCCATCAATATGTTTATTAGGTTCCTAACCGCGACCTCTGCCATCCTCTCCCTAGTCTCGTATGTCGCAGAACCTATGTGTGGGGTTAACACGACATTATCAAACCTTGTTAACTCGTGAGTATTGGGTAACGGTTCCTCCTCAAACACGTCCAGCGCAGCACCTGCTATCCAGCCCTCCCTAAGTGCCTTCACGAGTGCGTTGGTATCCACTATATCGCCCCTAGCCACATTTACTAAGTAAGCCGTCTTCTTCATAAGCCTTAACCGCTCCTCATTAATTAGGTGCCTAGTCTCGGGGGTTGCGGCTACAGTTATTACGACAAAGTCAGACTCGGTGAGTACGGACTCCAACGGCCTATACTCAATGCCCAGGGCAAACTCTATGTGAGGTTTCCTGGTCCTCGACCAATAAATCACCTTCATATCAAACGCCTTTGCCCTCCTGGCCAGTGCAGTGCCTATATTACCTAGCCTATTATACCCAAGGTAGCGCCATAGACCTCACTACCAAGCAACCAACCCCACCTATCATATATACCGCCCGCCCTAATGAGTTTATCGCCGAGCACTATCTTACGGGCAAGGGCTATTAATAGGCCCATGGCTAGGTCAGCCACGGCCTCAACAAGGACCTCAGGCGTATGCGTTACATAAATCCCCTTCTCGGTGGCTGCCTTTACGTCAATGTGGTCAACGCCGACACTGTATGTACTAATTATGAATAATTTATCAGCCTCATTAATGAGTGATCTGTCAATGGGATCTCCCAGGGTCACGATAGCGCCCACACAGTTTTTAAACACATCAACAAACCTCCCTCGGCGGCGATGCTTGCTACTCCACATGGGTCCTGTCTCCTTCCACATCCTGATCTCCACAGGCAATTTATTGAGCTCTGAGTATATTATGGAGGGTAAGTTACTCCGACTTATGAAAATACAGGGCCCAACCATTGCGATGCGGTAATGCAGCTTATTAATTAATATTTTCGGTTTCACGGTGTCATAATTATAGTTAGTATTAAATAATGGCTTGCGACTAATTCTCCCGAATTAAATGGTAACCATCAGGGAAATCCTGAATAAACTCAAGTGGACTAATCAAATCGATAATTACGTCGTTATTTTTGTATCAAGGGGTTCACCAAATAATGAAGAGATTATAGACCTATCAAGGATCATTTCAATAAGCAGAGATGGGTTTACATACATCAGTAATAGTGGTAGGGAAACGTACATACCCTACCACAGGGTTGTGGAGATTAGACATAAGAATGGTACAGTGATATTCCGTAGAAATGTGCCGCACTAGACCGTGACTAGGGAGACTTATTAATAAATCTACTGATAAATGCCGTATGTCTACGTACCAATTCCTCATTGGCACCTAGAATATTAACGAGGTAATCCTGCTCCACTGGGTTAAGTAGGCCAGGAATAACTATTGTATGCGGCGTGTCACCCATATCGGGTACGTCATTTACCGTTGATATCTTAATACCTTGGTTATCCCAACCAATCCTGGCAGCATAGATCACCATCAAATCATTGCTCACAATACCCAACTTACCAATATTCTCCATCTTCTTAAGGAGTTCCACGGCTTCTTGAACATTCATGAAGTCACCACCATCCTTAATATCAAGTAGTAATATTGTGTGAAGCCCACGACTGAGATTCTCATTAAGTACCTCATAAGCCCTCATACTCAACACTCCCATTCTTGGATACGTTATGGTTGCCAAGGGACCTAGTTTATATGGCGATAGACCAAGTTGACTAATTAATGCGCAAACTATGCTCACGGAATTAATAACCTTAACCTTGAAGCCTCGTTTTTTTGGCAATGACAGCAATGGCCGCATGTGTTGTAGCTATCATGGGATCACCAATAACTAAGAGGGCTGCATCACGTCCCTTCTCCAATTCTCTCATTAATACCTCGCCATTTCTATCTTCCAAGTCTTCCCTTGAAACAAGAACAAAATCACTCCTAATTCCCCTTAGGTAATTAATAAACTCAGCAGGTCCCTTTGACGTATAGACCTCTAGAAATACTGAATCGGCAGTCCGCATAATACCTAAGGCCTCTGTCGTAATATTACCAGGGCTTAGACCAAGACCTACGATGTACAGCGTCGGCATTTTCTTACCCCCTCATTATTCCTTCGATTATTGAAAAAATTTAAAAGCGTAGTAGTTATGTAAATATAGATGGCATCTAGAATTAAGATACCAGAGGATGGAGAACCAATCGTTGTTCAGGGTGGTATTTGGAACGTACCTAAGAAACCAATAATACTCTACATCGAGGGTGATGGAATAGGGCCTGAAATAACGAATGTGGCCATTAAGGTAATCAATAAGGCTGTTGAGAAGGCCTATGGAGGTTCAAGGGAGATCAAGTGGGTTAAGGTTTATGCAGGCGAGGAGGCTGAGAAGGTATATGGCAATAGGTTCCCTGAGGAAACCATAAACCTAATCACGAAGTACAGGGTTGTCCTTAAGGGACCACTGGAGACCCCGATTGGTGGTGGTTGGAGGTCAATAAATGTTGCCATTAGGATGATCCTGGATGCATATGCCAATGTCAGGCCTGTTAAGTACATGCCTGGTCTCGAATCACCACTCAAGCACCCTGAGAGGTTGATATGGTAATCATTAGGGAGAACACCGATGACCTATACAGAGGCATTGAGTGGAGTTGGGACAGTCCGGAGGCCGCTAAGTTGAGGAAGTTCCTTAAGGATGAGTTGAAAATAGAGCTTGAGGATGACACTGGGATAGGCATCAAGCCAATTAGTAAGTATAAGACCCAGAGAATAACAAGGTTCGCGCTCAGGTTTGCCATTGAGAATAAGAGGAGGTCCGTAACAATAATGCACAAGGGCAACATAATGAAGTACACGGAGGGCGCCTTCAGGGAGTGGGCCTATGAGGTAGCACTTAAGGAGTTCAGGGACTACATAGTTACCGAGGAGGAGGTGAATAAGCTCTATGGTGGTAAGGTACCGCCAGGCAAATTGCTCGTTAATGATAGGATAGCCGATAACATGTTCCAACAAATAATCACGAGGCCCGAGAACTATGACGTAATACTTGCACCAAACCTAAACGGTGACTACATAAGCGATGCTGCCGGAGCCTCATAGGCGATATTGGAGTGCTTGGCGGCGCGAACGTCGGCGATACTGGCGGCATGTTCGAGGCCGTACACGGCACAGCGCCTAAGTACGCCGGTAAGAACGTGGCTAACCCAACGGGTATAATCAGGGGTGGTGAGTTGATGCTTAGGTTCATGGGTTGGAGGGAGGCTGCGGACTTGATTGATAGGGCGATAACAGAGGCCATTAACCAGAAGAAGGTCACGCAGGACTTGGCCAGGTTTATGGGTGTTCAGCCATTGGGTACTAAGGAGTTTGGTGATGCGTTGATAGAAATAATTGATCAATTGAAATAATAAACGCAATGTCGTGATTTAATTAAAACTCAATTCATCATTAGTTCTAACTTTAAAATTACTGATTATCAGTAATCGCCAATTGCTGCGTTTCCTTCTCCCTAGGTTTAATGATTGGTGGCTTCGGATTTACGTACTCATTGAGTGCCTTAACCACTAGGTCAACATCGCTTGGGTCGAGGTCCTTAAGTATTGGTCTATGGCTCCTATAATTAATAATGTCGCTTGGGTTGATCTCCACGGTCTTAACATCCTCCTCATAATACCTAGCCTTAATGAGCACGTTACCCAGTGGGTTAACCACGTGGCTGCCCCCGAAGAACCCAAGCCCGTCATATTGCCCCACGGTATTTACATAAACGGTGTATGCCACGTTTTCAAGGGCCCTTGCCACCATGAATGTCTCGAAGTGGAGCCTGGACATATCCGGTGCGGCGCTTATGTATACGTGCACCTCGGCACCCTTCAGCATCATCGTCCTCGAAACCTCTGGATAGAATGCATCATAGCATATTGCAATGCCTACCTTATGACCGTTAACATTAATTACCGGTATATCGCCCTTACCAATACCGAAGTACCTATACTCATCAAACACGCCATATGACGGTAAGTGTCTCTTCCTATAAACGGCTAATACCCCATCAGGCCCCACGGCAACCGCCGTGTTATAGAGTACGTGAGTATCCTCATTCCTCTCCGCAAATCCAACTATAACGTGGCAATTCCTCTTCCTGGCTTCCATTACGAGCCTCGTAATAGCCTACCACCTATTGGCTCAGCAATTTGAAAGAATAAGTCCTTAGACATATAGCCTGGTAGGTAAAGCTCGGGGGTTACTACTAGGTCGGCTCCATCACCCACGCAGAGCGCGTCCATCGCCTTAATCAGCCTATCTAGGTTGAATTCCACATCGCCAAGTTTACTACTGTACTGTAGCAGGTGTATTCTAAGCATTAATTAATGGCGCATGTGGGGAATTAAAAATACAAACCCCATTTTGCAAATTGGGTAAGCAATAAAAGTCCATGATTATCAGTTACATGTGCCTAAGATAACCCTCGAGAACCTAATACGTATTGACTATGAATACGTGGCTCAGAGGATCATAGACTTCATTAGGTCGTATATTAAGGATGCAGGGGCAACAGGCGCAGTCATTGGGCTTAGCGGTGGTGTTGACTCCAGCGTTACGGCATACCTACTCGTTAGAGCCTTGGGTAGGGATAGCGTCATTGGTTTGATACTGCCGTATAAGACCACGCCACCTGAGGACATTAGGGATGCTAAGTATGTCGCAGAGACCCTTGGTATTAAGTACTACTACATAGATATTGGCAGGATTAGAAACGCCTTTGCCGAGTCAATACCTGAGTTTGATGAGGGCGATAAGATAGCCGTTGGCAATCTCCTCCCAAGGATTAGGATGACACTCCTTTATTACTTCGCCAATAGATTCAATAAGGTTGTGGCAGGCACTGGGATAAGAGTGAGTTATTGATTGGGTACTTCACCAAGTATGGCGATGGCGGCGTTGACATACTACCAATAGGCGACCTCTACAAGACCCAAGTCAGGTACCTGGGTAGGTACCTCGGTTTACCCGATAACATAGCCTTTAAGCCGTCAAGCCCAAGGCTCTGGGAGGGTCAAACAGCCGAGGGTGAGCTCGGCGTTAAGTATGAGGATGTTGATGTGATTCTACACGCGCTCGTTGATTATAGGATGAGCGTTGAGCAAGCGGCTGAGGCCACGGGTAAGCCCATTGAGCTTGTGCAGACCGTGTGGCGTAGGGTATTGAATACCGAGCACAAGAGGAGGTCGCCAATAGTGCCTAGGATTTCCATGAGGACCTTGGGGATTGACTGGAGGATGCCCGTGAATAAGACTGGGGTAAACGAGTTCATGGAATAAGCCTTAATAATTCTGGTCAATCATTACTTAAAAATGAGTAAACCCTTATGGCATGTTGTTGAGGATCCGGCGTACATCATTAATTTATACGCGGGCATTGTGATAACGCTTATGCTCATAGGCGCCGTAGTGATTTACGTATTAACACAATCAATTATTGACGCGGCGCTCACATCACTACCGCCAATATTTATAGCGCTAATAATGATTGTCGCTAAGAGGGTTATTAAGAGGAATGAGGTTATCATGTATCCTGATAAATTTATTGCATTAAGAGGTTCTGAGAGAATTGAATTACCAATATACGAGATAACCAGGATTAGGGTAAGGCCTGTGATTAACACCGTAAGGGTCATAAACATGAGGCTAATACCGATATCCTCAATACCGAGACTCAACACCTGGTCTGTAACCTTCATCTCCGGTGATAGGGAAATTGTTAAGGTGTGGATTAGTGAGAGTGAATTAGATAAATTAAGGGCGGTAATTAGGAGGTTGTGTAATGAGAGGTTAATATGTATAAACATTGAAAGTGCCATGTCCATTTAATGATAAGGACAATAAAGGCGGGACTTGTTGATTATGTACATCTTGAGACATCCTTTTCAGCAATATGCCCAGTGGATAGTAGTGTTGATAATTACGTCATTGAGGTGGAGTATAAGCCAGCATGCAATGATGGTGGTTGTGTCTATATAGAATTGAACAGCCTCAGGGAGTATTTAGATGGATTTAAGGACAGGGTCATTTATCACGAGGACCTAATTAACGAGTTAGTAAATGAGATCGTAAGGACCCTAAATCCAATTGAAATAACGGTGACCCTCACAAGTAATTATAAAGGCATTAAATATGTAATAAGACGTAATATCAGTAAACAAGGCTCCCAACACGAACCCTAATCCTTATCCTACTCAAATCACCAGATGCGCCCTCTACGAAATTAGGCTTTCTTAATGAGTTTGCATACATCATAGCCTTCATCAAGCCATCCCTATCCCTCTCCTTTATGTACGGCCATAGGTCAACAACGGGCTCCTTGTATAGGCAGGTCTTTAACCTACCATCACTTGTTAACCTCATTGTCGTACATCCCGCACAGAATGTCGGGTTATTATAATTCTTAACTATCTCAACCTTAACTCCATCGACCTCATAAATGGGCCTATTATGGAGATCCTTCCTCGTCCCCAGTAACTTACCGTGCTTATTTAACCAATTAACTATGTCGCTCAGGTCATCGTAGTACCTGGCAAATACGGGGAAGCCATCACCCATGGGCATTAACTCTATTAGCTGAAGAACGAAGCCGTACTTAGCGGCGAACCTTATCATCATTGGTATCTCATCCGTGTTAAGCCCCCTTAGCACAACCACGTTCAGCTTTATTTGCTTAAAACCCAGCCCACTCACGTAGTCAATGTTCTCAAGAACCTTATCTAAGGCATCAACTCCAGTTATGAACCTATACTTCCTACGATCTAATGAATGAAGAGATATGTTTAATCTACGTAACCCATGATTAAGTAATTCCTTAGCATAAACATCAAGTAAATAACCATTAGTTGTTAATGAGAGGTCCTTAGGATCAACCTTATTTATTTCATCCACAACCTTGACAATATCCCTACGTAACAATGGTTCACCGCCTGTTATCTTAAAATCATCAACACCCAATTCCTTAGCCACAGAGGCCACAAAACCAATGTCCTCGGCACTTAACTCCCTACTTAAAAACTTGCCCTGCCCCTCAAAGTGACAAAAGATGCATCTGTAATTACATACGCTGTTGACCACGATCCTAAGCTTTAACCAGGGCCTCCCATAATTATCAATTAGCATTATGATGACATAGCCTAATTGCGCATTTAAAATCATTATTCCTGCATTAATTATGCTTAATCTTAATCAATGAATTTATTACCATGAATCTTGTCGGTGAGGTAATCATGGAGGAACTTAAGGCCGTGGGTTGATAAGGCCTCAATCTCAACCTTCTTCTTCGTCCTAAGGAAGAGCTCAATCTCCTTCTTCCAGTGATCACTTTGGAACCAGGGATACCTAATAAGTTCCTGGGCCCTCTTTAGGTCCCTATCCGTAGCCTTTATGACGTACTCATCACTGATTTTGTAAGTACGAATGTCCGTCGCTGTAACACCCACAAACTTAGCCTCGGGGGTTGCTAATCTATCGCTTTCGTAACTAAGCTTTATTGAGCCACTCTTGTAAACACTGTATATGTACCACCCATATGGATCACCGTCAGTTAATACGAAGACTGGTAATTTATACTCCTCGTTAAGTCTCCTAACAAACCTTCTCGTGGCTCTGTCCGGCATACCCTTAGCCGTAATTAGTAGACAACTCTCCTTATTCCAGAAGCCCTCCCTGTTGAGCCTTTGAAATATTGCGTCCTTCTCAATAACGAGCACGTAATTAGCCTCGACCTTGACAATATCGAGATCATCGGGGTTTGGCGGTAAACTCAGCGCGGTATCGCCTAGCTTTGTGGCGTCTATCTCGAAGCCTTTGACCTAACGATTATCGGCCCCACGACCTTACCCTTAACATCAGCCGAGAGCCCCATCTCCTCCCTGAGGATTCCGGTGGCCACCTCAATATCCTCAATGACCGCGTTGGACTCCGACTGCTCGTCCCATGTGTTTTCCCTAATGACCTTGTTTACAATGTCTGCCTTGAACTCCATGGTGTGTTTACCATTGTAGTAAAGGTCCCTTATTGTTGGGTAAACACCCTCCCTTATGGCCTGAACAATTAACTTAAGCATGAGCATTGTCTGCATGAACCTCTTGGACTCCTTAAGGTCAAGAAACCTCCTCCTCAGCTTTTCAGGCCCAAGGATCAGCATCTTCCTCTTTGGGTCCCAAATAGTGTTGCTTAACGTTCTTGATGGTATTTCGAGAATTGGCTCCTCATTATTAAGTACCGTATTTGTTACCGAATTGCCCCAATCCTCAAGAACCTTAAGTACCTCATTTCTACTCCTAGCCACGATCAATGACAAAGCACTCGCTATTAAAAACTTAGCGCCGTGAGGTCACGCTTTAATACCCTAATCCGTAATTAATCACGTGACCAACATAAGGGCACTCAGAGGTAGGGACTTCATAACACTCATGGATTACACAACAGACGAGATAAAGTACTTACTGAGCCTGTCCCGGGACCTTAAATTCCGGTACTACCAGGGGGAGCGGTATAACGACGTACTGAGAGGCAGGACGCTACTCATGATCTTTGAGAAGCCGAGTACAAGGACTAGGGTAAGCCTCGACGTGGCTGCGACCCAGCTAGGGATGCACGTAATCTACTCAAACCCACAGGAGCTTCAGCTTGGTCGTGGAGAGACCATAGCCGACACGGCAAGAGTCGTTGATAGGTTCGTGGACGCCATAGCGGCTAGGGTGTATAAGCACGAGTCGTTAATAGAGATGGCTAAGTAGCAGTGGCACCCGTAATAAATGCCCTAAGCGATAAAGAACACCCACTGCAGGCGTTGGCTGATGCATTAACCTTATGGGAGGTTAAGGGTAAACTCGAGGGGTTAAGGGTGGCCTTTGTCGGTGATGGTGATAATAACATCGCACATTCCTTAATGATAATCGGAGCCAAGCTTGGTTGGGAGGTTAGGATAATTTCGCCAAGGAGGTATTGGCCGACCAAATTCGCCGAGTCATTGAACGAGGATGTAAGGAGGACGGGCGCTAACATAGTAATTAGTGACAGTACCGAGGATGTCAGGGGCGTTGATGCCGTGTATACCGATGTCTGGGTTAGCATGGGCATGGAGGCCGAGGCCGAGGAGAGGAAGAAGGTATTTAGGCCATACCAAGTTAATGCTGAATTAATGAGAAAGGCTGGTCCTCAGGCAGTGTTCATGCACTGCCTACCTGCTCACAGGGATGAGGAGGTTACTGATGATGTAATTGATGGTCCACAAAGCATTGTTTGGGATCAGGCGGAGAATAGATTGCATACGGCTAAGGCCGTATTAGTGGCGTTATTAGCATGAGGAACTTATTATCAATAATTGATCCAAATCAAACCATTAAAGTGTGTAAGTTTTATTAATTTCAAGGGATTAACAACGCCTTGTATGGTGAGACCCAATAAACTATTAGGCGCTGTAGTTTTGTTTACCTTAATCTTAGTATTAGGCACATTAATACTTGCCTTAGCTAATGAGTGGCAACAAGTTATTATATATGTTAGGTCCATTACAATACATGCGTTAGCCGTTTCATCAAACGACAGTGGCGCCGTCATTAACATAACGGTAACGGCAATAAAGCCGGGCTCGGGCTATGTATACATTGCGTCAAGTCCATTACCAACGGTTGAAAGTGGTACATTCCCATCATCATCACAGATAGCCGCATTGGTTGCCACATACCTAGCAAACCAACCATTTAATGAGTATAATTTCCTAGTAAATGTTGAACCGACAACCCTAGAGATCGGTGGTCCATCAGCAAGCGGTTACATGACCGTCGCAATGTGGGCGCTAATAACAAACCATACCTTAAACCCTGACGTGGTAATGACCGGGATGATACTACCGGATGGCTTAATAGGACCTGTGGGTGGCTTACCTGCTAAGATTAAGGCAGCTGCTCAGGAAGGTTATGAAGTCGTGTTAATACCATACGGGCAACAAATATATCAGACCAGTAGCGGACAGGTAATTAACTTAATAAGCTATGGAAGGAGTCTCGGAGTTAACGTTATACCTGTGATGGATGTCAGGCAAGCCATTTATTACTTCACGGGTGTGAATATGTCAATACCATTAATACAGGCTCAGGCGCTAAAGACCACGGCATACATCAACGTCACGAAATTCCTATGGATGAGGATATACGATAGGATAATAAGCACAGGCGCCATAAACTCCACAGACCCTAACGTTAGTAGCTACATTAAGAGAGCTATTAATTATGCAAACCAGGGCATGTACTACACAGCCGCAAGCCTTGGATTCCAGGGACTAATTAATTATTACCAGGACGAGATGCAGAACTACACAGCCCCGCAATTAGAGAACTTACTCAATCAATTAAATAATGAACTGCAAAACTACGAAAACACGCTGCAGCAATACAATGTGACAACCGCAAACATAGACCTAATAATTGGCATTTATGACAGGGTCTTTGACGCCCAACAGTCATTAAATGCTGCGTCGCAAGACCTGATGAGCAATGACATCGGCGACGCAATAACTAACCTCGCCTATGCAAAGGCTAGGATAGAGACCCTTAGTGATTGGTTGGCGGTATTGAATGCGGTAAAAGGTGGAGCACCAATATCGAGGGACTACCTTGAGGAATTAACAAACATGTACTTAGTATATGCCCAATCAATAACTGAATACACGCTCTCACTTTCAAATGCCATAGGCGCATCGGGCATTCTTCAGAACATGAATTCAATAACGCAGGAGGTTCAGGAGGCCCAGAATAATTACCAAGATGGCCTTTATCCATTAACGCTTGCGCAGAGTCTCGATGTTATATCGAGCAATGACGCCATACTACACCTATTATTTACCCCAGTGATGAATGGGGAGATGAGCGCTGGCTATCTAATCAATGTCACGAATTATGTGAAGGAGTTGGCAATATTTAATACGTATGAGGCAGAGAATACTTGTAACCTATTCCCAATGCTCGCAATTTCATACATAGACTTCGGTAATTACTACCTAACAAGGTACAACTCAACCGGTAATATATACGATTTAGAAGCCACACTTCAACTCTATGAACTAGCAGCCTCATACTCACAAGCCCTTTATGAACTCGCCTCATCAACAAATTCATGTAATGCCTCATTCACGATATCAAGCATAATGCCAATAGAAATAATGAATAATACCGCCAATACATCATTGAATCTATCACTTAATCAATCAGTAGGCTATAGTGTGGTACCCCTAGCAGTGGGCATCACGTTAATAGTACTTGCCGTGGGCATAGCCATATTCTCGATAAAAAGCCTAAAAATAACCCCACTTAAGCCCTGATTAGATGAACATAGTCCCGTTACTGATAATGGACTTCCTCATAAGCTTCATAGGCAATGCATTACCATTCTTCGGTGAAGCCTATACGGTATATGCATCATTAACGTTACTGAGCATTAGACCACCAATACAGTACACGGTCTTGGTAATAATTATAACGGCATTGGGTGCCTCAATTTCCAAGAACGTATCCTATGCCCTAGGCTACGCATTAAAGAAGACCCTAAGGAAGACCAGCGCCGTGAAATTAATAATGCTCTTAGCCGACAAGTCGCCACTATGGATATTGCTAATAATATTAGCCGCATTGCCTGGATTACCCCTTGATGACTACCTATACATAGGTACTGGGGCTGCATCGATAAACCCACTTATGCTTAACACATATGTATTCATTGGTAAGTTAATAAAGAGCTCCGTAGAAATACCAATAGAAATCATACTCTTCTCATCACTGTATAAATTACTAAAACCAGGCATAGGTTTGCCTATTTTCCAAATTACCATGGCAGTAATATTCACGCATTAGCCTTCATAATATTTAAGATAGATTGGGTGAGAATATACATGAGACTCCAGAATAGGATTGATCTATTACCAAAAATAAACGATTAATGCTATTAATGAAATACGTAGATAAGAGCAGCAATCCAACCACATTAGTATTCCAAGTAACTTGATCTATTATCGCCATTTCTGACCGACATACTTAGTATACATGTTCCTGGCATATAATATTAACTTTAAGTAGTCAACCTCACGGCACTTTAAACCTCATCAATTACTGGTGCGGGGGGTGGGATTTGAACCCACGCAGGCCTTCGCCAACGGGACCTCAACCCGTCCCCTTTGACCTGGCTCGGGCACCCCCGCCGATTATCATCTTGCGGTTTTGGCTTTAAGTGTTTTTCTGTGGTTTTTCTTCATCATGGTGTTTTGTTATGGGGAGAAAGTGTTATTAATGTTGTTTTCGATAACGGCTTCGTGTCTGTGGTTCTTTACGACCACGTTACTAAGAGGTTTGGGCGTATTGTGGCCGTTGAGGATGTTTACCTCGAGATTCCCGAGGGTAGGATTGTGGCGCTCGTGGGTCCTAATGGTGCTGGTAAGACGACAATGCTCAGGCTTGCGGCTGGCATACTTGTTCCTGATGGTGGTAGGGTCCTTGTTTATGGTTATGATGCAATGAGCGTCAGGGCTAAGAGGAGGGTTGGGTTTATGACGCCCATGGACCGCGGTGTTTACTGGAGATTGACGGCGATGGATAACCTGGTCTTCTTCGGTACATTATACGGCCTATCGCTCAGGGAGGCTAGGGAAAGGGCTAAGGAATTACTCGAGGAATTGGGACTTGGTGGAAGGGCTAATGATTGGGTTGCCACGTATAGCACGGGCATGATGAGGAGCTCGAGATCGCCAGGGCGTTGATGCATGATCCGGATGTGCTGCTGCTTGATGAGCCGACGAGCGGCATAGACATTGATGCGAAGCACAGCATACTCAATTTCATTAGGGGTCTTAGGGGTAGGAAGACCGTAATCCTCGCATCCCACGATCCTCAGGAGATCGAGTTAGCCGATATGGTCGTGTATGTAAATAGGAGGATCCTAAATGAGGCGCCCGCTCTTAAGATTGTTAAGGTACTTGTTAAGGGCCCCGTGGATGGGCTCAGCGGGTTTAATGTGGAGAGTATTGGTGGTGATGAGTACGTCATAATAACAACAATTGATAGATTTAATGAGTTGATGAGTAAGTTAGCCATGTATGATGGTGGGGTTAGGGTCATGGACATAGATGTTGAAGTTGCGGTGGCTGAGGGTAATGCCAGGAGAATGGAGAGGATTATGAGGAGGGAGGGGTGATCGTGATGGGCGTCATCGATAGGCTGTACGGCTTTGTCGTGATTAGGGGTTGGAAGATGTGGGTTTCGTATAAGACCCAGGTTGTGCTTACAATGATTAACTGGGTCATCCCAGTATTCATATACTTCTTCATTGGCGTTACCCTAGGGTTTGGGAGGTTAAGTGCAGTTAGAGACTACACGGCGTTCATGGTCATAGGCACGGCATTCCAGGGATACTTCTCTGCATCAGTGACGACGCTGGCCGGTCGTATTAGGAATGAGGAGTTGATCGGGACCCTGGAATACCTAATGGCAGCGCCGCTGAGGCCCATGGCGCTGATGATGTATAACACCGTGTGGGGATTAGTGATAAACTCGATAAGCGCGGTCACGGTCCTATTGATTGGTCTCGGTCTCGGAATATCATATAAAGTAAATGCGCTCGCCACAATCACATTCCTAATACTTTACCTGGCATCAATAATCGGCCTAAACTTAATCGCTGGTGCCGTTGTACTAATCGTTAAGCAGGGCAATCCCATAGCCCTATTCACCTCGGTTGCCTCAAACCTATTGGGTGGTGTTGTGTTTCCCACCTCGGTACTGCCAACATGGCTTAAGTACATAAGTTATTCACTATCCCTGACCTGGGCGTTATCGGGGCTTAGAGGCGCCATGCTCAGTGGCTACGGCATACCACAACTACTTAACTACCTATGGCCATTGGTTATCCTAGCCCTGGCATACATAGTGATTGGCATTGCCCTATCTAATTACGCCTTCACGAGAATACTCAGGGAGGGCTCAGTCCACATGTACTAATTAGTTTAGTAATAATGATAAGACCTACTGGATAGTCTTGGGCCCAGCATTGGCCCTATGCCTGGTCACAGCCTCCTTAACAGATTCGTAAACTACTCTCCCAATTAGCTCGCCGGCCTTGGAGTGACCGCCGGTGTACGTTATGCATATCCCATTGCCGGAGACTACGATTACATTATCCGTGCCCGTACCCGTGGCTATTAAACCCGATGAATAACTGCTCTCCACGCCTAAGTCCTGAAGCGCCGCGCACTTGGCCTCGGTTATCGTAATTAGGGCCTACCATGGCAGCCTCAGTTAATGAGGCGTTAGTTATCAATATAATATTTATCGTACCCACCCTCTCAAACACGCCATTAACCTCGTACGTAGATGCCCTGTCTATGCCCGTCCTCAATGCATTCGTCTAAACACCCGCGGTGGTAAATGCCGTCACCCACACATCCCTATACTCATCACTTACCACCGCCAAGTCATTCATGTCAACGCCTGTGCTTAGGCATGCATAGTCATGAGGGGGTACCCCAAGTTGGGCCATTAACGTGCCCAGGTACTTCTCACGGAAGCCCTGGCTATGTAGTGCGCACCATAGGTCTGGCGGCGCGTAGTTATTGCATACAAAACGTACATTAACCATGCCATGCATCGTACTAAGCACTCGCCTCCTCTGTGCCAGGTCTATGAGGAGTGTCTTAACGTTAATACCGCCATAGCTTTGATAGTATATTCGAGCAGCTGCACCATCGCGGGACCAGACCTCGCGAAACACGATGTTCATTACGTAGTAGGATGCAAATCCTATTAATAAGCATTGCTACCCGAGTTAAATGAGGTAGAGAATCCCCAGAATTAGTAATGCCAGGAAAGCCCTAGTTAGTATGGAGATGAGCATTATGGTAACGCCATCTTTAGGCCCGTAAATACCGAGGTAGTAGGGCGCGTTGTGCCTAATTCCTCGTATTAATGAAGAGGCCACGTAGCCAATCAGCATCCACTTAATTACTAAAATGCCATTGAGCCCCTCGTTAATGAGCGTGCCCGCAGCTGCGAAGGCCACGTTATCGCTAATTACATAAGCCACCATTAAGCTTACTGCGTATGGACTTAGGGTACCGAACATGCGCGATAGGTAATCACTGAGGTAGTTATTGAGTCCGAAAAGCTCGATAACCGTGAACGTAATACTCGTTATTGACGTAACCAGTACTATCCTTACAATTAATTTCAAGGCCCTTCTTAAATTAAGTGAACTACTCACGGCATGTTCTGTAAATTCGGCAGTATCGCCCCAGCCTCTACCCTCACTTGAACTTCTTCTCCCGAGGGTTACGAATATGGCCATTTGCATTAAGCCAATGGTAATGAGGATTAGGAGGTATAGTAAACCGTAGACCCCCATGGTACTCAGCAGCACCGGCATGAGGGTCCTTAAATGCGAGAGTAGGGCTGGGAAGGAATTAATGAGCGATGCTATGTATAGTTCTCTATGCGTCAATTTACCGTCTTTATACATGGCTATGAGCATTGAGGATGCGGTTAATGGGCTAACGAGAGAAACCACGAAGGGTAAGGAGCAATAGCCGGGTAACCCAGACAACGCTGTTATCCACCGCCCCAGCCTGCCTATGGGCCTTATTACCGCTTCTCTACTCATTACGTAGTACATCGTAAGGATACCCAATACTATGCCCAGCGTGGTGAACGCTAGGTAGTGAAGCTCGTAAATAACTAAGTTAGTTATCTGCCCCATTAACCAACTCCCTCCAGCGCATTTTCTAACTCGGTGTATATCTCCCTTAATTTACGTATGATGTCCTCTGAGGCATGCCATAAGCCCCTTTCATGCGCCTCATATAGTCTCTTAATGATTTGTTCTAATGCGTAGGGATTAACTTCGGTAAACCACCTCCTCATCTCCTCATTAAGCACGTACGTCTCCGCAATCCTGTCCCAAACCCAGTCATCCACGGCATTCATAGTCGCGGCAACCCCGAGAACATACTCAACGCGCTTCGAAATGTTCTGGGCACCCATGTAACCGTGCTTTCTCATGCCTTCGATCCACTTAGGATTGAGTAATCTAGTCCTCACGTAGAACCCAACGGCATCCTTCGCGGTCATCATCCTAGGCCTGTCCTGCGTTAGGTCCGTGTATAGGATAAGGGGCTTCCTGCCTGAGTATACCTCAACGGCCTTTGATAGGCCGCCCAGGTATGCGTAGTAATCATCTATGTCGATTATTGAGTAGTCAACACTCGACTGGACCTGGCTTGTAATGTCCACCTTGCTGAGCAATGCCTTGAATAAGTCCTTAAGCTCGCTTGAGTTTATCCCACGCATGTCTCCATCATAGCCATAGCCCATGTACATGGCATAAACACTAGCGATGTCCATATCCGTCCTCCACCTCGACGTCTCTATCAAGTGATTAACCTTATTCCCATAGTCACCGGGCCTCTCACTGAACGTCCTTATTAAGGAAGTCTCACCATACCTACTCCTCAATTCAAGGTAGTGCTTACGAACGTAATTCATATCTAACGGTTCATCCAACTCGGCAACGAGCTTGACGGCCTTATTAATCAATGATATTAAGTGCGGGAACATGTCCCTAAACACCCCACTCATCGTAACAACAACATCTATCCTAGGCCTACTGAGGTCCTTAAGCGGTATTACCTCAAGTCTTGGGTCCCAACTACCCGGCCTATGAATAAGCTTAACGCCGAGGTACCGCAGCATCTGCCCAATAGTGACACCCCTCGTCCTTGACTCCTGGCCACCCCAAACGACGACACCCACGGTCTCGGGGTACCTACCATACTGCTCCAAGTACTTCCTAATACTATCCTCCGCGATCCTAGTCCCCAACTCCAATGCCGAATCACTGGGTATCTTAAGTGGGTCCAGCGCGTAGAAGTTCCTCCCCGCAGGTAAGACATCGGGGTCCATTACGTAATCACCACCAACGCCAGCTGGTACGTACTCCCCATTCAAAGCCCTAATTACGTTCTCAAGCTCAAGTTTAGGCGATAACCTTAATCTCTCCGCTATATCACGTGCGTAATTCAGCACGGTCTCGGCATCATCTCTCTTAATCCCGTATTCCTCAGCCACCTTAATTGCCGAGTCAATGCCGTTTGCGATTAACGCCCTGACAATCCCTTTAACCCCCTCGTCTATTAACCTTAGGATATTCACGTACTTACCTGGGTGCTCGAGTAAAATGTCATAGTCATACCCCATTGCCTCAGCCATAAGCCTATGCAGCGACTTAACGACACCCCTATCACGCCTTAACGCCAGCGTTAAGTAATCAACGATCTCATCATCACTTAATTCCATGCCGAGTACCCTCAACCCATACGGCATTGCCGAGTGTTCCATCCTCATAAGCTCGTCGTAAAGCTCATCGAGGTCCTTAACCTCTAGCCCATACTTACCTGCAATGTCCTCTATGGTCTTGAGCACAGCGCTTGCCCTAAGCGAATCAACAACGCTTGCCTCCCTGTACTCATCGATTAAATCACGCAACCTCTTGAGATCATCACTGAGGCCTGCCTCAGTCATCCTGGGTGAGAGGTGGCTAATCAACACGGCGTATGACCTCCTCTTAGCAATTGTACCTTCACCGACGACGACCACGTGGTAGATATAGATGTTCGGTAAATTGCCGAGGAGCACATCCGGAGGGCAATTGGAGGACAGGCCGACCTGCTTACCTGGGAGGAACTCAAGCGTGCCGTGAGTCCCCACGTGAATAACAGCATCGGCGCGCCAAACCTCCTCAAGCCACCTATAAAGTGCGACATATTGATGGTGTGGGTATAATTCCGAGTCATGGTAAATCTTGTTAGGGTCCTCATGCCAGCCCCTACTTGGTTGCAATACGATAATCGCATTGCCTAGATCAAGCACGGACAGCGCAAGGTATCCGTTTTTAACCATTATATTGCCAGGAGGCTCACCCCACTGCTTAATGACTTTATCCCTAAGCTCCGGCCTTAACTTATTAAATAAATCCATATACGTCATTTGATCAACCAACACGTAGTCGGTGCCGGCCGACCACCTACCGGAGTTTGGGTTCCTCACGAAGAACTCCTTAATAACCTCAGCGGTAATGGCCTTAACACCATAGCCCTCCTCCCTCAACCTCCTTAACAGTACTTCGACTGACTTAAGCGTGTCGAGGGACGCGGCCTTACCGATATTCTCCTCACCGGGTGGGTAATTATACATCACAATGGCAATCCTCTTACTCGCGTTAGGCTTCTGCCTAAGGGCCAACCACTTATCAACCCTATTGAGGACCCTATCAACCCTATCCTGAATTACCTCCATAGCCTTCACGCCATTTTTATCAACGAGGCCCGCTATTGGTATGGGCTCTATGGCGCCGTCGACCTCGGGCATGGCCACGGCATATATGACCTCAATTGGGCTGAGCCCCGTTGTCCCTAATCCACGCATCAATGTCCCTACCATACATGACCACAGGGTTCATGACGGGGACATTAAACTTAGGCAGTACGTCGGCATCCTCACGGTTCCTAACCAACCTAAACCATTGTAGGTCGAGTATAGCCCCAACACTCACATCGCTAAGCAGTTCCTTTAGACCCCTCAATGTGTAGCCGTAATTGGAGAGGAGAGGGACTGCGTCGGCCCTACTCCTCACTATGTGGGTAATTATCTTCTTAGCCTTATCGTACGACTGTCCCGAGTAAGCCAGCAATACTATGAACGGTGCCTTTAACCTCCTACGCATCATGAATTCATTAATTCCGTGGTACACGTTGCCCTTATCATCCTCAATCCAGTAATCCCCTAACTCGATGGGCGGCCTCGGCGCTGGCGCTTCAATATTGCAGTACTCCCTGAGTACTAACCGTACCATATTAATTATATTCTCCCTACGCCAATTCCTCCAGTAATCAATTAATAACGCCCAATTCTCAAGGTGATGCGATACAGGGTCGGTAAGGGATTTAGATATTTCATGAAGCATGCGGGAGAACGTCTTCGGATCGAAATAATTCGCAGATTCGGAGGAGTTATTGCGCGTGGATAACGTGCCTGCCAACAATTCTCCCAACTCGTAATTATGAACTCTCGTAAGCATTATAGTTTCTAGGCCCGTACTTAATGTAAAAATAATGGATGTTCCACGCAGCCAATCCCTTAGGTAATTTAGTAATTCTGGGTAGTCTCCCATTAGGCTTAGTAGGGCGGTGTCCGGCCTCTTCACTGTGCTTAATTGCCTAGAGACCTCGTTGACCTCATAACTCTCCAGATATATGGTTTCGAATTCCACATCATTAATGCCTCCCAATGCCTCGTTTAATGCCTCGTAGAACCCCTCGGTAAGTAAGGATCTTGTGATTAGTAGTATGCGGCATTTAGGCATGTTACTCACCAACCCTAACAACGTCAATTGCGTACCTGCTTAGTATGTCCATGTGGCCTATTGATGGGTCATAGATCAACTGCGGCCTTGTATCGTAGACGACGACCCTAGCCAACCTACTCAACTCGCCCATGAACCTCTCAACCTCCTCCCCAACATCGCCCGTGAGAGGCACGTTTGCCTTACCATCAGTTATTAAGTAAGCCCAATAATCACCCTTTAGCTTAAGGTTTAATCTCTTGATTAAATTAACTGCATAGGCCAGTGCCGCGGGCATTGGTGTTGCCCCACCGCTCAGCAACTCATCTAAGGTGTCTAGGACTTGCCAATAATTCCTCGTGGCTCTATTACCACGTCAACGCCACGGCCCCTGAAGCTTATTAGCCCCACATAGCTCCTCCTCACGTAGGACTCCTCGGTTATCCTTCTCACGAGCCCCTTCGCAACCTCAATCCTCCTCATGAAATTCATACTACCGCTGGCGTCAAGTATTATGAGCGAGACCCTAGGGGTCCTAGACCTCCTAACCCTGACCACTAGGTCTTCCAAACCAACCCTAATGGGTAGGCCTGAGCCCCTGAGCGATGCGTAAACGATAGATGCGGTGAGGTCTATGTCTCTTAAATCCCCATCCCTCGGCGGTAGGTACATGTACGGGATACCGTGGGGCTGACCAACAACCCTCCTGAGGGAGGACCTCGACCTAAGGCCGCGGTCCCCCAGTACGTATCAGCCCCCTCCTAAACTCCACAGGAATATCCACGCCGGATACTCCATACCTCCTGGTATCACCATCAGCATTAGCCTCATCACCTACACTACTCCCGCCATTAAGTCCACCCTGCTCATTACCCTCACCACCTCGCACTGCACTGCCCTGTTGGTTATGCATTGAATTAGGCATTTGCCGCCTACCCTGGGCATTACCTTCGTTGGGCATTGGCTGTGGGGGTATCGGCATCCTGGGCCTCTCGAAGGGCCTAGCCTTAAGCCTATGGGGTAGTGCCAGCTCCATGGCCTTCTGCAAGTCCTCCATCGTCACCCTAGCCCTACCATCCAAGGCAGCCAACGCCTTCGCAGTCCTGGTGGTGACTATCTCCGCGCGGCTTGTCCTAATGCCCAGCTTAACCACGGTCTCGGCCAAGAGCTTAAGTAGGTCCTCCGGCACCTCAACATCCCTAACCAACTCCTTAGCCCTCTTGATCCCCTCCCTAATCCTCTCAATCTCGGCTCCCACCTCCTGTAGAATCCCTCTGGTCCCTATTGAACTCCTCAACCCTCCTAACAATCTCAGCCCTAACCCCTGGGTCCTGAGGAGCCTCCACATCCACCATTAGGCCGAACCTATCGAGGAGCTGCGGCCTAAGCTCACCCTCCTCCGGTTCATGGAGGCTATTAGTATGAACTTGGCGGGGTGCCTTACGGACACGCCCTCCCTCTCCACGATATTCCAGCCGTAGGCGCCGCGTCTAGGATTACATCAACTATGTAGTCATCGAGTAGGTTAACCTCATCGATGTATAGAATATTCCTATTCGCCTCAGCAAGGAGACCTGGCTGTAATGCCCTCACGCCCTCCGTTATGGCCCTCTTAATGTCCAGTGTACCGATGAGCCTATCAACGGTTATCGAGAGTGGCAGGTCAACAACCCTCATCTTCCTAACAGCCATCGGCAACTTCTCGCCACGCTGGTACCTTGCATAGCACGAATCGCACATGAGCTGCGGGTCGTGTGGGTCACAGTTAAATGGGCAGTCGGCCACGACCTCGATCTCAGGCAATACATCCGCGAAGGACCTAACAAGCGTCGTCTTCCCAGTACCCTTATCACCCCTGAGCAGGACACCACCGATTGATGGGTTCACGGCCACGGCTAGGAGGGCCAACTTAGCCTTCTCCATACCGACAATGGCTGGGAATGGGAAAACGACACGGCGGCTCATACGATCACCACAGGCCTCCCATTGTGCTCGATCACCGTGGTTTTAACGCCATACACCTCCTCAATAATACTCGGGCTAATATCGCCTGGGCTTAGTTCAGCGACTATCCTACCCTCGCGCATTACGTAAATTCTATCTGCATACTTAAGGGCTAGGTTTATGTCATGCATCGTTGCCAACACCGCAATTCCGTCTTCACGTGCAATCCTAATCAAGGTCTCCATGACCGCCACCTGGTGCTTTAGGTCCAGGTTGCTCGTAGGCTCGTCAAGGAGCATTAGGACTCCTCCCTGCGCAATTGCCCTAGCGATATGGACGAGCTGCGCCTCACCGCCGCTCAATCTAGTGACCAATTTATTAGCTAGGTACTCAATGCCGAGCCTCCTCATGGCATTGAGGGCCGTGTCAATATCCAGCTTACTCGGCCTAAAACCCATGTGCGGTAACCTACCCAGCAAAACCGTGTCAAAAACCCTAACTGGGTATGCGACTGCGTGATTCTGCGGCACGTAGGAGACGAGCCTAGCAATCTCACGCCTTCCCATCCTTAACGCATCCTCACCATTAACCCTAATGGAGCCGCCGAAAACCCTCGCCATGCCTAGGATACATTTAATCAGTGTGGATTTGCCAGCACCGTTAGGCCCCATTAGCACCACCAACTCCCCATTACCAACGTTAATGTTGACGTCCTTAATCACTGGCCTATCATAGCCGCATTCGAGGCCCCTAACCTCGAGTACAGCCTTACTCATAACCATACCTAGCCCCCCTCGATATTATTATTGCAAGTAGGTATGGGGCGCCAATCATTGAGAGCACAACACCTATGGGTATCACGTATAGCGGTATTAAGGTCTTTGAAACCACGTCAGCGAGCACCGTGATGTCGGCGCCCATCAACGCCGATGCCGGTATCAAGTACCTATTGTCACTGCCCACTAAGACCCTCGCTATATTCGGTATCACCAAGTCGACAAAGCCCACTAGACCAACGAAGCTTATCGTGACCGCAGCCTGGAATGCCGCCACAAGCATTGCAGCCAGTCTCGTATTCCTAACATTAATTCCGAGGCTATGGGCAACATCATCGCCAAGGTTAAGCGCATTTAATCTCCAAGATATCAAGATGTAGTATGGTATTGCAAGTAGGGATAGGGCCATGTATGGTATGTAGTTGAGGGTCACGTTGGTTACGCTACCCAACATCCACATGACGATGGCGTGGCTCACATCAGGATTGCCAGAGAAGTACTGGATGAGCGAGGTCCCCGTGCTAAACACGAACATCACTGCCACACCCGCCAGTATTATCGTGACTGGCGACGCACCCTTAATGAAGGATAGGAAGTAAACGAGCAATGCCGCGAGTGAGGCCGCTATGAATGCACCAATGATCACTAAGTACGGCTCTGTTATCACGGGCAGGTAGTACTTAATAACATAACCGGCGCCTAGGAGTATGGCTATGGCAGCTCCAAAGCCCGCTGCGGCGGAGACGCCGAGCGTGTAGGTCGACGCCAGCGGATTTCTCAGTATGCCCTGTAGCACGGCGCCTGCTGACGCAAGTGATGCGCCGAGTATTAACGATGCCAGGGCCTCTGGGAGCCTTATCTGCCAAATCACTAGGTATGCGTCGTGTGGCACATGGAATATTGGTCCATGCCATCAATGACGGCCTTTAAGACAGTCACTGGCCCAATTCCATAGGCTCCAACCATGATGTCCAGGACGAATAACGGGAGGAGTGCCAAGCCACTAACCGCCATTAATCCCCACCTCATCCACTGCACCACCAGACACCACCTGGTTCGGCGGTTCTTAGGAATTCCTCAAAGTACTGATCGAGGTACTGCGTGGCGTTAACGCCACTGAAGGCGCTCGGATATACCTGGCTCGCTATGTATAGCGAGACTATCACCTGCGGAGGCCCCTCGGTTAGGTAGCCGGGTATGATGATGACTCTGTTGTACCTAACGGCTTTTGTCGCATTGAGTATTGGGTTGTTCTTAATGGTCTCGATTATTGATTCACAGTAGGCCGTGGCATTTGGTGAGTGAGGGTTTAAATTCCACGTAACCACGATAATGACGTCTGGGTTACACTGAAGCACTGCGCCGGGCTCAACCTGCATAGACTTGTTAAAGCAGGGCTGTAGGCCGGCATTCACGGCAGCCCAATACGGATCTCCAGAGGGACCTGATGTGAACCATAGGCTATACTCGTAATCAAAGATTACGTAAGCCTTATACCCAGTGGAGACCTTGCTCAAGCCCTCGTCCAATACGTGACGCACATTATTGATGAAGTTTATGAGCTTCACGGCATTGCCAGTGCGGTTCGTGATTAGGCCGAGGAAGTATATGAATGATGTTAAGTTGTCCTGAGATCCATAACCAATCACTGGAATTCCAAATGGAGCAAGCTTACTCCTCGCTGTCTGGACACCGTAACTCCACTCTATCACTAAGCCAGGCTTTAAATTTACCATCTCCTCATAATTCCACGACCACATCCCCTGACTCACAGTCGGTAACGCCGTTAGATTTCCAAAAAGCCAAGGGAGCTCTGCGGCGTAGCCCTCAATCCCAACTATCGTGTTCGCAGCCCCTATGTCAATCAGTACCTGCATGGCAACCGTATTATCAGCCACAATCCTCTTAACGGGTATACCTATGGTCACGTTAGATCCATAGTTCTCGACAATAACGGAAGTACCATTATAACTAACAATTTCAAAATTAGGCGATGAATAATGAGCGTAAGAGAGGGTTCTAACCACGGACTTATGCAACCCCCACTCATACAGTATTATCGTTATTACTAGGGCTATTGCTATCACTATTATCGTGATTAACGCAGAAGTGACCTTACCATTTTTCAACCTACTGCTCGACATTACGTGGTAGGATAAGCATCCTATTTAAAAGTTTTTCCACTCACGAAATCACATCGATTATTACGATAAATTCACCTTTTCAATTAACACGGTCATTTACGGTAGTTGAGACCAGGGTTTTAATTGCATGGGCACTACTAGGTATTTATGGATTGAGTGGGTAATCAATGTTCAAAATAGTTTGATTTATGTTGGAATTATTAGGCCTACCTTCTGTAATGCCTCTGTTACTGGGTCAATTATGAAGCCTAGGGCCTCAAGGGCCCTAACGCCTATTAACACGTCGACCGGCGAGTCATCGATTATCTCTACAATCACGTAACCCTCCTCACCATACAGTCTTAACCTGGCGTACGATACGTCGAGCTCCACGATCCTGTTATCCACAATTCTCCACTTAGTCCTGCCAATTACCTGAAGCCCCCAGGTTCTTAGCGATCTCACGCCTAATTAATACATCCCCATTAAAGCCAGTGTCCACGATAGCCCTGAACTTAACTCCGTTTATCTCAGCTTCCGCGAATGCTATACCCACATTCTTATTCACTGAAGCCAATGTATTAAGCTTTTCATGCTCTAACTAATCGTTTTACTCAACATCTGTACTGCCGATCTTAGGCTTCGGCCTAAAGCTGTGGGTGTGCCTTGGGTCGTAGACGCTCGATCTTAATGGCAGGTCTAGGATGGAGGGGTCCGCGGCCTTACCCACTATTATCACGGAGTCCTTGGTTATCCTAGCCCTCTTGACTTTCTCGGCAATGTCGGCCAGCGTGCCCTGATTATTAATTGGTCGGGCCACGTCGCCTTGTAAACCACCGTAACCGGCATATCATCGGGTACGCCGGCCTCCCTTAACTCCTTAACAACCTTATCGATTAGGTGGACACCTGTGTATATGGCCATTGTGGCGCCTATGAGTAACGCCTTAGCGAAGTCCTTTATCGAGCCCTGCATCGGCACCCTGGCCGATGCCCTGGTTATGATAACCGTCTGGGCCATCTTGGGTAGGGTTAACTCAATACCTAGGACTGCAGCTGCGGCCAACGCTGCCGTTACTCCAGGCACCACCTCATACGGTATGCCGGCCTCTCTAAGGGCGACGACCTCTTCAAGCAGCGCGCCATATATACTTGCATCGCCTGACTTAAGCCTAACCACTAACTTGCCCTCCCTAGCCCTACTAATCATTATATTCGCGATCTCCTCAAGTGTCATTGATGCGCTATTATGAATCTCCGCATTTGGCTTAGCCCACCTCAGTACTTCCGGGTTTACCAGGGAGCCCGCATAGATTATTACATCGGCCTGTTGGAGGTACTTCATGCCCTTCACAGTAATTAGTTCAGGGTCGCCGGGCCCTGCGCCCACGAAGATTACCTTCCCAACCATCGATGTAGGATGTAAATCCTATTTATAAATTCTTCTAGCAATGATAAGCGAGAAATAGTCTCTGGGTAACTCACCACTTGATTCCTTAATTATTAACTCGCCATCCATGTAGCACCTCCTGGCGTAGGTCACGGAATACCCATGATCCCTAAGTAATGCAGCGATGCTGCTCATGTCAGTGCTGCCCTTAAGTACTATTATCGTGTCGGCGAAGTCCATGGCCCTCGTTAACCTCTCGGTATCATCACCACAAGTATGACTATAGACTCACCACCTATGGCCAGGTTAACACCAGCCTTGGCGGCGCAGGCCGTTATTGAGGAGACCCCGGGAATGATTATGTTCATAGTCACAATTAATGAATGGCTTAACCCGGTAGAAGGTGCTATATAGTGATGGGTCTCCAAGAACCACAAACGCCGCACTACCGTACCTACGTAATCCATCGCATATCACCCTCGCATTAGCCATTAAAGTCTCGGCACTTGGTTCCTTAACCATAGGAAACCCCAAGAAGACTATCTGGGCGTCGGGACTCACGTACCTACTAACTATTGTATACGCCAAGCTCCTATTGCTACCGGTGGAATGGGGTATGAAAACCAGCTTGACCTGACGGAGGACCTCGGCACCCATAACCGTGATTAACCCTGGATCGCCCGGCCCCAGCCCAATGACGTATAGCTAGGTACCCCATTGCCGCCTTTTTCATGCGTCATGATCACCACCGTTTAATGGCGTCCTTGATACTTGCCATTAAATGCATTGGCCGACATCTGCCTCTTTCACCGACTATTATGAATATTGGGTTTCTCGAGAGCATCACAGTGCCTAGGCTTGTTTTAAAGCCCTTGGCTATCACGACTTCAGTAACCTCCACATTTACGAAGCCCAACTCAGCCATGGTAGTTAAAGTGAGTGATACATTCTCTAGGGTTATTGCGTCAATCACTAAATGGCCGCCCACGGCTAATTTACTACATGTACCAGCGATTATGTCCCTCAACCTACCGCCACTACCACCTATGAATGCTGCATCAACCTCATTGGGTACTTTATCCAGGGCCTCTGGTGCCTCGCCATGTATCACAATGACCCTATCACCCACGCCAAACCTCATGGCATTCCTGCGGGTCAACTCAACTGCTCTTTCATCCCTATCAATGGCATATACGAGGCCCCTCCTGGCTATTAGGGCGGCCTCCACAGTAACTGAGCCAGTCCCTGAACCGATATCCAGAACCCTCGAGTCCTCCCTCAGCCTAAGCTTAGAAATCACCAACGCCCTAACCTCCTCCTTAGTCATTGGTATGCCCTCAACACGCTCGAACAACTCATCAGGTATTCCGGGAGTTATGTAGGGCCAGGCAGGGCTAGTCATGGCTATTAGCCTCGCGAGTACTTCCCCATCCTCACTGAATATCACGACCTCAAGAGAGGCACTGCCAAGTCTCCTTAACCTGCTCAACGCCCTCTCGGTATTACCCTCATAACCCTACCCGCCGCATCACCGAGGTAATGCAACGCCTCACCAACAGTCTTTGAGGCCGCGATACTCCGTAATAATTCTCCATTAATCTCCGCCATTACTGCTGCCCAGGTAATCGCCTCAATACGCGCATCTCCAATTGAACTGTGCGTATTCATTAAGCCGGCCGCCAACTTAACAGCCTTGCCGGGCAGTAACGCAATGACTATTCTATGGAAGCCTAGCCCAATGGCCTCTTTAACAGAGATGCCTATTAGGTCGCCTACTTTAACCACGGGCATCTCGTAAATCGCCTTAGCGTAACTAACAGCCCTATTCCCTGAGGCAATCACTACACCATCGTACTTACCCCTTAATGCCGTTAATTGAGCCTTAATATGCTGAATGAAGGCTCATTGCTGACCGGCCATTCGATCCCAGTCGTCCCAAGTATGGATATACCGCCGACTATACCGACGTCCTCATTCATCGTTGCCTTGGCCAACTCCTCGCCATTGGGTACCTCTATTATGACCTCAACACCGGCATTAACGACTTCCCTAACGGCACTTTCAATCATGAGCTTAGCCGTGGGGCTAATGGCCGGTTCACCCATGGGGATACTTAAACCTGGTCTCACGACCTTACCCACGCCATGTCCGCCTCTGATTTTTATTACCTGTTCATTTATTGAACAGACGCAGGCCCTAATCACCGCGTTATTTAGGCTGTCAGGGTTATCACCGGCGATTTTACGCACATCGGCGCATACATAATTGTCAATCGTAAAGACCCTATCAATGAAGACCTCAAGCCTAAGGCCAACAGGCGTTGGTATTGTGACGCTGCTGGGCGTAACACCCCTAATTAATGCAATAGTTGCTGCCTTAGCCGCAGCTGCGGCCGCGGCCCCCGTGGTTATGCCGAAGCGTTTGAAGTAATCAATTACGCTCATAACCTATAACCCCTTGGCGTTATCATGAACCCCCTATAAACGTAGGTTCTTGAATTACCTATTATCAATGTAGTATTCATATTAATTACTTCCAAGTACCTCATCCAATTACTTAGGTTTGTTATTATCACAAGTTCACCATTTCTATAGGCATTCCTAACTATACCCACTGGCGTTGAGGCGTTTCTAAACATGGATATTAAATTCATGGCTTTGATAAGTACGTCCTTATTTATTGGGTTGTACAGTGCTATCACGAAGTCACCACTTGCCGCCGCCCTAATCCTCATCATGATCTCCTCATCACTAACCAATAGGTTGCTCAGGTTTACGACCGCGAAGTCCATGTTAAGGGGCGCGCCCAACCTGGTGGCCGCCGCGAAGGCCGCGGTGACTCCAGGTATTATGGTAGGCCTCAGGTCAAGTTCCTCCTTACTTATTAATTCAAGGACAAGGCTTGCCAATCCATAGATCTGAGGGTCGCCACCGCTCACCAGTGAGACTACGTGGCCGTTAAGTGCCTTCTCAATGGCAAGCTTAGCCCTCATGACCTCCTCATGCATCCTCGACTTAACCACTTCCTTACCATTGACTAAGTCGCTGATTAAGTCTATGTACGTGTTATACCCAATAACGACATCGCTATCCCTAATGGCCTCGATCGCGGCTACCGTCCTTAACCCAGGGCTTCCGGGTCCAACACCAACTATGTAGAGTTTACCTGCCATGCCCCTCCCTTACAATGTTTAGTAATTCATTGAATACGGCCACAGCCACGTTACTACCTCCATACGTACCCCTCACGACCACGCTAGGTATCCCCATCCTGATTAACTCCTCCTTTGCGTCCACAGCATTGGTGAAGCCCGGCGGCGTCGCGATTACCATGGGGATCTCCAAGCCCTCCCTAATCATCTTAATCACCTCGATGAGGGCCGTGGGTGAATTACCGATAATTGGAATTGCGGGCTTGAACCTGCTCAACCCCATCCTCATTGATGCTGCGGCCCTCGTGATGCCGAGTTCCATCGCTAACTTCGTGGCATCCGCATCGTCTATTAGGGTCACGGTGTTACCCCACCTCACGCCAACTGCCACCATCTTAACATCAGCAATCACCGTGGCGTTACCATTAATTAATTCACTAAATACATTAAATACCTCGGGATCCACATGCATGTACTTAATAAGGGCGGGATTACCGGTGGCAAACACGGCCTTGGCCACAAGCCTAATAATTGATTCATTGTTAGTACCAAGCTCTCTACGGACCAACTCAACCACCTTATCGAGACTATTTCTTTCAATCTCCTCGGGATCCATGATGTACCTACCCACGTTCACGGATGTGTTCAGGGCGTTGACTATCCTCATAAGCAACGCCTCCTTAACAAGCGCCGAGTCAATTAGCGGCCTTGTAACGTAAACCTCAAACTCGTAATCGCTCCACGATGCCCTAACCCACCTATTAAATTCCTGAACACCCAGGGACCCCATTATGTCCCTAATCACGTGATTACCAGGGCCTAGAAACGCTAGGGCAATCACAACGCGCTTGGTACCAGAGCAAGAAGCTCCTTTAGTGAATCTCTCCAGTTAGGGCTTGAATACTCATTATGGGCAATACTAACATGAACTATTAAACCCAAGCCACCCAACCTGCCCTTAATGTAACGTTCCAAATCATTAAACCAATCTAGGAATTCGGATCTACGGGACCCATGGGTTATTACGAGTACCGATGTAGGATTCATATCCTACTTAAAAAAAACGGACATACATCCTATTTAAAAGAATTACTAACCACGACCACATGGTGGTACTATCATCATTGTTAAATCACTAAATTCATTACTTAAGTTTATGATGCTTGAGGCCTTGGTCCTCATAATTCTTTGGTCGTTATACGTGGCTCTTTCAATTATTATGACCTCAGGGTCACAACCCAAATCCAGAAGCGTCTTGGCGATTAGCGTGGTCCATGTGGGTATGGAGGTGGTAATACAACGATATACCTCCTCAGTACCTTTAATACTGTTTTAAGCTCCTCCAGCCTATCATCTAAAGACCCCCTCACATGCAGGGATATAAATACGGAGGAGTCCAAGTCAATACCTAGTAATCCCAATACCGCATTTACCGAGGAGACGCCTGGTATTACCTCGTAATTAACCCCGTACTCTCTGCATAGCTGCGTTATCTTGGATATTAATTGTGATTCCGATACCGAGGGATCCCCATGTATTAGCAGTGCCGCATCACCATTGACGGCGCTGGTCATTAGTTCCTTAAGGCCCTCCGCCTCATTCCTATAACTAAACCTAATGATCCTCTTACCAACGAGATATTCACTGAACCTATCAAGCACACTACCCCAACCAGCCACCACATTGACTGAGCGTAGTACGTTAAGGCCCTTAACGGTTATTAACCCTGGATCGCCAGGACCCACACCGATTATGTACAGCATTTAAGGCGTGACTTAATGCCCAGCTTATAAGCGTTAGACCCTCGCCACGGCCACCGTGACTCTCCCAACAACGATCTTCCTAAGTAACAGTGATGTTCCTCCCGCGGCTAATGCCGCAAGCTCAGCAACACCCCTAATGCCTAGCCTTCTTAACTCATCATTTGGCGGCGTGGCGCATCCATAATCGATTCTCCGCAATTCATCAACATCTATTAACCTAAAGGGTAAGCCCAATGCTTGGCTGCTTCGCCGACCCTTGACTTTATCGAGACAACGGCCAAGACCCTATTGGCTTCAATGCCGAGCCTATCCAACGCAGCCTTATGGCCTTAGTTACCTCATCAACACCAGCCTCATTCATAAGCCCAACCCCAATGATCACCTTATACGGCATGCACCGCAGCACCTTGATACCCCTTAATGATTGTTGAGGATCACCCACGACCATGGCGTATTCACACTCCGTATTAAGCCCAACCATGTAGTTACCCTTGACCCTACTTGGTAATTTATCTATGCCGACGATACATACTGGTTTACCACTGAGGAGCGCCGAGTAGAAGCTTGGTAATTCCTCGGTATTGATAATGTCACAATGAAGAAGCCTAGCTAGTTCCTCAATGCCCGTAATGCCCATGTACTCGGCTGCCGTGGTTATCACGGCCTCAGCCCCCATTAACTCAGCGATTGCTTTAGCGGCCTCGTTAGCACCCCAATGGCGCCCAATATAGGTATTACGTACCTACCCCCATCATCAATGGCAACTACGGCTGGATCCACAACCTTAGACTTAGCGTATTTACAAATTAACCTGACGGCACCGCTCAAAGCCATCACGAGGACTATGACGTCAAAACAGCCCCAGTACCTGCTTAAATCACCGTCATACTTAATCACCACCGTCGGTACACCAACACTCCTCAACAACTTAAATAGCCTATTGGCGGTATCAGTACCGGCATTGCTAGCATAAACAATAAGCACACCTCTCCATAACCTCTCCAGAGCCGACACGATGTAGGATAATAATCCTATTTATAAGTACTACAAATACACATACACACCCAAAATTAATAAACAATACCTTACTCACCATCATAACGCCTAAAGAACACGTAGTAGAGTATTGGGTCGAGCAACGCTATGGTGCCTCCCAGCACCATCGATAGCGAGAATTCCGCATAATCCATGAGCAACCCAGCTATAGTACTGCCCAGGCCATACGGGACCCTACGTGCGAGTCCAGTTATTGATAATCCCCGTGCCCTCTCGCTCTCATCGATTAATTCCATCGATAGTGATTGGCGTAGGGGTATGGTTATCATGTAAAGGGCTACCCTAATTACGTAGAGTACGGCGTCAATAATGAATATCGGTATGAATGCCATTACGATGAATAGGGATACCGAGAGAGACCTGAGTAGTGATATGGCCCTTACACGGCCCATTAGGCCCTCGACCCTCCTAGCCAACAACGTGAGGACTATCGACACTACGTAAGACGCCGTATATACCTCGTTAATCTCAACTTCACTTACGTGAAGAAATAACCTGAACCATAACGGCAGTAGTGGGGTCACCATGCCAAGACCAAGACTCCCCAGCGATCCTGCAATGGCGATTCTCGTTATTGGCCTTGAGGACCTCCTGGGAAGGACCTCATTGATACCTAAATACTTAATTCGAGGCTTATCCCTCCTGACAAGGGCGAGCAATGCCGTTGATATAACGCTCAATGCGAGGGATAATCTAAAGAGGGTCAAGTCGCCAAGGCCCACACTCAGTATTGTGTAGGATATTAGGGAGCCCATTAACGATGAGAACAGCGCTATTGACGTGGTAAGGCTAAAGACCCTAGTCCTCTCCATGGACTCCGTATTGTCCGCAAGTAATGATGTCTGCAACGGAGCCACAGGCCCGCCACCGGCGCCCCCTCCGCCGGCACTTCCCGTGGTTGTACCGAGCACTGACGTTATGAAAAGTAGGGCCTTATTATTCGTCACACTGAAGATTGCCATGGAAATCATGAATAAGCTCGACATTATGATGAGGGCATCCCTCCTACCTATTAAGTCACCGAGAAACCCAGAAATAAGCACTAGGGTTGCTGAGGATATTGATGCAACGAGGAAGTAGAGACCAATGAGCGCTGCGAGAATCCAATGGACTTCAGATACAGTGGTATTACAAATGTTAAGTAACCAAAGGCCAGGCTCCTAATGGCCCTAGACGCAATTAGCAATGCGATATCCCTACGCATTCATCATCACCTTACAGGATCACTTATTAAAGGGGTGCTTAGTCACATGCCGTGCACTCACCACCATCGATTACGACCGTATGTCCAGTTATGAAAGATGAATCATCACTAAGTAGAAAGACTACGGCCCTAGCCACCTCCTCAGGCTTACCAAGCCTGCCCATGGGTATGTAACTAATCAATTTCCTAACCTCATCACTACCTAACCAATTGACCCAGCCGGTCTCGATACTACCGAGTACTACGGCATTCACTCTGATTCTGGGTGCCAGTGAGAGGGCCATGGACTTAGTGAGGGCTATTATACCTGACTTAGCGATTAGGTAGGGTATTCCCGTGGTATCGCCGGTCCTCGCGGTTATTGAGGCCACATTGACTATGGAACCGCCATCCCCCATCAACTCAATGCCAAATTTACTGCATAGGAATGTGCCCTTCAAATCAACGTTAATTACCTCCTCAAAATCGTTCCAGGTCAATTCATGGAATCCCCTATTCCAGATGGTTGCGGAGCCATGGCCCGCATTGTTGACTATTCCATGCAGTGCTCCGTAATCCCTCCTAATTAATTCAAACATCGACCTGACCTCATCCTCCCTGGATACGTCAGCCCTAACTATGGCTGCATCAAGGCCGTTCTTTCTTAGTTCGAGCATTAATTCCTCGGCCTCCCTGGCTGAGGACTTATAGTTTATTATTACCCTGGCCCCCTCCTCGGCGACTGCCCTGGCTATGGCCCTACCAATGCCCCTGGAAGCCCCCGTAACCAGTATTACCCTATCCCTGAGCTTACCCATTAATGACTTATTGACTACCTGCGGTAAAAGCATTCCCCTCTTTCTCACTTTTCCTGATACCTTCCGAATCTCTCCTCTATTGTTCTCCTTATTTCATTCAATTTGTCAAGAACACCCTCACGCCTCGCCCTATCGATTAAGTAATTCCAATCCACACCACCCATTGAGTAGCCAGAACCGCCGCAGCCCTCTCACAATCTGCGTCTGAAGACCAGTAAACACAGGCGTTTAGGCTCATAACCACATTATCCTCAGGTGACTCGACATAAACATGCCCATCACCCACCCTCAACACCTTAACCCTACCCACGTAGGTCACCCCAACCACGTCCAAGGCCAAAACCCCGAAGTAGTCACTAACCCACACCCTACCCTCCCTCCTTGCGTTTATACGGCCCAACTCATCATAAAGAATGCCCATGGCCCTCTCCGAATCCCTGGAATCAATAATTACATCGACATGCCCAGTCCTGTAAATATCGCCACTATATAATTCAGCGGCAAAGCCACAAACAATAACGACTCTACCCACGCCCTCAGACTCAAGCCTATTATTAACCCTGGCCAAGAAGCTCAGCAATGTGCTTCCCTGCCCCTCATCACCCTGATAGCCATTAATGTACAATCATCATTGACGCAATTAATAAGGTAGCGAGTGAATAATGACCAGTTATTAATGATTAAATACTCATTGGTAATACGCACATCACCCCTCCTCATTATGGCGCGTGATAGGTCTATGATCAATTCAAGCCTATCCTTAGCCCGATCAGGCGGTAACCTACGTATGCCCCTCCTGCTGAATATTGACCTAACGCTACGCATTACGGCATCATTATAATGGTTGGGTGGGTAATAAAGCTGAGTTTTAACTGTTCATGGAATTACTTATTAAGGGATTATTGATTAAGCGCAATGATGGATGCTGTATTATTAAGAAGGAATAAGAGGGATCCCAGGGAGGTTAGGGCTTGGTTTATGGAGAGACTGTCAAAGCCCGGCATTGTCATTGCGCCAGGGGCTTTCGATGCCTTTGTTGCCCTAATGATTCAGCAACTGGGCTTTGAGGCCCTCTACGTCTCTGGCGCGGCCTTCAGCAGTTCCCTGGGTTTACCCGACCTTGGCATATTCACCCTTGATGAATTGGTCAGGTTTACTAAGTACATTACGGATGCCGTTGACATACCCGTCATTGTCGATACAGACACGGGCTTTGGTGAGACGCTTAACGTCGTTAGGACCGTGAGGGAGTTCGAGTCGATAGGTGCCTCGGCAATTCAAATCGAGGATCAGGAGCTACCCAAGAAGTGCGGACACCTAAGTGGTAAGCACGTGGTTTCTGCTGATGAGATGATTAAGAAGATTAAGGCTGCAGTTGAGGCGAGGAGGGATGAGAACTTCTTAATTATTGCTAGGACGGATGCCCGCGGTGTTTACGGCCTTGATGAGGCGATTTGGAGGGCTCAGGCATATGTTGAGGCTGGGGCGGACGTAATATTCCCTGAGGCCCTAGAGAGTAAGGAGGAGTTTACCAGATTTGCCAGGGAGGTTAAGGCTCCATTGCTTGCCAACATGACTGAGTTTGGGAAGACGCCTTACATAACGGCTAAGGAGTTTGAGGAGATGGGTTATAAGATAGTGATATTCCCCGTGACGACCTTTAGGGTCGCCATGAAGGCCGTTAGGGATGCGCTGATCGAGCTTAAGGAGAAGGGCACCCAGAAGGACCTGCTCGGTAGGATGATAAGTAGGCAGGAACAATATGAGGTAATTCATTACTGGGATTATGAGAATTGGGATAAGGATCTGGATGAGAGAGTAAGTAAGGAATTCGCCGGAAAGCTAAGGCTTAAGGAGTAATGAGGCCACGTGAGGCATGGTAATACTAAATAAACCCCCTTAGTTTAAATCACATACTTAATATGTCGAGCCTAGGTATCAAACGGGTCGCTGTGTTGGGTGCCGGCTTAATGGGTCATGGCATAGCTGAGGTCTTCGCAATGGCTGGTTTTGAGGTGAATCTCGTGGACATATCCGATGATATACTAAGAAATGCCCTCAACAGGATTCGGGATAGTCTCGAGAGACTCAGCAGGAGGGGTGAGTTGAGGGAGAGTGTTGATTCAATAATGTCTAGGATACACACGATCACCAAGCTTTCCGAGGCCGTTAAGGACATTGACTTCCTAGTTGAGGCCGTGTCTGAAAACGTTGATTCAAAGAAGACCGTATTCAGGGAGGCTGATCAATACGCACCACCCCATGCAATATTCGCATCTAATACGAGCACCATACCAATAACCGAGCTTTCCGAGGCCACGTCACGTAAGGAGAGATTCATAGGCATGCACTTCATGAATCCGCCACCACTCATGAAACTCGTGGAGATAACCAGGGGTAAGTACACAAGTGATGAGACGGTTAATATAACGGTCCAGTTAACTAGGATACTCAATAAGGAGCCTGTCGTCGTTAATAAGGACGTACCAGGATTCATAGTTAACAGGGTATTGTTTAGAGTGATGCTTGAGGCATGCCGCGAAGTAACGCAGGAGGGCATTAAGATAATTGACTTAGACGCCATGGCGAGGAACGTTCTCGGCCTACCAATGGGGCCATTTGAACTACTTGATTACATAGGTCTCGACACAAGCCTCTTCATTGTCAAGGCAATGACTGAGAGAGGGTTCAAGGCCCATCCCTGCCCATTACTCGAGGATTTGGTGAGTAAGGGTAAGCTTGGTGTTAAGTCCGGTGAAGGCTTCTATAAGTATCCAGGGCCTGGGCAGCACGTGAAGCCCAGGATACTGCCCGAGCAGGGACTTGAGCTTGACCCAGTTAAGTTAATGGCGCCCGCAATCAATGAACTAGCATGGCTCGTTAGGGAGGGCGTGGCTACCGTGGATGACATTGATAAGAGCGTGAAGCTAGGACTTAATTACCCGTGGGGATTGTCGGAATTCGCCGATGAGACTGGTATCGACAATATCGTCAATGCCTTAACACAGCTTAGGAATGCCAGTGGTTGGGAGGAGTATGAACCTGACCCATTACTGATTAGTTATGTTAAGGAGGGTAGGTTGGGCAGGAAGAGTGGTAGGGGTTTCAGGGAATACCCCGAGGTTGAGTTTAGGAAGTACGACGAGATAATGCTCAGGATCGACCCACCGAGCGCCTGGATAATCCTGAACAAGCCCGATAAGTTAAACGTGCTAACTCCGAGGATGGCTGACGAGATTGTTAATGCACTAAGGAGTGTTGAGGATGATCCAAGGATTAGGGTTGTGGTTATCACGGGCAGTGGTAGGGCGTTCTGCGCAGGCGCGGATATTAATCAATTCCAGAACGCAACACCAATGCAGATGTTCAAGGCAATGAGGCACTACCACACGATGACTCTTGAGATTGAGTACTACACGAAGCCTGTGATTGCCGCGATAAACGGCTATGCCTTGGTGGCGGTTTGGAGATTGCAATGGCCTGTGACATTAGGGTGGCGAGTGAGGATGCATTGCTTAGTCAGCCTGAGATAAACCTGGGCATAATACCGGGCGCAGGAGGAACGCAGAGACTGACCAGGCTGACGAACCTGGGCATTAGTAAGGAGTTAATACTCACGGGTAAGCAAGTAAGCGCCAAGGCGGCTCTTGAGTACGGCATTGTTAACAGGGTCGTACCGAAGCACGCCCTTGAGTATGAGGTAATGAGGTGGGTTAAGGAACTAGCCTCAAAGCCACCACTAACGCTCATGCTAGCCAAATACGCGATTAATTACGGTTATGAAGCCCCAATATGGAGCGCACTAAGCAATGAGCCTCATTATTCGGCGTGGCAATATCGACTAAGGATGCACAGGAGGGTGTCAAGGCCTTCCTAGAGAAGAGGAAGCCAAGGTTCACAGGTGAGTGATCACCAGAGTTTAAACCTGGCGGCTCCACCACTTATTAATTCAATAAGTACTATAATTATTATGGAAATAATCAATGAAGCCGATGCGTAACCAAGGGCTAGGGGTAGGCCGTAGACCTCGTATGAGTACCAAATCAGTGTTGGCAGTGGGTACACGTAGTTAAATAGTGGTGGGTTGACTATGTAGTAAGCTAGTATAACTATTGAGCCAAACTCACTGATTGACCTGCCCCACGCAAGTAGGAATGAGGACACCAACTCCCTACGTGTCATTGGAATAACAACCCTCATAAAGACACCCCACTGACTAAGCCCTAGGGTTAGGCCCACATACTCATAGACAGGGTCAAGATTATCAAATACCTGCCTAATGGCCCCAATGGTGATTGGTGCCGATACTATGAAATAGGCAGCAATTAAACCCCATATCGTGTCCACGAGTGGTAACTTACGTATTATGGTATAGGCGATATTGGTGATACAAGTATTAAGAGCGATAAGCCAACTATTGTGTGGGGTATCGTTAGTGGGCTTGTTAGGAGACCACCAATAACACTATCAAGGGGCTTAGGTATTAATCCACGGGATATGGCGTAGGCCGTCGGCAGCCCGAGGATTAACGTCAACGCCGCCGCAATCGAAGCACCAAGTAATGTTACCAAGGTGCCATAGATGAATAACGTACTCGTGAACGCACTTAATAAATAGTTAGAGCCCTCATATAGTAATGCGGCTATCGGCAGCAACAGTATTAATGAAATAAGCACTATAAACGGTGCAAACACATGCCTCGAATTATCCAAGTCCACCACCACTAACCGCCGTACTTAAGCAGTGGTGAGTTAACGAGTATCCTGATGAGTGGTGGAGCCCCACTAACATTTCCATAAAATATCGCCGGCGTTAACGGCGTAATTCCAAGACTCCTCATTAATTCCTGACCGCTCGGTGTGATTAAGTATATTATTAATTCCTCAGCCAGCACCTTATTGGGCGCCTGGTCAGGTATTGTAAGGGCTAACTGAATTGGCGCGCCCCTGACTACTAGACTCTGCCCATTAACCACTATGGTTACGTAAGCCTCACTATAGTAATTCGAATACGCGGGATCACCTAGGTTAACCTGAGGCGGCAATGGGAAGTAGGGTAACCCGGCGCTTTCGGCTGAGGATTTGTAAATCGCAATGTCGAACCAGACCTTACCCGTCTCCAAGGGGCCAAATAACTCGCTTCCGGCGAGTACCTCATATACGTTACCCGTACTATTTGCATAGTTAAATAGGTCGGTGTAGTAATTCCTCCCCAAACCCCAGTAAATACCCGTTAATTGAAGTACCATTAATGCCCTATAACCCTCGGGGTCCGTATTTGGATTTGACGTGCCCACCGCGTAGGCGCCATACTCATGGGCTAGGTTGAACGTCGCGTTGGAGAATATGAGGTTAAGGAACTCCCTAGTTATTACCATGGCCTCGGTATAATTACCCTCACTTAATGCCCTCTTCTCGGTCTCCGTTAAATTATTAACTACGTTCAATAGGGGCTTGGGCATATTTGGTGAGTAGGCAATGACCATTTGGTCTTTGGCAATGGCTATGTACCAACTCGTTATGTTACTTGGGTATAAAAGTGACGTTAGTATGTACGGGTCTATACTCGCGTAGATCGAGTAACCACTGGGGTTTAGAATGACTTGCCTGGCTGCCTGTACGGAGCCCATGCCCGTCACGACAACGTTAATACCCAACTCCTTACCCGCCTCCCTAAATAATTGTGCATATAGTGAGGCAGTTATAATGCTTAGGGTTTGCGGAGTTGTTGATTTAGTTACCTGCTGGGCGTGTTGAATTGACGGTATTGAATACCCTATTAACAACCCTATTATTAACGATATTATTACCGACATTAATATGCCCGCCCTCATCACGTTATGAACCCCTATGCGCCTATTTTAAGATAGCAAGCCGATTATTAATCGTAATAAAGTATTTTAAATTAATTTATGCATGGAGGTATTGCGCGAAATGGTGAGAACAAACTTTGATGCGCGTAAGTCGGTATTCGTTAAGAGATTGATTGAGGAGGGAAGCCAGCATAGGGTTGATTTTGACATTTACGACTTCCTACTAGCCTTTAACAAGTCCTTAAATGATTACTACACAACAAGCAGTTGTAGTGGCCGTATTGCCCTGGCCAAGGCCTCACGGCTTAGTTACTCAAAGGGTTCGGGGCTCTTTAATTTCATCGCTAAGTGGCATAGGCCTGTCACTTACGGTGAGATTATCAGCGTCATTAATGGAATTAGTGATGGTGATGCATGGTTACTCGTTAGAGCGCCGATAATGCACTTCGTGGCTAGGGATCTAAATGGTGCATTAAAGATCTTAAGGATTGCGAGGGAGGCCGGGTTTAAGCATAGTGGTATTTACTCGGTGACTCATGATGGTGTTGTGGTTGAGGTTCAGGGTGAGGACCGTTTTGAGGTCCCCATAGTTATTAATGGCAGGCTAATAGTAACGGTGGAGGACCTAAGGCGTATAATTGATATTGCTAATGAGACTTTGATGTTTGGTAAGTTTAGGTTAGTGCACCTAATACGGTTAATAGAGGTTAAGTTGCTTGGCAGGGCTGAACTGGGTGATATGCCTAGAACTTATTTCAAGGAATCATATAGAGAGTTTAACATTGAAAATATAAGTATTGAAAATTCTGTATAACTATATATTAAACTATCATTAGGCAGATTTTCACGGAATAAGCTTTTTAAGTGATTTTCTTATCTGCCATCATGGTGGGACAATTGCAACGGTAAAGGAACCGATCCTTGAGGTTATTGATGTTAGCTATAGCTACAGGACTGAGAAGGGTCCTATACCGGTCCTTAAGGGCATTAACTTTAAGGTTTATTCTCATGAGTTCGTATCCATAGTTGCGCCAACGGGCACTGGGAAGACCACATTACTTAGGATAATAGCTGGCTTGAGAAGGCCCGACAGCGGTAAGGTATTGCTTATGGGTGAGGAGGTTAGGGGACCAACGCCTAAGCTCGCCATGATATTTCAGGACTTTGCCCTTTACCCGTGGCTTACGGCTCTCGAGAATGTGGAGTTGGCGTTACTTCATAGGAAGGACCTTAGTAAAGAGGTTAAAAAGGAAATCGCCAGGAAATATCTAGAGCTTGTTGGTCTCGGTGGATTTGAGGATTACTACCCAAGGGAGTTGAGTGGTGGTATGAAGCAGAGGGTCGCCATTGCAAGGGCATTGGCGGCACAGCCAGTGGTTTTGTTGATGGACGAACCCTTCGCGAATCTCGATGCCATAACAGCCGAGGGTTTGAGGGCTGAGATCTATAACATGGTATTTAATGAGGAGTCCACGGTGAAGGCAATAATTATGGTTAGCCATAACCTTGAGGAGGTCGTGGAGCTGAGTGATAGGGTGATAATACTTGGCGGAAGGCCGGCGAGTATCATTGCTGAGGTTGAGGTTAAGTTGCCTAGGCCCAGGAATACAAGGGATATTGAGTTTCAGGACTACCTAGACAGGCTATACTCATTACTTTCAATAAGCCTTAAGGTTTAGGCGATGGTTATGGACATTTGGTCCATAGCCTTATAGCGTTTTTAGCGACACTCGCCACGTTCGGTAGGGTTGCATTAACGATAGTCCTGGGTATAGTGCTTGGTTGGTTCCTTGGTTATGCCGCGGCCAAGAGTGGACTCTTTGAGAGGGTATTCCTATCAATCACCCAAACACTTGAGGCTGTGCCCGTAATTACGTTCTTCCCAATAGTCCTGGTATTCTTCGTTAAGTCAATAGGTGGTTACATAGGTACGGAACTAGCCGTGGACTTCCTAGTATTCACAGCCGTTGTCTGGAACATATGGGTCGGCGAGTATGAGGCTATAAAAACCGCGCCCCAGTCGCTTGAGGATGCCGCTGAGATGTTTAACCTCAGTTTCTGGGGTAGGTTTAGGTACCTATACATACCGGTCACGATGCCCAGGGTAGCCGGTAATGTCCTTGTCAGTTTTGCCGATGCCCTGTTCTACATAGTGGTTAGTGAGGTGATTACGCTGGGTACAACGCAGTACTCCGTCTTCGGCATAGGGGCATTAATAGCGTCATGGACAAGTAGAGGTGAGTGGACTGCCGCATTTGTAGGGCTCAGTATATTGGTAATTATGGTGACTGCCGCATTGTTTGGCGTACTTAGGCCATTTGTTAACTGGGCTGTTAAGTATAGTTATGACCCATTCATAGAGGTTACCAGGACTAGAATTAGGAGGCCGGTGATAACGAGCCGTGTTAAGTCCTTGGCGGCTAGGAATATGAGGTATCTAAGGAGGGTTGCGGCTGTTGAGGATGCAATAATGCCCATATTCGTTAGGGCCTCAGGCTATGCCGTTAGGCATAGATTACTGGTAAGACCAAGGCCTAGGAATATAATAACGAGAACTGAGAAGTACGTAGGAATAGCCGCGGCAGCAATAATCATTGGCTTAATGACGTATTCAATTTATGAGACTTGGCAAACGACTTGGGTTCCAATAATGGTTAATTTATATGAATATGGCTTACTTTATCTTTATTATCTTGGGCTTGATTGGTTAAGAATCGCCATGGTGACCGTTGCATCGATAATCACCGCAATACCCATTAACTACTTAATGATTACTCACAGGAAAATTGAGGCGGTGTTGCTGCCGATACTTGAGGACTTGGCATCAATACCAGTGTCAGCCTACTTACCACTAATTGCCATTCCATTTATAACGTACTTAACCATCATCTTAGGGCTTTACGCATCCCTTGAATTATTAGTATTCCTAGTAGCTTACTTAAGCACTGCTTGGTACGTGATCTACAACATGTACGTGGGCATGAAAACCATACCCAGGAGCCTTTGGGATGTAGCCGAGAACCTCAAATTAAGTACCTGGCAGAAACTTAGAAGGTTGGCGATTCCAGGTGCGATGCCGGCAACAATAACGGGTTTAGCAAGTACTGTTGGCTCGACATGGGGAGGCCTTGAGGTTGCCGAGTATATTCAGGGACTTAATGGGCAGGTGTACATGGTCCATGGATACACTGCCCTAATGGATTACTACACGGCGATAGGTAATATAGTCGGTCTTGAGGCCATGAGCCTAATACTTGCCATAAACGTAATCCTGCTTAGCATATTCCTCTGGAGGAAATTATTCAAGTTGGCCAGGGAGAGGTATAGGCTTGAGGGCGCAATAACGCTTTGAGTTATTTCACGTTAATCATCATTAATTGCGTGCAATAAGGCTTATAAGTATTCTAATGCATACATGTAAATAGAAGTGCTATGGCTAAGGAAAACCAGGAACAAGGTTCCGAGGAGACGTACTCGAGAACCACCATTATGGTGCCAAAAACCATAGCGTCAGAGCTCTCTCGTGTGGCCAAGACGAGGGGGAGGACGTTATTCCACGTGGCTGGCGAGGGATTGAAATTAACAACCGAACTCATTAAGGATGGTTTTGAACCGTCAGACCTAATTTACTTCTGGAGATTGTATAAAATCCTTAGTTCAATGGATGTGATACCAATGCCCATGAAGTTAATTGAGGAGGTTTGCACCCACATAATATCTACATTAATTAACCTTTCCAATGATGACAAGGTGCCAAGCGAGATAAGGGGAGAGGTGGGTAAGGCCGTGAACGAGCTATGGAGTATCTATGAGAAATATGGTCACCAAGTTGGTGCATTAGTCAAGATGGAGTTTGAAGATCTTGAGGGACTTCTTGAGGCTATATCAAGGATTAGTCGATTACTGGCCGTTAGGCACGTTGAGATTAAGAAGCTAGGTCCTAATTCCATTGAGTTAATGGCTATAGGCCTAGCGGCACCACCGACATTGGTAATAAGGCGCTCCTGGCCTTTATTAGAGGCTTCGTCACTCAGTACGACTATGAAGTTACCTCAGAGGAAGCAAGGGCCAACGTGCTCAGGGTCGTATTACAGAAGAAGGTCTAATGAGTTAAATAACTTAAGGTTTTGATTTAATCTCATATTATTATTGTTGCTAGGTTTGAGATACCAGGCCACCTAAGGGCTGCTTCCATGGCCACTGGACCGTGTATCTCACTACCCTTTGGCGCGCCATTCTCGTCCGTGATAACCACGGCATTATCCTCAAAGGCGATCCAGGTACCGTCAGGTCTCCTATACGGCCTTCTCTGCCTAATTACGATAGCCCTAAGTATCTGCTTCCTAACCTCAGGCTTGCCCTCAACAACGCTCACGACGACCATGTCACCCACGGAGGCTCCAGGTACTTCCCTATGAACGGGCTTGGCAATATGCCCAACAATGCCTATGACCCTAACAAGCTTGGCGCCGCTATTATCCGCAACAGGGACTAGGCTATTCATGAATATGCCGGGTGTCTTATGGAATCTCCAGCTAACACCTACCTGACGCGCACCACCCCTCTTCGCCATTGATAATGCAGGCTGAGGCTTGGCTTATTAAGCTTATCTATTTATTCCCTGATGATTAATTGAAGACCCATTGACCTAGCAATATCCATTATTGATAGCTTCCTTGAAATGGCATCCGCAATGATCCTAATAGCATCATTTACCTTAACTCTAATCTGTGCCTTCGTGTCCCTATCCCTAATCGTTACCGTGCCATCAATCGGCGTCTTATCATCTATCGTTATTGCAAACGGTACACCAACCGAGTCATACTTAGCATACCTACTGCCTATTGCCCCGTCATCATCATAAATAGCCTTGATACCCACTGATGATAACTCCCTAAATATTCTCTTACCAATACTCACGTACTCTTGTTTCCTGATTATGGGTAAAACCACGGCCTTTATAGGCGCAATGTCTGGTGGCAACTTAAGCAGTGGTTTTCCATTAACCTCAGTGTAGGCGTGTTCCAGGGTTACGTAAACTATCCTATCAACGCCAAATGACGGTTCAATATCATGCGGTATAAACCTCTCGACATGAACCTTCCTCCTCTCCTCCTTAATAAAAACCATATCGCTCGTTATGGTAAATCCATCAATGATTACCTTACCCCTACTATTGAGTTCATTAATTAACCATTTAGGATCAGCCCTACTAATGACCTGCATAACCCTGGGCATTTCATTACCAAAGGCCTCCCTAACCCTCTGTGGATTTGGGTAAACCCTAACCTCAACAACCTCCTTGGGTGTGGTTAATCTTCTCTCAACCGTTAAGTCATAACCACTATACTTAGCGTGCCTACTAAGGTCATAGTCCGTCCTATACGCATGACCACTAACCTCGACCCAGCCAAACCTCTCACTATAAACCATCTGGTCAAAGCTAGCCGCTGAGTAATGAGCCCTCTCCTCGGGCAATTTGGCAAGGAAGTACTGGTGATCAAGTGGTATGCCGAGTTCATTCATGTAAATCGTGGCCAAGCCCATGAAGAATACCATCCATTCATTTGGCACAATACCATTCTCAACAGCCTCCCTGGGCCTGAACTCCCTGGGTTCCTTAACGCCTGCGGCGACGTCCTTCTCCGGTATTATCCTCAACTTAACATCAAGTTCGTCAAGGTATGGGCACTTGGCATTTTCTGGGTCGAAGAAGAACTCAATCTCCATCTGGGTGAATTCCCTAAGCCTAATTAAGCCCTGCCTAGGCGATATCTCGTTCCTACCAACCTTACCAACCTGGGCAATACCGAGTGGTAACTTCCTACCATTAGGTTGAATACCTTTGGGAATGATACGAACATTCCCTGGGCAGTCTCAGGCCTTAGATAACCAATGTTGTCGCTGTAGGGCCCTATTGTGGTTTGGAATAACAAGTTAAAGGTTTAACACTACCTAACTCGCCGCCACAAACCGGACACTTAATGTTGTATTTCCTAATTAATCCGTCAAGCTCCTTAAGACTTAAGCCCTCAGTCTTTACGGAAATACCCCTCTTACCTAGCTCCTCCTCTACTAGGTGATCAGCCCTAAACTTACGACCACACTTAGTGCACTCGACGATCGCGTCCGTAAAGTGCTCAAGGTGACCGCTGGCCTCAAAGACTATCTTCGGCATTATTACCGGTGTCTCCACCTCAACTATGAAGTCCTGGTATGGGTAAATAAAGACCCTGCGCCACTTCTCAATAATATTCCTCTTTAACTCGACACCGAGTGGTCCATAATCATAGAAACCACCAACCTCTGCCTTACTCCTATAAATCTCAAAGCTTGGGTAGAAGAATCCGCTCTCACTCATTAACTCCAGGAATTTCTCGAGATCCATTCGTCGCGATAATTACTAGGCATATTTAAATAATTTTCACAGATGATATCCTCTCATCTTTTAGTAGGTAATTGAATCGTTGACCAACGTGGTAGTATTTTACTTCTACTTTTCCTTATGATCCTAAACCAAGCGTTCCGCCAAATCTACATCTTGTTATATAGGGTAGTATTCCTTCGCCAATATTGGCAACTGGAATGACCAGGCTGGAAACTGAAAAATAATCATAATAATGCACGAAGGTGCACCTCTACCTGGAAGGCCGAGTCTTAAGTATGTATGTAATTAAGCACATCAAGAATCAACTTAATAATTGTAGGTAACGACATTAATCCTGGATCATTGGGTGGCGAATACTCAACAATATCCACAGCCTTAACCCTGGAACCACCGTAGTCGAGGATTGCCTTAACGATTCTCAAGAGCTCGCCATAACTGAGTCCGAAGCCTTCAGGATTACCAACACCCGGCATTATTGATGGATCCAGAACATCAACATCGATGCTAAGGTGGATTGGTCCTGTGTAACTGTCAATAGCACCCCTAATGAGAAGCCTAAGTTCATGGTTATTCATTAACTTGATATCCCTGGTTGATAGTAATATGGAGTTCTCAAGGCCCCTCGCAAAGCTAATCTCCTCCCTATCATACGATCTAAAACCAAGGAAAATAACTAACTGGGGCTTAACATGCCTTACTAAGTGCCTGACAAATGTGGCATGTGATAGGGACTGTCCCACCGGCCACTCCTCCCTCGAATCCAGGTGCGCATCAACGTGAACGTAAACACCATATGAACCCTGGGACTCGCTCACGGCCTTAGCAGTGCCAAGACTCATTGTGTGCTCACCACCAATACTAATTACCCTACCCCACTTATCAATGGTCTCCTTAATGACGGACCTAATTCTATCCACATTTACGTCCACAACACCCTGAAGTAATGTTAAGTCACCTAAGTCGCACGCCTTACTAAGTACATCAATGCCCAAGTCCTCTGTTGGTGTAAACTCGAAGTACTGACTCCAGTAGCGAATGATCCCTGGTGCAAACCGTGTGCCAGGCCTAAAGCTGACAGTGTCCTCAATCGGCACACCAAGTATTGGAATGCCAGAACCGCACTTCGGTACTCCAAATAATGTGTATTGGGAACTAACGTAGAAGTCAATATCACTGCCCATGGGAAAACACCTCCATGATTCTCTCCCTTACTGCCAGAAGGCTCGAATAGATAACCTCACCCAGATTTACGGGTTTAATTACCTTTATGAGATCACTATCGATCCTTTTACCAGCATCAACAACGTAAATCTCAACACCGGCTCTCCTCAGTATTTGATATGATGGATAACATAATGAACCATGCGATGCAATAACAACATCAGCGCCAAGCTCCACACACCTCCTCGCAACAGTCGGCCTCTTACTTATGGAATTCAGGCAGGATTAGCCTCTCTATGAATGATCTCACCATTCTTAATTAAAACAAGGTACTTAGCCCTAGAGAAAATATTAAAGGATAAATCCTCATCAATCGCAGTACATATTACCGGATTCATGTCGCGACCACGTGTTAAAGCGCCTTTTTATTAAATTTATAATTAAAACCACATAAAAAAGTTCATAAAGTCTAATAATACTCAAGAGCTACTTTACAAAAATCTATTTTAATAAAACAGTTAAAGACAATAATAGAGCCCATACCTGCCTTGCATTCACGCCATTGGGCCACCCAACGACCCGCGAAACCGGGCCGCTGGGACCCAGTGGTGTGGGTGCATGCAGGGGGCAAATCCTATTTTTAAGCAATTGTTCTCAATGCCTTATTTATGAGAATATAGAATAAAGGGTTTATAAAGGAGCTCTATAACGGGTCATTGACCAAGAATGAGTGGTTCGATGGTGGAGATCACGTTCTTTGGTAGGGGTGGGCAAGGTGCTGTGACCGCAGCGCAGATTATTGCTCAGGCGGCCATTAGGCGTGGCTTATTTGCTAATTCATTCCCTGAGTACGGCGCTGAGCGTAGGGGCGCACCAGTTAGGGCATATGTTAGGTTGTCCAGGGAACCGGTCCTGGCCAGGGAACCCATTGAGAGGCCAGACATATCTGTGGTCTTTGATACTAGGTTACTAAGTGTCTTCAATATACCGCAGATAACGAAGAATTACATAGTCATTAATGCATTAAGCATTGATGATGTTAGGCAGTCCATAGGTAAGTTCAGCGGTAAGGTTGTTTATGTGAATGCGTATGAAATATCCACGAAATACTTGGGAAAGCCGATAGTGAATACTACAATGCTTGGTGCGTTGCTCAAGGTTCTTGACCTAGTGGATATGGACACTGTCAAGGAATTAGTACTGGAGACCTTTGGCAAGAAACTCGGTAAATCAAACGTGGAGGCTCTGGAAGAGGCTTATAAAGTGGCCGAGGTGATCGTGCTATGATGAGGCAATTAACCTGGAAGGATTTACCAATAGGCGGCGCCATTGTTGAGCCAGGTAATGCACGTAGGAACCTAACCGGTTCTTGGAGGACTGAGAGGCCTGTTATTGACCAGGACGCGTGCATTCGCTGTAGGATCTGCTGGATGTATTGTCCAGAGCCGGCAATACTCGAGTTGAAGAAAA
>NZ_BBDN01000003.1 GCF_001316265.1 Vulcanisaeta sp. JCM 16159 | reverse complement strand
CCATCGTAGTCTTACCAGTACCAGGAGGACCGAAGAAGAGTAGGTGTGGTATATTACCGCTGGCCAGCATCCCCTTTACTCTAGCCTTAACGTGGTCCTGGTCAATAATATCATCAATCCTCAAAGGACGATACTTCTCCACCCACAGTACCTCCTCAGATGACATGTACTACTCTTTTCTCTCCCATCCTTAAATAAATTCTTTTGCAGCCTCCGAGACCACGTACTTATTATCTCTAAGTAATACATACCCCAGTCTATTTAGTATTGTTAATAACTCGTACTCCCTATCACTGAGTTTATCTATTTCATTGATAGATATCGGCAATTTACTAAGCAACTTCCTAATAATTTCTTTAGTTGTGGTCACCTCCCTATTTGTCGTCTCATCCCTAAGCAGTACTACCTTCCCCTCATCCAGCAATCTCTTAAGGAGTCTCTTAGCCATTACATCCCTCGTATCAAGAAACAGGTTATTATTTATCGCCTTAAGTAGTCCACCGCCCAATTGTTGAGACCGTGATTGCTGCCGAGGCTGTGTAATTCCCTGACCACGCAGTTCCCTCAATTCCTCCTTGATCAAGTCGAGCTCTCCCTCAATCGCCTCAAGACGTTCAAGGACCTCCCTAAGCAATTTAATGCATTCACCGTATTGTGAACTCATTACCTAATGTACGCAGTGCCAGTTAATAAGGCTATAGAGATGAGTGAATCTCCACGACATCACCGTCATTAAGAACGTAATTAATACCGACCCTTTTAACACCCATTGGGAATTTATCAATCCTCCAAACCCTGGCGTACTTAAACCCCTCATAAAACCTACTATGAATCCTCTTAGCCAAGTCGCCCACCGTCGAACCTCTCCTAAGTACGAAGGGCTTTGGTGAGTACGTATCGGCATCCGGCTCCTTTGTATAGACCCTTATTAGGTCCATTATCCTCAATAATGACTCGCCAAGCGCCTTAGAATCAATTACGCAGTTCCTTAGCGACGCAGTTAATACCAATGTCTCATTGCCTAGTTTGGCAGTGATATTCCTTATATAATCGATGTCTGCCAGGTCAATCTTATTTATTACAACGAGAGCCGGCTTATACGTTATATCCTTAAATATTGATTCCTCAACATCATCCAGCGTGGCCTCACCATTAATCATGACCAGGGCATTGTTTATCCCGTAACTCACCAATAACCTTTTAACATCCTCTGCCGTACCATTAACCAACTTACCAACGACTTGAATTCCACCTGTTGGTCTTCTTTCTATCGTCACAAAACCCCTAGGTCTAACTATGTATATCCCATTCTCCCTAAGGATACCCTTTAAGGCGTTGTACTGAGTCTCGATATCACCACTCGCGTCAAGAACCACTATTGCGCTGTCCGCATTTCTAATCATTGATAGCGCCATAGAGTTCACATCCGAGTCCACGTCATAGATATTAATTGAGGGCAACTTCACAAGTTGGAAGTAGACATTGTCGTAAATGAACATGCCAGGTATTGGTTCAATTGATGAGAACGGTACATCATCAGGTTCAACCCTCACGTTAGTCAGGCACCTTAAAAGGCTTGATTTGCCTGATGATGGTGGTCCTATTACGACCACTTGAGCATCACCCTCCTTCTCGATATAGATATTAACCCCTCCGCCAGACCTCAGGCTCCGTTCCTTTGTCCTCTTCTCCTCAATCTCCCTCCTAAGCTGGGCCATCCTCCTCCTAGCCCAATGAACCAAGTTCTCCGTACCCTTATGCTTAGGTACCGTGCTTAGGAACTCCTCAAGCGCCTTCAGCTTCTCTTCAGGTGTCTTGGCTTCCATTACCTTCAACCACTTGGCCTTCGCCTCTGGTGGTAAATTAGCTGGCATTACCAAGTCTATAATTAACTACGGATTAAATAATTTACGAACCATCACTAAACATCCTCAATACCCTTATCCGTAATCCTAAACATCGCACTGGCCTTGAAGGGAAGCCTGGGCGAGTCCAGGACCTCCATGACCTTAATATCCTCCTTAGACTTCCTAAGGAACAACCTATGCGTAACTGCGTGGGCCAGCACATTACCGCCAGCAGGTCTCTTAACTTCGATATACCCCATCGGCACATCAAGGACTTGGTTCGTGAGTACCACATACACATTATAGACCTTGGCAATCCTCATTAACCAATCAAGTATGTAATTAAGCCTCTGCTGCCTCTCGGCAAGCCTCTCCCTACCCTTAAACTCAGCTGTAAAGGGCTATTATTGAGTCAACCACGATAAGCTTAACGTTAGCCTGCTCAACAAGCTTGACAACATCAAACTTAATCCTATCCTCGAGGTCCGCAGCATTGACCACCTTAATGACGTATATATTATCCAAGGCCTCATTGGGGTCCAGGTCAAACCTTTGGGCAATATTGACGATCCTACTTGGTGAGAAGGCCTCCTCAGTGTCTAGGTAAACGACCGAACCACCAACACCACCCTTATCCTGACCTAACTGAACGGTTACCGAGAGCTGATGACAGAGTTGAGTCTTACCAGTGCCGAATTCGCCGGCAAATTCATAAATCGCCTTAGGCTCTAAGCCGCCCTGCAGTAAATCATCGATAGCCCTAACATTTGTCTTCAACCTAATGATGCCCTCAAAAGACCTGGCTAGGTCTGTCGCCCTTGAGACCCTATTGCTGCCGAACACGATATCCCTCGCGGACCTCAGTATCTTCTCAACCCTATCAGGTGTCATGTCAGTTAGCTCAATGAGCTCTTCAGGGTTGAAAAGCGCCAAATGCTTAACGCTGAGTATTCCCTTTGACTTAAGTAATTGAGCGGTCTTCGGCCCAATACCCTCTAAATCCTCCAAGTCTACGCTATCCCGGGACATTTCTTCTCAATTCATTAACTCGCTACCTAACAATAAATAGGTATTTGTTAAGAATTAAAAGCGGGGCCTTCGGAGGGGCCATGTGATAAGCTTTGCCGATGTAATTAGCGGCTTATTCTTGGTAACGTTTCCAATAACCATGGCCATTGGGTATACATTCAGAAGTAGGGTTAAGACACTCGGTATTGGTAATTACTTGCAGTACGTGGTCGCGGCGTTGGTATTCACGATGGCCCTTTGGGCTGGCAATATCGTGGCTAGTAACTACGTTTTACGCATAATTCTTTACTCAGTAGTCTATGCTGTACTCTCTATAATAATGAGCCTAGTCTTTACGATGCCCATAAGTCTCCTAATCAATACCAAACGGTTGAGGATAATTAACATGGATGGCAATCCCAGTATTAATATTAAATTGCCATTGATATTATTAATTATCTTAGTAATTGGTTGGTTGCTCGGTTATTACATTAGGTTCAGGACAATGATGAATGTAATTAATTACTTAATAGCGTCTGAGTTATTTGTATTAATACTGGTGATCGGCCTTGACATTGGTTCATCAATAAGCATGTCATTACTTACCCAGGGGTATCTCGGTATAGTAATTGCAGCAACATCATTATTGGGTAGTTCCGTTAGTGGCTTAATACTGCATTACCTAGTTGGAATACCGTTAGCGGCGTCTCTCGGGGTGTCAATGGGGATGGGGTGGTACTCACTGGCTGGACCCCTGCTTAGCGTTAGGTTTGGGCCTGCCGTGGGCACCCTGGCCTTTTTGGCTAATTTCCTTAGGGAGCAATTAACGTACTTGTTAATTCCCCTAATCGTGATTGCAGGTTTTAAGGATGTATCCCTGGTATCGATTGGCGGCGCAACATCTATGGATGACACATTACCCATCTATAGGCTTTACATGGGTGAGATCGGCGGTTTCATAGCGTTTATTAATGGTTTCGTAATAACGATGATACTTCCTGAGTTATTACCCTACGTAATAACGATTAAATAGCTTAAATTCCCTCATCAATGTTCACGAGATCCCTAATCATGCTCACCTCCTCCTCTGTGGCGCCAAGCTCCTCCACGTTCATGTCAACGAGAAGCCTTGCCAATGCTATTGCGGCATCCCTAATCGATATTATACACGACCTTACCATCCTCATCAACAATTGGCAAGTGCCTAATACCGTGCTTAGCCATTATATGCACAGCCTTTATTAAACTGGCGTCCTCCTCAACAACGATGACATTCCTCGTCATAACATCACCGACCGTTAACGCACCAAGGCCTACGTTACTTGCAATCAATCTCAATAAATCTCTCTCGGTAAATACGCCAATGGCCTTACCCTCCTCATCAGTCACTATTATTGATCCAATATTCCTCTCATTCATTATCTTAATGACCTCGGTTAATGGTTCATCATCCCTCACGGTTATGGGCACCTCCTTCATCACGTCCCTAACGCGGGGTATTGCCATGCAATTAATAAGTACCTTAAGGCCCTATATATACTTTTTATACCTAGACTATGAGGAGCCTAACCCACCTTAGGCCCAGTGTGAAGGGTGTGAATAATACACCGGCGCCGCTGAAGAACTTCGTGTACATCTCATAGAAGTGAAGCCTCAGGCTTTGTACGAAGGCTACGAACCCCTCACCGATTATTATTATCAAGTTGAATATTATCAACACGGCGAGGCCGGCTAGTGTGAATAATCCCAGCGAGACAGCCCAGGCGTATGTCATTGCAGTGAATACGGCGTGCATTATAGCCACGATACTCAGCCTCATGAAGGATATGGTATTCGTGAGACTCGGTATTGCAGCCTCGGCACCAACCTCAACGGCCAACTGGGCAGCACTAAACCCAGGAACACCCCTGTACTTAGCCCTGAAGTAAAGCAGTGAGTATACTAGTATTGCTAACGTAGCAAATACCGCGTATACCCAATACCACATTAAACTCTCTATTGCATTGAATAAGGGATATAATGATTGTAGTAATGGGGTTTCCTCACCAATCCTTATGACTGGTACGAACCCAGCGCCCATTAGGGCAAGTACTAGGAATGCGAAGAAGAAGAACAGTGGTACATAAAAGCCTATGGCCAGATCCCTCTCACCACCCCTATAGGCATTAACAGCTTTAAGTGCAAAGGATAGAAGTAATGACACTATACCAACCATTATTGACACGGCTAACATGGCATAGATCGAGTTAAAAACAACAAATCCTGGCTGACTAATACTGGCTAACTTAAAGCGTGGATTCAAACCCTTTATTTCTATTCCAAATATTGTACCACTCTCAATGAAGGTGAATACTATGGACCAAATACCTGCCATTAGGAATATTAAGCCCCATGTCGAGTATTTACCGCTGAATATTGAGCGTAGGAAGGCATTGGGACCCTTATAACGTGACCTATACAAGGCGTAGCCGAATAGGGATAGTACTATGCCGTGGCCCAAGTCCGGGTACATCCAGCCGTAGAAAGCTGGGAATAGTATGAAAGTTAGTATTATGGGGCTTATCTCCGTGTACTTCGGTACCCCATACATGTACGTTATTTTCTTAAACGCATCAATGAGCTTCGGATACTCCTCAAGCGTTGGCGCCTTCTCCGGCTCTATCTCCTTGACATACACCACCTTACTCTCCTTCCTAACCCTGGCATCGATAGCTAACTTACTGAGCAATGATGCTAATAAGTCATCGAATTTACTCGATAGGCTTTCTTTGACGTAACCGGCTATCGTCACGACATCACCGCCGACCTTACTAATACCATCAACACCGTAGGTAGAGACCTCGTTAAACTCCTTCACAAACTCCTCATACTCCCTCTCCAGGTCCTTAAGCCTAGACCTTAGGTCCGTCAATTCCCTACCTGTTAATTCAAATGCTGACTTAATATCGACTAGGTAGTCCCTACCTATTTCATAAACCTCCTTACCCAGTGACTTCACGTCCAGGTTCTCCGGAGACTCTATGAGCGTGAGTATTGATAAGTCTGTACCCTCAATGTCACGTTTAATGTACATAAGCCCCTTAATGAAGTCCTCGTTCACACCACCCTTGATCGCGAATACCCTGACCCTAAGCCTACTGAGGCCCTCGAAGGAGATACCGGCCTTCTTCATGTACCTAGAACCTCATGTATTATCTCTAGCTCTCTAATTCTATTCCTAGTCTCATTCACGGAATTAATCAATTGCACTAGCCTATCACCCACGTCCTTACCCTCGGGTATTGCTGAGTCCATGTACTGCCTAACTATGTTCGTTATCATATCCGAAAGGTTGATAATTGCGTAGGCCCTATCACTAACCTTGGTTAGGAAGTCTCTAAATTCCTGCTCAAGCCTTTCTAACCTACCCTCCAGCTCTGCCAACCTACTCTTCATGGTGTTTAAGTCAAAGTTACTAGGTACCTCAAGTGGGTTCGTATTAAACAACTTATATGCACTCAGTAAACCCTGCCTGGCCCACTCTGGGTATATCACCAGTGCGTAGAACCTATCCTGGGCTAACGGGTAGTGCCTCGGCTCCATGATTAGCAATGGCGTTACTAAACTCATTAAAATCCTCCTCGCTCAACGGTATGATATCCATTGAGAAGTGCTTCAGCCTCTCCATAATGACGCCGCCAACGGATGATGCTACATCCACAATACTCCTCAACCTCACATACTCACCCCTAATGCCTTCAATGGTATCAAGGTACTGCCTGACTCTGGTGAGTAGATCCTCCCCATCCTCAATTATGTACTCAAGTAGCTCGTTGAATAGGCTAATCTTAACCTCATGGAGAGCCGTTGGTGGCGGTATTGAGTACTGATTCAATATCCTACCCAGTTCCCTGGATATATCCTCAACTTTCCTAATCTTCTCCGAGTACTTACCCGACACCTTGGGTGCCGGTATTACCCCTGGCCTAGTTATTGGCATGAAGTAACCAGCATTACCTATATTCATCAATAGATCAAAGGCGTGTTCTGACGGTAATGCAATCTTATACTCAATAAGTCTCGCTATTGGCATTCGAGAGACAAAGGCTAATTATAGAATTTAAGCATTATTCCTCCAAAGACCTGGTAACGAGTATTTACGAAAGTAGCATTTAAAAATTCTGTATTGCGTCATGTAACGTGTCAATGCAAGTAAAGACTGTCAAGGCGAGGATATACTCAATACGGAGGGGATCCATTGGATACTCAAGGGATGCCATAATCATAGTGCCGGGTGTTGAAACGTCAGTAGATGCGGCAAAATTCGTTAACGCCAAGGTTATTTGGAGGTCTAGAAAGGGAACTGAAGTAATTGGGAAGGTGCTCAGGATATGGGGTAAGCATGGTCAACTACTCGCCAGATTTAGGCGCGGACTGCCTGGGCAGGCCCTTGGTGATACCGTGGATTTAATAATATAAGGCTGGCAATCTAGAAAATCAACAAGCGAAACTAAGTTGATTTACATGGCGGCCTGGTCGGATTAACTATCTTGTATCCAAATAACAGGCATACGCCGGTGTTAGCACCGTAGTAAATACAATTTCTGCAATCATCCGGTCTACCCATAACTATCTTAATACCACTTGGTAACGATGAAAGAGGCGTGGGCGCTGGCGGCGCTTGTGGTTTTTCAATAACTGTGGCTTCAGGTCTCGTTATCTCCACGGCCTGTTGCCTAACCTCAACTGGTGGAGGTGGTGGCAGAGGAGTTGGTGGAGTAGGTGGTTGTGCCGGTGGTTGCGGAATACTTGGTACCTGCGGTGCCGGCTGGGGTGGGCTTATTACTTGTGTTGGCTGTTGTGGTGGTGCTTGAGGCGATAACGCAGTAACTACCTCATCCATCACCGTCTTCCTTACCACATCCGGTGCTGGTAATTGGCCCTCATACACCTTCCTACCATTAATTATCAATGCAGGTAATGCCGAAACTCCATCCTGCTTCATCGACTTGACTAAGTATACCAGGTTTTGGGGTATTTGGCTTTCCGGCATGCTTAATGCATTAAGTGCCGTATCAACGGCCTCGGGCTTTATTCTAATGAACGTTGCATTAACATTCCTCTCACTGCCCTTAAACTTCTCCCTAACCTCTGTGACAACACTTCTAATAACGTTTTCGTAAGTCTCATCCCTACCCACAACCATGTAAAACTTAATCATGACCGGCATATACCTCAATTCTTAAATATAGGCCGATTTAATAAATCTTTAGTGTTTAAAATGGCGTCAATAATTTATTACTCATTCATAGCCACTGACAACTTTACATGATTACTCAGTAATCTGTTAAGGTAAAGTTTGCGTTCAATGACGTCGCCATCAGGACGTAATTCATATATTATCTGCGTTTTAAATGCCTTAATGCTTGTTGGGTTGCAGATCCTCAGAGAATCACAAAGCTCTTTAATAAAATCGTCAATACCCAATTGCTTACCATCCCTTTGGTAGTAATTCTCGGCCATCTCCACAACCTTCTGTGGAAGAAGTATTGTGGCCTTGCCCGAGTCAACTATGTACAATCCATGATAACCAAGCACCATCTCCCTCCTGACCCAGTCCATGTTAACATCCATTAGTGGCGATGTTACCGTAACCTCGAGGACGCAGTTCTTAAACTCGGCAATGGATATTGGCGAGAACCTTGGGTCATAGAAGGCTGCGTGTATTGCAGCGGTTACTGAGTCCTCAAGTAGGTTCTTTATTGGCCTTATCGTACCCATACTACCCCTAAGGACCCTCTTTATCATGCCGTCTGAGTACATGAGCTTTTCAATGGATACGAAGACACCGAGCTTGAGCTCCGCAATCTTTACTAAATGCGTTGGGTCTATGTCATAGTTAGCCTTAACGCCAAGTCTCTCAAGGATCTTAGTCCTCAGATACTTAATAAGGCTTACGTAGTCCTGCTCATTGAGAGGCTTGAATAGTTGCATGTGGTACAGCGTTATAGTCAACCATTTATATGCATTTATACATAATGCCCTCCCTATTTACTCACGAATTACTAGTAAATTACCATTAATGCACTGGGTACTTAGTGCGCCTTGAATACCCCTCGCAATCTCTAACTCCTTGCCCATGCGCGCATGGTGGCTACCAACCCAATAAACCTTACCACAACCAGTACATAGCCAGAACTCACTATGCCTAAGCAAGACACCCTGAGGCACCTTATCAATTACTAAATCCTTACTGACCTTAATTAGCCTTGAGCCACAGATGGGACATAAGCTCCTCTCCATATTAAGCACTAATGGAAACCCAAGTACCAACGAGAGTATTGATAACCACTCAACATGACCAGAAGTAATCAGTAACAGGCTTAACTTAGTCCTTCTCCTAAACAATTCCCTATCCTTGGTCACGAGCACGTGACCAACATTTAATAAATAATAATCATCAAAACTAGGGTTATAAGTGACCCTAACACCCAGAATCCTCAACCACCTAACTAACCAACCAAGCATTGAGTCAACAACAACCTCATCATCGCTTATGGGCAGATCAACACAAGCATTAAGTCTGGCAACCTCCAAGGCCGGTCACTTCGCTAAATCCCTTAATTCATTCCAGGGCCTTGGATTCCCCTCATAAACACCCTCGATGATTGAGGGACCCGGCACAGCATCAACAATGTGACTCAGGTTAATTACCTTGGTAAACCCGGTAACCTTACCTCTGAACAAATCATAAATCTCCCTACTCACGTTAACCCTATCCTTAGTACCAGGCCTTAATATGACGTAGTAACTACTCAATGACCCTATCACACTCGGTGGTGCCGTGATGAGCCTGATAAGGGTCGAATTATTAATACTGTCAATTCTAACGCCAACACCGAGGCTAAGCTCGGCATTCCTAATCCAACCCCTGGTTCCATAAATCATGAAACTACCCTTACCCAGGTACTCACCAGATGGTGCCCTTTTAGTCACTTGTTCGCCCCTCACGTAAAACGCATCGAGTACTGATAGGCCCATTGCCCAAGCCCTTGAATACGAGACTGCATATTGCGCTGCTTCCTGGATGTCCCTATCGCTGAAACCATCATTAGGACCCGCAAGTCTAACAATAACCACGGAACCCCCCGGTATATCGGCATGAACAAATATATCCCAGGGCCTCAGGTAATGCCTAACAATAACCTCATTCTGTGTGGCATCCCTACCAGCTATCACGAACTTACCACCACTGGTCACGAACCACCTAAACCTCTCGAACCACTCCCTGGCGCCGTAAATCACGCGTACCGAACCCTCCCTAATGCTTTCCTCGATCCTCTCACCCTCAACCCTAAGCTCCTCAATGCGCGCCCTAAGTTGGCCCAGGTTCTCCTCAGCCGTTTTAGCCTTACGTTCAAGCTCCTTAGCCCTGTTAAATAAATCGTCAATTACATCACCAACATCTGCATTTAATGGTATTGACACTGTGACACCGTCAATCTCGAGCGTCACGGCCTTACTCCTCAGGTCAAAGCCCTTAACCCTAATTCCCTGGTACTCCATGCCCCTGATTAAGTCCTGGAACTCATCCTTATAGGAGGACCAGTAATTCCTAAGCACATTGAGTAATTCCTCAATTACGTACTTCCAATTAAGCACGGTCTCCGCCTTAACCCTCAACTCCCTAGAACCCTTCCTGAAACCCTCAATACTAATCATTAACTCATCAATACTCCTCTCAAGCCTAGCAATCTCCCCGGAGATGCTGGCTAGTTTCTTCTCAGACTCTTCCTTAACCTCGATTTCGTGGAAGTACTCATCAACGGCCTCATTAAATTTACCAAACTGCTTAATACCATCATGCTTAATAGATAAGTACCTAATCGGCGTTACGGTTATTGGCACACCATTACCATAGTAAATGGTTGGTTCTAAACTACCCCTACTTATGGTACTTATCATGGATGAGATCACCGAGATTATGCGATCAATATCGGCGGAATTAGCGGATTGACCACAATTAATTGACGCCCTAATGCACACCTCGTTGGCCACCTCACCACCTAGGCCTAAGCCCCTGGCGATGGCCTTGCCTATCGTGTCATAGCCCTGTAAGGCCTTGATGATGTCTTCACGATTATCAATAGGCTTAACGAAGTTTTGAGGCGGTGGTTTGTACTCGAGACCGTTATTCACGACCCTATCCTTGCCCCTATATGGCCTTAGGACCCACTTAATCATGTTGTCATTACTTACATAGACCACGTTCCAGGGCTCAAGTAGTTCAATTATTAAGTAGCCGTCATCAAACAGAAGCTTAACAATGCGGTCAAAGTTAAGTAGCTCAAGGTCCCTAAGTGAGTTCCCCTCAATCAACCTCCTAAGTGGTAGTATTCCCTCGGCTCCGTGCTCAAGGACGTAACTCGTCAATCCGAACCTGTGGGAGTTCGCTATTATGAAGTACTTCTCGGAACCCTTCCTAAACCTCAGGAGTAGTGAGCCACCCATGGTATAGACCTTATCTAGTATTGAGCCCCTTAACTCCGTGAGCTCTACTAAGATTGCCAATAGGTCCAGGACATTCAATGATCTCTTTTGACTTAGCATTACACCTTATTTAATTGGGTAAGGGCCTTTAAAAACGATTTACTTCTTTGCGATATTTGGTTCCTGCTCCTTCAACAACCCAATTAATTCATTGATTGATTCCCTCAGGGACTTTATTTCCTTAATTAATTCATCAACACCCTCAAATTCAACCCTGAATTTAACACCTGCTTGTTGACCGTAATCCTCATAGTCCTCACCAACTCGCCTTCTTGATTTACTTCTCGTATTATCCTCCTCATTACTAGTCAATTCCTGAAGAAGCTCCTCGAGATCCACCTTCTTCCTTCTGCCAAACATATCAATTAGGAATTCTCAAGTAAATTAATAAGGCACTATAGGTATAATTCAGTGATTATGATTGGCATAATCTATGACGATGCACATCTAGAACATAAACCACCAAGAAGCCACATTGAGAACCCAGGTAGGTTCTGGCAATAATTAGGTCGGTGGGTGATTACATCGCCATGGAAAGACCCATTAATAACATTGATGAATGGTTACTTAGGGTTCATGATGCGAATTACGTAAAACAAATCGATGAGGCTTGCGGCATGGGCTACGTATTCATAGATGCTGATACTTATGTCAGCCCAGGCACTTGTAAGGCTGCGAGACACGCCGTTGGCGCCGTCCTGAGGGGCATTGATAAGGTGCTGAACGGTGAATGGAACGCCGCCTACGCCATTGTCAGGCCGCCGGGTCACCATGTTGGTCATGGTGGCCGAGCATTAATGGCTCCTACCCAGGGCTTTTGCATATTTAATAATGTAGCCATTGGTGCTGTCTACGCCATTGAGCATGGCATTAGTAGGGTGGCCATACTCGATATCGATGCTCACCATGGAAATGGCACACAGGAAATTTTTTTATAAGGACCCAAAGGTCCTTTACATAAGCCTTCATCAAGACCCACTAACCATTTACCCAGGTACAGGCTTTATCGATGATGTTGGTGAAGGCGAGGGCGAGGGCTTCAATGTCAACGTGCCCCTACCACCATTCACGGCCGATGATGCTACATGAGTGCCCTGAATAGGATCGTGTGGCCTATAATCAGGGAGTATAGGCCACAGTTAATTTTGGTTTCCCTGGGCTTCGACGCGCATATGCTGGACAACATAGCTAATCTTAGGCTCTCGTTGAATACCTATGCCCACGTGTTTAAAGAACTGAGAGATATCATCGGCATGGTTAGGGGCGTCGTCTTCGTACTTGAAGGTGGTTATAATTATGACACCCTAATTAGAGGCTCGAGGCTCCTAATCAACATCATGAATAATAAGGATACGGAGGTTGATGAAGATGTGATTCAGACGGAACCGAGGATTTTGGCCCGTGTTAATTCAGTCATCAAGGATGTAATTAATGTCCAGAGAAATTACTGGAACCTAACCTAAACGACCTAAATACTTATAATTACTTTAAGCAGTGCGTATTTTGCATGATGATGCTGGGCTGGATGAACAGTGATTTAGGTTAATAGCGCTGATTCTATTCTTATTAATAATTTCTGGGAGTTAGTGATTTATTTCCCAATGTATGTAAAACAATGTGGTAAGACCTCAATACTTGGTGGTGATTATCATGGCATTAACAATGCTATTGAACACCGTCCTAATTTCATATGCCCAGCAAACTCAATTACCAGTGTATATACCCGCCGTTAACGTGAGTATAAACGCACTCTCAGCAAATGGTATGCCACTGACGAAGTACGCAATAGTGGGTCTGCAATGCGCTGGCTATAATGTAAGTAACCTGGGCCCTATTAACGTAGTGATCCCAATACCGAGTACAGGCTCAATAACCTGTAAGGCCTATGCCTACTCCTTCGGCGTATACTCAAGTCGGACCGTGTCCTTACGACAAGTGAGAGTGGTGAGACCGTATCAGTCACCCTGGTAGTACCAGTGAGTGGTTATTACGTACCGGGCATAGGCTTTGTGCCTGTGGGTACCTTAATAGCCATTGCCGTGGCAATCATAATGGTAGTAATACTCATAGTCATTGGCTTAATAGAATACGCCAGATGGAGGAGGGAGAGACTGGCGAGACTTATAAGACCGCCTGAATAGGCTGAGTAATGGCTTAAGATGGTTTGCGGCATTATACTGAGCGGTGGATTGTCACGGAGGTTCCAGGTACGTGGTGAACCATGGACTGATAAGGCGCTGTATAGGGTAGGTGATAAACCAATGATGAGACTTGTTTATGATGCCGTGTCGCAGGTGGCAGATGAGATCATCATAGCCGTGAATAACTCCGAAAGAGCTATGATTTATAAATCCGTAATACCAAATGCCGATTACGTAATTGATGACGAGAGGTTCAAGGGACCACTTGCGGGCATATACTCGGCACTTAATAGGTGCAGTGAGGAGGATGTAATCATCGTCCCCAACGACATGCCCTACATAACGCCCAACATCCTTAAGCCGCTAATAAAGGAGTTGAGAAACTTCGACGTCACGACTTACGTATACCCAAACGGGCATTTAGAGAATGCCCTAATGGCCGTCAGTAGGACTGTAGCTCTCCAATACTTGAACCTCCTAATTGATTACGGCAGGTCAAAGATCTTCGACCTAATTAGGGGATTACCAAAGGCCCTATTCCTAAACCCATCAATTCACGGGGTTGAATTAAAGGGTCTCATAAATGTAAATACACGTGATGAGTTAATTAATGTGAATATCAATATTAACGAGCAGGTAATTAAGAATGACATATCAATAATTAGGGAGTACTCAATTAACGATGTACTGGATAGGAGACTTGGTAAAATCATGGGCTCACTCTGGTACACCCTAATAACTGGTGATCCGTGGCCCGAGTTTAGGCTTTATGTAGAGGTGGGCCTGCACTTCCTGGCGGCCCACGTATTGCTTGACTCGGTTAATGAGAATGTTAGGCAACTCGGTAGGCGCGTACTAACCTCCTTCGGTGTTGATAAGGCATGAACATAGTGATAATGGCTGGCGGTATGGGGAGTAGGTTATCGAACCCAAGTAAGCCGTTGATTGACGTATGCGGCAAGCCAATGATTGAATATGTAGCATCATCAGTTGATGGATTTGGCAAAACGTACATAGCAACCACGGCTAGGCATACTAAGGTAATTAACTGGGCTAGGCAACGTGGTTATGAAGTCTTAATAACCAGTGGTATGGATTATCCTAAGGATTTACTTGAGTCCCTGTTAATGGTTGGTACGCCAACCATGTTCATACCAAGTGATATGCCTTCATAACCAGGGAATTAATTAAGAGGTTCCTAGCTATGACCGCATACGTAACATCGCCAATGATAACCCTAATGTACGAGAAAAACGGCGAAATGGAATTCACAGGAATAAGCTTGGTGAAGAGACCGGAGTTTATGCACGAGGTCATACCCTGGGTATCCTTAATAATTCCCTGGACAACGGAACTACTAAATGTAAACACGCAAGAGGACCTAAAACTCGCGTTCAGGTTATGTAAACATGAATAAATAAGCTATTTAAACTCAATCCACGAAATCTTACAGGGATGTCTCTTCGTGATGAGTTTTTGCGTTTGTTGAGGGAGGATGAGGAGTTTAGGCTTGCTGTGGTGGGTCTGCTTGGTATTACCGATATTCAGTCTTCGATTAGGCAATTAATCAGTGCCGTTAATGAGTTGACGAAGACAGTCCAAAGACTCGCCGAAGGTCAGGATAGGCTTTGGGAAGAGAATAACAAGATTTGGGAGGAAATCAAGACACTGAGGGAAGGTCAGGATAGGCTATGGCAGGAGAACAACAAGATATGGCAGGAGATCAAGGCCCTACGTGAGGGTCAGGATGCCATGAGAACGGACATCAACAAACTATGGGAGGAGAATAACAAGATATGGCAGGAAATAAGAAGAATAAACGAAAACATAGAAAAACTATGGCAGGAGAACAGGAGTATTAGGCGTGAGCTTTCTGGCATTTCTAGGACTGTTGGGGCTTTGGTTGAGCGTGATGTTAGGCATTACCTACCTAATTGGGTTAGGGAGAGACTTGGCATTAATGTTGATAGGCTTAGGAGAGTTAGGATTGAGGGTGTTGGCGAGTTTGATGGCTATGCGGAGGTTGATAATAAGGTGATTGCCGCTGAGGTTAAGGCAACACTCAGGCTTAGGGATGTTGAGGGCTTCGTGGATAAGGTGAGTAAGTTAAGGAGCACTAAGGCAGGTAAGGAAGTCATCGCGGTAATAGCCTATGTGAATGAGGCGAGGGATACGGGCAAAGCCATAGAGCTTGCGAGGGCTAACGGCATCAAGGTCGTTAAGCACCATGGTGAGGATGACTTCGAGGAACTCACCTAGCCACCAACTGCCCTGTGTAATTCACGAACCACTCAACGAGCGGTAAGTCAACCCTCACCTGGTCAATGCCGTACTTACCCTCGTGAAAGCCCCGCACATGCAAGTCATATGCCTTGACCAAGCATCAACAATCCTCGCTCACCCAACCTACTGCTTAACGTCCTGGCCGCCCTACCAAGTAAGTGAGTGAACCACCCACCCTCCTTAACGGCCTCCCGATACTCAGGCGTGTTAAACTTCTCAGCCAATGCCTTAACGCACTCCTCAACGGCCCTATACAACTTCTCACTGGCCTGAACCACATCGCCTTTATCGATGTATTCCCTGGCCTCACCTAGGTACTCACCCGCGAGTTCAAGCCTCGCCTTAGCTAGTTCACTAGGGTCCAACTGCATTGCATTCATTAACGCGTACATCACGAGGTCCTCAATGTCCAAGCCCCTTTCCTTAACCTTCTCATAAATAACCCTCGGCAACTCAATTGAGACAACCATTACTCATACCGCATATTACTGACTTAAAAACCTTCAAAGTAGTTATAGGATCTTCCTAACTAACTCGGTAAGTCTCTCGACGAACCTGTCAAAGGTTATGTCCCTAACCCTCCCCAGGCTCTTCATGGAGTAATCACTCCATGCCCTGGCATCCGTCAGTAGCTTGGCTATGGCCTCAACGGCTTCATCCGCGGTTTCATAGCCGAGCCCAACTTCGCCATTCATTGCCAGGTCACTCCAGGCACCGCCGGATTTATGAACAACCACGGGCAAGCCCCTGGCCATGGCTCGGCAACCGCTATGCCCCAATGCTCATTAACTGTCGCATGAAGAAAGACCCTTGATTCATCTAGTAACTTTACCATTTCCTGCCTTGGCACATTCTTCATGAGTACTACATCCACATTAGAAATATGCGATATCTCTGTTCCGACCCTTAGGCCGTTCTTTAACGAAATTCTCATGAGGTGATTATAATAGGATTCGGATGTGCTTGTCCCGGCGCTACCCATGATTATGACCTTGGCCTGGGGAATCTCCTTAACCAACTTGGGCACGGTATTCTCTAGAACCCAATGGTAGCGTTTTTCCTCGGCGTACCTACCCACCATAACCACATACGGTTTTCGCTCATCAAAGGACCTACTACTGGTTGTTATGGGTGAGTTAGGTGGTAATGGTGGGTTAAGGACTATGGGATCCTCATTAAATGCCATTTTTATTATTGACGCAGTCCACCGCGAATTTGTGAGGACAGCGGTAGAGACTTGAAATGGGTTTTCTCTGGCAAATTTATCAAATAACTTTGAGTATAGCCATGCATATATACTTAGTGGAAACCTTGTGTATCTCTCTGCCATGTATTGATCCTCAGTATAGTAGTAACCAAGACTTACGTACTTCCGTCTAAAGGATAAGTCGAGTGGGAAGTGAATGTACTCGATTAGTTTAATGCCTTTTCTCCTTAAATCACTTACTAATGGTTTATAGGTTGGCGAATCAATAAAGATAATTCTTGGACTATAACGTCTTAAGGCGACCTTGACAGGATACCAAACCAACAACCTCATGTACAAGCCAAAGGACCTTAATCTAATGCCCATTGAAATGTAGGGGTAGCTAGAGATGTCAATTCCGAACCACTCAAGGTATTTCCTTGGCTCAAAGTCTGATAATGATGTAAGCACGGGCTGGTAACCAGCCCTGGCCATTGCATGCGCTATTGACGCCATCACCAACTCCCCTCCACCCGGTCTATCCCAAAAATGGTGGGCAATCACTGCATGCATACTCCTTAATCTATTTAAATCGCCCAAAGTCCAATTTTAAATGCATAATGTGCCACGACATAGCGATAGGCGTTTTAGGAAAGAACAGCGCCTGGATCTTGAAGTACAGCATGCAATCATTAAGGAGTGCACTTCAGACTCTACGAAGTATGGGTGTTAATGCCGAGATTATTTACGTAGACGGCGGATCAACCGACAATTCAAAGGAGATCATTAAGGACGCACTGGACAGCGCTGTAAGGATAATCGATGCACCTGGCACAAATATTCCCGAGGCACGTAACATAGTGGTTAAGGAAACATCAAGTGAATGCATAATGTATTGGGATAGCGACATAATAGCACCTCCATACATACCAATAACGCTGATAAAGGCTAATAGACCAATAGTATCCACAATTAGGATAGATATTTACGTAAACTCAAGCGAGGAAATACAGAAGATACTAAATGACGTCATGAATACGAAGCCCAAGGAATTAATAATGAAGGAGGTACCCTTCACGGTATTTGGCGTAAACCTAATCAGAAGGGAGGTTTTTGAGAAAGTTGGGTTATTTGATGATAGATTAACACAGGCCGAGGATAGGGACTTTGGGCTTAGAGCCATGTGCCATGGCTACAAGTCATACCTCATAGAAAGTGAGGTCGTTTACGACATCAACAGGAGACTTAAAAGCGAAGTCCCCATAACGACATCATTGAGACAGTACGTCAGGGGAATTCACAAAAAGGCGGCAATATATGCATACACAGGCTCTAAAAGACAGAAATACTTAGGTGGCGCATTCATAACCCTGCACGCACTAACAATAACATCCCTACTCTTAGCGCCGCCGCTATCCGTGATTGAGCTAGCACCACTACTTTATCAAGTACTTAGATACGGACCACGTAAGGGTGCTGAGATGTGGGTGAAATCTATCGTATTTTATACAATGCTCGGGCTTGTATACCCAGTAGTTAAATTTAGTAACATATGCAACATACTAAATAGTTGGTGATTGCCATGATTGAGGACATAGCATACGTTACTAGGTTCAACCCGGCAATATTTCCGAGACCACTATTCATGAAAAAGGCAATACCTGAACTAAATATATACTTACTAAGCATAAGACAAACAATACTTAACAAAGGATCGAATCCACAATTAATGGGTAATACCGATAGTATTAAAAAAAGAAAGAGCGGTAGAATCAAAACGAGTAAGCACTATTCATAAATTATTTAATGCATTAAAGAAGGAGGACCCATTAAAAATAATAGAGCCATGTTATAGACAGGATAGAAGTTATGATGGATACTCAATAGTTGAAGAGACGGTCTATGGAACTTTATTCCTCAGAAAATTACATGAGAAGTACGTTATCATTAAAAACACGATAGGCGCTCCAGCGGCCATCAGCGTAGGGAAGAATGTAATAATTGACTTAATGGACCTATGGCACTGCGACAGGGATTACGTAATATTCAACTCTATTGATGCGTATGCACTTAGAAGGGCTAGGTGCGTAATTACATGGTCGAAGGCTGTGACGGCGTTATTACGTAAATTATTACCAGGGCAATGCATGGAATATTTGCCGTTTGGTATAGACCTAGATCTTATGGACCCATTAAAGGCTTCACCTAAGTTATTATTTGAGAAGTACCCAGATCTTAGTGGAAAGATAATCATAGGGTATAGCGGTGGTGGTGAGCGATATCACGGTATTGATAAACTAATCCAAGCATTCTCACTAATAGAGAAGGTGAATAAGGATGAGATATACCTCGTAATTCAGACCTGGGGGCAAAATCAAAGGGTTAAGGCACTACTTAAAGCATATAATGTAAGGCATTATGAATTAATACCGGCTACGACATTTAATGATCCAATTAGGTTATCATTACTTAGGAACAGCAACATACTTGTTCTAACTGCCTCCGAATCGCCCGGTGTGTATCTTGCTGAGAGATCGACAATGTTTCACTACATGGCCGGTGGAAACGCCATAGTGGCTGAAAGAACACCAGGAACACTGGGAGTCCTAAGACATGGAGAAACCGCCTACATGTTTAGATTTAACGATACTAAGGACTTAACTAACGGCATACTGCTTTTAGCTAACGATAGGAACTTAATGAGGAAGTTAGGCACTAATGCTAGGCATGAGTTAGAAACTAAGTATTCATGGAATAATGCATTGAGGACTAAAATGATTAAGTTACTTAATAAAGTCATGAGTGATTAAACTTATGAGAAACAGTAATGTGATTGCCTACGCAACGGGCTTTAACATTAATATATACCCCAGGCCATTATTCATTAAACGTGCATTGGGTAATTCCCTAAGAATCTATAGGTTAAGAACAATCATGGGTCATTTACGGGGCGAGGATCAATTCGGCGGTATTAGCGTTGATGTAAGAAATTACGTAGCCACACGTAGTGTCAGTAAAAATATAATTTATGCATTACCGAGGATCCACGATTGTACACGAATAGATAGGGTAGATACGATGACGGCATTATTAATTGAATCGTTATATATACCGTATTTTAATAAAATACGTGAAAAAAATCGTGATAACACTAAATACGGTAGGCTCCCTAGCAGCCATAAGAGCTGGTAAGAGGGTTGTTGTTGATTTGATGGATTTGTGGTCTTGTGACCCTGAGGGATTGCGTTTGAATGCACTTGATTATTACGTGCTCAGGAGGGCTTGGCAGGTCTGGGCTTGGTCGAAGGCGATAACGGCATTGCTTAGGAGGATTGGGGTGACTAATGTGAGGTATGTACCCTTTGGCATTGACTTAGATCAATTCGACCCAATGAAGGTACCAGTGAGCCTATTCTTTGAGAGGTATAGGGATCTTGAGGGCAGGATACTCACTGGCTATAGTGGTGGTATGTGGTTTGTGAATGGTAGGGAGGTGATCGGCGTTGAGAAGGTAATACGGGCATTCAAATTAGTCGAGAATGAAATTAAGGATGATGCAATCCTAGTTCTACAAACGTCAAAATCAGTAATACCAATAATTAAGAAGTACGGTGTTAGAAACTACGCGTATATTAACCAAACAAAACTAAGCAACGATCCCCTTAGATTATCATTACTGCATGCCTTGGATATTAAGGTGTTAACTGCCACGAAATACCTACCCGTATACCTTGCCGAAAGAACAACAATGTTTCAGTACATGGCAAGTGGCGGTGCAATAATAGCCGAAAAGACACCAGGCACACTAGGTGTTTTAAGGCATATGTATAATGCATACATGGTGAACTTAGACGATGTAAATGCAATGGCCCAGGCAATGCTTGAGCTCATCAATGACAAGAAGCTGAGGACCAATTTAGGTAATAACGCAAGAAGGGATGTGGAGACAAGGTATAGCATAAATGCAATATCCCGCGACATAAGGAGTTACCTGAACCTTTGAACCACCTTATTTGTTGCGTCCTCGTATACCTTATCCATGTTCCAGTACCTCCAGCATCCCCACCTACCTATTGGGGTGATCCCCTGTTCCTTAACCCAATTAATGACCTCATTCCTGGCCCTGTTCGACTCAATAGTATGCACTGGGTAGCCGTACTCATGAAGCCAATACATAGTAAAGAGGACATCACCCTCACCAGCAATACCCAGATTCATCAAGTCCCTAAGGGCCTTATTAACGAACCAATCCTCCTTCACGGTCTCCCACGGAGATATTGTGATTTCAAGGAGTAGTGAGGATTTATCCCTTGGCGCGTTCTGCGGGCTATAGTTGGAGATCCAGGCATACCTATGGAAAATCACGTCCTCATTAGGCACATAAACCCAGTGCTGATCCGGCGCCGGCTTATTAAGGGCCACGCCAATTACTAAAACCCTATTGTAGTCCAATCTTTTCGATAACTTAATCACGTACTCGGGCGCGTTCATGTATGTAACAAGTTCGTTAAGCGGTATTGAACTAATGATGTTCTTAGCCTTAATTTCATCATTTATAATCCACTCATCCCCAACCTTCTTAAGGCTCTTAATGGCGTAGCCGCTTAGGAGCGCTATGCCGAGTGATTCAGCCTCCCTAAGCGCACTACTGTATAGGGTCTGAATACCGCCAATGCTTGGGTAATAAAATGTTGCTTGCTCTCTATAGCCAACAGTAGCTATCCCCATCGCCGACTTAACCACATCCCTCCAGTCAGGTATTGGAAGCCTACCCGGCGTATAGACCCAGTCAACATCAATCTCCCTCAAATCCCTTTTCCAAATCTTCCTATTGTAGGGAACCAAGTACTTCTTGGCAATCCACTTACCGAAGAACCCATGTATCCACTCATCAAGGTTACTAGGCCTCCAATCAACTGCGCGATTCATCTGGACCTCTAGGAAAGCTATCAATGCGTCAGCCCTATCCTCAAGCGGAAGTGCGTATAACCCATTCTCCAGTGGGTACGGGACTAGGGCATCGCCAATCCTAATAAACGACTTTCTCTCATGCTTAACAAACCCATTACCGAGGAAACCCAGCATCCTTGATAGGATCTCCTTATTGCCCGAGAATATTACGTGGCTACCGCCAACATCAAAGGTAAAACCATTAACAGCCTCACTCCTCAACAAGCCGCCCAACTGGGTCGACTTATCAATAACAAGAACATCAGTGCTAAGAAACCTACGTCTCAACTCAAGGGCATACACCAAACCAGCCCAACCACCACCCAAAACAACAGTGGAGAACATATAAAACACGATGCTTTATGGACTAAATAAATATAAGCAATATGCCTCAGCTTGATTTAGATGGTTGGTGTTTGTTTTGTGTCTTTTACTAGGAATTCTGGTCGTTGGTTGAGGGGTTTGCTTGATAATGTTGTTGATGAGATTGTAATTGTTGATGGATACTCAAGCGATGACACCGTAGAAATCGCCAAGTCCTACGGAGCCAAGGTATTCCAAAGAAAACCAAGGGGTTATGTGGAGCCCGATAGAGCGTTCGCAATTAGGCAGTGTAAAAACGACTGGGTACTTTACTTAGACACCGATAAAAGACTCAACTCAAAATTAAAGAGGGACTTGAGAAAAATAATTGAACACACCATAGAGAGTAATTTACTCAGCAATAATGATTAACAGATATAATTATTGCATTAAATCAAGAAGTTTCATACTTGATTCCGGATTTCCGGATCCGCAAATTCGGGTTTTTAATAAACATAGAATTGAGTATAGAGGCATAATTCATGAACACCCAAGGGTATATGGAAAAGTAATGAAATTACCATCGGAATATGCAATAATGCATTTGGTAAATGACCTAATGCCACTAAGTAGGAAGGATGTGATCTATGCATACGTAGAAAGGCTTGACCATGTGTATAGGTCATCAAGGCTTTATTCAGCGTTTATTCATTTACCACCACTTACAATATTAAGTGCATGGGCAATACTTTATGGTTACTCTACGGTGAGACAATTAATGGCGGGAAAACCCGTGAACATGATAGGGCTATTAAGCAACCTACGTGTAGCCCTCTATAAGCACTTGGCATTACTACTAATAACAACGCGTGGAAGGAAACTCAGTAGGATAGCGAGCGCGATAAATAGGTATGGGTTGATAAATTTACTGGAGCATGAGGTAGTAACTCAAAGCTAATGCATTACGATAACACGACCTAATACGTACTGCTCACTCATACCAATCACTTGGTACAACCCATGTGATGCTAACAATTTAAAAATACTCTGGCGCTCTCAACCTGTGGTTAAGGCCTCAGTCATATGGCTTAATTTTAATAGTATGGGCTTTATTGACATTGTACTTAGGAGTCTTGAGTCGTTTCTTAACCTTGATTTTGATGATTATGAGTTGATTGTTGTTGATAATGCCTCAACTGACGGTAGTTTCGAGCGTATTAGGAGGTTTGTTGAGGAGCATAGGCCAAGTGGTGTTAGGGTGAAGGTTATTCGCAATGAGAGGAACCTGGGCTATGCAGGGGGTATGAACGTTGGTTGGGAGGCCAGGGACCCGGACTCGAAGTACGTGGCCTTCGCAAACAACGACCTAATACCAACACAGGAATCACTAACCAAACTAATCGAGCACATGGAGGGAGACGAGAAGGTGGGAGCCGTAAGCGGACTAATCTATTACGGAGATGGAAAAACGATTTATGCGGCTGGTTGGGCTGTTGATGATATGTTAACTAGTATCAGCGTATGCGGTGGGCATGGATTGTCTGATTGCTTGACTGCTGATAAGATGCATTTCGTCACTTACGCCGATGGTTCTTATATGGTTATTAGGGTTAATGCCATCAGGGCTGCCGGCTTTGATGGTAAGCCCTTTATCGATGAAACGTTTCTGTATGCTGATGATGCGTTGCTAGGCATTAGGTTGTGGAATTTTGGGTATTCCTCGTACTACGTACCTATCAAAGCAGGTATTCACTATGCATCGTTGACTACGAAAGGCACGGGTTTTATCAAGTATTACCCAATTAGGCTAAGTTTATAATGTACGCCATGGTTAGAACCACGCATGATGACATAGTACCCATTTATTATACCAGGATTAAGTGGTCTTCTTGGCTACTGTGTAAAGCAGGCCTTAATCAATACTGTACCATGTATAGAGCCACCATTGACGGTTGGAAGTTAGGATTAGGTTTCAGAAGTAAGTACGGCGTTCTTGAGTTGAGTAAGGCACCGCACATTAGGGTTCCAAATCACGTAATAATAACCCACGCGTTCTTCCCAATAAGGTCGACATTCCTAAGGAATAGATTCATTGTTCATAGTGATTTAGTATTCGATGTGTAATTTCAGGTATAATGTTTTAGAAATTTCTAATGGGGTTTAGTTTTTATTTGGGGGTGTTCCCTGGTTTTGGGTTGTTATGTCCATGTTCCCGTTTGGCAGTGTTGTTGAGGTTAGGCCTGTGCTTGTTGGCATTACTAATTATGCTGTTTGGGGTTCTGTTTTTAGAGATTTTGATGGTTCAATTGGTTTGTATGCCTCTATCTGTAGTGGTCCTCGGGATTGTTCTATCGTTTTTTTATAGGTCGCTTGATGGTTTTTCATTTAGGGAGGTTGGTACTGTGGTTGGGGATGGGTTAACCGCGGCGCCCTTTAGGTTTGGTGACTCGTATTACCTCGTCTATGTGGATAGGAAGAGGGGTAATAGGGTTAGGCTTGCCGTTTCGGGGAACCCGGACTCCGGCTTTAAGGATGAGACGATAATCGCTACCTCGCAGGTCTTCGGTAACGCGACTGAGGTTGACCTTGGGTGTAACGTGTACATGAGGGGGCCCATGATTGATTTGGTGGTGAGCAACATACTGCCATACCCAAGGAGTCTATACCTACTTAGGTTCTCCATTAGTGGTAACTTCATAACCGTGAAACCCCTGGTCAGTGGGTCCGGAGTCCCTGGTCCCTGGCACAGTCTGCATAACGCCTCTGTCTACAGGGTTGGCGACACATATTACCTATTGTCAGCATCCAACGACTACTCGCAGAAGCCGTATAGGGCTACATAGTTGCCTTTATTATGGATCACCCATATAATGTCGGTGATTCATTTAGGTATGTGCTCATCGATGCAACCCAACTATCCAAGCTATTCATCGGTAGGGAGGCCGTGCTTGGCGCAGATACGCCATCACTACTGATGAACGATGGCGAGGCCCTACTATACCTGAGCGTCGTGGATAGGAACGGTGGTCCCTGGAACCTTTATGTGGTTAGGTATAAAAGCGAGCGTTATACCCACTGAGGTTGAGGGAAATGCGAAGTGCCAGGGTATTAATCACGGGTGTTGGCGGTATTGGCGGTGTGAATTTCGTCAATGCCCTAAGACTTGCGGAGAGCCAGGTTGATTTGAGGTTATACCTCGTGGGCACTGACCACAACCCATACTATATACACTTCGCCAATGTTGATGCCAGATATAGGACCCCTCGCCATGATGACCCAAACTTCCTAAGCACTATACTGGACATAATTAGGAAGCATGGTATTGAGTTTCTACACCCACATCCAAGTGTTGAGGCTAACGTAGTGGCGAGTAACAAGGGATTGCTTGACCCAATTAACGTAAGGACTTATTTACCGAGCCCGGAGTCAATAGCCCCTGATAAGGCCGTGATAGTTGATAAGATGACCAGGCAGGTGTGCCCGTGCCTAGGACCATGAGTATCAAGACCTTGGATGACATTGATGAGGCATTTTCCAGATTGGGAGGCCCACTGTGGATAAGGGCTAGGCATGGTGCGGGTGGTAGACTTAGTCTCAGGGTTAATAACCCTGAGGAGGCGAAGCTCTGGGTTAGGCTGAACGTGCTCCAGGGCAGGGCATCCATCGAGGACTTCATAATCCAGGAATACCTACCTGGTAGGGACGTGGCCTTCGACTCGCTATGGTACAGAGGCAAGTTAGTTACGTCCTACGCCAGAGAACGCATTGAGTATCCATTCAAGCACATATCGCTGTCTGGTATAACGGGCACGCCCTCGGTGGCTAGGACAATAAGTGATGAGGAGGTTAACAAGGTGGGAGTAAGGGCAGTACTTGCGCTTGACCCCGAGCCCCACGGCTTCTACTCAGTTGATCTGAAGGAAGACCCCAATGGTAGGTTCAGGGTTACCGAGGTTGACGGTAAGTGGCACACAACGGCACCGCTCTGGGGCCTCTCAATGGCAAGGGCATACCAGGACCCGAGGTATAACCTGGCATATGTCTACCTGGCCCTTGGCATGTGGGGTGAACTGCCCTGGGACCTACCTCAGTATGACCTATTCCCAAGCGACCACTACCTAATTAGGCAGATGGACAGCGGCGTATTACTAATGCGTGGAGGGGATGGTAATCTATGGAAGATACTATAGCCAACTACGCACTGGTCCTTGACTTTGACGGTGTAATAACCAGGCTAAACATTGATTGGCAAAAATTGAGGGAGGAACTCAGCAGGTACCTGGGCATTAGGGTCGTAAGTATTAACAAGCTCTTTGAGGAGACCCACGGAACACAAACCTTCTGGTTGGCGCATGAGTTTGTGGAGAGGCATGAACTAGAGGCCGTAAAGACAAGCGAACTAAATGATGAAATTAAGAAATTAATTACAACCTTCCCAGGCACTAAATACATTGCAACGCTGCAGTCTGAGAAGGCCGTAATAAGGTTCCTGGAGAGGCATAAATTACTGAGCATCTTTAGGGAGGTTCTTGGTAGGCCAAGGTTTGCCAGCAAAGAACAGGAACTTAAGTACATAGTAAATATAGTAAGTACTAACAGGGTAATATTCGTGGATGATTCACGGCAAAACATAGAAACCTGTGAAAGGCTTGGGATTAAGTACTGCATTCATGTTAGAAATTACCCAGAGGTTAAACACGTCATCAAGTTATTAAAGGAAATATCGCATACTTACTGGTGAAAAACAAGGCTTGTATTGGTAAGCAAACGCAACTTTGCAAGTGCCATTACATAGAAATTGTGAGAGGCATTGCGGAGGACGCACATAAGGATTAATAATTTGCGTTCAGGAATTGGAGTTGATTTGTTATGTGCGCAATGGTTATTGAGGTTCCGAGGGAGTTGTACGAGGAGACCATGGCGAGGGGTCTTGATGTTGAGGAGTTGTTAATAACGGTGTTGACTAAGGCCTTAAACCTAATCCCTGAGGTGACAGTGAGGGCTAGGCCTGAGCTGGCTGTTAAGTACTTGAATGAGGGTAGGGGTTGATTGATAGAGATCCCGTGCAGGCCAGCGAGAAGCTTTACAAGGCTGCTGAGGAGGTTGTTAAGGCCCTCGCCCAACACTACGACTTGAATGACGTATTGAGTAGGGTTGAGGATAGGTGGACGGTGATTGACCTTGCTAGGGCAGTGGCGGTAATAGCCGATAAGCCTGGTAAGTGGTTTGAGGAGGCTTGGGACACCGCGAATTACCTATGCGCCTGGGGATTCCATGAAGCAAAGCTTGACAGTGAATTATTCAGGAGGAGGCTGCTAGACATAGAAAGGATGGTCCAAGAAGCACAAAAGATAACTGGGGCAGTGAGGGTAAGGAATAATTAATTAGTGATTGTGTGAGTGGTGAAGTGCCGTAGAGGTAGGCCTAGAACGACGAGTTTACTACAGGAAAGTGAGTAACTCTCAATAAGTAAATAAGTATTTAAGTAGCTGGTTGGGTATTGGTGCGTAGATGTGGAGGTTCTTGAGAGGCCTTTGCCTAAACCAACCACGGAAGATTACATAGCGGCTAGACTGCTTGAGGCTTTGGTCGAGGCTAGGTTAGCCCTTGACTTCCTGGCCAGGGGCCTTGTCAGGAACGCCGCGGGTAAGGCGTTTCAGGCTTGGAGGGCTTTGCTTGCAGCCTTGCTGAGGCTCGAGGTTGATAATTTGATTAAGTTAGCTAAGACTGAGGAGGAGAGGAAGTGGCTCATGGAAAGGGCTGTTCCTAGGATACCGACAGGTAGGATGAAGGCGCTGTCGCAGATGCTTGAGGAAATTGGGCATGAGGGGCTGTCCTTCGTCACGAGCACCGCATTGAACCTGCATGCTTATCAATACAATGGGCCGGACCCAGACATGGCAATGAGTAAATACAGAAACAGGGAGGAGGCCGTGGTAGACGTGAAACTGCTCATGAGGGAGTTGGTTAGGCGTGTGGAGAAGCTGAAGGCAAGGGTGAAATGGACTAATGAACTCGAGAACGCACTAATGGAGTTAAAGAGGGAAGTTGAGTCATAGGAACGCATTAATGAGGCAGTGCCTACGTCCTCCCCACTGCCCATCATGAATGGCACGTCGCCCATGGCCACCAAATCCGCATTGGAAGGCCTGGACCCGCTGTGGTTCCTAGCAATTACGTGGAGCCTATGTTCATAACCCTCGAGTGGTTTTGTATACGGCCTTGGTCTCGAGTTCATGAGTAATCCTCCTCACGTCAACTCACCGAGCTAGGCAACGGTCTTAATGACGCTGTAATACGTTGAGTACTCCCTAAATCCCTCCCTAATAGGAAGAATGCTTCGTCCCTGAGTGGGGAGCCAGGCTCGAGGAATAACCTCCCTATGACGCCATCGATGCATAATCCTCACCGACAAATGCGTGGTAGTAAATACACCTAGCACCAGACCTGCTGCGTCACTTAAGAATAAGCCTGGTCTTACCAACCCTACGCCTACCATAAATAACGACCAGGCAGGGCCTCGAGGCATACGCACTGCCCAGAACCCTCAACTCCTCCTCACGATCAATAAACCCAGTAACAACCACAGTAAGTTACCCCAGCTGTTGCAACAACTAGGGTAATTAAGCCCAGCCTCCGCCACACCATAACCATGGAGTTTAGTCCAGTTATTATTAATTAATAATTAATTATTTATACTCATGTAAAATTGAATTAATTAGTTAAAATAAGTGGTGATATGCAGGGTAGGTGCCCTAGGTGCGGTGCACCGATTAAGGGGATTTACAGGGTGAGTAAGAGGTTGAATTTCTACTACGTGGCCGTGCATGTTGATGGCACACAGCATTACCTGGAGCCGCTGCATTATAAGTATGGGACTAGGACGAATAGGGTAGTGGTTAGGGCGCAATAGACATCAATAGGGAATTGAAATATATGGAAGAGATCACGAAGGCAATAACCGAGGAGAGGCTGGGCAGGGAAGCCATCATAAACGCCATTGAGGAGGTGATGAAGGCAACAGCCGAATTAATAACAACAGCAACACAGAAACACCCAGAGACAACTGAGGTAATAACACCATGGATAAAGTACATAAACAAACTAGTGAAAGGCCAATAAGCAGATAAAAAGCCAAAACACTCAAACAACCATCCACAACCACGGGCAGGCCATGTTAACTATTTATTCCCCGGCCACGTTTAGAAATTTCTAAAAACAACAAGGAAGACTAAAGCCAGGGGCAGCTCAATGACCTCCCTATGCCGTGTTAACCATCATTGAATTCCTCGCCAGTGTGAGGTCCTTGTTCCTGTTCATGGTTTTTGTTTATTGCCTTGATGGTTGGTACTAATCATTAATTGTTTGGTGGTATCTGGCTATTTCTGGGTTTGGCTGTTGATTAATTCTGAGTTCTCGAATTGGTCTATTGCTTGCTCGCGTTCTAGTCCTCATTATCCAGTGGCTTGGTGTCCTGGTTGGTCATTAGTTTGTTGAGACCTCTGTCTGTGGTGTTGGCTCTGTTAGGTGCTATGCGCCTTTCTGGGTGGTTTACGTACTCATTGATGGCCAGGAACTCTAGGTACCTCCTCCATAGGTAGTTCATGGCCTCGTCCTCATTGCCGTAGATCACCACGCCGTCATTAATCACTGAGTAGAGGATTGAGGCACCCGCGCTCCCTAGGTGTACCACTTCGACCAGGTCCTCGGTTACGTCTAGCGTCACAGCTATATCCACTATTAACCCGCCGAGTTCCAGGGCGCTCCTGAGGCTTGCTGAAACGGCGATGTCGTAGTCCCTATCCACCCCAGCCCTGGCCCTCAAGCTGAATAGGAACGCGTACTTAACGCCGTACCTCTCGAACACGGGCTTTAACCTAATCCTCAACTCCTCAATGCCCACCTGCTCTGGATCACCAACGCTGCCTATGAAGTTGCTGAGTCTCTCGAGCTCCTTAAATGCCTCCTTCCTCAAGGCCCCTATTATTTTCCGCGTATCCATGACCCAACACATTCCTAAAGCCGGCGAGACCCCTCAAGAACCTCCTTAAGTCTTCGCCTAGGTCAAGTTTATTGGATAGGTAATCAGCAATGCCACCGTAGGTCTCAGGCCTTTTGCCCCTGAGCTCAATGGCAGGCATTGCACCCAAGTCCAGCAAGGCTTGTATCGTTAATTGGGCAAGCCTCTCAATTGCGTAAACTCCCACCACCCCTACGCACATCCCTGAATTCGCTTAAGTACTTATTCAGTAAATCGAGGATTCTTCTAAGCCTCATGAAAACCACGCTCACTGTCTCGTCAATTCCTCAGGCTCTATGATCCTTATCCCCAGGGAGCTTGCGAGCTCAATCACTGCCTTCTCATCCCTCTCCCCAATGAAGTAGGTCACTAGGTACCTGGCGTCTAGTTTCCTGCCCGTGGCCCTCTCGTAGACTCAGTAATGCGCTTAAACGCCGTAACATCGCCCCTACTCACCGAGGACTTTATCTCCACGGCGAAGGCCCTGTCATCCTTAACCACTATGTCAAGGTCAACGACGCTTGGGTGGCCGAATACGTAGCCCTCAGTGTCATTGTAACTCCACTTCTCAACCCTATAACCAGCCCCGTTGAGCAGCTCCTCGACAGCCCTCCTGAAGGTGTCCTCACTAAGCACGCCCCACCTGGCGCCAATCGCCGACAACTTCCTATCAAGCCTATCATACCTCTCCCAAAGCCTGTCCTGGCCTTCACGTAATGCTTGATTTCCTGCCAAATTCTATTGTTCTCCTCAAGGAGCTTGTTCTGCACCTCCCTTAGTGCATCAACTTCCCGCCAAAGTCTCTCAATGTTTTCATTTATCCTCTTATTCTCCTGCCATAGCTTGTTTTGGTCATCCCTCAAAGCCCTAACCTCCTGCCATAACTTCTCCTGACCCTCCCTAAGCGCCTTCACCTCTTCCCAAAGCTTGTTATTCTCCTCAAGCATTTTTGTTTGAACCACCTTCAATTCATTAAGCTCCCGCCATATTTTGTTGTTATCCTCCCAAAGCTTGTTCACGTCAGCCCTAAGGGCCTCCTGACTCTCAACAAGTCTCCTAACCTCCTGCAATAGGCCGGCCTGATTCTCAGCTAACCTCCTTATCTCGACTAACACGTTGTTCTGACCCTCCTGGAGTACCTTGACCTGCTCCTGCAGGTTCTTAACCTCCTGCCAAAGTCTTCCTTGGGAGTCGAGGGATTGCTTGAGTAGGTCGAGTACCTTGCCCTCACCATCAATTAACTGCTTAACGGCCTCCCAGGTAACCCTCTGTACATCGGCTAATTGCTTAATGGCGCTGCCGAGCCCCTCCTGGCCCTTGGCAAGCTATCAACCATGTCGATGGTCCTGCTCAGAGTCTCCGCCAGGTCCATAATCATCTCATTTATCTTAGCCAACATGTCGGTGACCTTACCAAGCATCTCCGTAATCCTGGCCTCACCCTCGGCAATACCCTGCATCGCATTGACAGACCTTGTCTGGGCCTCCGCGAGTTTATTAATGGCGTTTATTAACTGCCTAAGGGATAATTGAATGTCAGTAATGCCCAGAAGCCCCATCACGCTAGCCTAAGCTCCTCATCCTCCCTGAGAAGCCTGAGCAGTTCATCCCTATTGACCTTATCTACCCTACTCACTACTACTTAACTCACGGGACTGGAATATAAGGTTGTTGGTTCCGGGGGAGGGAAAGAAAAAGGAGAAAAGATTTGAAGGGAAGGGGGTTGATTTTAAGGCGGCTTATGTATTTAAGGCCCTTACTTCGGCGGGCCCAGCAAGCCGGCTAGTCTCCTCCTCCTCCAGTTGCTGTACTCAATCAGCAGTATCACTATCAGTATCACCACTATTATTATCACCACAGCCAGCAGTATCAACGTGCTTACAGGCACAAAGCCCACGCCCGGTATGTAGTACCCACTCACTGGTATCTTCAGCGTCTGCGTCATTGTCTGCCCGGCCTGGCTGCTCGTTAGCGTCACCGTGGTGCTCGCGCTCTTTCCATAGCTATAGCCAGTTACTGTGCATGTTATTGAACCGCTGCTCGGTATTGGTATCACAACGTTCTGCTGACCAACGCCGCTAGCCACTGTAACTGGACCGCTCGGTGTCTGGCACGTTACATTCACCGTAGCTCAGTGCCCAGTGGCGCGCCGCTGGCGCTAACGGGAGTCACTGTTAGTTCAATGGCAGGTATTGACACTTGTATTGGCGTTGATGCGTTGCTGCTCGTTACGTAGTAGGTGTAGGTGTAGCCCAGCGGTATGCCCTTCCATGATTGTACCGTTACAGTTACCTGGGCTGTGAATGGCGATATTGGCACCACGAACGTGCTGGTCGACACTTGTCCCTGCGCATTCGTTGTAGCCATTGTGGGCTTGATTGCCGTGGTCATTGTGCATGTACTTGGCGACGGCACCAATGGCGATACTGTGTATGTATGACCAACGATTGTGGCTGGTGTTGATATTGTCGATATGGTCACTGGGCACTCAGGCTCGGATACGCTGTAGCTCAGGGTAACACCTGGCGCTGGGCCGAAGCTCGATAGTACAACGACTATGTTCGCCGTGGTCAGTATGTTGCTTAGTGTGAAGGACTCGATGGCCTCTGTGGCCGTCACGGTCCTCTGTATGCTGAAGGTATTCTCAAACACGGGCACTAGGTAAAGCGGCTCTCCACTGCTTATTGCCTGCTGTATCTCCTGCCACGTCAGCGGTGCACCAGTGGCGTTGTAGTACACGACTACGTAGTAGTTGGTTGGTGGTAGCTGGCTCGTGGCTGGTGGGTATATCCTGTAGTCAACGGGTGTTATTGAACCGTCAGTGCCGTTATGTTGAAGCCTAGGAACTCATTACCCATTGTTGGCTGGTCAAACACAACAACTAGGGCGCCGGGTATTCCAGTGCCTGTGGCGCTCTTTAGGTATATTGTGGCCGGCACCACGTGAGTTTCAACAGCCGCCTGTAAGACTGGGTTGCCTAAATTATTCACATCGCTTTGTATGCTCGTGTCGTATATGTTGATGAATGGGTAAGCGCCGCCAGTTATTGTGTACAGTAGGCAGCTGTCGTACCAATACACCACGGTCCTATTACCGGCAGGTAGTGGTTGCAGTAACTGCCCATTAACGCCGCTGAAGTCAATGGCTATTGGTGCAGTGCCTGCGCAGAGCACCGGTGTTGTGCCCATTCCGTACTCAACGACCATCTGGTTGGGCAGTGGCCTACCGTCCCAGTCCTCAATTGCGGCCAGTGGTATTGTTGGGTATGTGAACACCATCTTAGCCTCAGTATCACTGCTCGCACTTGGTAGTAGGTTCGGTATTGATGGAACACCTACATAACCAGCGATATCCCACGCACCATTGACCGGGTATGCCTTGTGGTCATAGTATATTGCCTGAGCGCCAACTATCGAACTTGAGTAGTTGTAGTAGTACTCACCGAATAGCGGCGTTGCAGTTGGGTACTGCGGTACAGCCACGGTCGTATTCACATTATCCAACTCACTGCCTGCATATAGCGTTGTGAAGTTAATGCTTGGTGACTGCAGCGGTACCTCCAGTTGGCTTATGCTGTAGGTGTGCGTTCCAATGGTGACTGTGCCGTTCGGGTACACAGTGAATGGTAATGGCGTGCCATTGGCTAGGTAGAAGGTGGCGTTGGGTGGTGTGTAGTAGAAGGTGGCTGATAGGTCTGGTATGTATGGCGTGTAGTTACCTAGGTCACACCATGTTGATGAGAACTCATAGCTACTACCATATATGTACTGGGCAGGTATCTCCGCAATTGTTCCTGGGGCAACCTCAGTGTTGGTACACTCAGTGGGTAGCTGCTTCCTGCTGACGAGTATGTGAAGCCAGTCACGAATATTGGGAATGAGGCGTTGTTGTATATGTCAACGCTCTCCAGGGCAATCGTCCTAATGTTATACACGCCACTGGCCGGCATAGTACTCATTGTCACGTTCACAGGTTCTCTGGGAATAGCGTATCGTACATTAGCATTGGGCTGATGTACCGCCTGTACCAGCGCCGATCGCAGTCATGTACAGTGAGCCGCTGCTTGATACCGTGCCTGTCGGTATCTCGCCAGTGTAGACCGTCGATGCTCCCTGCTCAGGCGTTATGTAGTTCAACAGCACATAACTGCTTATTGCCAGTTCAGGCAGTGGTGATGGTGCGGTTGCTGTGTACTGGCTTGGTGTTATTACTGCTGTTATGGTTCCATAACCAATGTTCGGCGTTACTAGGTAGCTACCGCTTGTTGCACCCATGACCCAGAACCTGGCGATCCTCGTGCCGTAGGCACCGGTCGTTGGTGCCCACCATGGTAGGTCGAAAACAGCCTCACCACTGCTTGGTACTGGTATTACAACTGTCAGTGGGCTTCCGAAGTATGGGTACCACTCAGTGTTGGGGACTGGGTATGAGTACGTTATTGTCCTTGTACCTGTGCCTGTGGAATTCACGTATAGATTAACTGATGTGTATTCTTCGACTGTACCGCCGAATCCAGTGCTTAGTACTGGGTACTGCACGTGTACGTGATCAGCAGCCGCTGCCGGTGGTAATATGTACAGTGAGCCACTGCCGTAGACATATAGCACTACTGCAATGGCATTAGCGCCCTCTACTGTACTCTCTATCTCGGCTACATTCAGTGGTAGGTATAGCGGTATTGTCCTTGTCATTGCCTCCTGGAATGTTGATGTCTCATTAACGCTATATACGAAGTACCAACCAGTGGCGTTGGCTGCGTATATGCCTATTGTGGCGTTGGTTATTGATGACATACCAGTGGCGTTTATGTAGGCCTCCCACAGCCTATAGCTTGCTGGGTATACATTTGATGGAATTACATACGTGAAGTTCAGCACTGAGTAGTACTGCTGTGAAATCTCGGCAGCATAAGTTGTTGGATATATTGTTTCTAGCAGTGTTGCTGATGGCTGTCCACTCGTTCCATTGAGCGATACGTAGGTTGGCGGCAGCAGTGTCTCATTGATCAATAATCTATACTCGCTGTAGGACGTGCTTGGTGCGTATAGTAGCGTGTCGTTGGGGTAAGCAGTCGCTGTCGTGCCAAGTATTGTTGAGTATGTTGGTATACCCATTGTTAGGTTGAAGACCACGATAGATGGTGTTGAGCTGAATACGTTCGGGAATATGCTCGTCATGTATAGCGGTGTTAGGCCTATTGTTGGGCTGCTGGAGTTGACGAAGAAGCCCATTAGGTTAGGCAGTACGTAACCGGCCATTGAGTAGTAGTTGGTAACCGGCTCATAGCCTAAAACCGTCCTCGGGTTATAGTCCATCTTTGTCGCACCGTAAGTCTCGACTATTGCGTACGTGCCATTATTCATTATCGCGTAAATCTCACTCGGCGTTAGTATTCCTGAGCTGTAGCCCATTGAATTAGCTGAGATTGCGTCGCTAAATGGATATAGTATGTTGCTTATGTACTGCTGGGCCGTCGACGTGCCCAGCGTTGTTCCTGGCATTACGTACTCCCTGTAGAGCACATCAGTGAATGTTAGGCCTAAGTAGGTGTTGCCTACTGGGTATAGTCCGCTCTTGCTGGTTATGTTGAAGGTGACTGGGTAGACGCTGGTCTCAATGACTATGCTGCCCGGCGGTACTGAGACCGCCTGGCCACCCTCATAAACAGTGTAGCTCGTCACGTATTGCACCTGCCCGTTTGGCGTCACCACGGCAATCTCGTTGGGCTGTGGCACTGGGACTAGGTTATTGAATACCTCCTGCCCTAGGTAGTAGACCTTCATTGGGAATACCTGTCCTGGCATGAATAGCCTTACGAATATTGTGCCTCATGCGGCACTATTGATGGGAAGCTGAACACTGCATACGGTGATGCAGTGCTGTAGTTGGCCAGTAATGCAGCTAGTATGTAGTAGCTGTAGTTACCGGTGTACCACATTGCGTATAGCGGTAAGCTTAGGTTCTCGTACTGGTACTCATAAGTGGCGGTATTCATTAACGACTCGAACTCACTCTCCAATGCCTTGTAGACAGGCTGCATCCAAGTCTGCCCAACAACCCTGAAGTCGGTTAGGTTGTTATAGAATGTGAAGGCTGGCATTGATGTTGCCCACTGGCTGGCTAGGTCGTATGGACTGTACTGGTCGGCAATGACCAGCGTAACGTTGTAGTAGAAGCTTGGGCAGTAGCTCGGCGTGGCGCATGGGTAAACCGGCTGGCTGCTCAGTACGTTGCCCTTCAGGTCAGTTACGTATATGTTCAATGTCTCCACGGGCACCGTGACATTAAACACCTGGCCGCATGTCGTTGTTACAGGCACTGAGAACTGCTGGTAGTAGATTACCAAGTCCTCATCAAATGGACCCCTAGTACCCAGCGTGTATGCGTAGTACCCACTTGGTATATTCATTGCATTTGTGTAGTTCTCATAAGTCTGTCCGTACTCATACGATACTTGGGCGTACGAGTAGGCGCTGTCCGTGGCTGGGCTTATCGTCCTCACCTTAAGCATCACGTACGCCTTGCCCTGCGGCTGTATGTAACTGGCGTTGAGTGGCACGTTCATTACGTACACGAGACCGCTCGAGTTAGTTATTGCATGCCACATCTCGAATGTTCCATTGTAGTTGTAGACACTGACTGCGAAGCCCCACAGTGGGTACTGCGGTGTTGTCTGGCTTAGTATTTGTATGTTTATGTCAATTAGTGGGAAGTAAATCACATTAATAATTCCTGGTGTCAGCACATAGTTATACTCTGGCTGCCTCGTGGTATAGCCTACACTCGGCATTATATAGCCGTAGAAGTTCAACGTGAAGTTGAACTTTGGCGATGCGGTCACTATGTATGGTGCGCCTGATACTGAGGATATCTGCAGAGCCATTGGTGCCGTAATCTTCATGATATAGGCCCCCGAACTCAACTGCACCGGCGGTAATGAGACCGTTGCACCACTTGGTGTTAACTCACTTACGTAGACCGTACCAGCGGTTATAGTATCATTACATAGATTGAGGAACTGCACGTTATAGACGGTGTATGTCGCTGCTATGAAGGCCCTCTCCACAGTCACGTTGGCAAAGACTATGGTGCCACTTGGCGTTACGCCGGTCGGCGTCATTACGGCAAGCTCGGTGGCATTGTCATAGAAGGACAGTAATGTCGTGTTACCCTCACTGACTGGGTACACGTCTAATATCGGCATCTCTGGTGTTGCCATCTTGTACTGCTCATTATAGATGCTGCCCGGCTGGTAACCAAGTTCGAATATTCCGTAGCCCACTGTCATGCCATTGTACTGCAGCCAGAAGGTGTAGTAGTAGACCTGCTGTGATGTTACTGTTATTGATGGGCTAGTAGTAACTGACCCAGTTCCTGAGACGGTTATTTTACCCGTAAGTAGCGGCGCCACGAACCAATCAACCTCAGGTGTTACAAGCACGCCGGATATTGATGATTCCTCAAACGGTGGGAACTGACCTATTGCGGCCGGGAAGTAGGTTCCATAGGTTGTCTCGTTGGTCCACACCTGCTCCTCGTAGTATAGCATACCCTGGACCGCACCTGCTGATGGCGTTGAGCTTATCACAGGCGTTGTTGAGAAGGTGTAGTAAATCGTCAGGTACGGCACTATGTTCGGACTTAGCGGTAACTGATTAGCCGCAGCAACTCCAGATGCATACTGGGTTATGTTTATGAAGACGGGCATTAAGCCACGGTTATGTTATTCACAGTTACCTGAGATACCGTTGACCCACTTGAAATAGATATCGAGGCCGTAAACACCGGCTGGTTCTCATAGAATATGTAGAGCTCTGGGGTTGGGAATCCAGTTGGCGATAAGGATGGCGCTCCAGGCCCAGTGCCGCTGAAGTAGCCCACGGGTAGTAGGCTGGTGTTGATTCGTAGTAGCGCAGGTAATTCTCACTGACTACGGTAGCCGTTGGCGTCGTTGCGAGCAACCACTTAACGTATAGCTTCTCCGCAAGTATTGGGTTGGGTATGTACGTGGCATTACCAATTATTAGGTTACCCTTCAGGTCAGTGACATTACCAAGGTAGAACTCAACGACGGGTACACCAACGAGCAATGCTGGGTCAACACCAGTGGTAGTGGTATTGCACAGCGCTGATAAGCTAATTATAGCTGAAGTGCCTGTGTAATTCCAAGTGTAGGCCTTGGCCACATTGAATGACTCCGGCGTTGTCGCGTTATTTACGTTCGCCGTTGTGTAGTTGTAGAGGACCACTGACTGGCCGCTTGGGTAGACCTCGCTCACTGTTATTGTTATTGGTTGTGCAGTGACGCTTGGGTAGTTGTGGTCTGCGGAGTTTAGGCCGCTGAACTCGTTGGTCACGTAGTAGATTGGGCCGAAGCCCGTGTATGAGTAACCATATATGGCTTGGCTAACACCACTCACCGTGCTGTTGTAGGTGGTTGGTCCGAATACGGTGACGCCAGTGCCCAGGGTTACCGATGCCTCCAGCTGTGATGTTGGTGATAATGGCTGTATTTCTGAGTTACTCGTTGTTGCACCAACGTATAGGAAGAAGAAGTATAGGTCCGGAAGCACGACGTAGTAGCTTGTCGGTGTTCCGCCATAGACCGGCCTGAAGAGCGGATAAGCTACGTAGGGCTCTGAGGTTATTGATGAATTCCATGGGACACCGATAGTTGGATAGTCAGAGGACGTGCCGGTGTAGGTTGTTGATAGTTGTGGTATTAGGCTTTGGGCTATTGATGGTGATACTGGTATGTAGCTGTCGGTGCTCACGGTCGTTAAGTTGCCCATTAGGTCTGCTAGGTCCATGAATATTGATGTTACGTTGAAGACCATCCAGTTGGCTCCTCCGTAGCCGTTTAGTACAACCACGACTGTCCAGTTTGCGTAGACCTGGTTCGGTGTTATACCGCCAGTTAGCGTTGTGCTTACCGTCCAGGTGACGCCACCCGTTGAGTTTGCCGTAGCCGTAGCGGTCATGGTTATTGGTGAGCCGAGCTGCCAACCACTGCTTGTGTAGTAGTAGACGTCGCTTGCATTAGCTATGTATATACTGAAGGACTTACCCGCGGTGAAGTACCAGGGAGCCATGTAATTAATTAGATTGGTGTAGCATGCTGATGGGCATGATGTTGGTGTTGCTCCGTACTCGAGCCTTGCGTCTGTTAGGTTCCAGTATAGGGTGTAGGTGTAGGTCCTTGGCGGTAGTGGCACTGACACTGGTCCGTAGGGTCCGTACGTTATTTGCGCTAGGGCTGGGTGTCCCAGCCCTGCAACTACTCCTATTATTACTAGTAGAGTTACTACTGGTATTATTAGTTTAGGTAGTGTCCAATTGGTTTTGGACCTGGTCATCGCACTCCATTGCATGGCTGGGTTTATAAGGGACTCGTTTGGAAAGGCCGTTAAACTGCTTCGTGGAACTCTTCGTTTCATGGAACAAATAAATATAATATTTATAAGGCCATGGTTAATATATAGTTGTTTGCATTTTATTGAAGAACTGATTGATTACGTACTAGCTCGGCGTTTCAATTAATGCTGGTTGGCCCGGTGCATCGAGCATACTGGGTAGTTCTGCGTTGTGCCTGTGATGTTCCATATGAACCATTGGCTTGGGTATCCCTGTGGGTAAGTAATTACCATTATTAGGTAGTACCTATTAGGTAATTCCTGGTTCATATTAATCACGATGCTGTAGGTCACTGGCTGTGGCAGTGTGCACCAGGTCCAGCCGTGGTTGTAGCATGCAATACCCTGTTGGTTTGGGTATTGTATCCAGGTCATGTCGAAGGTGCACTGAGTTACTATGTGCGTTCCCTGGCATGTTGGGCTTAGCCAAGCAGCGCTGTCCTGGCTTAGTACGTAAAGGGTGAAGTACTGTGGTTGTCTAATGAAGCCCGTGCCTTTGGGGAACGTTATGTCTATGCCTATTGCCGTGTTATTAATGGGGTTAATCTCTACCTGCGGCCAGTACCCGCTATACACGGCCGTGCTTATTGGCCCAGGTGGTGGCGCTGGGCATGTGGTCCATGAACCACCGACGCCCATGCCCCCATATAATGCTTGGCAGCCCCATTGCCCAATGCCGTAGTCCTTGGTTATGTATGTGTTTAGGCTGTTTAATGGGCCGACTATGTAGTTGGGGTCTATGTGTAGTAGGTAGTAGTTATTGCCCAGTGTTATTATGACCCCTGGGTATTGGCTTTGTTGGTTCTGCCCCGTGGTTATTACTGCCGAGACCCAGTGGTATAGGTAGTAGCTAATTGGGTTAGTGCCTGGGGTTGGGTTATTCGTAACTGGTTGTGTTGGGTCGAGCATCACAGGCCCAACATTGGTTAGTAGTAGCTCGGGCTCTGTGCCGTTATTTACATAATCATAAGTCGTTAGGTTAACTGCCTCAAAACCGTTCGGCGTCACGGCGCCGATCACCGTCACAGGACTTGGTGCTTATTAATGCGCTCCCTGCGTTATTAGGCCGCTGTACGTTGCGGCTGCCCTGCCCACCGTGTTCACGTGGTTTGCGGCTAGGTTCTCCAGGGTTATTACTGTGGACATAACCTCAATGGCGATGCCAATGCCCATGAGTAGGGCAATTAGTACTAGTGTTCCGGCGAGTATTGTCGATAGTGAACCCCTACTCCTCATCATTAAGTCATTACCAGCGCAATTAATAAGACACTACAATGGCCGGCATTGGCCTGAGCCGAGAATGATTTTTAAGAGGAATTAGGCTAAATTTAATGTGGAAACATTGGCTGTGCCCCGCTTCCCCGCATCTCAGTGACCCTAATCATTGGTCGGTTACTGTCGGGACTGTCCCATCCTTGGGGTATCAATGGTCGGTCCCCCGCGGGGCTGGGGCCCCACTGGCCCATCATGAGTCAGGTAACCAGTGGGGACGAATGAAATTATTTTAGTAAATTTAAATTCCTTTAGCATGCAAAATCCTTATACAGGGAGTTTGCAAATAGTGTTTGGTATGGCTGTATTGCAGCAGTACCTGATTCCGAGGCCTGTGGGGCTTGGTGGAGCTGGCATTAGTTGTTAAGCAACCCATTGATTACGTGACTGCCTGGGCATACCAAGGGATTTAATAGATAGTACCTTGAGTGCCTTTAGGGATGCGTTAGATAATGATGTTCGTACTATCTTGAATGCCGATAACCTCAGCAATGCATTTCTAACTAATTTATTAACATTCACGGTTAAGATCATAAACCCAACAATCAAGCTAACTCAGTACGTGTCCAGCAACATTGCTTTGGGGAGAATCAGCATTAATGACTTTAGCAGAGTCGAGTTGGAACTTGGTAAGGAATTGGCTAGGTCGATTAGGTCAACCAATTACCCACGTGCCGAGGACCTCATCTACGCATTATCCATACTCATTGAGCATGACCAGTGGGTCATGGATAACATGGTTAGGCATGGGTTTGATGGGCTTATGAGTAGGATTAACAAACGAGCACTTAATGAGGCTGGTGAGGCGTCGGCTTACCTAATGGCTACAATGTTCGCGTGGTACTCAGCAACAAACGCGGTGCTGGGCATTGTTAAGGAGTTCAGAAGGGAGAACCTTGATACACTCGCCCAGTGGTCTAGGGCATACGCGGAAGAGCTTGATGCGTACATAGATACGCTAGACCTACTAATTAGTGACGAGACTTACAAGGCATTGAGGGAGGAGGGTGTGATTAAGCAATGAATAGTTACAGGGTGGAGTTTTCACGAGAAGCAGAGAGGTCATTGAGGGATCTCCCTAATGATGCGCGTGATAGGATCCTAGAGAGGATTAATGAAATTAGCCAGCAACCCAATTTGCGAGAAGGAGCTTAAGGGAACACTCAGGGGATTATGCCGAGCAAGGGTCAGTGATTATAGGATAGTTTATAAAATAATCCATGAACAACGTATCATACGGATCATCGCCATAGACAAGCGAGAGAATATTTATGAAAAACTGTAGATGCCGTAATTAACTACCTCGTCTTAAGCACGGCGTATCTAACTATTGGATCTGGGATGCTGTACCAATCACCATCCTTGGTGAGGAAACCCATTTCAATCAGGTTGTTTAGGTCCCTGGACAGTGTTGCGTTGGTTGGTCTCTCACCAACCCTAGCCATTAGGTACTTCATGATGTCGCTCCACCTAGCCCTGCTGAGCACGGCAACCGCCTCCATTATGTACCGGTAATACTGACTCCTCGAGAACAACTCCTCAAGCTCAGTCCTAATTAGGTTGGCACCGATCTCCTTAACCTCGTTAATCGCGTCCTCACCCTTCTCGGGGTAAAGCCGCCAAAGTAAACAAGCCAACCCGCAATACCGCCCAGTTCATCGGCTGCCCTCTCAATGACCTTATCATCCACGTTAATGCCCAACTCCCTAAAACCCCTCCTCAGGAACTCGATGGATCTCTCCCTATCGAATGGCCTAAGCTCAATGATGAAGTAATACCTACCGTAAAGCTCTGATGATGAGTCGTTGAGTCCCAGGAAATCGTGCAGGTGACCAACTTCGCTGCCCGTGAGTACGAAAGTTATGTTCCTAAGGTAATCATAGGCGTACGCCAGTAGTGGTCTGAGACCAATCGTTGAGTACCTAAGGTATTGAGCCTCATCGAAGGCGAGCACAACATGACTACCAGCACTATTGATTGTCTCAAGGATCCTCGCAATCCCATCCCTGATCCTCGAAGCGGCAAGTCTAAACTTAATGGGTCCGAGGGACACGTCAATCTCATTAATGACTCCCTTAATCCTCTCCCAAAAGCTAAGCATGCCCAGTGATGACATTAGCTCATTGTATATTCTCCCCGCAGGTACCTTCCTCGAGACATTGTCGTAGAGCTTCCTAACATCAATAAATACGTAGTCAATACCAAGGGAATTAAGGACAGAAAGCACAAGGCTGGACTTACCAACCCTCCTAATCCCAAGCACAAGGACCAACCGCTCATTAAGGCCACTCCTAAACCTCTCCACCTCAACCTCCCTGTCAAAGAGCTCATCCAGCGACGTCTTTGGCTCGGTACTGAAGAGCAAGTATCACCCCCAATACTTAAGCTTTCCGAAACCCGTATTAACGAGCAAATGACTCCAGGTTAATTGTGGGAACGTATACGTGATATTGAGGTGATTGGTAGTAAGGGAGTTGGCAGGTTCAGGGCATCTGTGGATACGGGCGTCACGTATACTGTGGTTCCTCGGAAGGTTGCTAAGGAGCTTGGTATTGCCGGTACTGTTAGGCATGTTAGGATAATGATGGTGAGAGGGCGAGACCATGCTTGAGGAGGACGTGGCGGTTATTGGGTTGATGGGTGAGGAGAGGACTAACGTGGCTTTGGTTTGTGATGAGATCAAGCAGGTGCTCATTGGGGTGACCATATTGGAAGTCTTCAGCTTGAGGATAGACCCAACCATGGCGGCTGGAGAGGATGGGCGTGCTGCTCTTGGCCTTGCATCAATAGGTTTATTACCCTGGATGAAGGAGGAATGTCTTGATAATTCCATGAGCATTGACGTTGCTGAGGACTTCATGAGGAGGGCTAAGGAGTACATAGTGGTTGCCAGGGTATCTTTTGAGAGGGGGTTTACAACGCCGCGGCGGTTAATGCCGAGATAGCTGCCCAATTATCAATTAAGGCGTTACTCATAAAGCTCGGGGTTGAGCCGCCAAGGACGCACAATATTAGGTCATTACTGGGGCTCGTGGCTAATCAGTTAGGGGGTGGTGTTGGTGAGGAGTTTATGGAGCCTATGAGGAGGATTAGGCTGCTCAGGGATTGGAGGTCGTTAATCAATGAGGTTTCGCCAGTACTTAGGAAGTACGGCATTGAGTGTTACGTCTTTGGCTCCGTGGTGGCGGGTAGGGTCACGGGCTCGAGCGACGTGGATATCCTACTGGTGATTGATAGGGGTGACCCATTGGATGTTAAGGTCAGGGTAATAGAGGAGATCGAGGATGGGTTTGGCGACTTGGCGTATCTATTCGATGTTAAGGTCGTTAATGCTAGGGATAGGGATAAGCCGCCATATGCGTGGTTCCTGAGGAGTGCCGTTAGGGTCTTTTAGGTAAGGACTAAAGACTTATTTTTGTCTGATTCAATGTGTTTAAATGGCCATGGGTGAGGTCTGGGTTAGGGCCAGGATTGGTTCGCTGGACGGCTCCGTAATTAAGGATGTGGATGCCTTGGTCTATACCGGCGCTACGGATACGGCAGTGCCCAGGGAATTGGCCGATGAGTTAAAGTTACCCATGTTCTATAGGGATGTTGCCGAGACCGCTAGGGGTGAGGTTGAGTATGTGGCGAGCGCTGCGTTGATATAGGTTGAGGGCCGTAGTAAGGTCGTGCCTGTGACGATGATTGAGGGCTTGGATAAGGTCCTCATTGAGCAGATGACTCTGGAGACGCTGAACCTAGTGGTTGATCCAGGCACTGGCAGGTTGGTTAGGAAGAGGAGGGGGCACTGCTGTATTAGCACTAAAAAAATTGGTGTATCAGCACTGCCTTTGTTTTTCCTGCTCCTTCTGTCCCTGTTGTTGCTGCTGTGATTGCCTCCTAATGGCCTCTCCAACCATTATGCTCGCGTATATATGAAGCTTCCAGGCCTCTGGGTACTCACCGTACTCCCTAACCACCTTCCTAGCCAGTTCACGGAGTTCAAGGGCCTCCTCAAGCGTTAACTCATCCTTATCAAGAAGCTCCTTAATTCTATCCCACTCCTCCTTACTCAATGGGTTGCCGGAGGCGGCCAGCCTCATGACCCTCCTAGCCTCATTACGGAGCATTGCGGCCTTCTCAGCCTTTAACAAGCCCTCGGCGGTGAGGTACTCAACGAAGAACTCCTGGTAATCACTATATGCCTCAGCCAACTTACTAATCCTCGTATTAACCTGATTAAACCTCTCATCAACGTAATTCCTCAACTCATTAATCCTCATATCAACATAGCTCTTCAGGTCCTTTTCTAACTTGTCGAACCTCTCGTCAATTTTTTTCGAATCTCTTATCTATTTCCTCGAACCTTCTGTCGATTTGCCTAAACCTCTCGTCAATCTGCTGGAACCTCATGTCAATCTCCCTAAACTTACCACCAAGCCAATAAAGCGTCGTACCCAAAATCGTAACAATAGTAACTATGGGTCCAATGACGCCTAGGATTAATGATGCATCCACGGTGTGTAGTCTATGAACTTGAATAAAACCTTCCTTAGGTTGATTGGCTTTGAGCCTGCTGCGCCTCCTGCTGTGGCTGTGTCAATAATCTCTTTAGTATTGGGCTTGTCATTGCGTAGGTCACCCTGTCCTCAAGCTCCCTAGGCACTAAGTAACCTGGTGACCTAACAACCCTGCCGTCAACCGCTATGTGGCCGTGAGTCACCAACTGCCTTGCCTCATAAATAGTCCTCGCCAGGCCCTTCCTATAGACTATGGTCTGTAGTCTCCTGTCCAGTATTGCCCTAACATCTAGCGATAGCACGGCGTCGAGTGGTATGTCCTGCTCTGGTATGAACCCGGCCTTAAACAGCCTCGCCTTAAACTCGGCCTCCAACTTAGCCTCTGCTCGGTGGGCATTGACAATAGTGACCTAGCCCTATGCTTTATCTCCCTGAGTATGGTCCTCGCGAGCCAAAGCTCCCTCTTATTCCTGAGGCCATACTCACCAATTAGCCTAAGCTCCTCCTCAAGCAACTGCCTATTCCAAAGCCTCCTTGGCTTACCGCCCAAGTACTTCTTCCTTGGCTTCCTTGGATCGCCCATTTAAACGGCATATGCATAGAACCCTTTTTAAATTTGAGGTCCCTCAACAAGCCATGTAAATGCAGGCAATAATGGTTAGGGGATTAAGAAGGAGGTTCGGGGCCAGGGAGGTTTTAAGGGGTATAGACCTCGACGTTGGTTATGGCGTGATAGCCACATTGCTGGGCCCAAACGGTGCCGGTAAAACAACACTCATTAGGATATTAACGACCGAGTTAATGCCTCATGGTGGCGAGGCCTATGTCACTGGTTTCAACGTCGTTAGTCAAGCCTCTGAGGTTAGGCGTAGGATTGCCGTGATTCCGCAGGACGCTAGGCCCATATCCTACATGACGCCTCAAGAATTTGTTTACTCATACTTACTGCTTCGTGGCTTACCTAGGAATGATGCGAGGAAGGCCGCGAGGGATTCACTTGAGGAACTTGGCCTGTGGGACTTAGGAACACGCCCATTTATCAATTGTCCGGTGGCATGACTAGGAGGGTCCTGGTCGCCGCTGTACTCGCCTCGAATGCCGAGGTTGTGTTTCTTGACGAGCCAACAGTAGGGCTTGACGCGGCGTCTAGGCGAATTGTTTGGAATTCACTGCGGCGGTATAGTAATGGTGGGGCTTCGATATTTTTAACAACTCATTATATTGAGGAGGCCGAGCAAATATCGGACATGGTTTTCCTGATAGATAGTGGCTTGATAGTATCGCGTGGCAGGCCTAGCGAGCTCGTTAATAACTGCCTGGTAAGTACGTTGTTGAGTATCCGGCATCCATGAGTAATGGATCGTGCATTCGGGTTGGCTCTTCATGCTTTTCCTTCGTGGATTCCCTCAATGAGGTTGGGGATGATGCCATTAGGGTCTCGCCCAAGTCCCTTGAGCATTATGTGCTCGTGACCATAAGGTCCTGGGGTGAGGAGAATGAGGAAGGTTGAGGGTGGTTTAAGACATCAGTTAAGGGCTGTCCTGGTGCTTGCCTGGCTTAATGGGTTACTGCCGATACTTAGGTCGCCGCTTTGGACCGTATCCACCCTGCAACGCTATTTCCCTGTTAATACTGCTCACCGTGCTTTACCGGGGTATTGGCATGGCCATGGGCATAATCGGCGGTCTCGTCTGGACAATGCTATCAAGCGGCACGGCCTGATCGGCGACGCTGCCTATTATAGGCTTGAACTTAAGTTCCAGCAGATTATTGTGGCTACGCCAACTAGTCCACTGGCCTACGCATAGGCCTCGCACTTAGTGAGGTCATATTTACACTGCCCGGCATTGTCTTATTCGCGGTATTAATGGCGCTTAAGACGACCATTGATTTGTTGGGTATCCTGGAGATTACGGCTTCGTTAGTGCTCCTTTGGTACGCTACTTCCTCCATAGCCTTCTACTCATCGACTCTATTCACATACATTAGGTATACCTGGGCCGTCGTCAGCCTACTAACGCTCGTGCTCGGCGTACTGCCCCCTGTTTATTACCCGGCCACGTACTTAGGCAGTGCCTGGTGGGTTGCGTATTTAGTGCCGACCTCGGCCACCGCCATGGTTATACAAAACGCCGTCGGTGTGACGCATTATTCCGCGCTACAAATAGGCATTGCATACATCTCCAGTGCTGCTTGGTGTATTGTCGGTACATTGCTTACCCTGAGGGTTGCCAAGTGGAGGACTCCGTAGGCCATGTTGTGGAAGAATTAAAAATTCCCCTGCATAGGACTAGATGAATATGAGTAGGAGGAATTATGTAATTGCCAGGTATGAGAAGGATGGCTACGTCTTCGAGATACTTGTTGACCCAGACGCGGCCCTTGACCTGAGGCTTGGTAAGTCTGTGAGCATTGATAAGTCTTGATAACGGACACAATATATAAGGACGCCAGGAAGGGTCTCAGGGCGAGTGAGGAGTCGTTAATGAGGGTTTTCAGGACTACAGACCCCAGGAAGGTGGCTGAGTTCATAGTCAAGAATGGCGAGTTGCCACTCACGGCTGAGCAGAGGAGGAGACTCATTGAGCAGAAGAGGAAGCAGGTAATTGATTGGATTAGTAGGAATTGCATAGACACTAGGACTAGGACCCCAGTGCCTCCGCAGAGGGTTGAGGCCGCTATGCAGCAGATCGATGTCGCCATAGACCCGTTTAAGCCCGTGGAGGAGCAGGTGAACGCCATAATAAAGGCTCTCCAGAGGGTTTTGCCTCTTAAGGTGGCCGTTAGTGTCCTCGAGATTAGGGCCCCCGCTGAGCATGCCCATAAGGTTAGGAATACGCTGTCGAGGATGGGTAGGGTGGTTAAGGAGAGGTTTGAGGGTGATGGCTCGTTGGTGATGCAGCTTGAGGTTCCCGCTGGGCTTCAGGATACGATAATTGCCAAGGTTAATGAATTAACCCACGGTTCTGGCGATGTTAAGATAGTCTCCACATCATAGCACTAGCTTGGGATTAAAAATAAAATAGGGAACCCACAGGATTATCTTAATTATGCCTCTGTACGTAAGTGATAGGCAGATCGTATTGCCTGGGGATGCCGTGGCCACTAGGGATTACAACGTTAGTGGCGGTGTTTACTGGGATGGTAATATTGCCTACTCGGCGGTTGTTGGGCTCATAAACATCAGGGGTGAGAGGGATGTGGAGGTCATACCACTTAGTGGTATTTATAATCCGAGGGTTGGGGATGTGGTTATTGGTTACGTGGTTGATATTGGACTCACTGGGTGGGTTATCGACATTAAATCCCCATACTCGGCATACCTACCTGTTCAGGAGGCCACTCTTAAGCCTGTTGATTTAACGACTGTTGATTTAAAAAGCCTATTGGGCATTGGGGATATTGTACTCGCCAGGATTGTGGACTTCAACCTAACCAAGGATTATCCAGTGACATTGACCTTAAGGAGGCTAGGCTTGGCAGGATTGAGGGTGGGACGCTGGTTGAGATTGATGCGAGTAAGGTGGCTAGGGTGATTGGTAGGAGGGGCTCGATGGTTGGCATATTCAGTGAGGAGCTTGATTGTGACGTGACTGTTGGCCAGAATGGTAGGGTTTGGATTAGGTGTAAAGATCCAGGGGATGAAACATTTATTGCCAGGATAATAAAGTTGATAGAGAGCGAGAGCCACACAAGTGGGTTAACCGATAGGGTTAGGTCAATAGTGACTCAGTATAAGGAGAAGAAGGTGGGCACTAAGGCCCAGGGCTCGTCCACATCTTCTTAATCTTCGCCAACTCCTCATCCCTAACCTGCCTTCTTTTCTCGCCCTCCATGAACAACTTCCTTTCATAGTCATTGCTGGGCACGTACTCGGGAATAGCGCCGGCCTTCCACTACTGTCGACGTGAATGTACGTATAGTATGCCGTGCACACATGCCTAGCCTGGCCATAAGCTCCCTCGGCAATTACATCGAGCATTATCTCCATTGACGCCTTACCAACGTAGGTAATCCCAGCCCTAATCGTGACTATATCCCCAACCCTAATTGGCGCGTAGAATGCCGTCTCATCCACGGAACCCGTCACTGCGGCGCCACCTGAGTACCTGGCCGCGAGTAGGCCGGCTATCTCGTCGAGCCAAGCCAATAACCTACCGCCAGACACCAGGTTACCGATGAAGGCATCCGACGGCGTGGCCCAGCGACTAGACTCAACGCGCCACCTAAGTCCCTTAGTTGGGTCTGTAAGGTCGAATCTCCTAAGTTTCCTATCCTCAATCTTTATCTTCCTCTCCTCATATCTTTTCCTGGCCTCCTCGTAGACCCGTCTCTCCTCATTAGTGGGCTCAAGTACGTTATTTATGGGTCTTGGGACTCCATACTCGTCAACGGCCACGTAGGATGCCGTGGCCATCGTCACCAATTCCTGCTTACCACCTGGGCTTTCCTTCGAGGCTTCAATACGGACTTCCATGGATGATTTACCGGCATACTCAACCCTGGCCTTGAGTATTACGAATTCACCAAGTCTGACGGGTCTTATGAAGAAGTGCCTGTCTAGGTATGCGAGGACGGCTGGACCTCTTGAGAATCGGGTGGCGGCTACCGTTCCTATGTTGGCCATCCACTCGAGCATTCGGCCACCGAATAAATTACCTAGTGAGTTAATGTCGAAGGGTTGGACGGCTCGATAAGCACGACCTCGGTCTCCTTAATACTAACCATATAATTATTACTGCTCCTTAATGCTTATTAAGTATAATCATTTAGGAATTAGGAAATAGATAAAATAACCCCTCATTAACTGGCGCTGTATGGTTAGGGCATTGTTTGTTGGGAGGTTTCAACCGTTGCATAGAGGGCACGAGGAAGTAATTAAGTGGATATTGAGTAGGCATGATGAGTTGGTTATTGCCATTGGATCAGCGAATGAGTCGTTTACGCCTAGGAATCCGTTCACTGTTGGAGAGAGGATTGAGATGCTGGTTTCAATGCTCAGGGAGTTGAACCTAATCGAGAAGGTCATGTACTGCGCAGTACCTGACACAAAGGGTGACTCGGCGTTATGGCATGCCTATGTTCATGAGCAATGCCCATCATTCGACATAGCCTACACAAACGATGAGTTTACGAAGTTATGTCTTGAGTACGGCGGCATTAAAGTCCTTAATACGCCATTCTTTAATAAGGAGGTTTATAGTGGTACGAGGATTAGGGAATTGATGGCTGCTGGTGATAAGTCGTGGCAGGGCTTCGTAGCCACGGGAGTATTGCCAGTTCTGAGTAGAATCAACGCCGAGGATAGGGTTCAGAGAATAATGCAAAACAAATTTAAGGGGTCTGCTTCATCAATACAGCGTGGGTGAGGAATTCTTTGAGGAGGGTGGTGAGAGGGAACCAGCTAGTACATTGAGTGGAGAGGTTGGTGAAGAGGCCACTGGTGAGGTTGCTGGTCGAAAGATGTACATGTGCCTCAGGTGCGGTAGGGTATTCTCACTTGAGGATATGATAACACCCGGTGTTCATTGCCCATACTGTGGGTACAGGATCATAATTAAGATAAGGTCCTTCCAGACAAAGAGGGTATCGCATATTGAGTAGTTTCATAAACCAAATCTTTGCTTTACTGCGTCAATTATGTATAATGCCTCTTCATAATAACGGCCTGGGGTCCTTGTGGGCTCTTGGTCAAAGTAATTCGAGAACTGACTAAGCCTATTTGGGTCCGTGAGAAATACCGTGGCAAGGAACCAAGTCTTAACCGTGTTCCAGATATTATAGCCCCCACCACCTGTCAGGACTAACCTACCGCCGGCATGCTTATGGGCCATCTCATGAATGGTACCGAGGACCTTAAGGTAAGACTCCGTGGTTAAGTCAAGAATCCCCAGCTCATCACTTGTATGTGCGTCAACCCCAAATTGGAGAATAAGAAACTCAGGTGAGTATCTGTCAAGTATTGGCCTTATTATCTCGTCAATAACCATGGAGTATACGTCATCACCCGTGTGCGGCGGTAATGGTATGTTCACCTTAAGACCCTTGCCTGCACCAATGCCATCCTCATCAATCCAGCCAGTACCTGGGTAGAATTGACCGTCATAACCATGCGTCGATACTAAGAGCACATCCTCACTGTTAAAGATTACTTGCGTACCATCAGCATGGTGAACATCGATATCGACCACAGCCACGCGCCCAATACCGTGCTTCCTAAGCCACTTAACGGCGATCGCTATATCATTATACACACAAAAGCCTGCTGCCTCGCTGGGCTTTGCGTGGTGGAATCCACCGCCTGGGTTGAAGCCGTGAACGTACTTACCCCCGTTAACGAGCTCTGTTACGAGTAATGTACCGCCAACCCTAATGGTCGCCGCCTCATGAATTCCCCTAAAGGCCGGTGTGTCGCCGTAATCCAAGTAACCAACACCATTTATACTCGCCCTCTTTACATAGTCAATGTAATCCTTCGTATGAACAAGCATTAACTCCTCATCTGAGGCGGGTCTGGGTTCTACCAGGTCAACGTAGGAACTCAATAAACCGTGTTCCCTAAGCAACTCCACTAGTTGCCTTTCCCTATGCGGTTTGAAGGGGTGCCATGGGCCAAAGTTATAGTCCAGGTATTTATCTGAGTATGCAAGTGCAAGTTTCTCCATAGTCTAATTACTTTGGGTTGGGGAATAATTAAGTTTTCTAAGTATTGCACCTTGACTATTTAATTATTTATTAAATTATGTAGGGATTATTGAAGGTGAATTTCTGAGATCTCGACATCGAAGTAATACTCAATTAAACCATTATCTACCAATGCATTTAATAATGACTGAGACCTATTACTCGCCTTAATAATTAGCTTATCCCCGTCAGCACTTACTAAAAGTCCATGGAGTTTAAGTACGTTGGATATGTTATCAATGTCACCGTGAACCTTAACCACGACCTCGAGAGGCTTGGCATCCCGTGGCTTGACGTTGTATTCCTTAATTAGTCGGACGACCTCATTGGCTATTTCACGCATCTCGGCATCCTTGGGTATTGATAGTATTATTGTGGGGTAATTCTCATAGGAGAAGTGATGCATGAAGTCAGCTGGGTCTGGTTTTTCGGTGTTATAGTCATTAATCCTTATTAGTTCTGGGGTTGTTATTGACCATTTATCGGAGCCTATGAGCATTATTATGAGCTCGGGATTTACTTCATGCACAATATTATGTAGCTTCACTGAGTACCTGCTCCTGAGTGTTAATGCATCATACCTTACAGGGATGCCCTCATCATCAATTGCGTAAAACCCACTTTTACCTCGAATGATGTCCCATGAGCTGAAGGGCCAGGGATTTGCCATGGGTATTATTCTAATTGACCAATTACCTAATTGTGAGGCGCTAAATGTGGGTATTGGGTATACGTGGTTCATGCATTTATTAAGCACCATGTAAACTAGTGTATTACTTATCCTGTAATCATTTATTGAGAAACCAGCTATTAGGAGTACCTGCCTTGTCCCAGTACCTATTGTTAGCACTGGGAACTCGCTATTGGTTACTGATCCGCATTTAAGGGAATTCATTAGTGAGTACACGTATTTGGGTGTAACCACGTCCGTGAGTAACGCCTTTAATGGCTCACCTGTGAATGGCACACTTTTCATTGAATTAAGCGTTTATAAAAAGTACATTCTTGAATAGGTCGTAAATGCGTCATGGTTAATTAGGTATTGGACCGTAGAATACCCAGGGTAATTAACGCGTTAACTAATGAATTGCGGAATTGTTTCCCTAAGCTTGCCCGCTAATTCCCTGGTCCTCTCCATAACGAACCCCACATCTATTGATTTGAAGGATACCACTGAGGGCTTGGGAACGATGTGTATGTGCACGTGCTCCTCAATGCCCGCGCCGGCAACCCTGCCAATGTTTATGCCAATGTCAAAATCACCATAGCCGATACCCAGAACCTTAGCCAACGCCTTGATAATCGCCATTAGCAGCGCACTGCATTCGCTCAACTCATCCTTGCTTAAGTCTGCGATTGATGGTACGTGCCTATTGGGCACTATCATTACGTGGCCGATGTTGTATGGGTACTTATTCATAACAATAAAGCACTGCCTACCCCTGTAAACCACTAATTCGTCACTGTTATGCAGGTATGCGCACAACACGCATTCACCGCCCTTACTATTTGTTGATCTTATGTAAGCCCAACGCCATGGCGTAAATACAACCTCCATTTTAATGCAGCATTTACCTGAATCAAATATAAGGCTTATCCGGACGGAAAGGTATTTTATCCTTCAGTGAATAGTTGGGTTTGATGACCAGAATAGTGCATGTTAGGAAGTTTATACCGCTAAACGTAAGCGTCGGTCAGTTGGTTAGGGGTGTTGAATTTGATGTGGCGTTGAATCGACTTGATGAAACACTGAACAAGGCATTAAGTGAGTTAAGTAATGTTGTTGGATCACGTAGTATTAGGCAGATGGGTATTAACGTTAGTAATGTTAGTCTTGGTAATGTTAGCGGAATATTAATAATAGCCTACGCATTGGTTGATGAGGATGACGAGACTCGTAAAGACGATAGTTAAGGGATTCAAGGGCCTGGGTAGTGGGGTAACAATTAACCTGGATGGCAATGCGGTAATTGTTGGGCGCAGTGGATCAGGTAAGACGAGCTTGATGGAGGCCCTGGCACTCCTAATGCAGAGCAGGGGTGAGGAGTGGCTTGTCCTTGAGGGTAATTTGTTGATTATTCATGAACCTGAGGACCTGGCCTATGGGTTGGACCCCAATGAGGTGATAACGATTGGTGTTTATTATGAGGTTGATGAGGATGGGGAGAACCTTGGGCGTAGCGTAGGTTTTGAACTTGGTAAGGGTTCCGTCATTGGTTATCACTATAGCTTTAGACTTAGGGATTATTGGGTTCGCCAGGAGCTGTACCTAGACAATGAGTTGGTGGCTATGGTTGAGAAGGTCGGTAATGAGGGCTTCATGAGATACCCTGTAAACACCAGGCTTTGCATGGCACCGACACATGTCATGCATGAGGATGCATTTATTGTATGCGATGGGGATGCATCAAGGAGGGCTTATTCCCTGTCGTTTATCCTGAGGAACATGCTCAAGAATAAGTTTTACTATCTTGGTGAGGGCAGGGTTTGTTGGTGGAAGAGGGATTACGAAACCACCGTGGATCTGCCGAGTAATTCCGTGGGATCTGATGGCCAGTACACCGTGCATCAGCTTTCCGTGATACAGACAAGGCCTGAGTACGAGAGTGTTTACAATGAGTTAATGAACTTAATTAATGAACTTGGCATAGAGGGTATTAAGGCGGGTTTCACGGCTCCAAAGAGGGTTTCAGGCTATATTAAGGTAAGTAATAGGTGGGTTCCCATGTTTCATGCCAGCCTTAAAATGAGGCCTTACTACCAATACTTGTTCAATTAATACTCACACCACCAGGTTCTGTGTTGCTTATTGATAGTGTTGACCTGGGGCTCACGCATGATGAGTTGAATACCGTGGTAAACATCATCGACAGGATGGCCAGGAGAGTTGGTTATCAAGTGGTGATGAGTAGTAAGGTGGCGCCCACCAGTAATGTGGGGATAGTGAGTATTTAACGATTTGTCTTTAACCAATTATTGATTGGCATTAGCGGTGATGTTATCGTCACGGTACCAAGCAATAACCAATATGCTGGCAATAGGATTATTGCCCTCCCAATGTTCATGCTCTCATTTATGAAGTCACGCATTAGGTATAGAACCACGACTTCGGAGACGATCATAGCAAGCACTAACTGGTATAGGGAACCTAGCGTAAATACCCTCCCTATTACGGTCATGTAGGCAACCGCGATGAAGCCAATCACGGAAATTAACAGTAGGGCCGAGGGTAGTGCTATTAATATGTACAGCGCCAGCACCCTAAAAGCATAGCTCCATTGGATACCCTGCCTAAGTATCAAAACGAAGTTCTGGGCATAACCCTTATTCCACCTAATCCTCTGTTTTATGAAGCTGATAATGTTCACAGGCGCTAATTCATAAACATAGGAATCCAGTAGGCCCACTGAGTAACCACGACTGGATAACTTCAGTGATAATAATGCGTCCTCAGCCATACTCTGCGGTATTGAGTCAACGAGGTCCTTCCTTATGAAGAGACCCTCACCGGATAGTGGCGTTATCTTGACCGTGGACTTAAGAAATGGTATTATCGCGTTGTACCAAACTATTGACTCCAGGTACATCAATCCACCAAGCACACTATCCCTGAACCTATATACCCTGGTGCCCACGGCTGCGTAGTTCCGCTCAAGCATTAGGAGGACTGCGTTGAGGACTTGGTCCCTTGGGAACATGTCGTCAGCATCATAAAACCCAATGATTAAACCGCCGGCATGCCTTATTGCCGTATTCATGGCCACCGCCTTAAGCCTACGTCCCGTCTTCTCGTTAATAATTAACTTAATATTAAGTGAGCCCAGGAATTTCTCAGTGGCTTTTAGCGCCTCGTTGAGTGTGCGTACGTCATCCTTATCAATTACTATCAAAACTTCGAGGAGTGTCTTTGGGTAGTTCTGTGATGATATGCTGTCGAGTGTTTTCTCAATGCTTTGCCTTCTCTCCTTATAAACGGGCAGTACGATTGAGACCTTTGGTAGATTCTCCACCTGGGCGTTGATTAACATTGGCTTTTCATATGCGTGGGTCTTCCTTGAAACCAGGTATTGTAGTGCCCATAGCGATGTACCTATTACTATTAATACCTCTAATATCGTGACTACGTTAACTGCCATATCAAGGGTGTTCTAGATCTAAGTCATTTAAAGCATTTTTATTCACAGGGCCTTTGGCATTGCAAGACTTGTTAATGCAGTAACGGGTATTACCACTATGATTAGAATGAGTGCTTTAAATACTGTCGGAGCAATGATAAACTGTGGACCTGAGTATTAGGATTATTCAGGAGAGTGGTGAGTATCAAGTGATTATTGAGGGTGATGGGGTAACACGCATTCTTAAGGCTAGGTCAATCAATGAGCTCATTAGTTCATTAGGCACTGAGGTTAGGGATTTATTAACGATTAGGGAGGGTGATGATGCCCTAAGGTCGAGTCCGTGTAACCTAAGAGGTTGGTACATTAGGCTACCAATCTCTAAGCTTCTCGACATAGTGGCATTTCTTGTGAAAAATAGGCAGGGTGATGACACTGAGGGCATAATGAAGTATTTGGACTCACACGGGCTTAGTAGGTCGAATTACAGGGTAATCATACCAACACTGTCGGCATTGGGTCTTTGGAAGCAGGGTAAATTAACAAAGGAAGCCGAGGAACTGGGCAAGGCTATAATTAGTGGTGGCCAGGAATTACCCAATCTACTGTATAGGTTAGCCACTAGGAATTGCGCATTGAGGGAGGTTATTGATAAGTTAGCCGAGGGTTTATCAATCAATGAAGCCATAAAACTACTGAACCTCACTAGAAGGGATGAGATAAATTACACGGGTAATTTATTGGAAATGATAATGAACAGTGACGAGTTTAGGTGCCTCCAGTATTCCAGGGCCTTAGAAAAATATTTGAAAAACGGCGGTTGTTTTATGGCAATAGACGTACCTAAGGACTGCGCATTAAATCAAGTAATTACAATCTTCAACCACCTAGTGAGCAATAAGGCTTTCACCTAACGAGCCTTCTAAGTGATATTGACATCACGATAAACCTAAGCCTAACCAGCACGCAGTTAAGTAATGACCATGTATTGATAATACAGGGTGGTAAACCCATTGGTGCGTTGATTGGCGATGTCATAACAGCAAATAATAACTATGCGCCTAGGCTAGGGAGGCCGTGGATAAACTGGAGCCCGTGGCAACAAGGATAATAAAAGCTGACAACCTATTGTTTAGCATGATAATTGTGCCTATTGTGATAATTGAGGAGTGCCCAAGGATTAAGGTTTACGTAATGGTTGGTAACAAGTTGGGGGATTGGATTGCGAGGGTTTTTGACCTACCCTGACCTAGGTCTCCCTCGCGTAGATGCTAACGAGTGACCTAAACCCCATCTTGTTATAGAAGTTTACGGCTATCTGGTTCTGGGTTGGGAATTCCGCCGTTATTAACTGGGCACCCCTCTCACGGAGTATTGTTATGGCTCTCTCAAGCATCATCCTACCCAACCCCTTACGCCTGTACTCAGGCATTACGTAGAAGTCCACAATTGCGCCCTCAATACTTGGTGAGTAGAATAATCGCTCCCTAATGTCAGCCTTCAACACACCGACTATCCTCCCCATGTCCTCGGCAACAAGTATTAGGTGGTTTTTGCTATTACGTAGCGCATTCAGTAGATATTCCCTGGCACGCTCTGCGCAGTCATTCCTAGCGCTGAAGAGCGGATCGAATTCACTATTGAGCCTTTTTAGCCTAATTACGAGATCAACCAATGCATCTACATCGCCTTCCCGGGCCTCCCTAATTGTGACCATATAAATAATTGAGGAAATCCACCCCTTAAAAATGCTTTTATATTTCAAGGTTAGAAATGAAAACCAATGGGTAAGCAACCCCCGGTACCCCTGCTTACCAATGGCAAGAGGAGTGATGGTAGATTACCAAGCGAGCATAGGCCCGTTAGGATGGAGGTCGGCGTGATAAATAACGCCGAGGGCAGCGCGTTAGTTGCTTATGGCAACACTGTTATATTGGCCGCGGTTTATGGGCCAAGGGAAGTGCCTCAGAAGCACCTTGAGTTGCCCGACAAAGCCATACTGAGGGTTAGGTATCACATGACCCCATTTAGCACATCCGAGGTAGGAAAAGCCCAACACCATCCAGGAGGGAGATAGAGATATCCAAAGTCATTAGGACAGCACTTGAACCAGCGGTTATTCTTGAGAGATTCCCGAGAACGGCGATTGATGTTTATATAGAGGTACTGCAGGCCGACGGCAGTACCAGAGTCACTGGTATAACGGCCGCATCGTTAGCGTTGGCAGACGCTGGAATACCAATGAGGGACTTACTGGTTGGTGTTTCCATAGGTAAGGTTTCCGGGACCATAGTCGTTGACCTTAATCAACTTGAGGATCAGTATGGCGAGGGTGATATGCCCCTGGCCATTATGTATGGACGTGGATTAATAACGTTAATGCAAGCCGATGGTGAATGGACCCCCGCTGAGGTTAGCCAAGCCGTTGACCTTGCCTTTAAGGCCGCTGAGCAGATATATAAGCTCGAGAAGAATACCCTTAAGTAAGTACGTTGAAACCTCGATGTCATTAACCGTTTAATACCCAAAATACATAGACGAATAAAGTTAAAAGGACTTAAGTTGACAGTTCCCTAAATGCTGAGTGTAACCCAGGAAAGGGGTGTTATTCCGAAGCTTAAGCAAGATGTCATGAGGAAGATGATTGAGCAGGGTGTTAGGATTGATAATAGGGGATTGAATGATTATAGAGCATTAAGTATTAGGGTTGGTGTTGTAAAGACCGCGGATGGAAGTTCCCTTGTATCCCTCGGCAATACCAAGGTAATGGCTGGTGTAAAGGTTGAGATTGGAAAGCCCTTTGAGGATACGCCAGACGAGGGCGCGTTAATCGTGAACCTAGAGATAGCGCCAACGGCATCACCGGACATAGAGCCGGGGCCACCGGATGAGAACGCCATTGAGATAGCCAGGGTCGTGGATAGGGCAATAAGGCACAGCGGCTTTCTAGACTTTAAGTCGCTCTCAATCGTCACAGGTAAACATGCATGGTTCCTATGGGTCGACATATACGTGCTCAACCATGATGGTAACCTAGTGGATGCATCAACGATAGCGGCCGTTACTGCATTGATGAATACTGCATTACCGAAGGTCGAACTAGACCCCACAGGCAATATACTGAGGATAGATAAAGGCGCTAGATCGCCACTTGCACTTAATATCGATAAAATACCATTAACCATAACCCACGTTAAGATTGGCAACTTACTGCTTATTGACCCAACCCGTGAGGAGGAGGACTTGTCCGATGGCATATATATAACTGGCATTGCCGGTGGTAACGTTGTGGCTATTCAAAAGGTTACGGGCGCCTTCACGAGAGATGAGGTGAACAGCATAATTAATAACTCGGTTAATCAGTATGTTAAGCTTAGGAACACATTAATGAGCACCATGGCAAACCCACAAACAGATCTTAAGCTATGAAATCAGTGCTCAGTGGTTTCGTCATTTACTCAGGGCTGCAAACCATCATCACTGGACTAAGAAATATCAAAATTAATTAAAGGGTTTGCGCAATATTAGTTAGTGGCTAATGTAGGCGTTAGGTTTGAGGATTACGTGGCCGAGCTACTGAGTAGGCTTGGGCTTAGGGTCCTTGGTAGGAGGGTTAAGGTCACCGTTAATGGGGTTGAGGTTGGCGAGGTCGACATAGTGGCTGAGGATGGCTCGGGCAATAAGTACGCCATTGAGGTCAAGTCAGGCAAGATCGACGTTAGCGCCATTAGGCAGGCATACGTTAATGCCAAGGTACTAAACGCGAAGCCCCTAATTGTGGCCAGAGGCTTTAGTAATGACTCGAGTAAGGCCTTGGCCGATGAGTTAGGAGTTTCTGTGATAAATCTTGAGGAATCAGTCGTACTGACGATTGATGAATTGAGGACCGTCATTGAGAACGTGATTTACGACGCTGTTGGTGATTTAGTAAATACCGTATTTACATTAGCCATGAAGTCATGTGATGGTAAGGTTAGGGATGTTATGAACGTGATTATGACTTGCAATGACTGGAGCTGCGTATGTGAAAAACTGGGGGTTAATATGGATAATTGTGGTTCATTAATAAGCGATGTTAGGAGGGAGTTGGGACTTGGCAATTTATCGTTGAGTAAGTTAAAGACGGCCATTCGATTATACAACCTTATCTCTCTATTAATTAACTCATGCAATAGAGGAAATGCTTAATTAGGATGTTACGGTTAACGTGTTAATGAAGATTGATAACCTACTCAGGGAATACAAATTCGTGTGGGCCATTGACCACGCAAACTCACTGCTTGGGTGGGACCTCGAGGTTAATATGCCCGTTGAGGCCGCGTCAGCACGTGGCGAGGCGTTGGCTTACCTAGCGCTCATACGTAGGGAGTACCTTCTTCGGCTTAGGGATTTGGTTAGTAAGTATGAGGATGCCAAGGACTTAACGGATATTGAGAAGGGCGTCATTAGGGTTTTGAAGAGGGAGTTGAAGTACTACACGTCAATTCCCCCTGAGATTATTGAGGAATTAAATAGGGTAACTACGAAGGCTGCCGTGGTTTGGAGGGAAGCGAGAAGAGAATCGAACTTTGAGAAGTTTAAACCATACCTATCAAAGATTGTGGAGCTAGAGAGGGTTATTGCTGATAAGCTTGGTTATGAGGGACACCCATACAATGCGCTGCTGGATTTGTATGAAGAGGGCTTTACAGTTAACGATGCTGATAACGTATTCAACACATTACTCCCTAACCTAAAGTCAATACTTGAGAAGGTGTTGAGTGAGGGTAGGTACCCAAGTAAGCATCCACTTGAGGATGTGCCTTACGATGTTAATGTCATGAAGTCCATCAATGAGGAGTTACTTAAGATACTCGATATGCCCGTGGGCACGAGGTTCCGCATGGACGTGTCCGCGCATCCATTCACAACAAGTATGTCCATAAACGATGTCAGAATAACCACTAGGTATGAAGGTAAGGACTTTAGATCAACGATGTTCTCCGTAATTCATGAGAGCGGTCACGCAATGTATGAGTTAATGATCGACATCCCTGGAAATGACGCCCGTCGGCCGTGGAGTCTCCATGGGCGTTCACGAGAGCCAGTCTAGGTTTTGGGAGAATGTTGTTGGTAGGAGTAGGGAGTTCGTGCATTTAATATACCCATTACTTAAGGAGAGGCTGCCATTCCTTAAGGACTATGGCGAAGAGGACATTTACAAGTACTTTAACATTGTTAGGCCGAGCCTCATTAGGGTTGATGCTGATGAGGTAACTTATAACTTCCATATAGCCCTTCGTTATGAGATAGAGAAGGGGTTGATAGCCGGTAAGCTTGATGTGTCTGACCTACCATCACTTTGGAACGACTTCATGGATAAGTACCTGGGTGTTAGGCCTAGGAATGATGCTGAGGGTGTTCTCCAGGATATTCATTGGTCCCAGGGATCCTTCGGTTACTTCCCAACCTACACATTGGGCAACGTCATTGCTGGAATGATCTATGCAAAACTCCCTGGGCTAAGGAACAAGGTTGCAAGCAAGAGGTTTAATGAGATTAGAGAGTTCCTGAGGGATAGGATTTGTAAGTACGGCGCCATATACCCGCCTAAGGAGTTACTCATAAGGTCCTTCAACGATACGTATAATCCAACGTACCTGCTGAATTACCTGCGTGAGAAATACCTGGGCTAAAGCTTGTTAAAAAGACTTAAAAGTCATTGATTATTATCAGTAAGGTATGAGAATCAATATTGAGGAATTGAAAAACAAAATAAAGCCCAGGTTAAGGCCAATAACTTGGCGCGATTATGACAATACGCTGGTACTACTTGATCAGAGGAAATTGCCCTTTGAGGAGGTTTACGTAGAGCTGAGGGACCCCGCATCAACAGCCAATGCCATTAGGCAGATGGTTGTACGTGGAGCACCAGCAATAGGCATAACGGCAGCTTACGGGATGGTCTTAGCCGTAGCCCACGGCAATGAATCAACACTTGATGAAGCCCTAAGGGAGTTGGCTAGGGCTAGGGAGATCCTCAATGCCGCGAGACCAACTGCGCATAATCTTTTCTGGGCTACGGAGAGGATGTACAATAGGCTAGGGATGCCGTGAATAATGGTGAGGCTAAGAGCGTGAAGGAGTTAGTCGAGGTCTTGAGGAGGGAGGCTAAGGCTATTTTTGATGAGGAGTTTAATGCGGAGTTGATGATGGGCATTTATGGGCTTGAGAAGATAAATGATGGAGACACTATATTAACACAATGCAATGCCGGTGGGTTGGCAACGGGTACTGGCATTGGGACTGCTACGGCGCCTGTGAGGGTCGCCCACGCATTGGGTATTAAGGTATCGGTTATTGCGCCGGAGACTAGGCCGTGGCTCCAGGGTGCTAGGTTAACTGCTTATGAGTTAATGGTTGATGGGATACCAGTCACGTTGATAACGGATACGGCAGTCGGTTACGTAATGTACAGGGGCATGGTCAGTAGCGTGATGGTTGGTGCGGATAGGATACTCAGGGATGGCCATGTGTATAATAAGATTGGGACGTTTAAGGAGGCCGTGATTGCTCATGAGCTTGGTATACCGTTTTACGCAATAGCGCCATCATCCACCTTCGACATGAAGAGTAGGGTTGAGGATGTGAAGATTGAGGAGAGGGATCCTGACGAGGTTAGGAAGATTAGGGGTGTGCCAATAGCCCCTGAGGGCGTTCCTGTGTTTAATCCAGTATTTGATGTTACACCTCCCAAGTACGTGACTGCACTAATAACCGAGAAGGGTATTATCTACCCACCCTTCGAAAAGAACATACCTAAGGTATTAGGTATTACTTAACCATTTCAAAGTTATGCCAAGCTTACCCGCGTAATCATGATAAACACTTGTTAATTTACCATACCAACTCGATAAACCACTGGGACTCTCTGGATAGGTCTCGTATAAATTCTTGACCTCGCCCATATACCTCAGCGCAAGCCTTAGCTTAGACGCCACGTCAGGCACCTTCATTAGTCGTAGGCCAATCTTTAACTTATCAATGAGCGATAACTCCAGCGAGCCCTTCTCGGAGATCTCAAGCACCTCATCCTCAGTGAGCAGCCTAGCCTTTAACCCTCTATTCAATTGATCATTAGTGAGTGTTTGAAGCATGAGCCTAAACACATCAAGCATTGCCTGCTTTATCCCATAAGCCCTTAGATACTCAATATTATACCTCCATAACCCCCTCTCGGTGAAGTCACCCTTTTCAAAGGCCTCCAGCACCGTCTTAGAAGCCAACTCGGCCGAGAGCAAGGCAGGGCCTATACCACCACCATGTACTGGATTGACCGTGACCGCCGCATCGCCAGCAGCTAGGAAGCCATTGGCCACTAGTGACGGTAATGGCCTGCGCGTTGGCACTATACCTCCACCCACATGTATTATCTTCCTGCCCCTAGTGTACTGGCTATTGGCGAGGTACTTATCATAATTATGCCTAGGGTTCAATCCCTGCTCCTCACTCAGCTTACCCCATAGGCCAAGCCCTATATTCATTATATTTCGGCTTTTCGGGAATAGCCACCAGTAACCACCCGGCGCTATGTTAGCGTCTAGGTATATCTTTATGAATTCGGGCTTCTCAATATCATAATCAACCTGGATAATCTCCCTATAGGCATTCGAGACGTCCTCAGGCAATAATGCTCAGAGACCCACCACTCACGCGGTAACCTACTCCTAACGACAGCGCCGACACCACTGGCATCAATAACCACCTTGGCTCTAAACTCTTCCGTAGAACCGTCAGGCTTTAGCACCCTAACCCCTGAAACCATGCCACTCTCAATTATTGGTCCCTGAACCTTGTGGTTATCAAAGATGTGTGCGCCGGCCCTCTCTGCTTCACCAATTAACCACCGAGCCCACTTAGCCATATCAAGCCCAAAACCCTTACCAAGCACTACATACTTAATTGATAGGTCGGGGCTGAATAATTCGGCACCTTCATACTTAATCATGAATACGTCACTCGGCGGCTTAATGGTCATTCGCTCGATATGGTGAATGCCGATTGCGTCACCCGTCGTCTTAAAAACCCTATCTTTACCCTTCATCTCTATTAAGGCGACGTTAAGCCCCGCCTTGGCAAGTAAGTATGACGCATAGGAACCGGCAGTACCCGCGCCAACAACAATAACATCGAAATTACCCATACCAGCAACGAAGCATTTGAGAGATTTTAAATATTAAGGGCTTGGCACCAATTGGTTATTTGATTGGCAATTGTAAAATCTCACCAGGCTTCAATATAAATACCCTAATGTCCGGGAGCATGGACTCCGCAAGCTCCTTGAACTGCTGCGGGTCCTGCTTAATGTCTGGGAATGTGTTGTAGTGCATGGGTACCACTGCCCTAGGCCTCAGCATTGTTAATGCGTAGGCGGCTTGTCTGGGGTCCATGGTGAATAAACTACCTATAGGTAACATAGCCACATCGATCTTAAATAACCTACCCAGCAAATCCATCTCACTAAATAACCCAGTGTCTCCAGCGTGGTATATCGTTGCCTCAGGAGCCCTTATTATGTAGCCCACGGGTACGCCCCTACTCGAACTATGAAGAGCCGGGGTTACGTAAACCTCGATCTCACTGGTTAACTTTACGGAACCACCGACGTTCATGCCTATGGTATTCTTAACACCCTGCTCACCGAGGTAATTAACGAGTTCGAAGACTCCGACAACGGTGGCGTTCGTCTTTTTTAGCGATATCTATAGTCTCGCCTAAGTGATCGAAGTGGTCATGCGTTATGAGTATGAAGTCGACATTGGATATTTCGTTAAGAGTCACGGGAGAGAGTGGATTGGAGATCCATGGGTCGATTAGGATTTTCTTACCGCTTAGCATTATTTCGAAGGCCGCATGGCCAAGCCATTTAATATACGATTGCGCACTCATTAATATGTGAGTAATCTCCGCAATAAATAAGCTTTACCGCAAATTACCTCCTCTTAATGGTGAAGATGAGCTTAATGGCCCTTGAGTGAGGTGAGTATATCATTATATCGTCCATTGTAATACCATACTTACTAACCATTGACCTTGCCAATTCATAAACACTACTGAGACGTATCGGATGCTCAAGGTATATCTTTATATTCACCTCAAAGCCATTGTCAGAAGCCTTAATACTAACCCGCGTAAATCTCAGTGATTTAGTTTCCGAGGTCTTAAGTAACTGGTCAACAAGTGCCTTTATCTCCCGCTGTATAGTTGACGACATTAAGTACTCATGGATTTAGAAAATATTAAAGATTAATCATCAACATTACCTTAAGTATTCGGTTAATGATCTACTCACGTATTTATTAATCAATTGCTCAAGTGTATATGCACTGCCTAAGTCATCAGTCTCACAACGATAACCCCCTTGTCCGTGATCGGTAGAAAACGCCAGTCATCGCCCTTAAACTTCACGGCAATATACGCATCACCCCTCGCCCTACGCGCAAACTCCAGTAGCTTCTCCACCTTCTCACCCTCAATCCTTATGGAACCCCTCTCGGACCTATACTTAGCTTCGATTACCAGTACGAAGCCGGGACCTATAGCTACAATGTCAGGCACAAACCTCTTTTTAACACCGCCGCCCGATGAGCAACCCCTAAGTACCGCAAGCCCCATATCCCATAACTTATTGGCCAAGGCCCTCTCATGCGCAGAACCCTTTCTCTTCGGTGAACTCATGTTACTCAACCCTAACCTCCCTAATTAAGTCTACGTCGGAACAAATTAATGCGCAGATTGGAGTTGGTGAACCACCACAAAAATCACACCTAGCATTTACAATCACCTTTGAATTACCAGCAAGGTTACCCTTAATAATGCCGTTATATAGCTCGGCCAATTTAATATCATAAGTGAAAAGCAACCGCGAGTGCATTATTAAGTCGATATTATTTATGGAGTCACCACGTACCAGCACGTAGAGGTCACCCCCCGAGTCTACATAATCCATTAACCAATCAATGGCAACCTTCGGTATTGCCCTAGGCAGTACCGGTGTTTCACCATTGATTACTGGGTCTATGAACAACTCATTAGGTATATTAAGTAAGTGCGGTCTTGCATTCATAATCCTCATTAGTGAGTCGAACGTGAAGCCAATTACAGTATTTGAGAGACTCATTATGTACCTGAGCCACGACTCACCAACCCAGGCCCTAGTATTACGATTGCCTTATCAAACTTGCTTAATGAATTTGGGAGTCTGGCGTGGATCCTTCCATTGATCCTAACAATACCAATGGCCTCCTTACTCAGCATTCTTAGTCTCTTTATAATAGCAGGACCAACCTCACCTCTTAATTCCATTGCTAACTTATTCGTAAATACTAAATTAGGTACTCGACTAACTTCCTGGCCTATTATGGGTACTGCCTCTGGGAACATGGACATCAAAACTCCTCTTCCTCCTTACCCTCCTCCTCGTATAAAGCACCAATGTCTTTAAGCACATCGTGTATCTTAAAGACTGCATCCTTGACCTGCTGCTCTCTCTTAGCGCCAGTGCACACTATCTTGCCTGAACTAAATATTAGTAGGACGACCTTCGGGTCATCCATCCTATAGATCAGGCCGGGGAATTGCTCGGGTTCGTACATCGAATTCTCAAGCATTAACGCCGACTTCTCAATATCAACTTCAGCATGCAGGTTGCCGGAGGCACTATGTTCTGTACCTGTATCTCCGGTGTGAGCGGTACGTCAGCCCCATGCTCATTAAGCAGCCTTACCAATTCCTTGACGGCCCTCTTAAGCTCATTCTCACTCTTAGCCCCTGTACACACCATCTTACCTGTCCTAAATATCAATGCTGATATCTTCGGCCTTTGCAACCTTAGGATCAAACCAGGGAATTGCTCAGGGTTATACTCAGCCGCTGGGAGTCTCTCCGCGAGTTTGTCCAGGTCTAAATCAATGCCGAGGTTTACCGTGGCGACAATATTCTCAATACGATAAGTGGGATTTGGCATTATTCATGATTTAAAAAAAGCACTTAAAAAAACCTTTCCGACACAATCATAGGCATAATACTTAACTCCCGTGCGGAGGAAAAGAATAGTTTATAAAGGGAGGTGCGGTAGGGTTACTGACCTGTATGGGTGGAAAGAAGAAACCAACACTCTCGCAATTAGCAAAGAAGCAGGAAAAGCAACAGCAAGCCCCCGCCAAACCAGCTGCGAGGGGTAAGAAGGCAGCTACTGAGGAGAGGCCAACAGCTAAAGCATCACTCATTGATCAAAAGCTCCTTAGCGATGTTGAGAAGGAGGTAGTCAAGTGGGAGTATGCGACACCGTACCTAGTAGCCACTAGGTTTAACACAAAAATAAGTGTTGCATACCAAGTACTAAGGCTCTTGCCAGTAAGGGCGTACTCGTGCTTGTATCAAAGGGGCACAGGACCGAGGTATACACGACTCCCGAGAGACTCAAGCAGGTGGCCGCGTAACTAAGTGAATAGTGAGTCAAGCCTAACCTTAACGAATTCCTTGGGTAATTCCTTAACCCTATTAACAACGCCAGGTTCCACAACCTCCACAATACCCAACCTCCTGAGAGCCCTTAAGACCCCATCCTCAATCCTCATGATATTCTCACCGGTGCTGCCAAGTTGCTTGGCAATATCGAACTTAAGCCTCAATTCACCAACACTCCAATACCTCTGCAGGTAACTGAGCATTGCCATGGCAACCTTATAACCCTCCTCCCTGTTCTGTGGTAATTCCTCCTCAATGACTCTCCTAAGCATTACCATGAAGTCCTCCATGGGCACTGTCGAATAGTCCGTTGGAGTGCCTGTCCCCTCAATATTAATAGAGCCGGCTGTTTCCTTATTCTCCCTCTCGGCTCTCTCGCCTCATTAATACTCCGCACCTCCTCTTTGCGCTCCTCAACCTTAGGCTCAGCCTTTTGCTGCGCATCTTCGTGCTTAACCTCCTTAGAAGTCTCTGTCCTTACCTCCCTTACTACATTCTCATTAATCTCTACCGTGGTTCGCTTTTCCTCCGGCCTTTTATCTTCACTAAACACCTCCAAAATGCTTGAGCTCCTAGTGCGTCTTTGCTTAGCCTGACGCCTTGTAGGTATTGATTGCTTAGTGACTTCCCCAGGTACCTCTATGTACATTGGTATTGATAGTTTAATGTCGTTATTACCAATTCTTATGGTTCCAATTACGTACTCCCCGGAAACCTTAAACCTCTTTTCATGAATTAACTCTCTAATTATTAGGTACAGTAGTGCATTACCTACCTTATTACTTGATGACCACTTCAGCAGGTCCTGGTAAGTAACCCGCTTATTCCTTGTTATATACGTACTCAGTGAAACCTTCAAATCATCAAAACTAACCACAGAATACTCCCAAGAAAGAACTCTTTTATACTTACTCTATAGGTATTGCTGTAATGAGTAGGGACGTTGATGATGTAAGTAATATCGTATTGAAGCCAAGGAGACTGCAGATATTGAGATTATTACTTAATCGGGGAACCATGAGGATATCGGACTTGAGGAGAGAATTGAATGCCCCCCAATCATCTATTTACTACGACGTTGAGATACTAAGAGCTAATGGCTTAATTATCAGGGATGGACCGTATGTGAAGATAACGAGTAAAGGTAGGATGCTTATAGAAAAAAATCGATGGGATAATAAGCCTTGACCAGGGTACTGAGAAACCGAGTATAAAAACCGATGAACTAACTGATATATTACTGATGAGACCATTAATAATAAATATGTATAGGCTTGGGCCAAACGCATTACTTATTTATTCAATGGTGATAATAGTCCTTGGTCTAGTCACGGCTTTCATACAGAATTACGAATTACTACTCTTGATTTTTGCGGAAGGTATGAATTCCATGCCAGTAGGCGTAACGATAATATCAGTACTTGCCTATCTCGGCATCGCATTATTTATTTATAGGTACCTACTCAGCAGCGAGATTATTGACCTTAAGTTGTTGAGCGGTATCTTAACATCCCTTATACCGATATCGTTATACCCAACGATAATGGCGTTGATAACGCCGTGGTTACCACCCTACCCACTCTCAATAATCGACGCCTTGCTTAAGGCATTTTTACCGCTTATTAGCTTGGTAATACTTTCCACGGTACTCTCAATGAGTTCAGGAAAGCCCATGGAGTACTCATTACTCTTTGGAACGCTATTTCTGCTAATACCTTCCGTATTAATATATATAGTATTATTTTAGGTAGCTAGGTAATATGAAAATCAGAGTGTTAGGCGATGTATATCCCCCGCTGAGGATACTTGGCAAACTGTTGAGTTACTTCGCTGGGTTTTAAATAATTACGCTAATCACGGATATTTACGTATAATCGATGCGGGTTCCGGAACAGGTATACTAACACTGGCGGCGCTGGAGGAGGTAATAAATAAAGAGGGTATTACGTGGGTTTTAGCTGTTGATATTGATTACAACGCATCAATGAATACCAGGATAAACCTAATTGATAATGACCTCTATCAATATGCTGATGTCATAACTGCGAACCTCCTGGACACGATTAAGGCTGGATTCCGTATTGACATAGTAATTAGTAATCCGCCTTACCTGCCAGGTAATTGGAGTGAGGATTGGAGGATTTTCGGTGGACCTCATGGTAATGAGGTAACCAGGTCATTAATACAGTTGGTGTGCCAGGGCAGAGTTCGCATGGTTATCCTAACTCAATCATCATTATCTAACTGGGAAGATTTAATTGGTTATTTGGGAAGTTGCGGCTTTAAATTAATAATATTTAAGGCAACTCATTACTTTTTTTGAGGATATAGTAACAATGGTTTTTGAAAAATTTAGTTTTTAGCAAATTTGGTCGAATCAACCAAACTGCTCAATTGCAAGGTTAAGTAATGCTTCGCCAACATCTGATGCATACTCAGCGATTCTATAGATACTATCCAGTATTAGTCTAGCGGATGCCGCCGCTTGAGTGGTTAGGTTGTAATTCAATAGTGACGAGTCGAGCGAGTCCACCGCTGACCGTATCTCATACTTAACAGTATCAATTATGTAATTAATTTCCCTCATGTCCACCTTCTCCGTCATTGCCTTACCAACATTATTCATTATCACGGAATCCTTACTAAGCAATTCACTGAACTTCTGTCTAAGCTCCTGCGGCATTATCAATATGTACTTATCACTAAGGTTCACGATCTCTCGGGCTATCTTAACTGCATGGTCGGCCGCCCTCTCCAACGACTTATTAATTATTGCGTACTCAATAATACTCCTTGGGTCCTGAATGCCAGATAGGCTTAGGGCATGCTTACTGACGAGGACCCTCTTCAACTGCCTATTTAGGAGCCAGTAGAACTTATCAACCTCGTTATCCCTCTCGATAATGTCGGTGGCCACTGCCTTATCACCATTCTCTATCGGTGTTCTTAAGTCATCAATCATACCAACGACGGTCTTACCAAGCTTCACTATTATGTCCCTAATGTTTATGTCAGGCACATTAACGAGGTTCTGAATAACAAGTGTGTTTCTGCCCTCCTCGATAATCTCAACACCTGTCAGCTTTCTCCGAACAATATCCTTAACCTGTTTCTTAAGGTTCAGCGTCGATACATCAAAATTAAGCCTAAATATATCATAACCAGATAGGTAATGAGCCAGCAATACTCTCTCCAAGTGATCTATGTTTGATAGGTCCTGGGTAACGTTTATTGATGACTCAAGGAGCGGCGCCTTAACCATCTTCTTGGGCACAACAAGTAGCGATAGGTCTGGCTGCGGTATTACGAGGACCTCATCGCCAGGCTTAAGATCCACCTGCCTAGTCCACTCCTTTGGCAGTGAAACTATTAGGGTTGCGCCTCCCGTTAATTGAACCCTCCTGGTTTCCGGCTCAAATTTCACTATAGACATCACGACCTAATAATTAGACCCCTATAAATACCTTATCCTAATAAATCAATAATTATTAATCGTATGATTTTTAGAGATGAAATACTTATTTATTACTCATAACTATTCTATTAAAACCTCCGTTTCTGCTATACTACCTAATTTAGGTATAATTATCTGTAATACGCCATCTCTATACATTGCCTTAGCGCTATCAACCTTAAGTCTCACTCCGAGTTCCACCTTCCTATAAACCCTGAAATTGCTCAACCTCTCCACCCTAGCTGCCTTACCGACTGCCGGTAGTGGCTGTGGCTCGGCCATTATCTCCACGTAATTACTACCAACCCTGACCTTAATATTTTCCTTCTTGACACCAGGTAGGTCAGCGAGTATTATTACTGAATCGCCATTATCGAAAACATCTATCGGAGGCTCCCTGGTCACCAGCCTCGGGTCAACAACAGTGGCTAACCTACTTATTAGCTCATTTACCCCCGCCTCCACCTTATTAACACTCACTGCAATATCCGTAGTACTCTGCTCCATCGTCATGGTTAATAATTAGCTACGATTAATAATTACCCAAACACATTAATTAAATGATACTCCATGAATTACACATGAATAATACGAAGACCTGAGCAAATAGGAAACTGCCTATGTATTTAAATAACCAGTAATTCCTTGATTAGATTCCCCGTAGTAAACCGATCGGGCAGAAATGGCTCCATTATTGGATCAACAACGCCATTAATCATGTAATTAGCCAGCAACTCAGCGGCGTATGGGCCAAACATGAAGCCGTGGCCTGAGAAGCCAGACAGCACGTAAACACCCTCGGGCCATGTACTTAACCTACCCATTACGTGACTATGGTCAGGCGTCATTTCGTAATAACCGGACCACACCCTCATAACCCTAATCCTCTTAAGACTGGGCACTAACTTCACTGTCTCCCTAGCCCAAGCAGTTAACCAGGAAAGGGTATTTCCATAGGGTAAGAAACCTTCGCCACCCTCAAGTTCTATACTACCCAATATCTCACCCCTCATTGTCTGACCGACATATAGGTTAGTCTCAGTATCTATTATGTAGGTATTAATTATTGGTTTCACAGGTTCTGTAATCCCGATTTCCCTTCTAACGGGCTTAATCGGAATATCTATATTGAGTGTGCTTTTCATGACCTCGCCAGTCCATGCCCCAGCCGCGAATACCACATCCTTCGTCTTCACAAAAACATTATTACTTGAGACGCTAACGACCCTACCATTCTCAACACCGATGCCCTTAACCTCCGAGTACTCATAAACCCTAACACCAAGATCGAGCGCCCTCTCGTAATAACCCAACACCAGGTAATCATGGTGGAAGGCCCCATCCTGGGGGCCATAGACAGCACCCACTATGCCCTGGGTATTGATGTATGGGAACCTATCCCTTAATTCCTTAACCGTGAGTATCTGAACGGGCACACCTAGCGGTTTCCATAATTTCTCGTTAAGTCTCTCGTAATTCCCAAGAACCTCCTTACGCCTAACAAGCCATAGGTAGCCCTGTCTCTCAAAGACTCCGTTCCAACCAAGTTCACCACTGAGGGACTCTAATTTCTTAATGGCTCTTATTGCAAACTCCGTATTCTCCCTATTCCCAAAGTGAACCCTATACCTACCCGCATTCCTCGTTGAACTCCCAGAACCAACATAGCTCCTCTCTAGTACAACGACGGAGAGACCCTTGCGAGCTAGGTAATAGGCTACGGCCAAACCAACAATACCTGCACCAACAACCACGGCATCAGCAGTCAAAGAGACTAATCCACGACCCTCACTCATCACTCACCACCCGTAAGCGTGGCCATCGGTATTGGCGCCTCGGGAAACCTAATCCTCGGCAATCCAAGCTCGCTAGGCTTCTTTTGGTATATGAAGCTTAGTATTAGATTCGCACTGACAAGGCAGAACTTACCCTGGCAGGGACCTGTACCTAAACCAGTGGTCCTCTTTATCCTCTCCATGCCCGGTAACCTCAATGATTTATATTCCTCCTCCTCACCGTGAAGAACCCTAACCCTGACCTCCCTACCATGCATTAACACCCTGACCGACTTTAATACGTCATTCAGGGTAACATCCTCACAGAAGCATAGGTACTGCCTATTGGCACTCCTAAGGGCATTTTCCACGTCCTCAATAGACCCGGCGGCAGCCCACATGGGTGCATGAGCTACGTTGGGTTCGGCATAATAACCACTGCCCTGAAGCCCCTGCTCAAACCTGAGGATTACGTTATAATACGAGGAATTCACAGTGACTAAATCCCTCTTGAACTCAGCTAATTCCTTATCGAGAGTCTCACCAGGCACTAAACCCTCCTTAACGCCTATACTTAATGCGGTTATCCTAGCCTGCTTAACGATTAAGCCTCCGGGAGTAATCCGCCGGCATCACCGACAACATAAACATTACCAAGCCCGAGATCTCCCGTAAGGCCCCTCCTAGGTACGAGACCTCCGATTTCCGGTGCATAGACGATAGGCACGCCTAATTGTGCTGGCAGGTCAATGACCGGTAGCCTAACGGCACTCACTAAAACATCTACAATCAACTCCTCCCTCCTCTGAATCTTAGCTTTTTTTGCCTCTTATATTCTCAAGCGTGAGCCTTAATCCATCACCCGAGTCCTTTGCATCGACTATATTCATGCCAATAAATGTCTTAATGCCCAAGGTCTCAATCTTATCCCTATATAGATCACTCCTTATTATGGCCGAGTTATCGCCAAGGTACGTATCAATACCAAGTTGGGCTAGGTTCATAGCCACCCTAACACCCCAATCATCACTGCCCCAAACCAAGACCCTCCTCGGCCTAAAGCCCCACCACTTGGTGAACTTAAGCACTGTCAACCCAGTGATCATGCGTGGTGTGCCATTACCTGGAAAAACAAGTGGAACCTCCCTAAAGCCCTGGGTCAACACTAAGTACTTATAATTAAATACGTAAATCTTTGAGTGATCCCTGGAGTGACCTATCGATGCGTCCTCGAGAAACCCATCAAAAATAGTTCCAGTGAGTATTGTGGTTGAACTACTCACCTCCTTACCCAACTTACTAATGAATTCACTGCCCCTACCTAAGTCCCTGATCTCAGTATCATCAACGACCAAGTGCCCACCAAGGTAGTACTCACCCTCGATAATCACCGTTTTCAAACCAAGCTTACCCAGTTCCCTCGCCACTGAAAGGCCGGCTAAACCTCCGCCAATTATTAATACGTCAGTATCAACATTAATTCTTGATACCTTGTCAGGAACGTTAGGTAATTCATTAATTGATAACCTATTTAGGGAATTTCGTACTCTATTACGTATTAGTGGCCATAACGATATTAATAATCTGCTTCGGGGAAATGATGATGGGCTTGCAAATCCCCTGAGTATTGAGGAAACGCTATTAAGCTTGCTCGGTATTGTTGGTTTTTCGCCGCATAGATCGTAATATCCAGATGATGCCCAATAACCCTCGCACCACCACTCACAGCATATGATGCCCCTCACCTCCCCATACCTTGAACTACGCATAATGCCGTAATTACCACGGTCAAGTTCCTCAATAACCCATGGCCGTTTGCCATTCAGGTCCTATAGGCTTGGAATAGTTATAAGTTTTGTCTACTGCGGTGAGTTACCGCCTCTTAGTGAGGATTTTATATACTCATCACACTTACCGCGGTATAGGCAGTAATTGCATGGTTGTGGTAATTCACCGGCTAATCTTCTTCGAATCAATGGACAATGCTTTACGTAGTATTCAGGATAGCATTTCTTGCATATCACCAGGGAGTTGCCTATGTAAGCCACTTCCCAAAATGATACACGCCTCCCGCATATGCTGCATGTAAAGCTCACTTTCACCCACCTCCACTGAATCGTTGTTAGTTATTGCATTATTAAATTAAGTACTACCTATATTAATTTCCCCAATGAGGAATTAAATGAGTTTGTTATGACTAACGTATTCGTTGATTGCCTGAGGATTGATGGATCAATCAAGTGCCCAGGCGATGGCGGATTCAGCGAGGTAATAGTATTTGGTAAACATGTCAGGCTTAGGAAGGATCACCCAGCCATTGAGCTCATGGGCAGGCTCGACGAGCTCGAGGCATTGGCTGAGTGGGGTCTTCAGGAAATCGGCGGCGATAAATTTAGGGCTATTGCTGCAATGACCGCGGCTTTAAATACGTACCTAGCCACTGGGGATAGTGAATGGCTTAAGCCTGTCAGGGATATGATTAATAAGGCTTGCGAGTTAGATAGCAGGGAATTGGGGTGGTTTATACCCAGTGATAAAACAACGGCATTACTAAACCTGCTCAGGGTTAAGGCTAGGGAGGCCGAGAGAACCGCGGTTAAGCTGCTTGATGATGACTACTTCCCTATTAACAATGTTAATGAACTCATCGGCATGCTTAATCAATTGAATAAGTATATTGCTCACCTAATATTCCTAAGCAATGTGCATGTATTTAAGAACGTTAATGATAAGATAAGGACATTATTAGGCATTAATACTCCGTAGGTGGTAACTTTTATATTAATTACCATGGCTTGAGGATTGATGAGGCATACTGTCATAATTGCCACGGTACTGTTCATAGTGACTATCATAGTCCTTATTTACTACGTGGTCTTCATGGATAATGGGCAATTCCTAGTCGGTAATACCAACAAGGCTTTAGATGCTTAATGCTATCCCTTGTAATTGTTTCGGGGATTATCACGGGCATAGTGTATTTATTTAGCTCTAAAATAGAGAAGAGTGGTAGTAATGTTCAAACCGTACAACATAGAGGAGGGGAGGTTCCTGGTTAAACTGGCTAGGGCGGCCGTGGAGGAATACCTACGTAGTGGTAAGATTATTCAGGCGCCATCAGATACACCACCGAAGTTACTCAAGGACATGTACGGAGTCTTCACAACGATAGAAATATTCACGGGTAGGGATAGGAGGGGCGAGCTCAGGGGTTGTATTGGCTTTCCGCAGGCGGTTTATAATACCGTGAATGGGGTGATTAGGAGTGCCATAGCAGCTGCCGTTGAGGATCCAAGGTTTGAGCCCATGAGTATTGAGGAATTGAATAAGGTTACCTTTGAGGTATCCGTATTAAGCCCGCTCGAGTTACTTGAACCTGGAAATCCGAGGATCTATCCTGAGAAGATTGTGGTTGGTAGGCACGGTATTGTGATTCAGAAGGGTTATTACTCGGGGCTTCTCCTGCCCCAGGTCCCTGTTGAGTATTGCTGGGATTCCATGACATTCCTCAATGAGGGTTGCATGAAGGCGTTTTTACCACCTGATTGCTGGCTTGATGAAGATACGTCAGTGCTTATTTACGAGGCTCAGATATTTAAGGAGGTTGAACCCAACGGTGAGGTTGTCGAGAGGGATCTAATGGAGGAATTAAGGAGGTGTAGAAATGCCGATAAAAGTAAAGGCTGACCTACATACGCACACCATATATAGTGATGGCAAGGGAGAGCCAAGGGATGTAATAATAAATGCCTTAGATAAGGGTATAAGAGCGTTGGCTATAACGGACCACGATACATTTAAAGGCTCACTCAAGGCGTTAGAGTTCATAAGGGATAATGACTTATTATCAAGGGGTGATTTCGTATTTATAGTAGGCAATGAGGTCAGGACACTTAATGGCGATGTATTAGTACTATGCAGTGAGTACCCGGGCACTGATAACGTGCCAAAATCAATACCTGAACTCCTTGATTGGGTCGCCGAGAATAACTGCGTGGCAGTACCTGCGCATCCATACGATGTATTGAGACATGGCATTGGCGATAGGGTAAGGAGGTATAAATGGCATGCAATAGAGGTGTTTAACGCAGGGGCATTACCAGTGTTTAATTGGAGGGCCGCTAAGGCAGCCCGTGAGCTTGGGCTACCTGGTCTTGCGAATAGTGATGCGCATGTGCCTGACCTCGTCGGTATTGCCCATACTGTGTTTGAAGTCGATGATTTAACGGTAGAGTCCGTGTTTAAGGCTTTACTTAATAATCGTGTTATGACCATCGCGCATTACCCCGGTCCCAAATTAATCATTAGGAGACTCTCCTGGTCCATTAAGCGTAGGATAAGGTACTAGCCTTATGGCTTAAATACTTCATCAATGAACCTCTTAAATAGTAACCTAACCAGGCCACTACTAACTGAATCTAAGTACTCATCAGTCGATAGAATAAGTGAGTAATCGCCATATTTTACCAAGTATACGTACTTATTACCGCTGTATACGACCATGAGGTCCATGTTATAATTAACGACGGAACTTATAAGTCTCTCGTCAATGTTATATTCACCCACATGCTCAATAATGCTTTTGCCCTTCATAAGGCCTACGAAGGACGCCCTAAACAGTTCCTTGAATTCTGATAGACTAGATGGGATATAACCCATTTGAACAAAGGGTGGACTCTGCATTAGGCATTGCCTTTCTAATTGACCAATGTAGCTCTTGAGTTCATTAATTCTCGAGAGCAGTAGATCTGTAGTATCCGCTGATGTTTGCCTAAGTATCTGTACTAGTTCATTCTCAATGCCTCTAATTAATTTTTCAATTCTATCAATATCGACTGGTTTCTCGGGACTCTGCAGCGGCTTGATATCGACGGGCTTACTTTCGATAAGTAATGCCCTACTACCCTGTCCGGCAGGCACCTCCTGAGAAGGCTGTAAGGGACTTGGTCTTTGACGCTGCTGAGACTTCTGCTCAGGCTTATACTGTGGAAACGCCTGCTCTATTTCGCCTTGCCCCTTCTTCCCACGCCGTCCACCAAAATAACCCAGCCTATATAATAACGCCAGAACCACGGCTATTACAACTATCACTATTATCACAAGCATCATTGCTCCTGTCTGCAGAGTCACCATTACAATAAAGACCTAGGGAAAAATTAATAAAATTAATGCTTATACTAAGAATTGACCAAGATACCTAGCAACATCTAATAAACCCTTGATGCTTATTACCCGAGGATCCTCATGCTTACCCAGGAAAAACACAGTGCTAACCCCCGCATTCAGCGCCATCTCAACGTCATATCTAGAATCGCCGACAACCACGACCTCGTGGACATCAAGACCTAGGGAATTAAGTATTCTCAGTAGTGGTTCAGGGTCTGGCTTACCTCTGTTGACGTCGTCCCCCGCCACGAGGGCGTCCACGTACTTACGAAGTCCCGTTACCTCGAGAACCTTGATGGCGACCCTCCTAGAACTTGAGGTGACTATACCTATTATAAATCCTCGATCCTTAAGGTACTTAGCAACTCAGTTGCACCGTCAATGGTTCTGGCTCTGTCAAGCAATGATAAGTACACTTCATTCTTAATCTCAAGCGCCTTCTCGGCAATTATGTCGCCACATAATCTCCTCGCAATGTCTAATGCCCTAAGTCCCATTAACGTTCTTACATACTCCATGGTAGGTATGGGGAAGCCAAGGCGTTTACACGTCTCTATCCATGACGTCACATGTAGAGGCACAGTATCTACTAGGGTGCCGTCTAGGTCGAATATTACGGCCTTGATTTTCCTTGCGTCAGTCAGCAAGGCATCATCATTATCATCTGTAGACCTGTAATTCATCACTGGTAATTATTGCTTAATGGGGATTAAAAGCTTGCCTGTAAATCAAAGTAATAGCGCCCTATATAAGGACGCCAGTATTAATGACGTGAGACCCGTTAGGTATATTCCGTCAAAGACGCCTGCGCCGCCGATTGATACGTAACCTCTCATCACCCTTACAACCCTTTTAATATTGAATATGTCAGCGCCAAGTAATGTCGATAAGGAACCAAGGCTATACGAGAAGGCCAGCGGATTTGCATGAAGTGTTATTGTGGTTATTAATGTGAATGTTAGAGTTAGTAGAATCGGTAATGCAGATGGTAGTGCAATCCCGATACCAGGTATTAATCTGGCATTGCGCCATATTATTAATGATGATAATGCCAATGACATCACGAAAGAAATAAACACCAACATACTGCGGATGAGGTACTCAGTTATTAGGTATATAGATACTATCGTTGGTATCACGGCACCACCCACATTCACCTCGAGAAATAACTTATCAACCCTCTGTATAGTGATTGGCATTGGGAATAACTTCATGAAGTCGATGAATGGCGTGAATGGTGTATAGTAAGTGACCTCGGCTACAACCACATTAATGTAACTTGTCAATAATGAACCCAGTGTTAACGTCAATGCCAGCAATGGTCGTACACCAATGCTAACCAGTACTAGGAATAGAAATAAAAGTAGGGGCGATATCACCAGGAAACCAATGAAAATGAAAATATTCACAGGTAATGAAAACCTAATGCCAAGTCTCGGTCTTACATCATAACTAGATGCCATTACCTATTGATTATCATCACTAAACTTAATAAGCGTAACTGGGTTTGATTTCTTTAATTTGTCGTTAATTATAACGTAAGCACAGGAAACCATGGTAATCTTAAGTGGATGGTTTCACAAGTAGGGTATCGCCATCAACATCAACAACAATAACCCTGGAACCCTTCCTAACGCTCTCCAGTGCCTTAGCCCTCCAGTATTCACCCCTCACCCTCACGTAGCCAATCTCGTCCTTGTTAATATCATCAACAGCAGTCCCAACATCATTGATGGGCCAGTAAAGCCTCTCTGAGAGAGGTCTTGTCCTTATTATGCCTATCACCTTAGCCGCTATGAGTCCTCCAAACCCACCCACGAAGGTGATTAACACGTAAAGCACTATCCTGGCCTCGACCTGGTTTGTAGCTATTAACCAGGATTGAGGCGAGTAGGTTGGTTGGAGGAGTATGAGGCCCAGTACAGTAAGTATCATACCCGTTATGAATAGTGATGCATGTGTTGTGAAGCCCGCGTGCACGTCAATGACTATTGCGGCTAAACCAATAATTAGTAGTGCCAGGCCGAGCCAGTTGACGGATAATCCCGTGAGCATGGGTATTATCATCAGTATAATACCAACCCCAGCTAGGTAGTAATGCCTTACTGCGAAGCCGATAATGGCAAGGAAGAGTCCTATCCCGGCCAATAGGTCCTGTATCGTGGGATTAATTAAGACCTCATAAACCTGGTACCCAATGCCTGGCTGGTAATACGTGACCTTTGGATTAATGACGTAATACGTAACCCCACTTATTGTACTGCCGTTTATTTCATTAAATAATGAATCCAAATCCGTGGCCACGAAGTTTATAACGCCGTACTTAAGTGCATCCTCAGGTCCAAGGTTCGTGTTGTAGAATACGCAGTCATGTGCAAAGGTCGCATTCCTACCCCTAAACTCCGCAACCTCCACAAAGTATTGACTAATCGCATTGAGTATCTTGCTCTCATTTATGAACACCTCCTGGCCGGTTATTGGGTTTATCTCAACAGGCTCGCAGGAGCCTATTACCGTACCTGGCGCCATTGCGGCTATGGTAGTAGACATAAGGACAAGCGTGCCCGCAGACCACGCATATGAGCCGTGGGGTACACAAAGCCTATCACGGGTATTTTCGAGTTCTCAATACTCGATACAATATTTAGCGCAGCGTCTAATTCCCCACCCGGTGTTTCAAGGATTATTAATAATGCCGAGTTCGGGGTTGATTCTGCAAGCTGCAGAGCATTTTGTAACTCCTCATATGTTAAATCAGTTATTTCACCATTAAGATTAAAAACATATACCTCATGAATCACATACGTATTAGAATCCGCAATTGATATGTGAATTAACGCCATTGTTAACGAAATCATTATAATTAACACAATTAAAGACCCATACTTCAACTGCATGTTTGCTCACTGCTGGGTCGTACCACCTGAACCCTCCTGCTGCTTCTTCAGCGCTGCCGCGGCTAGTGTTGACAATGTCGTGACCTCAAGAGAGCTCGGCACAACAAGTATTAGGTTGTGTTCCTTAGCCACCTCAAGTAATGTGTCAAGTTGCCTAAGCGTTAGTGATATTGGGTTCTTATTGTAGGTCTCAGCAGCCTTTAGGTACATCTGTGAAGCCTCATAATCTGCCTGGGCCAGGATAACCTTAGCCCTCCTCATTCTCTCAGCCTCTGCCTGGGCTGCCATGGCCCTGATCAGGGTGTCGGGCAGCTTTATGTCCTTTATCGCGACTGCCGTTACCTTAACACCCCATGGACTAACGTGCTCATCGATTATAGAGGCTATCTTCTTGGCAACCTCCTCCCTCTGTGTAAGTAATGTGTCCAAGTCGACCATACCAATGACGTCTCTTAGGACGGCGGCACCCAGCGTCGCTGTGGCACTTCTATAGTCAGTCACTGACAGTACCGCTTTGGCAGCATCGATGACCCTCATGTAAACCGCGGCGTCTATCGTAACCTCAACGTTATCCTTGGTCAAGGCCCTCTGGCTTGATAAGTCAATTGATATGACCCTTAGGTCCATCGTTATTGGTCTATCAATAACGGGTATTATGAACACAATGCCAGGTCCATAGATACCCTTATACTTACCGAGTCTCAATTTAACGATTCTCTGGTACTCGGGAACAATCCTAATCGAGTACGCCAGTATTGCAATGATAATTATCAGTAAAAATATTGCCAATATTGCCACTGCTATTATCGTACCGACCTGAAGCAATACCTGGGGTAGTAACTGCATATACATTAGTTATTAAATTTACAGGGCCATTAATAAACTTATTTTACCAATAATGGGTTAATATCGTATTATTAATTATTAAACTATTGACCAAAACGCCGGCGATTACGTTTATCCTTTAAATAATCACCTAATGCAATCATTACGAAACCCACGATTATAAGCACAATCCCAATACTAAATAGGTATAGTGCTGTCACGTATTGCCCAATGAACACATTAATCACGTAATCACGACCCATATATGCGCAGTGGGTCCTGCCGAAAATCTCGATATTGCCGGAGATCATTGGTGCTATTGCCACGCCACTTGCCCCAATCGGTGTGTAATAGCCGTAGGTCACACTCGAACCATTTGTATACTCTATGTTTACCTCAATTGAAATAAGTAATGATTGGTCCAGGGACTTTATAACCTCATTTATTCTATTGCCAGTTAATGAACCATTGATTATATTATCCAAAACCTCTATGCATGTTGTTGCATTAACATGGTTATACGAAATCGCCGATTCCCAGTGAGAGTAGTATATTGGTATTGATGAAGCTAATATTATCAGTATTCCCGAAATGATCATTACCTGGTACCTATTAATCATTTATTTTCCCAAGCATCATCTGTATATAAATACCTTAGGTATCCCGTGTATCGCGATGCCATAGCTCGAAGTATTTATTTAAATACGTAAAACGATTGGTTTATAAACCCACCCTTTTCACGGGTTATAATGGCGGATTATCACCGGTATAAGTGGGAAGATATCGAAAAGGGCGTCTTAAAATTGGTCCAGGATATTTTAAGGAGTAATTTCCAGCCTGATGCGTTAATAGGTATTTCCAAGGGTGGTGTTGTCATTGCGTCATTAATGTCCGATATACTTGGAATACCCACCGATCTTATGCAGTTAACGCATTGGAACTTTGGTAGGGCTAAGGATAGTATTGCCATTAAGTATAAACCAAGCATTACCCTTAGGAATCTCAATGTGCTATTGGTGGATGACGTTAGTGATTCAGGCTTAACACTTAGCACTGCTAGGGAGGTATTAATAGGTCTTGGCGCCAGGGAAGTTAGGACTGCCGTTCTTGATTACAAAGCAATAACGAGCAGGTATGTACCTGACTATTACGCCTATAAGTGGGTTAGGTGGGTCTACATTATATACCCATGGGAGAGCTTTGAGACCTTCAGAAACGTGGGTATTAATGAGGCCAGGGTAATATTCACAAGCCACGAATTAATTAAAATGCAGGAATTAATGAGGACCTAGCCTTAATCCTCATTACTAGATGATGTGTATAACTCCATGAGCTTGGGAGCCTCTACCTTTGAAACTAGCTTTCTATTCTTAATCTCAGCGGCGATTTGGTCGAGCCTATCGTATAAGGCCCTAACCCTCTTCTCCACGTAATTCATGAAGTAATTAACGGCAGCCCTAACCGGCCAGTACTGCGGGCCCTTTAAGTAGAAGTGGTTCACAATGTCCTTAGCCCAGTATATACTGTGCTCGAACATCTTCTTCATTAACTCAATGTGCTCAGGCATTAGGTTGTACTTGATTATCCAGCCGTCCTTCTCAGCTTATGTGTTCATGGGGACGTAGAACATGGGCACAACCAAGCTCCTATATGGCCTTATCCTATCGAGTAGTTCTATCGTCTCCATAACGTCATCCTCCGTCTCACCAGGTAATCCTACAATCACTGTTAGAGCAGGTATGAGCTTAATATCATGCATCACGCCCAATGCCTCCTCAACAACGTCCCACCAATCCTCAATCTTAAACGGCGCGGCCTTGCCGGGCATTATGACCTTGGCTAACCTCCTTGAACCCGTCTCCAGGCCCACCTGTGCGCCCCACCAGTCCTGGTGCTCATCCTCAATTATCTCGGCAATTTTCGTAGCAACTTATTGTGTTTCTTTTCTGCTGTTAATACTGATGCCAATGTCGTGTGGCTCCAGGCCATTGTTAGGTAATACCTCTTAACGAGTTGGTGTAGTTTAATCAATTTATCGGGATTAAGCTCAACGCCTGTCGATCCATACAGTGGCACATCATCTGAGTGTATTAGGCCATGTACTATGCCGTACTTAACATGAAGCTTCAGTTCCTCCTCGATCTTCTCGAGCGAGTACACCTAAGCGGCCTTATTGTAACCGGGCAGAAAGCACAGCCTCTCGGGCATCCTCTACCTATTTCTATGAAGCCATTAACGGCAGGGTACTTAATAGTCGGTATCTCATCAATACTTGGCACATCATTCACACCAACATATACGTATCGAGGCACAGACTCATTATTGAGCATTCTCTTTACAAGGTCAACGACGAGTCTCTCGCCCTCACCATCAAATACCGTATCAACCCCAAAGAAGTCCATGAGCTCTGGCAGGTATAACCACTGCCATGCCGCTGGGCCGCCAACCACCACCTTAAGTCCATTCCTGCTCTTGGCATCCATTATGTATGGCCTAATCCTCATCATGAACCTCCTGAATGAGTACGCATTGAGTGGTTCTTTGCCAACAATTGCTGACCAGGTCGATGATGGTGGATTAAGTCCGAAGTAATCATGGTGACTGAGCATGAGCATCTTGGCATTGGGTATGTACTTATGCACGTAGTCTGGGTCAATTATTGCGGCATTTATACCCGCATCAAGCAGCGCGGCCTCTATCTTCCTCATGCCGTAGGGCGCTTGATACGGCCTACCGTATTTATCAACCTTCATCTTAGGCATCGCTATGTACTCATGAATCCACTCGCCAAGCTTCCTGAATGGACCTACTGTTATGAATAATGGCCCTGTCGTCACGAATCCCAGGAACTCCTTACCGTGATAATTACTCATCATTGAGCGGTCTGTGGTTATTACAACATCGTACTTTGGTAATACCATTAATGAATGCAGGGGTATAGTTCCTTTAAAAGCTTTTACTGCCAATTAAGATTCTCATTTGTATTTTTATCCTGATTCCAGTTAAGGATTATTAACCCTAAGTAAAACAATACGCCAAAAATGGAGATAATACAATTAGTAAGTATTCCGGACAATGAATTAAATAAGGTTAAGGAATTAATTATATGGGCCATTAAGGAACTCGGGGTTCCATGTGATGATATTATTATTTACATAACAGATAACCACAATAGGGTAAGGGAGGCTCTCGGCCTTAAGGAGGTGACGCATGAGGAGTGGCCCATTAAGTACATCGATGCTGAGGGGCGGTCTATCATATCTGTACTACCAAGTGAACTGCTTCGATTGAAGGAGGATGCCAGGATTATCGCATTGCGGGAAGTTGCCCTAGTAAAGGTTTTGAACGACCCGGAACTAGTCAGTATGTGGATCATACCACAGGGTATAAATGATAATGTGATGTACAGGGTATCATTGGCCATGCTTAGGAGAACCGTTGATTTCGTAATAGCTAAATCACAGTTATTGATTCAATACATGATTAATGCATTTAATAGGGATGAGTTAAGGAATGTACTAATGACTTGCGAACAAACTATTGATTGTGCGATAATGGCATTGGCACTTGATGTACCACTCAGTATTGAGCTAGCGGGGAATATGGGCTTAGGTAAATCATTGTGGAATGATACCGTTAAGGGATTAGATAATGACTTTGTTAGGAGGTATGGTGATTTTAGGGATTTTACTAGGAATAACTTCAACGTTGAGAACGCCTATAATTACTTATTAATGATGTTCAAAAAAATCATAATCTTGGCAGGTAATTCCTTAGGAAATCAGCAACTCCCTTACCGCTTGGCTTATCAAGCACTATCTTAGCCCTTCTCTTAAGTTTATCCGTCGCATTTGATACTGCAACTCCGTAACCCACAACGTCCATTACATCAATATCCGTATCACTGTCACCCACATAAACAGTGTCATTACAGGATATACCTATCGTGTCACAGAGGTACTTAACGGCCACGGCCTTACTTGAATTAATCGGCTGTAGGTGTAGAGCATAGCCGCTGTGGGAAACCTTCACCTTACTGTCTAGGTTCATTCTTTTCAATTTATCCCTAACATCCTCCACTAATTCGTAGGGATCCCTGGGCGCCCATAATGTTATGTCGAATTTCCTGTAATTGAATTGATACGTAGGCCTTAGGTCCGGTATCATTTTCATTAGACTTAACGCGATCTCCCTCAAGTTTAAGTCCTCGCATAATTCGTGAACCTCACTCTTATAATCAACAATGCATCCATTCTCGGCAATAAGAGGTGATCCCCTAGGTAGGCCTATGTAACGGGAGAGGGCTTGGGTAACTATCAATGCATTACCCGTTACTAAGCCAACGATGTAGTTACCCACAAGTTCTTGCACTGCAGCGATTGCGTCGGGATCAAGGGCCTCGGTATTCCTATCCCTCGTTAGGGTGCCATCAATATCAAGTAGTACGAGCTTGATCATCGAATCCCAAACACCAATCCTATTTTTTTTATCTTTGTGCCACAACGACTCCCTTAGGCATTGTGCTTACTCTCCATTTAATACTCATCAATGCATTCTCATCGTGGTAATACGCCCAATCCTTAACCCACTCGTTAGTTAATAGATAAATTACTAAGGCCGTGGCCACTAACTCATGTTCATTTAATGCCTTTATCAATATGGCCGTTATTGATATCAATGTTATCGACGAAACAGCAATAATATAGGGTAAAAAGCTATAGGATATATCGTTGAAAATCATGGTTAAGGTAATAATGGTTATTAGTGGTATGGATATGAGAATAAATGGCTCAATTTTTCTTGGCGCTATTTTGAATAATAATGATGGGGGATTCTGGTAAAGTACGTGATGAAAAACCTCATGCATCAATATCCTACCAAGTAATGGCCTTGGCCTTTTCATAAGTTCTGTGGAGATGTACATCATAGATCCTGATCTACGAGGTATATAAACCGCATAGGCTCCGAAAATGCCTGTCATGAAGTCGGAAACCACGACTTTTATAGGACCATATCCGCAATTGATCAATGACTTATTTATCCTATTAATAAAAAAATTGAAAGTCAAGACTCCCATTCTCGAATTCATATAGGGCAAGCCTTAATTCATTAATGACATCCTTATACCGAATAAGCCAATCGGGCTTGCAAATCATTTCTTATCATTTAATTTTTGAACTATTTATACCTATATTTAAACCGTAGCAAAATATATTCAATCTGCACCTAACCTTGTCTTTCTAAGGACCAGCATGTAATGATAAGGAGAAACCTCTGCATAGTCTTCTCTGATAAAGCCCCATTTATTGAAGTACTGCTCAACCTCCTCGGGTCTGAGCTTAAATGGTGGTCCAAACATTACGTCTTTCTTAAACTCGATGATTATTAACCTACCGCCAGGCTTCAGTATCCTATTTACCTCTTTAACGACTGCCTCCTTATCCTCAATATCATGAAATACGTTGGACATGAAGGCAAGGTCAACGCTATCACTCGGTATTGATGTGTTAATAATATCTTCATTAAGTATGGTTATATTGCCGTAGTTACCGAACCTTCTACGAACCTCCTCGATCGCTGTCTCATCAATATCAACGCAATAAAGTCTTGATGCATATACCCTGAAGAAATCGCAGTAGTAACCCTCACCACAGCCCAGGTCTGCAATAATCATTCCATTACTCACGTAGGGCTTAAGAATCTCATACACACTAATTCTCTCTTCCTCAACATGTTTATGATGCCTATGGTGACCATGGTGCTCTTCATGTGTTGGCCCCTGCGCCTCAGTTAATTCACCGTTAATAAACGCCTTAATTGCATCATCAACATGTCCCTCAAATATGTAAATCTTAATGCCCTTCCCAACCGCCCATCTATAGCCTGGAGGCCCAATCTCGGATAGTATAACTGTGTCAACTCCACGTTCAAGTATACTCCTTAGCATGAATATGCCCCTAACCTGCTGGGCGTACTTAGCTGGGTTTTCATATCGCTCAATAACCTCGTAAGTACCATTATCCCTAACCTCCACTATCCACACCTCATCACCCTCACCAGGTCCTGAAACGAAGCCACTGCTTACCGATATTGCTATTCTCATATCCGATATCGGACTCGATTACTAATTTAAAAAGCTTACGCGGTGAGTCACAATCACAAAATAAACAATTAAGTAGGTTTGATTTAAAAAGCCCACTTGATAAGGCATTAACGAAGGGTATGTTCTCACCACAGGTTTACGGGTATGATAGGGCCATAACAATATTCAGCCAGAGGGTGAGCTATACCAGGTTAGGTACGCTGGTGAGGCCGTTAAGAGGGGTTGGGCCACTATCGGCATTAAGTGTGCGGATGGTGTCGTACTAGCCGCTGAGAAGAGGAAGGTTAGCGCCTTAATTGATCTAAACAGTATTGAGAAGGTTTACATGATAGATGACCACATCGGCATTGCAGCATCGGGTTTACTATCCGACGCTAGGGTACTCATTGAATACGCAAGACAGGAGGCGCAAACGCATAAGTTACTTTATGATGAACCAATAGATGTCGAATTACTAACTAGGAGAATTAGCGACCTAAAGCAAATGCATACGCAGTATGGCGGCGTGAGACCATTCGGCGCCGCCTTAATTGTTGGTGGTGTTGATAAGCATGGGCCAAGGCTATTCCAGACAGACCCGGGCGGTATATACTTTGGCTTCTATGCCGTCGCCATGGGCGCTGAGTCATCTAGAATAACGGAGTTCCTAGAGAAGGAGTATAAGTACGACGTGAGCCTCGACGATTGTGTGAAGCTCGCCATTAGGGCGTTAAGCCTTGTTCTTGAGGCTCCCGAGCCTGATAGGCTTGAGATAGGTGTTGTTGATGTTAAGACAAAGATGTTTAGGAAATTAACCACGGATGAGGTAAGTAAGTATCTGCAGGAGGTTAAGGGATCATCACCTCAAACATAATCCTCATAAGTAGGTCTTTCTAAAACCTGCCCTAAATTATTATGAATATCAAAATAAGCGCAGAATTCCCAAGGGTTAGGTTTACCTGTACATTATGCGGCGAATGCTGTAGGCGCTACTGGATACCCGTGACGCATAGGGATGTTATTAGGATTGCCAGGTACACGAGAATGAGACCTCGGGAATTCCTCGCCCTATTTCCAAAGGACATGGCTGCTGATTGGGATGAGCCCGTGATAAGGCTTAGGGATGGTGAGTATTACCTTGTGCTTAAGAAGAGACTTGATGGCACATGCATATTCAATAAGTGGGTCGGCGATAAACTGGTTTGTTCCGTGCACCCAGTCAAGCCAATGTATGTAGGTACTACCCATTCATTTACTGGCTTGATGGCGGTGTGATTAAGTTTGAGGTATATGATAAGGCACTTGGGTATTGCCCCGGAATTAATAAGGGTGGCTACGCGAATTTCAGGTTGAAATTTCGTCAATAGAGGATTCCATCAAGACTAAGGCGGAGTTTAAGGAAATCATTAATAAGTGGAATGACTTGTTTAAGAAAGGATTGGTTAAGGGAACTCTCGAGGAATTCATGCAATACATTGAGCAAGTCGTCGGTGAGCCTTCCCGTAAAAATCCATAAATAATCCCACATACTCAATGGCTTGAGGGAGGTATGCCCATTAAGGAGGGAGATTATGTATTGATTGTTGGTGACGGCGTTAGATCAGTGATTAGGGTAACTAGGGGTTCGAGGATAAGCACGATAAGAGGCATCATAAATACTGACGATATTATTAACCGGGAGTACGGCACCTTAATAAAAACCAACCTGGGCTATGACCTCGCTGTATTGAGGCCATTAATTACGGATATCCTACTCGAGAGGGCTGATAGGGTTACCCAGGTTATTTACCCAAAGGATGCGGCCCAAATAATAATCAATGCAGGTATTGGCCCAGGCAGTAGGGTTGCGGAGGCCGGCGTTGGGAGCGGGTTTATGACCGCCATACTCGCTTACTACATTAGACCCAGCGGTAAAGTTTATGGATATGATAAGAGGGAGGATTCCATAAGTACTGCTAGGAAAAACCTCGAAATGCTTGAGCTTCTTGACTGGGTTGAATTGAAACTAAGGGATGTAATCACTGACGGATTCGCCGAGAGGGACTTAGACGCGGTGATCCTGGATATGGGTGATCCCTGGAACGCAATACCCAGGGCAACGGAGGCGCTGAGGCCCGATGGGGTTCTCGTGGTTTACGTACCCACGGTCAACCAAGTCATTAAGGTGCTTAGGGCAATGAGCGATCACGGTTACGTTGATGTCCGGATGTTCGATGTCATGGTCAGGGAGTGGAAGACAGAACCCAATGAGGTTAGGCCTCAGACCTGGGTTAATGCTCATACGGGCTATATCCTAATTAGCCGTAGAACCCTCAGGCCTATAGCTCAACCAACCAAGTAGTTTTCTCATTACTGCGTAAACGATTTCGTAGTACCAGGGTAGGGCGAGTACAAGCTCAGCATTAGCTATTCCCAATAACCAACCTGCTATAACATCTAGTGGCCAGTGGACTCCGACGTAAACCCTACCGTAAGACACGAGCAATGCCTCCACGGTTAAGGGCAGTGATACGTACCAAGGCAGCGTCATTATTACCGCATACGCTCCTGTGCTGACGATTAATGCGTGGCCTGATGGATACGAGGAATCCGGTTGTTCGTGGATTAGCGTCATTATGTGTAGTACTAGGAATGGCCTTGGCTCGTACATTACGTGCTTCATTAATTCACCGAGTACTAGGCTTATCACGAAAGCTGAAACCATGAGTACACTAGCCCTCCTATACCTACCGCCGAGGTACCAGAGTATCAATGCCACGGGTATCCAGAAGAACGCCCTTCCATACTCATCGATGCTTATTACCGTGAGTAGAGGCGTTAGTTGAGGTATCTTGTTATTGAAAACCACGAAAAATAGGTATGTATTTAGTGGGCTGCTTTCTCCGTTTGTAGCTACGTAAGCCGTTAACAAAGCATAAAGCAGGTACAGCACCAGCGCCACGTAGAGGTGTTTACGCTCAACCCTAAAATTCATTAATCACGCCGTAACGCCAAATCTTATTAGTATTACTCTCAGCGTAATTACCCAGGCATAAGGTTTAATTTCACTTAGCCCCTCCATAATTCGTCGATAATGCCCGTCAAGGTGGCAGTCGTTGATAAGGACCTATGCCAGCCAAGGAAGTGCAGCCAAGAGTGCATTAGGTTTTGCCCAATCGTGAGGGTGGTAAGAGGGCAATATACATGGATGAGCAGTTAGGTCATCCAGTCATAACAGACCTATGCACTGCCTGTGGTATATGCGTTAGGAAGTGCCCCTTCGAGGCGATAACCATTGTTAATTTACCAAGCGAGTTGGGCGAGGACTGCGTTCATCAGTACGGACCAAGCGGCTTCAAACTGTTTAGGTTACCCATGCCCAAGCTTGGTCGGGTGCTTGGAATAATTGGTCAAAACGCGATGGGTAAGACAACGATTGCTAAAATACTCGCTGGTGAATTAAGGCCTAACTTATGCACAAATTCGCAGGTGGGTACGGAGGATATAATAAGGTTCTTCAGGGGTACGGAGTTACAGCCATACCTAACGAGACTTTACAGGGGTGAGGTTAAGGTTGTTCATAAGCCTCAATATATTGAGTTAATACCCATGTACGTCAGGGGTACCGTCAAGGACATACTAATGAAGATAAGTGGTAATGAGGAGGATGCGGTGAAGATCGCCGAGAAACTAAACCTCACGCACCTACTCAATAGAGACGTTAATAAATTGAGTGGTGGCGAGCTCCAGAGACTTGCGATTGCAGCGGCGCTCCTTAAGAATGCCGATACCTACATATTTGATGAACCAACGACTCACCTTGACATAGTTGAGAGATTGAGGGTTGCGAGGCAATTAAGGATATCACCGGTGGTAATAAGTACGTAATTGTGATTGACCATGACCTAGCCGTATTAGATTACCTGGCAGATCAAGTGGTCATTCTCTATGGGAAGCCTGGCGCTTACGGCATTGTATCCCACATAAAGGGTGCCAGGGAGGGAATCAATGAGTACCTCAATGGCTATTTAACCAGTGAGAATACACTAATTAGGAAGGAACCAATTAAGTTCAGGGTTAAGCCAGCCCCAAGGCCTATACAGAGGGAGAAGGTACTCCTTGAGTGGACTGACTTAACGAAGAGACTTGGGGACTTCGAGCTTGAGGTTAAGGCTGGAGTCATACATAGGGGTGAGGTTATCGGCGTCCTTGGCCCCAACGGAATTGGCAAGACAACCTTTGCCAGGCTCCTCGTCAATGAGCTAGAGCCTGACTCGGGGGTTGTTATACCGCATGGTGAGGTAAGGATTAGCTATAAGCCCCAGTATGTCAGAGACTTGGCCGTTAAGTACGGTGATAAGACCGTCAGGGAATACCTAGCTATGATCGTAGGTAATGACTTTATGTCGAAGATAATATGGCCTGACCTGGCCAATGGGTTATCATTAACACCCTTAATGGATAGGGAGTTATCAAGCCTTAGTGGTGGTGAGCTTCAGAGGGTCGTTGTGGCTGGGTCGTTGCTTAGGGATGCCGAGGTTTACCTACTTGATGAGCCAATGGCCTACCTGGATATTGAGCAGAGGGTTAGGGTGGCGTCAGTCATTAGGAGAATAATTGAGGAGAGGGATGTGGTGGCTTTGGTGATTGAGCATGACATAACGATGGTTGATTACCTAAGTACGTCGGTCATGGTATTCTCAGGCGAGCCGGGCAAGCATGGCATTGCTCAACCACCAACGGACCTGAGGACTGGGATGAGTGAGTTCTTGAAGGACCAAGACGTAACGTTTAGAAGAGAACCGCAGGTAGGTAGGCCTAGGATTAATAAGAGGAATTCATACCTGGATAGGCTCCAGAGGAGTATTGGTGAGTATTACTACTACCTGAGTACTGAGGAGGGTGAGGAGGCAAGTAACCAATAAACCTGAAAGAACTAATAAAGACCTTAGTAATTATTGGTCTTGTGGTTTCCATAGGTGTCATTGGTTTGGGTCCCATGGGCCGTGCCATCGCCCATTACTTAGTTAAATATACGAGTAATATTGTTAATGGGTATGATGTGAATGAAGAGGCAATTAATGAGGCTAAGAGAATTGGTATAAACAATGCGTTTAAGATTGATGTCACACGTGATGATTCCCTAAAAAGTATTGCTGGCGAGAATGATGTAATTATTAGTGCTGTTCCGCAGTCGATTGCCGATAAAGTAGTCCTTAAAATCCATGAGCTTGATAAGCCGGTGATTGACTTAATATTCATGTGGAAGTACGATGAGGGACTAGCCCGTAGGTTAAGTAGCGGATCTATTGTTATTCCAGCCTGTGGCTGGGCCCCCGGGCTAACAAATCTACTGGCGATGGCTGCCGCAAGCGAGCTTGAGGTTGTTGAGGAAGTTGGTATTCACGTCGGTGGCAATCCAATTAATCCAAAACCGCCACTTTACTATGAGCTACTCTTCTCGTTGGAAAGTACTATTGATGAATACATTAGGCCCGCCACCATCATTAGGGATGGCAAAGTAGTCTCAATAGAACCCTTAAGTGAGGTCTTTGATTTTAAGTCTTGGCTCGTTGACGGTGATTTCGCGGAGTTCTACACCAACGGCTTAAGCACCCTGCTGATTACATTACCAAGGCGCTTCAAAACCCTGAAGAACACCTATGAGAGGACTATTAGGTGGAGGAGGCACTTGGAGGTTATGAGGGTTCTCAGAGACCTTGGGTTACTAAGTGACCTCGAGACCGCGAAGTTCGTTCTATCTAAGTCATTGAAGCCCGGTACTAATGACTTCTCAATAACTGTTGTTGAGGCTAGGGGCGAGGTAAACGGTGATAAGGCCATTGTTAGGTTTGAGAGTGTTGATTATGCTCAGGGAGGCTTCACATCAATGGCCAGGCTCACGGGCTTTACAGCCGCAATCGTGGCCGACCTAGTGGCTAGAGGTGAGGTCAGGGGTGAAGGATTGATACCAATTGAGGAAGCGTACATGGCAAATAGGAACTTACTGAGTCATGTGATAAACGCACTCCGGAAGGAGAACATTAAAATTTATAGAACGAAAACAACGATAGAGTAGGTACTGCGGAAAGTAAGGGTGGTCTAAGGACTCGGTGGTTCATTCTCCCCATTATTAGTATTATCAAGGGGCTTGGCTGGTTCAATACTGACAATTTCAATGTCATCCAGTGGTTTAATGCCGTAGGCTCCCTAACCTCCCTCGGTATTGTGAACTGCCGAGACGATGCGCGTTTGTTCCTAAGGAGCTTAACACCATTAATGCTTATGACATTATTCCCATACTTAATAACTACATTAGCAAATAGGCATTTCTCAATGCGAGATTCTTAACTAAATCCGATGGTATCAAAACTTGGTTATTAATATAAACACGGGTCTTATAGGGAAGGCCGTCGGCCTTATTTTCCTATTCATACCGAGACCGCTGTGACCACCTAGGATATAAATCATAACCATCCAGTTAACATATATCTAGGAAAAAAAATAGAAAATTAAAAACCAGAAGAAACAGAACAAAAATGGCAATATGACGGACCATCGACAAGTCAACGTGGGCCTTTGGGAAAAATGCTTTAAAAGATGCACATCATTCAAATGAACCCGGGCCCGTAGTCTAGCGGTTAGGATGCCCGCCTCACGCGCGGGAGTCACGTCAACGTGCCCGAAATCCCGGGTTCAAATCCCGGCGGGCCCACCACAAATCGTTGTTTTATGGCTAATCATTCTTCAATATACGTGCGTAATACTCAATCATCATGAGACATTCTCATCTCCGTATTTCCACACCTATTATATTGATACTAATGGCCTTTAATCATTAAGAGCATTACCTTTATTTGTCTTGGTTTATTGATTAATTCGATGGCTAATATTTACATGGGGCGTAGTAGTTGTTACGCAATTAATGAGGGTATTTACGTGGCGCCTGGGCCTATGGACCTGGGTAGAGTTGTCGCGCACCTTCTTCTTCATTTGAGGGATTTGAGGAGGGGTTGGACTTACGATCATGAGTGTAATAGGATTAACATGGATAGGGATTTGTTTGAGGCTAGGAGTAGGTACTTGGTTAAGATTTGTAGGGATCAGGGATTGGGTGATTGCGATGATGTGGAGACCCTAATCAATGAGGTGGTTGTGACATTAAAATTGCCGAAATGGGCTGAGGATTTGGCGAGTAAGTACATTGTTAAGGTTAAGTCGATTATTGATTTCTCACATTAATATTGTATCCAGGTCTATGGTGGAGCTGCCGGTAATTATGCCATTGATTACTGCCAATGCTCTAATACCGTCGGTAATATCTATAATTGGTTTTTCAACACCCCTTAAGACATTTAATACATGTGTTAATTCCTGCCTTAATTGGTCTGGGCCCTCGATAACCTGCTTTGCACCATCATGCGCCAAAACCCTATTTAATAAGTCAACCTCGTAGTACCTACTCCTTAGTGTCACGTGCATTCTCCTAACCCTCACTTCGTAATCCCAGGACACGTGGAGGGCATGCACGGTATCGCCAATATTTAGTAAAGCCCATGCACTGCTGATTGGGTTACCTCTGAGGACAGTACCTAGTATCTTAACCTTGCCCTCATTAATAATGTTAAGTACGAGGTCTATGTCATGAATCCCCAGGTCAAGGAGTACATTAACGTATGATTGGGGATTGCCCCTTAACTTTCCAACCCTTATCGTCCCTACATAAACCGGTTCCTCATTACCAATTTCATTGATTAAAGCCCTATATGCAGGGTTAAACCTCTCTATATGGCCTACGAAGACCCTTCGGCCAAGGGACCTTGACCTACGATATAGTTCTAATGCCTCACCCAGTCTTTCAGTGACTGGCTTCTCTATTAGTAGGTCCATGTGGTTTATTAATTCGCTTGCGACTACGTAATGGAGTGATGTTGGCACAGCTACTATACCCAGATCTGGCCTGTGCGATAATACCTCACGGTAGTCAGTAAATACTAGGTCTGCACCTTGGTTCTTGGCCATTTCAAGTCTCTGCTTATCAATGTCCGCTGCATAAACTTCCGTTACCAATCCCTCCTTCTTCAATTGCGTAAGAACCTTAATGTGATTCAAACCCATCGAACCAATACCAATAACAAGAACCCTCACGTGATTTTAAACGGTATACCCTAATTAAAGGTTAATCACCTTGGTACAATCTTCTTGACAAGCTCGCTCTTTGAGGCTATTAACAATGTTGATACTGACTTTGGTACGTAGACTGTATTAACATTGACTATCCTGGCAACCTTACTCCTTATTATATCATTATTGACGTCTTCAGTAAATATGAGCTCATCCATGTCCTTGAAAATCACGGGCTTATCCAAGGCTTCGAGGTCAGCCCTGGTTACTGTTAATGAGGAGACACCGCTTATTACAACGACGTTGCCAGCACTAATCATGTTATCAATTGCCCTGGATATGTTCTCTAACGTTGTTATGTATCTCCTTAGGGCCTCGTTGACTATCTCACCAATTGTTGTGCCTGTTTCTCTAGCAAGCCTGCTTACTCTGTCGTAAATGTCAGTGCTTAATCCCCTAATAGTTACAGTCTTCCTCTCACTGCTTTCCTCACCACTGCCTGAACTGCTAGACATGTTAATCAAGTATTTCAAGTAATACATAGTATTTAAACCCTTCTCTACCTCTGAGTTAAAAGTAATAAAATGAGTGTTGGGGGAATTGCCGAAATATGAAGTGCGAAGGTATTAATGTAATTAATAAGGGAACCATTAGGGAATACGTGTGTGGAAACACGTCGGTGGCTAGACTTCTTAATCTCAGCGAGGGTGAGGCAATACTTAGTATTGACGTTGTTGCCCCGTGGAATTTACCAATTGACCAATCACTCAGGGTTGGTGATGTGCGGTTGATTTATCGTAGGGACGTAATTAACGGCCTTGAGTGGGAGTTTGTGGGTTACGATGATGGTTCCCGTAGGGAGTTAATATCTGTAAGGATCTCACTGGTGGGTGTTGTTGAGGATTCATTTGTAAAAGAATTAATAATTAATGTTTTAGGCGCATACGTGAAAGACCCATGAGACGATTCGTATTGGTATTAATATATGGGAGTAATGATGAGGTTCAGGGGTTAGTGAACAAGCACTTGATTGATTCAGGATTTTCAGTATTACCCAATGTAATTGTTTCCTGGCTACCCCAGCAGGAACTAGAGAGAAAGCTGTTGAACATAAAGGAGGAGTTAATTGATATAATGGAGAGGGGTTTTGAGGGCGAGTTTGCATATGCTGTTATAGAGCTTACAGATGAGCAGTTCAAGGCTGTTAGACCAATGATTGTTAGGAGACTGGAGGTTGACTGCCAAAGGCTTATTTCATGGGGTGAAGCACTGCTTAGGAGAATTAGGTCGCAAAGGATTGAAGGCATTAAAAAAAGAACTCCTCCGGTTTGAAAGAGAGTATAGGCGGTTGGTCTCGATTCATGAGGTCTTTGATGTTAGGCATGAACCGTTAAATAAGGTCATGGAACTTGCAAGGGAGTTAAGGATTGAGTACGAGAGAAGAAATCATTGATTATTTTAAAGAAATTAATTTGAGTTTTATATAAATTTTAATAAGAAACTCACATGGTGACTACATCATAGTTCTTACCACTTTTTCTGTTTACAAAGGCAAAGGCTATAGCGTGGCACCTCCAAGCCCCAGCGTACCTATCAATGCCTCCATTGTGGTTATTGGGAACCCATCAATTATGGCAAGTATGTCTGACTTTATCGTTATCACGTCGTTACCATTTATGGTTACCAACTCACTATACTTTAGATTGCCATACTGAGCAGTAACTAGGTATGTCCCACTTAGGACGTTGGTGAATCCCGCCGTCCCTGTATTACTTGTTGTGCCATTATAGATTGGCCCAGTGCTAACCCTATAAAGCGATATCTTTGCGTTTGATATTGCCTGGTTCCTTGCGCCAACAAATAGCACTGTCACGTTGTATAGGCCTATCGTTATACCTATTGGCTGATTAATCAATGAATTCACGTTAACATAGTAAATAGGCACATTGTCGTAATAGACCGTTGCCATGAATGGCGTGGGTTCCTCAATATTTATGTACGCATTGCCATTAGAGTCACTAACACTGCTTGTTATTAATGAACCATTCACGTAAGCCTGAACCTCCACACCACTTATTGGGGCATTCAACGTGTTGGTGAAGTGCATTGTTATTGGGGTCCAATTCACATAAACAGTGTATGTACCAGTCTCACTAACGCCCAGTGTTGAGACTGCTATGTATGCCTGAGACCCATCAGCTTATAGAGACCAATCTCTCGGCTGAACCCCACGGTATTTCCGAATTCACCAGGCCTGTGTACACCGTGCCACTTGGCGTGACTATCTTATATATGTGGGCTATCTCGGGAAGCTGAACAACTAATGCGGTCCACAGACCGTTAGAGACATCAGCGTCACTTACGGTGGCCTCTAGGTTACCGTTAACCCACTGCCCAATTGGCTTGTAGATTATTGGCATGAACGTCACGACAAGCGGTACATTTAGATTATCGACAATCTCGAAGTACCTATCATACACTATGTAAATACCTATCATCGGTGCAAACCTTATGAATGGAGGCAGCAAGTAACTAATGCCACTAACTTGAATCAAGTCACTGTATAGGTAGGCTGGCGAGACCCTATTAGCAATGACCTCAAAGTGACCAGGCTGCTGACCAACAACCAGCGGCTGCACCGTATAAACAACAACTATATAGCCCAGTAGGTTCCAACCTGGTGGAACTCCAAATTCTGAACCGGTTATCTCTAGGGTCTGGCCTGGGTTAACTGTATAGTTCAGGAATTCCGTACCCTTAACCAGCATTGCGCTTGGCATTACGTACTCACCGCCGTAATTAATCGTTACCTGGTACTGGCCAGGGGGTAGCCCATTAGCCGTTAATTCCATGTACTTAGGTTCAATCTTTATGTAATTGACCAATGGACTCCAGCTGGATATTAACTGTGATAATGTCGTACCATTGGGCAGCGATACGCTAGCTATCTCAAAGGGCATGTAGTTCGGTATTGATAACATAATCACCTGCTGCGTCACATATTGCATAGTGCTATCTGGAACTGAGATACTTAGTGTGAATGATGATGTAGATGTATTCAATGCCACATACTCCTCATTCACAAACACGTACGTTACTGATATTGTCTCATTTAACGGTTGATTACCAGTATTCGCTATTGATAGACTGTCGCTTGTCGTGTAAGCACTAACTATCGCACCAATTTCATTCTTACTATACATTAAATTACTGCCGCTAATTAGCACGGCCGGTGACGGCGGATTAATGCTAACCTCGATGTAATCAAGTACATAACCTGGGCCGGGAGGTAACGGCGCCTGTATCGTAATAGACTGACCAGGCGCAAGGGTTATGGCCTTTGTCGTGTTTATATAATCAATATACTCAAGTATTGCGTAATACGGCTGGTTTATCGTTGATGGTGAATTAACATTTGGTGATACCTGATACTGCATAGCCAGAACAACAGCTGAGACTGTTATTGCAAGTACAGCCAAGAGTACCGCCAAATTCCTCCTCATACTGTTCACGAAACCGACTAGGGGCCAGGTAATATTAAATAAGCAATTAAAATAACTAATGCAATACCTAAAAACGCGTGTTTCATGCTTATGTGCTCCGTATAATATAAATTAGTATTACAGGTAGAACATCGATGATGAGCCCCAGACATGTGGATTCGTGACGATATCATTCTAGGCTGAATATAAACTATATATCCATACTAAACTAAATATATCACTAATTAATTTATCAAGTTCTAGGAGAAAGGCTTTAAATTACATATGCCTAGGTAATGCTGATGAGCAACTGCACGATTAGGCTAATGCTTGGTAATCACGCGATTGCCCATGGCGCATTAGAGACCGGGGTAGCCGTTGCCGCCGGCTATCCAGGAACGCCATCAAGCGAAATCATTGAGTACCTCATTGATTACGGCAGGGAGTTTGGAGTTTATGCTGAGTGGAGTAGTAATGAGAAGGTGGCCTACGAGGTGGCCTACGGCGCAGCCCTAGCTGGCGCCAGGTCGATGGTGACCATGAAGCACGTGGGTCTCAACGTGGCCATGGATCCACTAATGTCCAGCGCCTACACAGGTGTGAGGGGTGGCTTTGTGATTGTCACAGCTGACGACCCAAATATGTGGAGCAGTCAGAATGAGCAGGACAATAGGTGGGTTGGGCTTCACGCCTATATCCCTGTCCTCGAGCCTTATGACCCACAGAGCGCCAAGGATTATACAAAACTTGCCATTGAGTTTAGTGAGAAGTACGGGCACCCAGTGATGATGAGGACAGTTACCAGGGTATCGCACGTGAGAGGCCCAGTAACCATATGCACGCCAGAGGTTCCCAAGTACTCGAGGGAGTACGTTAAGGACCCAAGGAGACACGCACTAATTCCTGCAAATGCACGGGCACTTAAGGAGGAATTACTGAGAGGTGGAGTAACATTGAGTTGGGTGTTGAGGAATTACCACATACCTACGTAGATGATGGCGAAAGCTCATAATAACCAGCGGCGTGGCATTCACATACGCACTGGAGGCCATTAAGAACTACGGTGTAAGGGCAAGCATACTAAATGTCGCAACCCCAGTACCACTGCCCAGGAAGGTGATTATGGATGCCGTTACTAAGGCCGATAGGGTTATCGTCATTGAGGAGGGAGACCCAGTGCTTGAGAACCAATTAAAGGCCTTGCTCTATGATGAGGCGTCAGGGTGCCGGTACTCGGTAAGGCGGAGAATATCTTCAATAGGGTTGGTGAGCTAACGATCAATTCCGTAATGGAAGGATTATCAAAGGCCCTCAATATCGTAAATCCATTCTCATCATTAAACACCGTTAAGGTCGACTACGCACCACCGCCGAGGTCGCCCGTCTTCTGTCCAGGTTGTCCCCACGCGGCGTCATTTTATGAATTGAAGGTTGTCACAGCCAAGGCCGGCGCCAAGCCCTTATTTAGTGGCGACATTGGGTGCTACAGCCTAGGTATTAACAATCCATTCAATGAACAGGACCTACTCACGAACATGGGCAGCTCCCTAGGTCTAGGCATGGGTCTTTACCACGGAACCAACGGCAAGACAATGGTAATATCAATAATTGGCGACTCAACATTCTTCCATACAGGCCTACCCGCACTGGTTAACGCCGTTTATAACAAGACACCAATGCTGGTACTGATCCTTGACAACAGGGTCACCGCAATGACAGGCGGACAACCAAACCCAACAAGCACGATAAACATTGAGGATATTGCTAAGGCGATTGGTGCTGATTATGTGAGGACGGTAGATCCATTCAATGTTAGGAATGCTCAGGAGGTGATGATGGAAGCCGTGAACGTAGTTAGGAGGGGCGGTATTGCGGTCGTAGTCATGAAGAGAGGCTGCGCGCTGGAGGCCACAAGGTTGTTTAGGGGCTACATGGCGCGTTACTACGTCGACCCAGACGCATGCAGGGCCTGCGGAATATGCTACAACCTAATTGCATGCCCGGCAATAGTACCCCTCGAGAATAGGAAGGCTTGGATAGACCAACATGTGCGTTGCTGCTCCGTCTGCGCCCAGGTATGTCCATACAATGCCATAAAGCCCGAGGGCAATGTCAGGGATTGGCTGAAGAAGTGGGCAGAGATGTAGGGTGATAATCATGAGACTCAACATATACCTAGCCGGCGTTGGTGGCCAGGGACTTGTGACCTTCGCACGGTACTCGGCGATGCAGCCGTAAGGGCTGGTTATAAGGCTCTGGTTGCCGAGACCCACGGACTAAGCCAGAGGGGTGGTTCCATAGATGTCCACGTTAGGATTGGGGATGTAGACGCACCATTGATACCCAAAGGAGGCGCGGACGTCGTAGTGGCCTTCGAAATACTTGAGGCACTTAGGGCTGTTGGTTATGCTAACAAAAACACCATATTCATAGTGAACAGGAGGTTGATAAGGCCGCCGGCCACGAAACAGAGAATACCAAGTATAAACGAGCTAGAGAACATTCTGAGAAGCAGTATAAAGAGGGTTTACACGGTGAATGCCTATGATGATGCACTTAAGCTGGGTAGTATCATCTACGAGAACATGATAATACTCGGTGCGCTCTACTCAATAGTGGGGCTGAACCAGTACATACCGCAAAACATAATTGAGGAATCAATAAAGGCAAACATCAGAAAAGACGTGGATAAGAACATAAAGGCATTCACAATGGGCCTAAGGTACGGTAACAATAAGGAATCAAAACCCTAAACATGGCTTGAAAGAAAAACCTGAGAAGCAAAATCTTCCCCTTAATAGGCCAGGTCACGTATAACGTGGTAGTTAAGCACTAAAGAAATGGTGACCCAGACCTAAATCAACACCGCATACTCGATTAAAAACACACCCGCTGCAGGACGCATCATTGACATAAACCCATGCTAGAAGCCCAGTAATCATTAAGCATGCAAGGTCTCAACAATCACATACAATGGAAACACACAATAGCAATACTCATGAGCCCATTTACGACACCAACAAACCCAACAAAAACTAACCGACCCAATTTATAAATAAATAATCACGTACCAATTCAATAAACCGTAACACGGTTACGAAGGAGTGGTAGCCGGGCCCGGATTCGAACCGGGGTCAACGGGTTTCTACCCCTGCTGGTCCAGAGCCCGCCATCCTTGGCCGCTAGACGACCCGGCTAATAACAGAGACAAGGAACCAGTTTAAAAGCGCTACGCATCGCAAACCACACGTAAACGCATAAGGCCAAAGCAACGAAGGCATTAATAAGACAAACATACAAAATAACCAATTACCATATTAAACTAAGCAACCACGAAAACAACGACCAACATGGTCACACTAGAGGACCTGGCAAAGAAGGAATACGAAGTAGAGGGCAAAAAGCTAAAACCAACGAAGGTTTGGAAGGTTCAGCCTAAGGGTAGGAAGGGCTTTGTGATGGCGTTGTTCAAGACGCCAGACGGAAAGACCGTGAGGAAGGTAATAGCCAAAGTAGACGAACAAGGAAACATAATAACCTAAGACCAAACAAAACAAAAACTCAAAATCAAAACAACCAATTTCTCCCCCTTTCCCTTCCTCCACCACACAAACAAAACTTTCACAAAACACCACTAAACAAAAATAACCACGATCTACCTTACTATTTATGAAAATGCGCATTAAAATATTCAACGAATGTTAGCTCCACGGCTAAGTAAAATCTGGGCTGCGTAAGACTCTTCAATCAGTAGTTCTCAGGGCTAACATAACGATAAGTTAATAAACTTATATAAAATTAGCAATGAGTGTCCATGACTCCAAAAACAATCTGGCAATTATTCGATCGTAACTTCTGGCTAGTGCTCATGGCCCCCATAGCTTATACAATAATGCAAGAATTATCATATAAATTACCAGGAAAGATATATACACTTGCCGCAGGAATATTCCTAGCTATAGTAATTCTTTTAATAATTATATTTTTTTTATAATGTTATTTAAACTAAAAACAATTTTTAAATTGATCTCTTATGGATTTGTATCGTTATATATTATTTTGGCATGTATATATCTACTTTTAACATATACTCACATACACATATCTTGGTTATCTTTATTATTTTCGTCATTTCTTCCTATTTTTCTTTATAGTATTTTTATAATTCCAGTTATTTTAGTAATAATATTATCTTTTTACTATACACCTTACTATACACCTCGCAGGTCATTATTTAAATTAATCATAATTATCTTAATAGTTCTTACTCTTTCTATAATAGTTCCTATAATTAATTTAATAATTATTATTTTTATTCATAAATTCATTAATATCATTCTATATCTTGACTTTATTTTAATAATAATTGCAATATCATATATTAAATATTTATTCATCAAAGCTAAGGTTGTTGGTGCCGTATACCTTAACATCCCCAGATTTAGGCATTGGCCGTTCATAATACCCTTCGTTGGTCTTGCTCTTTTTATCTTCATAACATGGCTTATTGGTGCAACATCATTACTTACCTGGATTAGCCTAGCCTCCGTTATATTAACTCCATTCATCTCGGCATTCTTCGTAGTGCTAACGCAATCACATTACAGGTATGGCATACCAACGCACATAATAAGAACAAAAAAGTGGCGATGTTTACGTAAGAGTCAGATTTAGAGAATACTTAAGCTCAGTCTTTGGGCAGGACGTATCAGCATACCTAAGGGTCATAATCAAAAAGGAAAATAAGAAAGAAAGAGACATAACCGTACACAATAACTACACGCCATTCGCAGGAATAAACATCAAAGGGCAATCGCCATTCATAACCTCATCACCCGAAGCAGACATCTTTTTATTCAATATAGCAGGTAATAATATACGTTGCTGTAATAGTATAAAATTAAAACAACCTGGATCCGATAAAGATGGATTTCTACCTCTATGTGAAGCCATGCAATATAAAGGATTTGACAACCCGCAGAAAATCGACATTAGGGAAAGAACTGAGTTTAACGTTGAATTAAGCGGAAGCAATATCAGCCCATTTAATGTAATAACACCACTAAGCACAATCGAGAACTGCGGACTACTAAACAACCGGAATAGAGACGTAGAAGTCGAACTATACTCATCATTTGCTGATAGATTCATAGGATTTTTCACGGGAAAAAGATGGTATATATGTGAGCAAGCATTGCCCAAATTAATTTTTGTCTCAATAAATAGAAAAATTAAAGAATTATCTGCTGGCTGTAAATATCAAAAACTCGGAATAATTTGGCTTAATATACATAATTATGGCTTTTCTGATGCTAAAAATTGCAAGATACAGGCCAGAATATGCAGCAATACTTGTAGTGACTGGGTTTACCTAACCTGGTATGAAATGAATAAAGAGGAATGGCCTTGGGATAAGCAAAAGATTACAACTGACATAGAATCAGGCTATAACAAATTTATTAATCTAATTATCACCGCAGTAAGTGATAAGAAAAAGCTAATTTCATTAAGTCAGAATAAGGAGTGCTACGCATTATTTGCCTCAAGCGATGCAATAAAGGCGCTATGTCAACACAACGATGTAAGTAAGTACTGTCTAACGAGGGGTGAACACATCATTGAGGTCTTTGTCGAATGTGAAAATGCAGCAATGATCCTATTAAGATTCAGAGTGAGTATAGGTGAAGACTGGAAAAACATAGCCATTAGTATTGATAAGAACAATGGAACAATGTAAATCAAAGAATATGTGAAATAATTTTAACGAAAGTTTCGCAACATTATCGAATATATTCATTATTTACACTCTTTATTAATAAAAATATTAAGGAGGAACTTTAGGAACTTATTACCTTAATTGTTAATATTGTTAATAGTGATAGTAGTTAAGCCACCATTGCCGAAGACGAGGTGGACGGACATGTTGAAATTAGTGATTAAAAGATGCTTTTATGTAAATAGTGTAAAACAATTGATGAAAAATGAAAAATAAAATAGCTAGAATCACATCAATATACTAAATTCATTCCTTGCTCTAGGCATTAGAGAAAGCAGTAAAGCAAAAATTTTTATTAACTATGCCAATAAATTAACAAAAATTGCAAAATATTTCTAAAATAAATATCAACGAGTTCATCTTCAGTTTACTTAAAGGATACGAAGACTACATGACAATTTATGGAACAATAAAGGACCCTTGCAACAAACATTAGAACGCTTCTCATTCATAATATAAAGCTTGTAAGACTCGATTACGATAACGAAAGCCTATATATAACCCAAAACAATTAAATAAATAAGGTAATGAGCCCTGAGCAAACCACCCCGGTATAGCCGGGGCGGATGCTCAGTGGGTGATCCAACCTCCCCACGTCCCGTGGACAACAACAAAACATCATAGACTGCGCAGATGAAGTCGCAATAACGCCAAAATAATATCAACAACTATGAAATAACTCAGCCATTTAGCGACGCAACTATTAAAATGCGTTTGCCCTCCCTGCCTCTCTTCATCCTCCCTCTCCCCCAACCTCCTGCGAGCCCCTCCTTCCTTGCCGCCCTCCCTCCCCTGCTCCTCTCGAGCCGGAGGTTCCCCTGGTGAGGGGGCTCCCGGCGGGTGTGGGGTGCTGTGGGGACGATAGATCCAAGCACCGGGAACCGAAGGCTGGGGGTGCCGACCTGGGTTGCAATGTGGACGATAGATCAAGCCAAGACCCAGGGAAGGCGGAGGGTGGGTGAGGAGGGGTGGGGAGGGCGATGCATGGGTAATTAAGCCAGTAATTTGTTCGGTAGTTCCTAGGCTAAATTAACTAAAATACTGCAATGAGCGGGTAAAACAAAGGATGCTGTTTCACGAAAGCGTGAAATAATTGTTTAATGAGTATGCCGAGTAGCGTGGGAAGTTGGTAGGTGGTTTCTAGGCTTTACTGAGTAAGCGCCAGACGGCCTCACGGGGTTAGGCCTCCCGCGGGGCGCAACCACTGCTGGGCCTCTAGGGTGGGTGGTTCGGCCCCGCGGGGACCCACCCCGTGGGGCTTATCAAGAGGTGAGCGAGGATGATGAGGAAAAATGAAACAAACCAAAACCCGCCCAGTGAGGGCGGGAATCAAAAACAAAAAGAGGCAGGGAGGCAAACGATGTAGCCAATGGATCGATATTGAATAATGAGGGAAATACTGAACTTAATGAATATAATGAGTATAGGGAGGTGCTTCTTAGGCGTATTAGTAAGTTTAAGGATATGCTATTTGTTGAATCGCCATATAATGCGTTGATTCGTGATTTAGAGAATTGGGTGTATAGTGCGAGAGTGATAGGTAATAGTAATAATGAGTGGGAGGTTAAGGTAAGGGAGATTCTTTATAAGATTGGTGATAGGATGCTTCAATTATGTAGGCAGGCTAGGGAGGAGTGGTTTAGGGTGCATTATGGTGAGTTGAACAAATTATTTGAGGGGCTTTTAAGAAGTGAGGTTAGAGTTATTAATGATAAGAGGTTAGTGCTTCGTTCAGAAAACTTGACAATTACGATAAATAGGATTAAGACGCGTAAAGTCACGATAAGGTTAGTGCTTAAGGGGTTATTGGGCGTTAATATTAGGGTGCCTAAGCTATTTAATGGGTATTTACGAAGAGCTACGTTATCGGGTTGGGTATCAGTGATGAGGGTAGGGATAGGGGTCGCCCAATGATGTTTACGGCTTATACATGGCAGGCTTTGCTCTGGGCTTTAGTGCATGGTGGACGGATTCATATACGTATATATGCCATAGATATAAATGATGATGGCATCACAGTAATATGGCAACTTAGGGCTGGGCATAAGAGGATAAGTAAGGATAGCGCCATCAAGTGGGTTGTTAAGTTTAATGATGAGGAGTTTACGAATTTTTTTATTCTTCTTCACGTTGGGTGATGGAAGTATAGACATCAAGAAGCAGAGGATTAGGCTTTATATATACAAAAGAGGGTTGGAACAACTTATTGATAAGTTACGTAATTATGGCTTTATTGAGGAGGGTGATGGGCGACTAGCACTCTATACCGCAAAAGCTAAGGGGTTGGCTAAGAAGTGGTATAATATGTGGGGAATAGTAATTGATGCATTGAGTGAATTAAAAGATGCCGAGAAGTTAAGAAGGATCAAGACTTTGGCTATGCTTGATTAATAACTTAACAATAATGTCCATAAAGGGACGTGGGGAGGTTGGAATAATTTCTAACTTATCCGTAGAATGATGAAATAAAGTCCCCCGGCCGGGATTTGAACCCGGGACCTGCCGGTGCCTGCTTGCCGTGGGCTTTTCTATTGTCGCCCACGGGGCTGACTACAGCCGGCCGCTCTAACCTCTGAGCTACCGGGGGCGTGGTTTGTTTTGTTTTGTTGGTTTTTAAGGTTTTCTTCGTGGTTGTTTGGGTTTGAGGTGGGTGGTTTGTTGGTTCTTCATCACCAGTAGCGTGCTATTGTGTAGTCTGGTGCTGTGTTTTTCATGAATATTGTTAGGTTGTTCATGTTTATAACCCTGGGTATCCCCTGGGCGGTGGCTATGTAGATTATGGGTTCCTCGGTTATGTACTTGCCTCTGTGTAGAGTTGTGTCGCGGTTGGTGTTGCGTTTGGTTCGTGGGTATGTACCCAATCCAGTTATTACTGACTATTAGCTCAACCTCCTCACCCTCGCTGCTCACGTTGCATGCCGGTAGGATGTAGGGTATTGATGAGTATATGGCGACCTCTATTACGTCGCTTGGCGTGGCATTAATTGGTGGGAACACGGCGCCAAAGCCGTGTGTATTACTGACCAATTCATAGCCTTGGCATACTGCCAGAAGGTTAGGGTCTTGTTATTTAGTGGGTATGTGGTGTTTACGATGGTGGCTATGGTCTGCGTTGGTGAGCCTGTGCTAGTGGCTATTAATGTGCCGTTTAGGTAAACACCCATGCCCATGACCATGCCCGGCTGGGACGGGCCTGGCAGTGAGTAGTTGATTACCGTGAGTGGTACGTCGATGGGTATGCTCACGTAGTTGATCAGTGCGGTTCCATGGACATGATAAACAAGCACAATAAGTGAGTTGCCTGGAATGACAACACCACCATTGCACGCTAAACTCCCATAATAAATGAAATGAGGTATGGGGAGCGCAGGTAAGTGCCTAGAGGAGTTAGCACCAACACCACCATGCTTAATAAAGGCAGACCTAATAAGCAAGGAAACGATCACCGCTGCGGCAATAGCCGAAATAGCCAAAATTAACCGTCTCATTTTTAGGCCCATAACCATCATTTTTACTTAACTCGCTGGACTTTTTTTACTTCGCCTATTCGTAAAAGGTGGTTCGAGTTACGCCTATTTGGGTGATTTACTGCTAAAACGCGGTAAAGGGAACCGGCCAAGAGGGCGATGGCAGGAGGAGGGGTGAGGATGGGGGAGGGGAAAAGAGGAGGTGATTTTAAGGCTGCCTTAATAAGGCTGCATCACTACGTCTGGAAGTCTTGATGCATGTCGCATGTGGTGTATTGGTTAAGCATCTGCGTATACTGAACATTAGAATTCTCAGCAGTATTATTGCCGAGATTGCCCTGATATAGATTTACATTGGAGCAGTAATAGAACATGCCAGAACCACCGGAGTTAAAAATCACATAAGAGGCGTCAGCGCCGGCCCAAACAACATTAGATGGAAACCAATAATCCGAGTATTGAGATGGTATATTCCATACATATGTCCAAGGTCCATTTGTATTAGGTACTGACACCTGCTCATACACATATGAAATCATACCATTACTATTCATACCATACAGGATATACCAGACAGCGCCGGAGATAAGAGGCCACGGTACATCTGATACATATCCAGGACTTGGTGGTTGCCAAATGAGGGCAGGAGGACTCACACATGGGATCCATATCTGTACAGTGAATAGTAACTCTTGAGTATACGCATTGTATCCAATAACTCCCTGGACCAGTATTCATTGCCTTGATTACATACGAGATATTCATCTGGGTTGAACTGCAACGAAATCTAGCCATCATCATTTGGTCCGTACGACTGCACAGTCATAGTATTGACGATAACCGCGTGAACACCTACACTGCCTGGCGTGCCTGTGGTATCGACCTCATAATTACACCCACCGATAGGTTGTGAGCATGTGTTTTGCGCAACCACGCGTCCTGAGAATACCAACACTACCGTTAACATTATTAAGAGCGTTAGTAAAGCATAATTGTCACCTTCGGGTTCTTCATCACCATGCTAATCACCCGTTGGCGTTTATCTCATTTCTATTTGAGTAAATAACTGGGTAATTCGTAGGTAATGGGTACCAGATATACCCTATTGTGTACTTTGGTGCTATGTTGCTTATCCCAGGTGTTATGTCGTCCATGCTTATTGATTGCAGGTTTGTGATTGACTTTGTGATCACGTATATCGTGGGCTCCTCAATGATATATTGGCCGTTTTCAAATAATTGCTTGGTCGTTGGTAAGGACTTATTCGTGCTTCCAAAGGTGCCGATCAAACTATAGTTAACCATTAACTGAACCTCCTCAGCATCGCTCGTGATGTTGCAGACCGGTAATGCGTAGGGGACTGCGGAGTATAGGATCACCACTATGGTGTCGCCTGAAGTGACGTTGATTGCGGGGAACCCAACGCCTATTTCCGTGTGTACCACGTACCAATTCTCCGTATTAGCTATTTGCCAGAAGTTCATGGTTTTATTACCGTAAACGTATGGGTGATTGACAGTTATGGCTAATGCCTGCAGTGGCTGAGATTGATTGTTTGAGGCTATTAACCTGCCGTTTAGGTAGATGCCAAGCCACATGGCGTTGCCTGAATAGGACATGCTGGCCCATGATGATAACGTCTCATTAATTATGGCGGTTGGGAAGTCAATGTATAATTGATAACCATTAATCTTCATATCCCCATGAACATGGTAGACAAGGGCTATTGCGGAGCCGCCGGGCATGATGAGGTCATAAGAGGAATTACATAAGACAGCACCGTATTGGATGATGATTGGCATTATGGTTGGTGGAGGCTTAATTGATTGACCCACGTGAGAGGGACCCACGGAGCCGGAACCACTAATATGCCAAGTACTACGCACGATAAGCAGGGATACAGCCACAGCCACTACTACCAACACAGCCACCAACCACCCCACCCTCAAACCCATAATAATCAATTCTTCTAATTTCATGGGGCTTTTTTTTACTTTGGGTGTTCAGAGAAAGTGATTCGAGTGGGGTTGAAATACCTTGTTTATGTTCTTTAGTAACGGTATTCATTATTGGGGTATGGATTGAGGCCGATACGTTGTGGTTTCTCGAAAATGCGTGTTGTGGGAAGTCGAGGCATTGATTACTATTATAATTATTATTTAATCCATGAATTCACACCCTTCATAGTTTATTTTAAGCCTGTTTACTTGCCAGGATTTTACTGGTTAAACGAGACTTCTAGAGGTTGTCGTAAATACTCTATTAGTTAGGTTTTTACGCTTCCGCTGTGGAAGTTACTTTCGGTGTGGAAGCGTGTTATTTGATACGAAGCCTAAGACGCGTAGGGCGGACTTGTTTGATTTTGAGGAGGAGTTTGGTAGGTTTTCGCGGTTGATTAATGATTCCCTGACTCGGCTTATTGTTGTTAGGGGTTTGAGGAGGACTGGGAAGACTTCGTTGGTGCTGACTACGCTTAATGAGTTGGGCATGCCTTACGTATTTATTGATAAGGGAGGTTGTTAGGTCAAGGAGGGGATTATACGAGGTTTTGTCTAGGGCGTTGAGTGATTTCCTTAAGAGGTACTCGCCACGCAAGGCCTTACTTAATAGTATTATTAAAGCGTTGGGTAGTGTTAGGGTGCATGGTATTGAGGTCTCGCTTAATTGGGGTAGGGATAGGCCATTACTCACTGAGTTGTTTAGGGAGTTTGATGGGGTTTCGGGTAGTGTGGATGTTGGGTTCGTGATTGTTATTGATGAGGCCCAAAGACTCGGTGGGTCTTTGGGTATTGAGGTTTGGAGTGCCGTGGCTCATGCCTATGATTTTCTCGGAAATATCAAGTTCATAATATCTGGCTCCGAGGTGGTGTCTTGAACTCAATATTTAGTAACCCTGAGTCTCCATTATTTGGTAGGCTTATGCCGAGGTTATCACTGAGAGGTTGAGTCGTGAGAAGTCTCTGAAGTTTCTGCGGCGTGGCTTCTCCGAGGTGGGTGTTGAGGTTGATGATGGTGAGCTTAATGAGGTTGTGGATAGACTTGATGGTGTCATTGGTTGGCTTACGTACTATGGCTACTCAAGGAGTGTTGGTGGTAGGGACTTAACATCAATATTTAATGATGCCATTAACCTGGCTAGGGAGGAGCTTGAGAATTTCCTAAACTTAGGGTTAGTAGGAGATATAGGGTCGTACTTAAACTCCTAGCCTCGGGCGTGAGGGAATGGGGGTTATTGAAGAGGAGACTTGAGGATTACGAGGGTTCACCGATTAGTGATAGGGTGCTTCACGACGTATTAACTACATTAAAGATGCATTCAATAATTAATGAGGAGTTGGAATTCACAGATCCAATTGTTAAGGAGGCAGCGCGAGGATTATAGTGTCATGACCTTAGATCAAGGGCAGGGGTTTGGGAATTATAGGGCCCATGCCCAATAATGTCGAACTTAATGGCAAGTAATAGAACAATTACCGTAATCACTATGCAATCGTGATTAATCACCTCATTTTATAACCATAATCACTATATCAAATTTTCAAACCCTGGATGCTTGGTGGAGGTGGGATTAGTAGGGTTGGTAAATAAGTGATTGAATGAGATGAAGCACATCAATAGTACCTAAAAATTATTATTGAGTTATGCCGTGCACTCGCTTATGTCCATTCCACGGCCTTTTAGGACTTGCCTTAGTGCTCCGTAGTCCTCGGGCTCTAGGTATGGTATTTCGTACTTCACACCTTGGTAATTAATGAATACGTTATATGCGTATGGTCTAAAGTTTCTTCCCATTATGACCTTGTAGCACATGGTTATTTCGTTAAGTTTTGCCGTGTATGTGCCATTAATTGTATCGAGAATTATTAAGCCGTCTCTAATCTCTACTCTCTTGAGGTTTGTTATGGCCTTTAATCGATTTAATTCTTACATAGGAGTATATTACCAATGATAAGTGCGTAGCCGTTACTATTGATGCGACTATCAATAATTCAATGAGTTGGTTACTCTCTGTATATGGTGAGAGAGCGATTATAATTACTACGTATAACACTAGAAAAAGCAGGCCAATAGTCATGCCTGCTGAGTATCTCTATTAATTGCCCAATTAGCATTATTACCTTCCCAGGACCACTCACTCATGGGTTAATTATTAATGTAATTCCTGCCTTGTTATTATGTATTTTGCGTTTCCCTCTCTTTCTATTTTTAGTTGTAGTTCCTGGGCTATTGCCGGTAGGTAGAGTACTAAGGTTCTTATGCATTGTTGTGATGCCCTGGTTCCGTACCTTGTTTGGTGCCACGCATGGAAGCATGCCATTGTTATCTTGTACTCGTTGTCCCTCGTTATGTTCCTCCTGCAGTTAATCAGTGCGTAGCTTATTAGGAATTCCCTGATGTCACTTATCCCGCACCTATGCTTCTGCTCCTGGCTTTGCAGTAGTGCTTGTTTCACATTATTATTTTATCCACTTGATTTATAAGTTACTTTCAGCGTTAGGGTTGAAATATTTCGTGAAACTGAAAATTAATCACGAGGCGGTTCCCTCAGGAGTAGTACCTCCACGTAATCGCCCTCTCTAATGATTTGTCCCTTCCTCGTGAACACGAGTCCATTAACCATCAGGAGTGTGTGCGTTAATGAACTGCCCTGTCTCGGTAACTCCTCTATGACGTAATCATTACCGACCCTCCTAACCCTAACCCTATACTGTCTGGCAAACTCCTTATCACCCAGCGTACCCCTACCTAGCCTAGCCATTACCCTGGGCTCCGCAATATCCACCTTAACACCCGCGAGTCTCTTAATGACCTCCTTAACGACCACAGTCATTGCATTCAAGGCCGATATTGGGTGTCCCGACAGGTTAATGATGACTTTATTACCGCCCAATACCGCAAGCCCCGTTGGTCTGCCAGGCCTCATCCTTAACCCCCTAATGTATATCCTTGGGTTCAGTGATTTCGTTACCTCATAAACATAGTCAATACCGCTCGGTCCTGTGCCGCCTGTGGTTATAACGATGTCCGCCATGTTCAGGGCCTTCGTTACTGCATTTCTGATGGCTTCCTGGTCATCAGGTACTATGGTCCTGCCCACGACTTCGGCGTACGGTATGTACATCCTCACGTAATTCCCTATGAACGATGCCGTGCTCTCAACGACCTTACCATTAACTATTGCATCTAGCACCTCATTTGGCGCCTTAACCTCGATTAATTCGGAGCCAGTAGCTACTATGAATATTCTGACCCTCCTCCTAACCCAAACCTCGCCAATACCAAGCTCCAGCAGTGCTGGTATGTCCCAGGGCATTATGACCGTACCCTCCCTAAGAGCCGCCTCACCCCTCCTGGCAAAGTCGCCCGCTGGGTCTACATTCTCCCAGGGCTTAACTGGCTTGTTAATGACAACCTCATTATTACTAACGACATCAACGAACTCCTCAGGAACGACTGCATCAGCGCCACTCGGTAAGTAGCGCCGGTGGTTACGTAGGCGGTTTCCATGGGGCCTACCTCAATACTTGGTACCTCGCCAATATGTACATAACCCACAAGCCTTAGCCTGGTTGGTGACTTGGAGGTGTCTTGACTTCTAACGGCATAACCATCATAGGCGGCCTTTGGGTGCGGTGGTATGTCTATGGGTACCACGACGTCCCTAGAAAGTACCCTGCCCATCGACTCCCATACAGGTACCTTCTCCTCATCGATTGCTGATAACGCGTCTATTGCGTTGGTTAATTCCTCGAGTTCGTGGGGCATCACGAACTTATACTCATGGGGCTTCACGCGATTTTAAGGGACAATGCGCTATTTAAAACCCTATTAGCCCTAGTAATAATTGTTGTGAACGAGCAAATAAGCATTGACGTACTGGAGGGAGCATATCAACTGATTAATTATGATGCGGAAGATGAGGAGACATTAATTCGAGACTTTAATTTGAGGTATGGTGACAGGTACATGGACGTGCTTAAAAGGGCTAGAGAGTTTGTGTCATTGCCTGGGGAGGACGTGAGCAGTAAAATTAGGAGGTTTTACGAATTATTGGCTGACCATTCAATGGGTAAGGTTAGGGGTTTCGGCAATGCGGCATACGCATTGGTTAAGTACATGGGGCTTGGTGGTGATGAGGGTGTCCTTAGGGTTCAGTTCAGGCTCATGGGCTTTAATGAGGACGTAATTACCGAGTTGGTAAGAGCTGGCATTTTAATGCATAGGAATAAGGATGTCCTGTTCGTACCTGAGTACTTAATACCTAGACTACTTGAGATGGGGGGTGTCGTTTCAGTACTGACGTCAGGGGGCAACTGGGCAGCCTTAATACCCTTGAGTTAATTGCTGTGGAATCAGCAGCCTTTAGTTCAAGGCCCATTGGTTGGTTATTTAGGGCTATTTATGGCATTGACTTTAAAGAGCTCATACGTAGTGTGAGGATTGATGGTGTATTGGATGGCTCGATTGGTGAGCTCATACTTAACCCAGCCATTGACCTGAGGGAGCTTAGAGCCGTGATTCATGAAATGAAGGACTCCAGCGCTAGGTATATGAGGAGGATCCTAAGTCCTCATGGTCAATACTCCTATAGCAGGGTTGCCAGGTGTGGTATTGTCTATACTGTGTTTGGTGAGGGTGGTAGGGAGTTGATAATGCTTTACCCATGGATTGTACCCAGCAGGAGAGCCCTGAATTACCACTCACGTGAGGATAGGGTCATAGTAATAATGCATAGACCCAGTGAAGAGTTTGCAGACCTAATGGGCATGCATACCGATGAACTTCCACCACGTACTGGATTCGTGTTCATAAGTAATAATGAGGCACTTGTCTATAGGCCTCAATACCTGGATAATGCCTTTGACTCATTCCTCGACTTCCTATATAGGTCAAACCTGAGGGTTTCCTACCTCAATTAACCCTTTATTAGGCCGATGATGAGACCTATTATGAATGCCAGTGATGAGTATGGGATTGCCACCGTGAACTGCTGAACCTTTGAGTAGGCAATGCTCATTGTATAACCTGCGTAGTGAAGTAGTGAAACCAGGGTTGATGGGCTTAGATAGCCCAGGGCCATGGCCAGTATTACTATGGCCAGTAGTACAAGGCTACGCCGATCAACCTCCTTATTAATATGCCCACCAGTAGGCCGAGTACGAAGAGCCCAATTATGCTTATTACCTGGGTTAGTGTTAGGCCAAATACCTCCATTGAGAATAATTAATTATAACTTAGTATAAAAGGTTAACCCATATTACTAAGTACTTCCTTGATGGCTCTGGACAATAACCCAGATACTTCACGACCCTCCTCCTCAGTTAAGTAATGCCTACCTATCATGTGCCCCGTCATTGGTATTACGTGAAAGTGTATATGGAAGATCACTTGGCCAGCCTCGGCACCATTATTCTGGACAATCCTCACCCCAGGCACATTCAATGCCTTAATTACTGCCATCGCCACTGCCTTTGTAACCATTATTACGTGACATAACTCATTACTCGGTATCTCGGTTATGTCCCTATAATGTCTCTTTGGCATGACAAGCGTGTGGCCCCTACTTATTGGGTACTTATCGAGTATGGCTATTACATAGTCATCCTCATAAACCACGTAGGCAGGTTCCTCACCTTTAATTATCCTGCAAAATACACAGTCCATTGCGATAAACGCCCATTACGATTATTTTTAAGACTTAACACATGGCGCCGTATGGCGAGACAGACAATAAATAGAAACTCATTGCGAATATCACGAGGGCAGCCACGAAAATCACCAGCAATATATCACTTACATTGCCCCTACTCAGGTAATTTATTAGTAGGTAAACTCCCGAGATTGATAATATTAATGTGAGGATTTCCATTAACGTGAATGACCCTGAACACGATGGCGCAGCACCAGGTGTGTAGACCGCGTACCAGAACCCCATTATGAATAATACGAGTACCATCACGGCTACAATACCAAGGGCTGCAAGCCACTTACTTGGCGTTATTGAGCTCATTAAAAATCACGTATGAAACAGCCCCTTTTAAAGATGACTTACTCATAGTGTCCAGGGAATGATGCAAATTAAGGATAGTAATAAATACTGGGATTAGGCCATGATCTTCAATGAGTAATTACGATGTGGGCATTCACGGTAGGGTGATTTATACAGGAATTGAAAAGTGCCCAGTATGCGGTAGAGACACGCTTCATGTAATTGAGATCCTGTATAGTGACCCAGCCTTCGGTGACTTAATACTATACAGTAATCAATGTGACCACTGCGGTTATAAGAGGATTGATATACAATACCTTAATTCCAGGGGACCATCTAGGATAATGTACGAGGTTAAGGATGACACTGACGTTTATAGGACCTATATTTTCAGGTCGAAGACCGCGAGAATAAGCAGCCCTGAACTTGGCTTTGACATCGATCCAGGGCCTGATGCAGAGGCTATGATAACTACGGTCGAGGGCCTACTGCTGAGGATGATCGATGTTGCGGAGAGGATGGAGGTTCTTAATGAGGATGATGAGGAGAGCATACGTAGACTGAGGGAGTTTAAGGACAAGGTGCGGAGGGCACTTCAGGGTGAGTTTAGGTTTAGGATAATTATTGAGGACCCAAATGGCAATTCTATGATTAAGCCTCCCCCTGGTCGTGACTCCGATGTTCGCATTGAACCACTAAATCCAGTGGAGTAATTATTGGTTTTGGTGAAGATAAGTTTTTAATCTCCCGGAATAAGACCATAAATAATGCCTAGGCGTAGGCGTACATCCGGTATGTCACCATTCATTGCCGCTGGACTGGTTAAGTTTAATGAGGCCAAGGAAATCGAGAAGATCAAGGTAAGTCCACAGTTGGTTATTTTTCTTGGCATCGCGACTTCATTATTAGTAATAATCCTTAAGTTCCTAATTCCCCTCTAAATTCCTCTTCCTTGCAATTCCACCCTCATGAACGGCCCTTATAATGTCCCTAATCAATTCAGGCTTTTCCTCAATTATCGTACCAGTAACTATCGCATCAGCGCCAGCTAAGGCAAGCTCAGAGGCCCTCTCAGGATCTCGAATACCGCCACCAACAATTAAAGGCTTACTAACAAGCTTCTTCACCCTAGAAACCATCCTTGGCCTCACGGGTTCACGAGCACCACTGCCGGCCTCGAGGTATATCATGTCAAATCCCATTAACTGGGCCGCGTATGCATAGGCTAGGGCGATGTCATCCCTATCATAGGGTATTGGCCTTGCATTACTTACGTAACCAACGGCACCGCCATCACCAACAATTATGTATGCCAACGATATTGGCTCCAGGTTCCTAAACCTCTTTACCAGCAGTACTGAGGCCTGTATTTGGGCGCCAACTATGAAGTATGGATCAGTGCTGTTAAGCACGCTTAGGAAGAATACCGCATCAGCATGTTTGCTCAGATTCGCTACACTGCCTGGGAATAGAATAACGGGTATTTTTAAAGAATCCTTAATAGTGCTTAGATACTCATCGAGTTGACCCTCGGATATGCCTAATGAACCACCTACCATCAATGCATCACTACCGTATTCCTGAACCATCAATGCCAATTCCTTAAATTCCCTCGCAGTGACCTTATCCGGGTCGAGTAATGTCATGTGTATTGTGCCAACCTCAGCAATACGCTTCAATAGGTAGTCCTTAACGCCCATTAGGGATGATAATTAATTCTTGTATTTTAAATATCACTCCTCAGTATATCCAGTATCCTCGATATACTCGCCCTCCTCACTATAGACCTCCTCGGTACTACCCTCACCAAATTCCTCACCGCCTTCGTTAAGGGATTCTGCTGATTTCTCTTCCTGATCCTCATTTACCTCACTAAGTAGTGGATTTGACTTAGTCGTTAATTGCGTTAAAGACACCGTAACCTCCCTCTTAGGCTTTATCTGACCCTGGTAATAAAGATCCACGAACTTATTGAAGTAATCCACGGGGAGTAGACCAGGTATGTAATTGAACTCAGCCTCAAGGCCGCAACTACCACAGTTAACCAGTACCTTCCCCTCCTTCTTATCAATCTTCACGTTAACCAATGGAGCACCACAATGCGGGCACGTGAATATTTTGGGCAAGGTCTTCTTGGGCTTAAGCATTAACTTCTTACGGCTTTTCCTCCTACGACCCATCGAAGCCACAACTAAGTCTTAATATAAATATCTTTTTCTTCTTCCAAATTAATTAGCTTTGTGTCCTATTTAAGGGACTGGATTCAGCCGGGTATGTTCTCGTCACTAATCTGCGTAACTCTGACTCATCATGACATAGCCTAATTACGGCAAATCCCTAAGTTATTGAAATAATACTTAAAAAAACCTTATTGAGTATTTAACTGATGCATGAACAAATTATGAGCATAGTCAATGTGGCAATTATGTATTCGTTAATTGTAATTGCGGCACTAATCATATCATTAGCATTAACATACGCTGCCCTGAGAATCAAGGTAATAACGAGGGATGCCGTTATACCATCGGTGCTCGTGGGCTTCATGATACTGCTTGGCGGGCCCTCCTCAATAGTACCATTCATAGTCTTCCTGGGCAGCTCAAGCGCCCTTACCAAAATCGGTGTTGAGAGAAAGGAGGAACTTGGGACGGCGGAGGACGTTAGAGGAAGAAATTGGAAGCAGGTATTAGCCGTTGGCCTAATACCCAGTGCATTGGCATTACTCGCGGCATAGCTTACCTAAGCCATGACATATCGATTTATCAATTATTCTCCACGGCTGCGGTAACGGGCATTGCCTATTCAAATGCAGACACCTGGGCCTCCGAGTTGGGCGTTCTTAGTAAGTCAAGGCCAAGGTTAATAACGAGGCCCTGGATTACCGTGGACCCTGGAGTATCTGGTGGCGTTACATTGCTAGGAGAGCTAAGCTCATTTCTTGGTTCATCCACAATAGCACTTACGTACTTAGGAATTCAGTATTTACTTAAGTCCCTGGGTTATATTAATTCTGTGAATACCTGGCTTACCGTAATAGTCCTGGTCCTTGGCTATTTAGGTGAGGTTCTTGATAGTATCTTTGGAGCGTTATTTCAGCCTAAGTATAGATGCCCAAGGTGTGGTGTCATGACTGATAGGGAGGTTCACGTGTGTGGCGAGAGGACTGTAAGGATTATGGGTAGTTATGACCTTGAGAATGAGGATGTAAACTTACTCGTATCAGCAGTGATCGTGGCCTCATCAATAACTGCTTTATTATTATTAGCGGGTCCTCACATGATTCTAACTAATTTATAAGCCGTAGGTAGTTAATTATGCCCCATGGGAAGCCCTAGGTACAGGCATATTTATTGCATATTTATGCCTGGATATACAGGGCTATTACGTATACGTACCTAATCATGAACTTTAAATCCGGCTGTCTACGCCTACTTAATGACCCAGATAACAAATATTTATGCAGATTTCAAGAAAATCGAGGAGTTGGTTGCGAGGGGCTTGTGGGTGGCTGTTAAGTACGCAAGGGTACCTGCGTGAGCTTCACACCTAAGAAGATACTCGAGTATGCCGAATTTAATGACGCAATACCCGTGGTGCTCACGCTTGTTAAGCACGTACTTAAGCAACTTAGTGATTCTGGTTATCTACAGGTTGATAGTAGTAGGAGTATTATTAGGTATAGGTTATGTAGGGATTCAAAGCTTTGGGGATTGATTAAACAGAGCGGTGGTCCTGAGGATGTTTTAAAGTTCCTTGAGGAAGTGACCCAGTGATTTAGCCATAAAACACTAATTCCTTATAACTCCCAATGAGCACGCTTCTACCTATGGTTAGGAAGCCATTAAAGGGTGTTGGAGAAACGAACTTAATAAGTATTATTAGGAATATCATTAATACCAGTGAGGATAATGACCTAGAGTTCATAGAAATTGATGGTAATACCTTAGCCATAAAGGTTGATGGTCTCTCGCTATCAACATCCAGAATGCCCTTCATGACCTACTTTGACATGGGTTGGAAGGCCATGGCGGCAGTGAGCAGTGACTTCCTTGTAAAGTTAAGCAGGCCGCTTTATGCTGTCGTCTCCATAACGATGAGGGGTGACTTAGATCTTGATGAGTTCAGGGAACTGATTAATGGACTTAAGGAGGGGGCCGATTACCTAGGTGTGAAGTACCTTGCGGCGATTTGAATGAGGGTCTTGACGACGTGATTGACGTCGCCGCCGTGGGTAAGCCATTGGCTGGTATTATAGGTAGGAAACCCAGGGTTGGTGACGCATTAGTTACAAGGCCTGGCTTTGGCTATACAGGCCTTGTCTTTAAATTATACTATAACAACGAGCTTGATAAGTGGATTGATGTAAAGGCAGTTAGGGAAGGTATTGAAATATTGAGGAGACCTAAGCCTGAGTTGGGCATGTTAAATGATCTACTGCGGTATAGGGACTGTATTTCAGCTAGTATGGACTCAAGTGATGGGCTTGGCAAGGTACTCTGGACCATGTCTATAGATGGTGGTGTTAAGATAGTGGTCAATGAATTACCTGTTAATGATGAGTTCCTAAACTCCGTAAGTAGTATCACGGACATCAATATTGAGGAGATAGTGTTTAATGGCGGTGAGGAATTCCTACCGGTATTCTCAATAAAAGGGAATTGCATACCTGAGTTTGAGAAGCTCGGGTTTAAGCCGTTTGCAACTGTTGAGGATGGTAACGGTGTTTATTTTAAAGGCTCAATACTTAGGTATAGGGGTTGGGACTACTTCATTGGTTGGTCAAGTACCTAAGCCTCGAGAGCCCTTATTTCACCCTTCACGAATACCTCACGTGTCAATGTCACAATGACTATTATTGCCATTACGTAGAGAACCGTAGTTATAATGAACATTAATTGATAGGAGAACTTGGCAGGTAGTGTTATCCATAGTAATGGCCTTAATGAGATTAGTACCGAGGCCTGGTACATACTCATTAACGAACCAGCCACCGCCGGTCCCCATGCACCACCTATGTTCCTAAACACGGAATTTAAGCCCGTGGCTAGGCCCATGTTCCTCCTACCCACTGAGAACACCAGTATGTTTATTACGGCAACATTAACCATACTAATACCGGCAGATAACACAGACATTGACCCTATCACGTATGATAAGCCATAAAATGCCGTGTATGTTAGCATTAATAGGCCGATTATGGCTATTGATGAACCAATAACCGCCAACTTCTTTGCGCCGAGGCTCGTAATGACTCTACCAGCTATCGGCGCAACTATCATTTGGACAACGGCCATGGGTATCATCATAATACCTGCATTCAGTATTGACAGATCATAACCAAGTGGTTGAGGCGACTCGAGCAGGTATGTTAGGGCTTGAGCCATTAGGAATAGGGCGAAACCAGCCAGGGCAACACCTATGTTGGCTGCCATGACATTTCTATTGCCCAATAGGTTAATAGGAACCAGTGGATAATTAACTGTTGTTTCATACAGTATGAATACTCCAAAGCCAAGCACAAAGAGTATGAGTAATGATATTACTAATGGGTCAGTCCAGCCATAGGTCGGCGCATCCGTCACGGCTATTAAACCACTAGCTAATGATACAGAGAGTAGGAATAAGCCGACCCAGTCAATTGGCTGTGGGTTCCTAATCCTGCTCTCCCTGATGTATAGGTAAACCATTAAGTCCTCAATCAATATAAATGGGTAGACTGTGTGATACGTGGCCTGCCAACCAAGAGTTTGAGAAACATAGGCACCGAGCGGTAACGACACTGCCATACCAACGCCAAACATGGCGCTTATTAATCCCTGGACCTGCGGTATCATACGCGGTGGGAACTCCTCCCTAACTAGGGCGAAGGCTAAGGCATCATTGCCATACCAACGCCCTGTAACGCCCTACCCATCAGGAGCATTCCGTAGTTTGTTGAGAACCCCGTAATGAGGCACCAATTGTGTACGTTATCATCGTTACCATGAGCATTCTCTTCTTGCCAAACATATCACCAAGCTTACCCATTATTGCTGAGGATAATGTACCCATGAGGATGTATATGGATAGTATCCAAGAGGCGTCGGCGGTGGATATGTTCATGTCCTTTTGAATAGTCGGTAGTGATGGTACCAACATACCCTCTGTATACATAACAACAAGTGTTAGTGTGACTAGTATCGCCGTTGCACGCCATGCATAGGCAACGTCATACTCACCCTCTAGACCAACTCCACGTCCACGCACCCACCATCACCGCCACAGAGCACTTCATGATTCACCAGCCTGCTCTGGTAATTACCTGGTCCCTGGTTGCCGTAGGAGACCTGCAGCCCGCGGTTATTATTGCCTGGCCTACGTCTCCTTAAGGCTGCGAATATGCCTATTATAATCACGACTATTATTAGTATGAGAACAATCCAAAGCAAAACATTTGGTGCTGGCTTTACCGTTACGTAGGTCGTCACAGACTCAGTTAATGGGTATAGCGAACCCGTCTGATTCCACACGAAAGTCAGCACTAAGGGATAGGTGCCAGGTCTAGCGTTTGAATCAACATCCACCAGGAATGTCACGTTTATCTCCTGGCCCGGCTCTAGATCACCAATGAATGCCTGTGATGCCGTTAATGCCGAAAGTGGGTTGCTCGATGATACGTGAGGCTGTATTACCTGGCCCGTGGATATAGTCACCATCACGTTCTTAGCCTCGACTGGTCCCTCATTTATTATCGTGATTGTTATTGGAACCTTAGAAGCACCGGGTGATAATGTTGGTGAGGTAATCGTACTGAGTAGTGCGCCTAGGTCTGATGGGTTTGGTGACTGTGGATAACTAACACCCACAACAATTAGGTTCGCCCTAGGCCTTACATTTAGTTGGAAATACCTCGTTGTTGAACCACCGTCGTATGTTATGGATATACCCACCGTGTAATTACCTGGATCGCTTGGTAGGCTTATGGGCACAGTTAACTGTATCGGCTGACCAGGTGGTATTGCACCGAGTATCAACGGCATACTTACTAATGGTGACACGCCTGAACCATTTATGAAGAGCTCAGCGTTATAGGCGATCCCAGACCCAATATTAACAATGCTCAGTATTAACTGGGCCATTGGGTAGCTCTGGAATACCTCGGGTGGGTTTGTGGCTATGGACTGAATATAGACAATGGGTTCCTGAGGAACCACCAGTGTTGCGTTAATCACATCATCAACACCCGTGAAGTAATCAACCCTGAGCTCCAGTGTGTAGTTACCTTGCGGTATGTAGCTGGGCACGTATGCGTAAAACGTCAATGGTACTGGTTGGCCTGGCGGTAGGGCTGGAAGGTGTTGCGTGGTGTTTACTACATTGAGTTGTGGTGGTACTGATAGTAGGGTAACCGTGACATTATAGACAGGGGTATTTCCGTAGTTAGTTAGGTATATCGTAATGGGCACGTAGGACCCAGGCAATGCCTGAACTACATTATCCGGCGTGCCTATCATGGCCGTCGCCTCAAAACCAGTATAACCAAGTATGGGGATGGAGACGTTCGTATTAACACTCTCTGAGGACTGGGAAGTGGTTATTGAGGGTATAGACCCCATTACTGTTGGTATCTGTATGGTCACAGGCACGGTCTTGACCCCGGCGATTATTGGCGTATTATTATAAAGCATGGTGGTGACTAGGGTGGTTACTGGAATCGAAATAGTCTGATAAGTAATGAGGGGCTTAACGGTAGTCGTTATGTTAACCTCGGTGTAATTAACCGTTATAGGAACTTCGTATATGCCCATGGGCACGTCAGGATCAACCTGTACATAGACAATGCACGAACTATTACCCTCAGGTGGTACAACGGGTATTTGGCAGTAATTTGATGATGAGTTAACGTAGTAAATCGGCGTTATTAATGATGAGTTTATGGTTATGGTCATGTTAAATAGGTAGGTCTGCGTTGGGTTAAACACAGTGAACACTAGGTATGAGTCCTCACCAGGCGCCACAGGTTGATTAAGTAACCAGTGGGCCAGTACTATTATAGATAGTGATATCGGATCCATCGAAACACACAAGGCAGACCTCCTCTTTAAAAACCATTCTCAGTTATCGAATAGATATCGATGAAAAGTACGCACAAAAAAAATTAATAAACCAAGGACAATGAATAATGAGCTTGCGGGGGTGCCCGAGCCAGGTCAAAGGGGACGGGTTTAGGTCCCGTTGGCGAAGGCCTGCGTGGGTTCAAATCCCACCCCCCGCACCAGAAATTGAAAATGGAAAATTTTTAATAATTGATATGGGAATTTTAGGAAAGTTCGTATATTATTTATGGGCTAAACTTACTTTATTCTATTATTTTATATGAGCAATTCTATATTCATTCATTTTAATTATCACCTCATTAAGATTTTGTAGCGGCGTCCCTGGCTTTTCGCCACTGAATTCGCTATAGGCTCTTGCTACATTACCTACGATCCTCTCCTTATCGTACCAATTAGCGAATTCCATGAGATCGATCCTCAAGGCGGCTTCATTAAATGATAAGCCCTCCTTAAAGTATCTCCAGCCTCATCCCTAATGTACACTAGGTAATCCCTCGCCCTGTACAGTGCTTTCCTACCGTACGACACGGGGCCGTGGCCAGGCACGTAAATATCGGCATTTAATGAAGCCAAGCGATCAAGGGCCTCTATTGACCCTGAGACTGAGCCAAATAGCACAAAGGGTGTGCATGGTTCGGCGAACAATAGGTCACCCGTGAATACAACCCTGGAGTCGGGTATGTGAACATAGACATCGCCGACGGTATGCGCCGGGTACCCAATGTACTTAATCTCGATTGTCTTATCACCCGCATGGAGGATGAGTGATTCTGAAAAGACCAGGCCCTGTGGTGTATACTTGGCGCCGCTGAAGTCAATTTCAGGGAATAACTTCTCGTAAAGCCCCATCACGTTTATTCTCATTTCCTCCTCAATGAGCCTTCTCGTGTTTACGTGGGCCATCGTTACTGCATTAAATAGGTGATTGGTCCATGTGTGATCACCATGGTAATGGGTATTGATTAGAAACCGTATTGGCTTGTCCGTGACTTTCCTTATGCTTGATAGGAAATCCATGGCCATTTTCTCGTTTGTTAATGAGTCAATGACTATGGAGAAATCCCTACCAACTATTAGGCCTGCATTTGCGATGAACCAGGTACCCCTGGGTTGTATGTATGCGTAGATGCCTTATCAAGTTCAATGAGTCCTGTCTGCCATTCCATATTTTTCATTAATAATGTAAAATAAAACTTATTAAGTTTTAATTATACAATATATAAATGAAACTACTTAGTTACTTGAGGGATGGTAGGGTTAGATCCGGAGTATTGCTTGATGATAGATATGTCGTTGATTTAAATGATAATTGCTATGCGATGCTTATTGATAAGGGTGAGGATGAACAATTTGCAGAGAGGTATTGCGGTGCGGTTTTGCCGCCTGATATGTTGGGTGTCCTGCAGTCAAGTGATGAGGGATTGAAACTAATCAATAGCGTTATTGATTGGGTGAAGAGCCACAGGGAGGCTGCCGTGATGAGATTAATTAGCGATGTAAAGTTGAAGGCTCCATTGGCCAGGGCTAACATGCTTAGGGACTTCCTCGCCTTTAGGGGCCATGTTGAGGCATCATCAAGGAGAGTGGGCACCAGGGTACCTGAGGAGTGGTTTAAAGTGCCGACTTACTATAAGGGTGACCCAGCCATATTCTATGGACATATGGAGGATGTACCGTGGCCAAGTTATGCCAAGACCCTGGACTTCGAACTTGAGGTGGCCGCGATTACGTATAAGAAGGGTAGGGACGTGAGCAAGGATGAGGCTTACGAATTAATAATTGGTTACACAATATTTAACGACTTCAGCGTTCGGGAATTAGAGGCGGTGGAACTAAAGCTCCTGCTTGGTCCAGGTAAGAGCAAGGACTTTGCTAATGGGCTTGGTCCCTGGATCGTCACGAGGGATGAACTACCCGATATAAAGGGCTTGAGGGTCTATGCTAGGGTTAATGGGGAGGTTTGGTGTGATACGAAGATAGAGGATATGCAGTGGGACTTTGGGGATATGATATCCTACGTATCAATGAGTGAGTACGTGAGGCCAGGAGACGTCTTTGGAAGTGGCACTGTGTCTGGGTGTACTGGGCTTGACGTTGGGCGAAGCCTAAGGCCGGGCGATACCGTGGAGTTGTACGTGGAGAAGATTGGGACTTTAATCAATAGGGTGATTAAGTGAGTTGTGACGCTTATTTTTAGCGCTTAAAATGGATCATCTTGATCCATTACCATAACCAGTTATTAATGATGAAGTACCCTGCCCATTAACTTATTTCGTAATTTATTCTCGATTACTTAAAAGAACATATCAAGTCTTGTCTGTTGTTTCCCACCTTCCTCCTCTTCCTCCTCAGTTCTCCTTCTTTTTGTGTCTCTATTACTCTCAAGTATTCTCTGCATGTACTCAAATTCCTCACCAATGGCCCTGTACAGGTCATTTAACCTTGACTTCCACCCATCACCAAGACCTAGCATATCTATGACTAACTCATCAATGGTTCTCTGCATAGAATCCCCACTCTTAATCCTATCATACAGTGGAGGGACGTCCATCCTACTTACCTTGTCATATATGGACAACGCCCTATTTACTAATTCATACTTTAAATCGTAAATACTTGGAACAATCACATTACTCCAAACCCTATCGGTGTCAAGGCGTATCCAAGCGCCCTCGGTCTCCACGTGGTATGCAAGTAATTGAATTAATGTAAATGCGCTATTCAAGTATAGGGTTAGTATTTTCTCGTATTTTAAAGCATCGTTAATGTCTTTAGCACCGTATTCCTTCAACCTTAAACCTAAGGTGGTGGCTGTGTAAATGATGGGATAATCGGCATGAAAGACGAGCCAATAAACGTTTGGTGACGTTATCCTGACCCTATACGTTATTAAAGTCCTGCTTGCCTTATCTCTGTAGCTTCACGAACATCATATATAGCACTACGCCTCCTTCTGCCATCATTAAGGCCCGCTGCCTTCCAATCATCATCTTCTAGTGCGTGCTCATCCACCAATGCAAATTCGCTTTCACCCGTGATATCGAAGTGCCTAACATTAGATGCAGTTCTCAGGCTTGGCACTAGGTATTTCTTATCAATGCTTCTTTTCACGTCTGTGTTACCCAACTTGATCACAACCCTATCCCTATCCTCATTAACAAGCCGGAAACTGATTTTACCTCTGGCGCCGTATCTTGCAATAAAAAGTCTCCTTGCGTAATCCTCAACACCCTCACCGTGCCCCCTATATTTCCCAGGCCAATAAGTGATTATCTCGGCCACGTCAGAAAGCTTGGGAAAGGACCCAATTGTATCAAGTAATTCCAGAAATAGTTTTTGGGCGTTTGGGCTATTAAATCCCACGATTGGTTTTAAATTATCCACAAACCTGGTTATGAGTCTCGAAACATCGTGAATAATAACCACGTCAAAGAAATCGCCGGAGATCGAGCGATGATGCCCACCCTGATCGAGCGTCCTTATATCATTCATAAGTCTCATAATGTCGCCATCCGTTAGCTCCTCAATTCGCCTTTTCAGGATTATGAAGACTAGGTAATCCCTGGCCGGGTCACCCCCCTTTTCCAGCACAACTAAGTAATCTCTATAGTGCGCACCCTCACTAAAGGCGGTCTCCACAGCACTCCTAACCACATACCTCAGTGCATACCCCCTCTTGCCAAGTAGGTATTCTCTAACACTTATTGCCGTACGGCCTGAGAAAAACTCCTCAGGAGTTACTGCGGCTATTTTTCCACCAGGTCTAATCACGTTGTCCGAGGCCACGAAAAAGAATGCCCAATAGCCTATCCTACCGCCTGAAATTATGTTACCAAGCATTCTCATTAATTTCCCCTTTTCCCTCTCAGGAATTCTTTCTTCCCACCTCGTGAATGGTGGATTCATTATAACAACGTCAAATCCCTCATGCAGTAGAGCCAGTTTCATATACTCCTCCTGGGATTCACGTAAGTATCTTTCGATGTTTTCCGATGATGGGTCATCGCCTATTACCTTTTCAGCATGTACCATCTTTTCAATACCATCACCAGCAAATACCCTTGGCTCAACCTTAATGAATGGATTCTGTAACGCCAGGTTTATTGTTGTTAGCTCCTTGGCGAACTGCATAACGTCAATACCAACAATATGCTCCCTAAGAAAGATCTCATGAAGCCTATCCTCAGGAATGTTAATACCCTGCTCTTTGGCTTTCCTAAGCTTGGCCTGGTATGCCTCAGCCAATAGTGTGCCTGATCCGCAGGCTGGATCGAGAACCTTGTCATCCCACTTATCAATGGCTAAACTAGCCAATACCTTAGCTGCCTGGGGCTTTGTGAAGAAGGCGCCCAGGTTTTTCCTAGTTTCTGGCGGTAGCCAAATTGATATATTCTGCCAAAGAGCTCCTCCTTAACGTGCTCAGGTCTTAATGGGTAGAAGGTATACACGTACTTAGCCAATACCTGGCTTATCCTTATGTAGGAATTGGGCTCTAGCGTCTTTAATGCCCTAAGGATCTCGAGCATGTGGAGTATTGACCCCAGTATCTTATGGTAATCGCTTAGTACATCCTTACCTGAAGTGATAATACTATTATAGAGCTTATCGATGAAATCACCATACTCATCCGGAGACAGTGGATTTTGCACCTCAGGCAATACTACCTTATTGTAAACCCTCCTGGATACAATATGTAGGAACAGTAATTGAAGGGCGAGTAGGTAAGCCATTATATCGGCGGTGTAAATCCTCATTTCCTCCTCATTTAAAAAAGTCCTCGAGCATGGCCCTGTAATAATCAAAGCTACCAATGATTGCTTGGGTTCCATCGAAGTACTGCTTAATGCCGGTTAATCCCCTCAGGGTTACCGCAAGTTCCTCAATAGTCTCCCTGGTAATCCTCGCAATCGTTAAATAATCAATTAATGGCACCTGCACACGCCTAAACTCAACTAGGCCCTTAACCACGGTTTCGATAAGCCCGTAGAGCATCACATCCTCTAAATCAATGCCCTGCCAAGCCGTTAGGACCAGGCCTCGGGAAACCCTCAGATTAGGGCCTACCTTCTCAAGTTCCTCAGGTCTTACCTGCCTAATATCCTTTGGAAACAGTATTCCAATTAGGTCAAAACCCAATTGCCTGGCTATTGGGTATGTCTTCGCAATATCATCGATTATCTTCTCCGTAGTATCTATCTTAACCTGAATAAGTACTTTGTAATTATCGATACGAAGCCAAATATCTGGAGAGGACCTATTGGGGAGGCTGATTTCCTGAACACCGGATATGCTGATACCATACTTCCCAGCAATATCCCTAAGAACATTAATAATAATTGGGTAGAGACTACGCTCAGTGATTCGAATACTCATGCACAATCACCCAACACCATTCCCACATCTTGCACTAACCGTCTTATGGAAAACCATAATTACGTTTATTAATACTATCTTTAACCCAATCAGTATTATATCAGTATCGCCATGCCTATACTTAAATGCAATTAATATGGGCATTTGCATTAGGTTATTACAAATCAAACTAAATAAGAACTGTAATTGGCGGTATACGTAGTTCGATATAGCACCAAATTAATCGCGCCATAACTAACCCGGAGGATTTTGGCCAGTATTGGCGCATTTATTGTATTGGTACTCTTTCCAGGGTATTACTATCATAAATTAAGGAATAAGCAGCAATAAGGTTAAGATACCTAGGAGCCCGGTATTTTAATCATGATAGTCTTATTGTCATTAAATCACTGTATATCGGCCCCTTTGGCGTCAACACACTCCTCTTCATCTTCACAGAATCCACCAACTGCGTTCCGAAGTCCATATTCTCATACTTCCTAACAACCTCCATGTACCTGTCCCTATTCCTAACGTACTTAACCCTGGCAATGGTTAGGTGCGGTACGAAGCTCCTCTCATCCCTCTCACCAATGTCTCCCGTGAGCTTCATTATTAATTCGTGCAGGTTCATCAAGTCCCTTGCGCCCTCCTCAATGCCGACCCAAATAACCCTTGGCCTCTCTATGTTTGGGAACGCCCCAATCCCCCTAATGTGCATTGTGAATTGATTATACCTAACATTGTTGAGTCTCTTCTTCAACTCCTCAACAAGCTCCCTACCTATCTCGCCAATGAACCTCAGGGTTATGTGTAGGTTCTCAGGCTCCACGGGCTTCATGTCGACTCCGGCACTCATGAACTCCCTCTGCATCTTAATTATTGGTTCCTTTAATTGGTCCGTTAGATCCACGGCAATGAATACCCTATATAACTCCCTGGACATTAACCTATTGTTAATACGGTGATTAATTTAATTTTAACTATTGGATACACCCCTCTTAACCATCTCATAAATCCACTTATTAAGATACTCGCATTTCTCAGGCGTTATTTCATCGGTTGTCCCGCAGATGTCTATATACGGACAGAAAAAAACAGGGTATTTTAGTCAGTAGGTCATACGTGAGGACCCTCATTAGGGAACCTGCCTCCGTTAACTCCCTGGCCACGGCCATGCCTAGTTCCGTCAACCTCACCCTATACATGACCCTCTTGCCACTACCAACATTCTCCTTAGCAAGTAAGCCCTTCTTCTCGAGCTTAGTTATGAATGGCATACCAGCCTTACTCTTGATGCCCATGACCCTCCAAATATCCCTGAGCATGATCTCGCCACCGGCCTTATAAATCTCCTCAAGGATTTTAGTTTCCTTATCACTCAATTCCCTAATTAATGATGATACGTCACTACTCACGAACAAAGGCAACAAAATCACCCTTTAAAAATTTCTAATCATTACTTCAGGTAATTACTTCCCTGGTTTAAAGTACCCCGTTATACGTACCAACCAAATAAGGCCCTTACCTTCAATACGATATGACCCCAGTAATATGAAGATAATCAAGGGATAGGGCTCAATGTTTAATTTTAATGAAATAACGTTGATTCATAATCAAACCTCAATAACAATATCTATCTTAGATATGACTTCCTTATAGCGGTTCCTAATGGTCACATCAGTGACGCCGGAGGCCTCAGCAACATCACGCTGCCTCTTCCTAACGCCCATTAGGGTTACGGCTATGTAAACCGCAGAAGCCACAAGCGCGTAGAACGTCCTGCCATTGGTTAGGCGTCTACGTTGCCCCTCGTTAATGATCTCCATAGCCAGCTTTGTCACGTGGTACCTAATGTCTTCATTCAGCTTAAGGGCATTGATAACCCTCTGGAGAAATCTACCCAGCTCCTCCTGACTCTTCACAACAACATCATTATTGCCAATTACCTGCCTAACAAGACCAAGGAGCCTGCTAATCCTCTTGCTTTTCTCGACATTTAGGGCGTTCCTTAAATCACGGAGTGTACAAACAACCTTAGATCTCTTGCAGGCCACGTAGAGTAGGACTAAGGCCAGGTCCTTAGTTCTGACGCCCCTGAGGTCATGCCTACTCGCCAATTGCCTAAATAGGACTAGGGCTTCCTCAATGACATTATCGGGCAGGTTTAGTTCATACTTAACGGGCTTAATCACATCAAGGAGCTCTGCAATTCTTCTCTCGGTATATTGATACTGATTATACCTATTGAGCCTAATTAACGCCCTTAGCTTGTTATGAAGCATTAAGTTATGCCTTACACTGATTATGGAATTGCCAAGTCCCTGACCGGGCAGTGCAGGCTTATTGGCTTAGCCCTCTCATGGGCTAGTGCCTCCTCGCCGCTGAATGCCTCCATTCGGGTCCTAAATCCATGACGTGCTCCTCAATCACTAAGCCACAATGTCTACAAACCAATTCGCCCCTTTCCGGGTCAAAGACTATGTCCGTAGATCCACAGTTAGGACACACGAGCTTCTCAGCTTTAATGAGATTATTTGCCGTGACCATGTCCACCACCCCTCCTTTTCCTCATATCTACATCTCTGACATAAGCGGACTTACCCACAAAGTCCTCAGGCCTCGATAGTTGAGGATCCGGCTTAACTAGACCGTAGGGCGAATTTACAGGACCAATAATGTCGTAGAGAGACCCCAGTCTCTTCATTGTATAGTCATAAACTGTAATACCGAGTGGGGGAGTTAACGATAACCTTATCACGAATCTCCCATCGTGGGATAAATGCATGATGTCACCTATCTTCTTGAGCATCTAACGTATACGTCGTATACAATATTTAAAAGTAATGCTTTTCATCATTGGAAATACCGTTGTATTACAACAATATCAGGTAAGGAATAATAAAACACGTATACACTTAAGTTTAGACACCATGTGTAGTATGTGCAATAGTGCATAATAAATATAAATACGTGTAACGGTAATACCGCGTGCTCGCTGTAATTGCACTGGGTGGGAACGCCTTCGCAAGGGAGAGCGGTAAGGTTGGTTCGCCTGAGGAACAGTGGGAACGGGTTAAGCTTGCGGCAGTCGATGTCGCCGACATGATCGAAGAGGGCTTTGACGTAGTCGTTACCCATGGTAATGGACCACAGGCAGGCCTGCTTGCCGAGAGGGTTAGTGATTACCTGAGCCTTGATATGATCGATGCAGCCACCGAGGGTTGGATGGGCTACTTAATAGCCAATGCCCTAACCAATGAGTTCCTGCGGCGGGGTATTCAGCGGAGCCCCGTCATTGTTATTTCACGGTCAATCGTTAATAAAAACGACACAGCCTTTCAAAACCCCACGAAATACATAGGCCCGATATATGATGAGGAAACCGCGGATAAATTATCGAAGGAGAGAGGTTGGGTCTTTAAGTGGGATATGCGTGGTGGGTTTAGGAGGGTTGTACCATCACCGGAGCCCGTGGGCACTATGGAGCTTGACTTAGTGAGACTATTATTAAGGGAGGGTTACGTGCCATAGCCGTGGGTGGCGGCGGAATACCGATCATCAGCAATGGTGAGGTTAGGGGTGTTGATGCGGTTATCGATAAGGACTTAGCGAGCCAAGTACTTGCCAATGCCATTAATGCTGATTACCTATTAATACTGACTGACGTGGATTACGTATACATCAATTATAAGAAGCCTAATCAGGCAAGGTTGACGGAGGTCACGGTCGGCGAACTCGAGAGGTACTATAATGAAGGTCAATTCCCGCCAGGTAGTATGGGACCGAAGGTTCTAGCGGTTATCAGGTTCATTAAGGGTGGTGGGAAGGCTGCGTACATAGGACCACTGGTAGGGCTAGAGACGTGATTAAGGGTTTAGTGGGGACAAGGATCGTGCCTAAGAAGGCCTTTTGACATTTAAAAATGGGTTTTATTTTGAGGGCCGTATCACATTTCTTTATTGTTAAATACTGTTAGCACCTCATTACTTGCATAACCTCTTTTAAATATCGAGCCCCTCAATTCAGGTTGGTATTTGGGTATGACCCACTGCGTCATTAGCGGCACGTATATTAATCCCGATAGTAGGAAGGATAGTAACCATGAGTTACTAAATACTATGTCGTGATACGGTATGAAGGGTGCATAGATTATGAACTCCACAATTATGAAGGTAATAAAAGCCGCCGGGTTGATACCTCTCCAGTACCTAAACCTACCCCTGCTCCAGAATACATCGGTTAACTCAAACCTGAAGCGCCTTATTAATGCGTAGTCAAATATTATGATACCCTCAACAGACCCCAGCAACCCACCATACGTCAGTAACCAATTATATAGGTAGCCGTATGCCGAGCCATAATACGTCCATGCACCAAGCGCTATTGAAACTGCGATCACGATCAACGCTCCCCTGAACCATGTTAGTTTCCTCGGGAATGTGTTCGCGAAGTCATACGCTGGTCCAACAGTATTTGCAAATACGTTCACGGAAAACGTGGCTAGTAAGAATAATGCGTTTAGTAGTATTGCGAGTGTTGGGCTTAGGTATAGTGTTGATGCTAGTATTGGGTCCCAAATAGCTACGTGGTACACCTGCTCTATGGCTCCCGTTGTCATGACCCCGAGCACTGCTATTACAAGCATCATGAACGGCATAGGCACCTGACCGATCGCCTGCGCGAATTGGCTCTTGGCGAACCTGGTGTAGTCTGGCATTGATAGTGCCATTGTGGCCCAGTAGGCAATGTTCGCATTTAGGAATGCGAACCACATGACCCAGTAATTAATTCCGGTCACCGTGGGCTTGATCGAGAATATCTGCCCAAAGTTCCAGTGGGACAGGCTCATGAAGTTGTACCACAGTATTACGAAGCCGAGAAGCACCAGCGGCGCCGCAAGCCTTGCGAACCACTTAAGGGCTGGCTGTGCCTCGGGCACTGGCGAGAAGTAGAGAAGTGCCACTTGCAGTAGTATTATTGCCGCGAAAGTTGTCCAGAAGACTTGCGGGAAGGCTAGGCTTAACGTATATGGACTTGCATTACCCTGGGCCACGTAGCTCTCTATCATACTTAATTTATGGGCCAATATTGCGTATATACCCACGGCTGCTTCAGTCATTATGTAGGTCTCTATTCCCCACCAACCGGCTCCAATGATTGCCTAATCCAGCTCGGGAATATTGCGCCGTAGACGCCCCACCTGGTCCTCGTTAAGACAGGCTCTGGTATGCCGTACCTCGCACCGCCATGGCTCTGTATTATCATTGGCACCAGCACTATGGCATTGCCCAGGAACACCAGGAGTATTGAGTCAAAGGTACCCAAGCCAAAGGACAGACCAACACTTGCCAGGGACCAACTGGGCACTATGAATGCCATGCCAAACCAAATAGCCGCGTAGGTATACCAGTCCCAATTCCTCTTCCTTATTGGCGTTGGGTGAAAGTCGACATTCCACAGAAACTTCTCCTCTGGATATCCTTTGGTTAACTCGACCTGGCCTCTTTTTGCGTCATATTTTACGGCCCCTACTCTGTCCGTTGGGTATACCAAGATGCCCTCACCACGTCTAATACTACCTTTATAAAAATTACTAATGAAATAGGGATGGTATAGATTAAATTATTACTTTTGAATTACCAATAATGAATGGATCTATGCCCATGAATGCCGTAATTACCAAGTTCGTGGAAGGATCATTAATTGTAAAACTAAATAGACCCGAAAAAAAGGAATGCCTTTAACCTCGAGTTGACCTTGATGACCCAGGATGCCGTGACCCTAGGCTGTAGAAATTATAAGGGTATCATAATAACTGGTGAAGGTAAGGTCTTCTCGGCAGGTCTTGACCTGGCCGAGATATACGGCTTTAAAAACATTGAGGAATCTAGGAGGTACTTCTCGGCAATTAAGGATTTAGCCGTTACTATTGCAAATTGTGAAAAACCGGTGATTGCCCTCGTTAATGGCTCAGCTACGGATTCGCAACGGAACTCCTATACTTCGTTGACCAAGTCGTTGCGGTTAGAGGCTCGGAGTTTTCCCTGCCCGGTATTAGGTATGGACTCGTACCCGTGACCCCAGCCTTCGCGCCATACCTCTTCGGCATGTTAAAGACCAGGTTCTTCCTGGATAGGGACTTTAAATTAAGCATTGATGATGCAGTTGATTGGGGGCTTGTCCATAGAGTCGTCAATAACGTTGACGAGGGATTAAGGGTATCTCTAGAACTCATTGATAAGGTAAGCGCGATACCGCATGATGCTTATAAGACGATTAAGAGAATAATGATATCCTCAATAATTAATGAGATTAATGATAGGTGGAATGAGTTGCTGAATATGTTGGCTGAGGAGTCACTAAAACCTGAGGTTAAGGCGAGACTCGAGGAGTTCCTCAAAAGGTAAATGCTATTAAGTAGGGTATTCATGCTCCCTTTTGATGATTGAAGTGTTCAGTAATGATGAATACCACGTATATATTGATAGCGATGCGTTGGTCTTCACGCCAATACGCATTAACGGTAGGGTACTACTACTGCCGCCACCAGGTGTTAAGCCCCAATTCTACTCAATACTGGCTGTATTGCTTGTGAGGTCAGGTATTGAGGTTATAATGCCGAGGCGTCATTTACCATGTAATAAATCAAGCCTTACGTGGACCATCAATAAACTCCTCAAGAGGTATAATTACGACATAATTATAATGCTTGGTTTTGACCTAGTCGCGACTAATTATCCCAAGTTAGTTATTGAATTTAGCGGTGATAGCATTATTAGGCAATTGGTTAGGTCTAACGTGCCTGGGTCAGTCCATGGCTTACCAATTAATGAGTGCACTTGGATCAAGGATAGTATTAAGAGGGCTGATTTGAGTATTGATGAGGAATTGCCTTCGCTCAATACCATTGTCAAGATCAGGGACTTAGTACTTAATAGAGACTTGCATTTAGTAGGTGTAAGTAAAAATAATTAATTGACCCTTTAGGAAATAGATATTGTGAGGGTACCACTGTTTATAGAGTTTAGTGGTAGGAACGTATTAATAATCGGAGGCGGCGGCGTTGGTACTAGGAGGGCTATCAAGTTCCTACTGGCGGGTGCCAATGTTAGGGTGCTAAGCTTGAATTTAGTAATGAACTAATGCGCTATGCTGAGCAGGGCAAAGTGGAGCTGGTTAGGGGTAATGCTCATGATGAGGAATTGCTCAGGAGAAACCTTGAGTGGGCTGACCTAGTAATTATTGCAACCAATGACCAGTCAATAAACGAGAAGGTTAGGAAGTTGGCTAAGGACATGAGGAAGTTCTTTAATGATGCCACAAATGCCGAAGAGACCGAGGTGGTGGTTCCCTTTGAGAGCGAGATTAATGGTATTAGGGTCGCTGTTACTACCGAGGGACTCAGCGGTATTGTGGCAAGAAGAACCCTTGAAAAGATAATGAACACGCTTAGGGAGGATGAGGAATTAATGAACATGGCCAGGGTTTGGTACGCAGTTAAGAGCAAGCTTAAGGAGGTCGTGAGTGACGTAAGGACTAGGTTGGATTTATACATGGAGCTTGATAATGATGAGAAATTCAATGAACTGGCTAAGAAGGGATTTATTGATGAGGCCCTAAAATATGTAATGAATAAGATATCATCTCATAATTAGGAGAATCGATTTTAAGGACCGCCAAAGGCTCTGTCCCCGGCATCACCAAGCCCAGGCACTATGTAGCCTCTCTCATTCATCTCAGGGTCTATGGCGACCGTATAAATCTCAGCAAATGGATACTCCTTGAGAACTCTCTCTATGCCGTACTTAGTGGCTATGACGCTGGCTATAATAGTCCTCTTGGGAACTCCATACTTAAGGACATGCTTTAATACTGAGGTTATCGTAGAGCCGGTCGCGAGCATTGGATCAGCGATTATGAGGATATCGTCCTTGAATATCCTGGGCACCTTAACATACGTAATTTCAATGTCGAAGTCCAGCGAGCCGGGCTTATGAGACTCCTCAACCCTCCTTGCACTGACAACACCCATCCTGGCATTCGCGAAAATCTTGACCAAACCCTCGACCAACGGCATGGCAGCCCTGAGAACCTGTATAATGACTACGTGATCGAGATCCCTAATCCTAACGCCCTTAGCCTTAACACCCAGTGGTGTTTCTACCTCCACAATCTCAATGTCCATGGATTTCACAATCTCGTAACCCATCAACCTACCAAGCCTAACAAGGCCCTTCCTAAACTCGATTTGCTTAGTATTTCTATCCCTTAGAGTCGTTAAGATGGCTTGCGCCAGTGGGTGATCAATAACGACAACCCTACCCAAGGAAACCCGCCATAACCGTGAAAGCGCATATTTAAAGAACTTTTGCTACTTAGTAATTAGGTACTACGGGGTGATGACGATGGTAGCCACCGATTAGTGACGATGGTCCAAAGCGCTGATCATTTAGTAAGTAACCGTCCTTATGGAATCCCTAGCTAACTCGAGGACCTCAAGCCTATCGACATTCAGGTAGGCCTTTAACGTATTTATGAAAGTCTCAACACCCTTACCTGGTTGAAGAACGGCGACTTATACTGAGCGCCTGAGGCGTATTTGTGACCACCACCACCGAGTTTCGTGGCCACCTGGGTGCAGTCATAGGGGCTATCCCTATCAGCCCCGCAGTAATACCTAAAGGTCCTCCTACTTAGCCTAAGTAATATGTTTACCATCTTGGCACCCCTATGCTGCAACTCAATTGTTAATTGCCTATAGGATATCCCCAGGTCAATGGAGCTATATATATTGACCACATCCTTAATTGGTATTTTATCGGCAATCTCAAGCATAAGTCTCTTAGCCCTGTAACCCCTCTCAATCAACCTACCAATCCTGGAATTATTCAATGACTGAAGACCGTTAATTGCGAGATTCTTAACAATAAAGATCTTCTCAGGGTATGACGCGAACCTAACGGCTAGGTCGAGTCTTTCAGCCTCCTCACTCGTTATGTTGGCGGTATCCGTCTCAATAGCCACCTTAACAAGGTTATTGGCTATTAAGTCATTCTCGAGATCTAGAGCCTTCATTGCCATGAGGGCCGAGCAGGGTGCCTCCGGGTCATAAAACTCAACCTTGGCGCAGGGCTTGTTGGTCCTGTGGTGGTCAGCCCTTATAAGGACCTTACCTGGCATGGTAGATCCGCCACGAAGGTCCAGAAGAAGCGCTTGATCCACCAGGACCTATTAACCTCGCTCGGCGCCGCAAGTACTACGACACCATTCGGGTACTTCCTTAGGAATAGGGCTGCGCTCGTTATACCATCAACATCGCCACTATCACAAAGTGCCAACGGCCTATTACTCAGTTTAGCCCATAATGCCGATAAAAACCTCCTCATGAGCGAGTAATCGCTAACTAATTCCTTAAAATTATTTTTCCTTAAGATATCTTGAGCAGACAGGGCAATTCTCAACCCTACTAAGCTTTATCTCGTCGATGACCCAATTCTTACCATCAATTATCAACAACTTATTAATGAGGGGCTCGCCAATGCCCGTTATTAGCTTAATTACCTCCGTAGCCTCTATCGACGCCACAACACCAACTACAGGACCAACGACTGGGCAATAACCAACGCACTGTGGCAATGATTTGGCCTGCACTAATTCATAAAGGCAGGGCGTCTTACCTGGTATTATCGTTGATACTTGGCCATACCAACCATTCACTGCGCCGTGGACCAGGGGCTTCCTCAACCTAACAATGGCCTCATTTAATACCTGCCTACCCAACCAATTATCGAGTGCATCAACCACGACATCAACGTCCTTAATGACCTCCTCAGCATTCTCACTGGTTAACGCCTCATTCACCGGCCTTACCCTAACCGCTGAATTAATATCACGAAGTCTCTTCACAGCAACTTCAACCTTTGGCTTGCCAATATCCTCTTCTCTATACAGTAATTGCCTATGAAGGTCTGTTATATTGATTGTATCATAATCGATTATAGTCAACTCACCAACACCGGCGCCAACTAGATACATAGATACTAAGGTTCCAAGGCCTCCTAAGCCCACAACCGCTACATGAGCTCTCGAAAGCCTTTCCTGACCCTCCCTACCAATGACTGCGACTTGCCTTGAATACCTATCAATTAGGTGTATGGTGCCCATACAGTAGTCATTACTCAAAAATAAATTAATAAGAATTAAGCATCACGTTAACACCAATGAGAAGTAGTAAGGCGCTGTTGCCGTACCTTCCAATACTGATGATTAGGATTGGGTCGGGAGCAAACACGTTCCTAATATCCTACCTATCACCAGGCAGTAACATAATGATCGGCCTAATACTCGCCTCATACCCATTCGTTGAGGCCCTAAGCTCCTTCGTGGCTGGTTACATGGCTGATAAAATTGGCAGGAAACTAACATTGATAATGGGTTATACTTGGATTTTGATATTCATGGCATTAATATACATAGCAATAGCCCTACTGAAGAACCCATTAGCCACTGCCGTATTTAACGGTGCAATGGGTTTTGGCGCGGCCTTGGTACTCGTATCCATGCTGGCGATGATAACGGACATAACAGAAAGAGGATACAGGGGATTGGGCATGGGGGTCTTCGACTTCATAAACATATTCGGTTATGCGCTTGGCTACATGATTGGCTCAATACTCTACCAAGTGGTGAAGGGATCCACGGCGTTCATAATGCTGTTAATACTATTGATAATACTTTACGCAGTTGTTCTTAGGTACATAGTCGAGACGAAACCAACCATCGGCACTGTATACCTAAACCCATTAAGGGGTGTCTCGAAGAGGGTGGTGCCGACATTACCCATCTGGTTCTCAATAACGACAATCCTTGGCGCCGCAATATACTCGGGCAGAGCAATAGGGAGCATTAAGGGTGTGATGCCGATACACGTTGGTGCCCTCTTCCTAGGCGCAACGTTAGTGGTCGGTCTAGGCTCTGTATTCTTTGGCTACATATCGGACAGGCTTGGCAGGTTAAGGACCATGAGTATTGGAGTTGCTGGCGTGAGTATTGGCCTCATAATACTAACTGTATTACTCCTATTGGGTGTTAACCCAATAATCGCCGTCGCCGCCTCGGCCCCCTTCATATTCATGCATCCGCCGTGGTACCGTCAATACTAGCATTGACGGGTGATGAGGCATTGATAAGTATGAGGGGCTCAGCAATGGGCCTATACAGCCTAGTGCTCGGGTTCGGCATGGGGTTAGGAAGCATCCTGGGCAGCTACTCATACGTGAAGCTGGGGCTCGGCGGAATAGCGCTATTGGCCCTTGTAATCTTCGTAATAGCATTCATATTATACGCAGTGCTCAGGGTAATCCTCCTCAGGAAATAAGTTGATAGCGAATAATCAATTGGGCATTGCCGTTCTTACCCCTGAACTCGACGATTGAGACATTAACCTCCTCACGCAGAATAATCACCAGTGGGAAACCAAGGACCTTAAGCCTAGCCCTCACCGAACCAAGAACAGACCTAGGGAGCTTAAGCTCATCACCAAGCCTTTTAACAACATCATCAATAACACAATCGGTGTAATCCTCACTACAGCCCTTAAGCTCGGCCTCAATAACATCACCGCCTATGTGCTCAACATACCTAACAACACCACTATCCAAAACCCACTCACCATGGTAATCACCAAGCCTAACATCAACAATCGAAGACACAGCATAATAAAAATACCGCAATTAAAAAGCTAAGGCAACATAAAACCTTAAAAGTACAAATAATTAATGAATACCGGGCCCGTAGCTCAGCCAGGTAGAGCGGTGGGCTTTTAACCCATAGGTCGTGGGTTCAAATCCCACCGGGCCCGCCAGTTTCTATTACCTTATTCCTATCCATCCGTCCTTCGTCTTTACGAAATCCCTGGTCACGTTAAGGACTTTATTCTTCAATTTATTGAACATCACCGCATAATAGCTTACCTTCATAGAATGCGTCGAGGAATATTGTGTTGAAGTTCTCAATTTCCCTTTCAGCCGCTAGAGCGTTGGCGTAATGTACCTGGGCTAGGTCATTTGGCGGCTCAGTGGGTGGTTCATTACCTATGATGAGCAGGTCCCAGTCACTGTCTATCCTAGCTCGCCACGGGCTCTCGAACCAAATAATATGACTGTGTAACCCTCACTACATAGCTCTCTTATCCACTCCTCAATTTCACGATGCATTCTTAGGAGGACTTCCCTAAACGTAGTTCATCACTATCTCCATGCACCTGAGGCAATCCTCAGCATCATCCTTATCATAATCAATCATACGGGCATCAGGTATCTAGACCCTATGTACTGCTCAGGAGGAGCTTAGCGCACTTAATGAGATCATTGTTAATGGGCTTATTAAGTATTGAGATCGCCTGGTTTAACAGCGTGACTATTGAATGCGTATATAATCTCGAGCCCGTTAATTCTATGAGCTTACCTTTAAGATAAAAATCAACAACCTGCTGCGCAAAAAAAGCATGCCTCTGGGTAGAACCCCCTATTAAGCATGTCCTTACTCAATGCCTTATATTGCTTAGCCCTTGCGTACCATCGTAACGCCATTTATGCCAATATTATTTCATTACCTAACCTACCTAATAATATTTACTGCACCAATTCATAGAGTCATCTCCAGCAATTAGGAGGGAATGCTTGCTTAGGCTCCGTTTTATTAATGCCCAGTTTATTGGTGCTGAATGAATGAGGTATTTGACGAACTAAGAGAGGAACTTAGGAAGGCCCTGGTTGATGTTGGATTTAAGAAACCCACAGAGATTCAGAGCTTAGTCATACCGAAAGCTTTGGAAAGCATTGACATCGCCATGCAGGCCCGAACGGGCAGTGGTAAGACTGCGGCCTATCTACTGCCTATAATGAACTCCATGGTTGGTAAGGTTACGGAATCCCTAATAATCGTGCCAACCCGTGAATTGGCACTTCAGGTTACTTCGCAATTTACCTACTTCAATAAGTACCTTGGGTTTAAGCACGCCGTTGTTTATGGCGGTGTGCCTTATGACGAACAAATAAGCTCTGTAAGGGACGCATCCCTTGTTGTGGCGACGCCTGGGCGATTACTGGATCTAGTGAGGAGGTCCTATATTGATTTGGGTCGTGTTGATTACTTCGTTATTGATGAGGTAGATAGGATGCTGGATATGGGTTTTATAGATGATGTCCGTGTGATATCGAGCCTGGCACGCAATAGGAGGCAGACCTATGCTGCCACGGCGACGTTGCCTAGGGACGTGTATGAATTATTACGTGGCATCATGAGGAATCCTATCTTTTTAAGGACTGGTAGTCACGAGTATGAGTTACCGCGTGTTGAACAAGTGGTATACCTGGTTAGTGGATTTTGGAGGGAGAAGTACGGTGTAATGACAAGGGAGCTGGCGGGTAAGTCCATAGTCTTTGTAAATACTAGGGAGAGGGCATATAGACTGTACAGGCAGTTGTCCCAGGATTACCATGCATTGTTGCTTCATGGTGGCATGAAGCAGTACATGAGGGAGAGAGTACTAAGGAGGTTTAGAGACGAGAATGGAGACGCAGTCCTAGTAGCTACCGACTTAGCCTCCAGAGGTTTAGACATAGTTGATGTGAGGTTAATAATTAATTTCGATGTACCAAGTAACCCGGAGACATATATTCATAGAATAGGCAGAACCGCAAGGTTTGATAGGAGCGGCCGCGCGGTGACGTTAGCCACAAAGAGCGAGTTACAGATAATAGATACTGCCATTAGACTCAGTGGTTCTCAATATAAATTAATGATTTTGAACAAGGAAGATTGATTGCCAAATTCACTCAAACTTCTGCGGTGGTATTACGTCGCCGTACTTACTCCTGGCATCCAGCAACCTCTGTCTCTGCTCCTCAAGTACCTCGAAGAACCTCCTCGGTGTCGTAGGTATTTCCGAATATATTTTCCAAATCCTGTCTATTTTCTCAAGTAACTTTGCAACCCTTATCGCAAACTGCTTCGTGTAGTCCTCAAGCCTATAATCCCTATTGAGCACCTCCTTAAACAAGACCTTCAGGTCTTCATACCTCGGTATATAGCCTATGGGTGTTGTTATGGCGTTAAGCTCGTTATGAACCCTCCTCTCCATCCACTGAAGCCAAACCCTCTTATCCTCCTTACTATTCAGGAACCTGCCCTGCTCATCCCTAAGGAAGTAATTAACACCGAATATCTTTGGAGGTCTCGTAAGGCCCTCGCCAAACTTCAGGTAATTCGTTATGTAAACGCCTAAGTCCACGGATAGGAAGTCTAGGTTGGCCATTGGGTTAAACTCCCTCTCGCCCAGCTTACCGATTACTGCCGCAGTCCTCTCCGACTCAAGGGATGCGGCTATCGTGACTACGCCGTGCTCCCAATCGAAGGACTCAAAGACGGGAACAAGCGTGTCAGGGTCTCTACCACCAAATATTATTCCACCAACAACAACACCGCTTGGATCGTCATAGGCAGGGTCCAGGTTCTTAAATGCCTTTAGTGATACCGTGAACCTGGCGTTGGGATGCGATGGTGGTATTGGGTTACCCTTATCATCGGTTTTTCCCCTCCACCACTTACCCGTGTAGTTAATGCCCTTCTCAGGCTCTGGCTTACCCATCCCATTCCAGTATATTTCACCATCCTCGGTAATTAACACGTTCGAGAATATTATCTCATTGGGCTTCATAAGCACCTCGTATATTAATGGATCATCGATTGGGTTTATACCCTCGATTATCCCGAAGACGCCTATTTCTGGATTAACCGCCCTAACCTCGCCATTGACATTCCTTAGAAATGCGAGGTCATCCCCGATTAACCTACCGAGCATTGCCGTTGACGTCTTGCCTGAATATGATGGAAATGCGCCGGTGAAATAAGTGACCCTGCCATTTGGCCCCTCAACGCCTATCAGGAACATGTGCTCGCTAAGCCATCCCTCCTCCATGGCCCTCTTAATCGTGAGCCTAAGGGCCAGTTTCTTGAGACCAATACTGTTACCACCATATTGCGTGTTTACTGAATACACAGTCTCGCCAGGAAGGTCTATGTAAATCCTCCTCTGCTTAATGTTCTTACTCTGCTTCATCTCGTTAAGTTCCCCCTGTGAATGAAGGAACTTGAGGAACCTAGCCCTCTCACCCTGCTTGACGAACTCGTCATAGGCAGCCCTATATAGTATGTTCTCATTATGCATTACGTAGTAGGAATCCGTTATTTGAACAGCCAATATACTAAAGGGCGAGCCCTTAGGCCCCAGTGAGTAGAAACCAATGAGCATTTCTCTACCCCTCATTATACCGTTAAGCAGTGAATACATTTCCTTCAATCCCTCATCACGGTCCTTGGTCCTTATGAAGGGAAGCTTCTGGCCACCAGGCAATAATATGGCTGTGTCCTCACGGGCCCTGGCCTGGTCGTAAGGACTATCAAAGTGAACGGTATGACCAGGGGTTTTCAACATTATCTCCTCACCAGTCTCTATTGCCTTTCTCCTAATGTAATCAAAATCTTCAGGGCTACCTGTGTTTATAAACACGGAATCAGGCTTGCATAGGTCTATGGCCCAGGCTATGAACTTGTGAAGCTCAGGGTTATTAATGTTCATTAGTTTTCGGTACATTTCATCACTCATCTTACTTCGGAAAAGCCGTTCAACCTCATCTGAAGTACTCGGTACCATTAGATCTATTACTACTTATGTCCTTATAACTATTTCTCTATAAGTCACAATACCATAACTACTGGGTAAACCCATTTAACTCTAGCACTAACATAAGGCTCAATCCCGTTTATGAAATGTATTCATGAAATACACCGCTTACACCCCATAGCAATTATTACATTCATCAAAATACCACATATAAGGTAGTTGAATTCATGAACACAATACTTCCCGTTAATGATCACGCCAATGCATAAATAAGAATCAAGACCAGGGTGGCCAGCACCAAAGACTCAATTAATAGGCCAATACCAATTTCCCTAATCCTACGTCTTAAATCACCCATGGATAACTTATCCTCTTTAATGGCAATTAACGCCCTAAGCGATGGCTCAATCAATACCACCAGAGACAGTGTACCACTAGTGATGTACAGCCCATAGGCTAGGGCAGGTAAGCTTATAAACCAAAGCATTGATGAGTGGTACGGCTTAATACCCCGCCTAAACGGCAACTTGCTCTCCACGTATAATGCTGAAAATGCATGGTAGGTAACCCATACTATCGACACAGCCACAAACAGATTAATCAAAATACCACCCATGAGAGTATACCATGCAAGATATGTTGATGCTATTAAGGCGGTCCCAGACACATTAGCCATTACCGACCTACCTCTCCCACGCATTACCTCTGCCATAAATAAAGCCAGGGGTATTAAGGGTATTACTACCCAAATACCTAGGTAAGGGATGAGAAGCAAATAGGGAGCCGTGTTTATTAGAAACAGTAAATAATCGCTTAAGCCCCTCCTGGATATCAGGCCTAGGTGGGCTCTTACAAGGCTTGCGATATTTAATATAACGAGACCCGTTGTCAATACTAATCTAATAATATTAACGTGGTATTTATTGATCAACAATAGGGTAATCAAGGAGAATGCATAATTAGTTATTAATAGTGATAATGCGCCAGTGTCCGTATGAATCCTCCCACTGACTAACTTGCTACTCATACATCTCGTTGCTTTTAGAAGTTAGGAATAAGCATTGCATTCGTTACAGGCTACGATGTATTTAACGCGGTTTGTATCGAGGAAATAAAAGTCAAGCCTCTATTCATGTTTTTTTGAATTACTGTGAGGAAACCTTTATTTATTTGGGGTTGAATTAGTTAAATAGAATGATTAGGGAAACAATAGTAATAAGTAAAACGTTATGGATGGCACTTAAGAAACAATTAATAGGCGATTATAACGGCAATGAGTATCATAGCTTGAACTATAATTGTGAGGTAATATTAATTAACAACCCTAAAATGCATATTGTTGCTTGTGCAAACGATGATGTTGTTAACGTAACAATCACCTATAATCCACTGGACGTAGCTTTAGACATTAGGAGGTCCCGCGAGAGAGGTAGGCATAGATATTCAACACGGAGTAGGAGGATAGTACACATGCCATTAGAATAAGCTTAATTAATTTATGGCTCCTCTGAATGTTAATGATGATTATGGTGGACCCTGAGCAGTAATTGATGATCTTCCAGGCTACTGATAATTAATGTCTAACCGATTAGCTTTAAGGCCTGTGGATGAATCGATGATCTAACAATATCATCAATGTTCATTAATCTCCTGAATACCTTAGGTATGTTATCTATAACGTCAGTTGGTAATATGTGATAGCCGAGATCTTTAACTGCTAAATCACCTGCAAGCCCTGTCACGAAGCACTAATTGCGGCTGCCTCAAGTGGGTCCTGGACCTTAACCATTAATGCCGAAACAACACCAGTCAACACATCCCCAGTGCCTCCAATAGTCATGCCTGGATTACCAGTGAAGTTGAGCTTATACCTTTGCCCATCGGTTATTATGTCAACATTACCCTTAAGCAACACAACACCGCCCCTCAGTAATGATTTAACCACGTCACGCACCATCAAAGCCCTCGACCAAGTGTTAACCTCCTTAGTAACATCGACACCCGTCAACCACTTAAATTCGCCGGCGTGCGGCGTTACAATTACATTCTTCGTTATTAAATCCTGCCTCTTCAACTCACCAATTGCCTTAATGGCGTCAGCATCAATGACCACCCTCTTACCAACATCAACAGCCCTGGAGACCAACTCAACAACTGCCCTCATAGTCTCCTCCCTAAGCCCAAGCCCAGGCCCAATAGCTATTACATGGGACTTACCAACTTGCTCCATTATTTGATCCACATGATTAAGCATTAGGTAGTCACCATCCAGGGGTATAACTATTATGCTTGGGTCATGAGCCCTTATGTCCCTGGCCACATCCCTAGGGGCCATAACCACTGATAGGTCGACCCCGGTCCTAAGTGCCGCCTTAGCCGCTAAGTAAATGGCGCCTGTGAACTCCCTGGAACCACCGATGAATAGTACACGCCCATTATCGCCCTTCTTAGAGTCGGGCCTTCTGGCATAGCTCATGTAATATAGGTCGCCGGGACCGACGATGTGCTCTACCTCCTCAGAAATCCCGATGTCCGCAACTACCAAATCACCAACATATTGGGAAACACCCTCCTTAACCAAGCCAACCTTAGGCCTGTGCATCGTTACGGTAACGTGGGCCTTAACGGCGATATCCCTAACCTCGCCGGTGTCGGGGTCTAACCCACTGGGTATGTCAACGGCTACCTTATACGCCGATGACTTATTGATCAACTCAATAGCCGTTGCCTGCGGCTCCCTAAGAACACCCCTAATCCCAGTTCCTATGATTGCGTCAATTATAACCTCAGCCCATGGGTGAAAGACCTCCTGATGAGCGAGTAAGTCGTAGGGTGTTGGAGCCTCTATTATCTCAACATTCAACCCCCTAAGAATGCCCAGGTTATCCACAACCAATTCCTCCTTGGCATCACTAATACGGCCCAGTAGAATAACCTTAACATCTCTACCCCATGAGTGTAGGTACCTAGCAGCCACAATACCATCACCACCATTATCACCAAGCCCAGCAACAACGAGTATCCTCCTGGCCTTTGGGTACCTCTCAATGACGGTTGTAGCCACAGACCTACCTGCGTTCTCCATGAGTATGTGCCTATCAATGCCCATGTAGGCGGCGTTCCTATCAATGACCCTCATCTCAAGCGTCGTTATAGCGCCTGAGGACCAATCCCTGAAGTCAATGGGCATACTCGGGAATGACGTATTATACCTTTAAAAACGCTTTTATGCAAGATTTAATGAACATTATGGATATAGTGATTAGGGATGACTTGGGTAATTGGGAGGTACCTAAGTACGAAGGGTATAGGGAGCTTAAGCACATAATTAGAGTTGAAGATGTTCATGTGATCACTAAGGTCGAAGTTCTAAGCATTAATAGGGAGGGTATAACCGTGAAGGCCCTTAACGATAATAAGCTCTTCATTAAAGCTAAGGACAATAATAGGAGACATCTACTCATTAAGGTCATTAAGGAATTATCTGCGCCAGTCACCGTAAAGAGCTCACATGCTAGGCACAGGAATGGACTATTAATGATTAGACTTCTAATCAAGGACGTGAGCATTGGTGATGAGTAATGATTAAGGCGGCAATTCTCGATGTTGATGGAGTCCTCACGTACTTCAGGTCAGCATGGCAGCACCTGCACAGGGTTCTTGGTACAGATGATTGGGCTTCGATAAATAGGGAGGCGTATAAGGCAGGACTCATTAATTATAGGGATTGGGCGCTCGTGGACGCCCTTCTCTGGATGGACGTGCCCAGGACCTGGATCGAGGTCTCCATAACCCTGAGGAAAGGCGCCCTAGAACTGCTGAAGTTCCTTAAGGATAATGGCGTGTTAGTGATTGCGGTTAGTGGTGGCCTGAACTACACAGGCATCCCCATTAGGGATTACGTGAATTATTTCGTGAGTAATGAATTAATATTCGATGAGGACGGCTCATTAATCTCGGTTAAGGTGAATGTCGAGAATAAGAATATTATTCACGAATTAATTAATGAATTGGGCCTTGATTGGGATTACGTCATGGCCGTTGGCGATAGTGACATGGACTTGCCGATGCTCAGGAGGCTAGGTACTCCATAGCCTATAACCCTGTTAGTGAGGAGGTAGCTAATGCCGCGAGAATCGTCGTTAATTCCAACACGTTATATCCAATAATTGATATTGCAAGGGCTATACTAACTGGGTAATGATGTGATACATATACGTAAAGTAAACGTATACTTACCGCTAATAACACATTAATACTGGAGCTCTTCACCTTACTAGGGTTTATGCCAGACACGACCATAGAGGATTTAGGTATCAGGAAAATCTTTAACTCAAGGGGTGAGGAGACCGTCGAGGTTGAGGTATACCTGACGGATGGTTATGGGAGGGCGGCAGCACCGGCCGGTGCATCAAGGGGCTCTCACGAGGTCGTTTACTTCCCCAATAACGACGTTGATCTGGCAATTAGTACCTTTGAGAAGAGCGTGGCACCCGACCTAATGGGTTTGGACGCGTCAATACAGGGCGAGGTTGATGCAAGGCTTGAGGAGATCGATGGTACAGAGAACTTCTCGAGGATAGGCGGTGCGGTTGCGATAGCTACGTCAATGGCAACCGCCAGGGCGGCGGCGAACGCCTGGAGATACCGCTTTATCAACACCTTGGTGGTGCTAATATCAGGGACTTGCCGTACCCACTCGGTAATGTAATTGGCGGTGGTAAGCATAGCCGCGGGCTTGGCCCTGATATTCAGGAATTCTTGGTGCTACCGTACGGCGCACAGGACATTTACTCCGCCATTAAAGCCAACATTGAGGTTCATAGGGCCGTCTTTAAGGAGTTGGTTAAGGCTGACCCAACGTTTACCGGTGGTCGTAATGATGAGGGTGCCTGGTCAGCCAAGGTATCCACTAACGCGGCATTGGATATACTGAGCAGAGCCGTTAAGGAGGTTAGTTCCAAGATGGGATTTGAAATAGGGATTGGCGTTGACATGGCCGCATCAACACTATGGAATGGCGAAAAGTACGTATACACCAATGAGGGGGTTTCAAGAACGCCCAAGGAACAGCTTGAGTTTGTTAGGGGGTTGATTGAGAAGTACGGGCTTGTCTATGTCGAGGACCCATTCCATGAGGAGGACTTCCAATCCTTCGCGGAGCTAACGGACTCTATAGGCGACAAGTGCCTAGTTGTTGGTGATGACCTATTCACGACGAATCCATCCAGGTTATCCAGGGGCATTAAGGAGGGTGCTGCAAACGCCATAATAATTAAACCCGACCAAATAGGCACCTTATCAAGGGCTTGGGAGGCCGTTAGGTTAGCCGTGTCCAACGGCTACACGCCGGTGGTGTCCCATAGATCTGGTGATACTGAGTATGAGACCTTGGCCCACATTGCCGTTGGCTTTGGGACACCGATAATAAAGAGCGGGGTCCTTAGTGGTGAGAGGATTGCCAAGCTTAATGAGTTGATTAGGATTCAGGACTACATGGGTAAGGCGGCCAGGATGAATCAATCATTAGTCCAAAGGCTTAGGCATTAACGTTCACTATTAAATTCTTCGTAGTGAAATGCTTATTAATTAGATTCTTCACCGTAGTTCTCAATGGGTGAGGAACGTAAGGAAACCCGTGAGGAAGGACTTGCGCCGGTTCCACCGCAGGAGGAGCTGCTAATTGCCATTGAGCGCTACCTAGCGGCTGGCGTTAGGCTTGGTACTAGGGTGTCCAACGCCTATCTGCAGAGGAGGGGCTTCGTGTTTTCCGTGAGACCTGATGGGCTTAGGATTCTCAACCTTAGGAAGATTGATGAGAGGATCAGGATTGCGGCCAAGATGATTACTATGTATGACCCTGAGAAGGTGGTAGCCTACTCAGCCAAGCCCTATGGCTTCAAGCCCGTGGAGATGTTCTGCAAATTCGTTAGGTGTAGGGCGATAACGGGTAGGTTCATACCAGGGACATTCACAAACCCGAACCTTAACCACTACATAGAGGCTGACCTACTAATATCCACTGACCCGAAGGCGGATGCGCAGGCAATTGAAGAGGCAGCCACGATGGGTATACCAGTCATCGCTCTCGTGGATACGGACACGCCGATATCCTACGTGGACTTGATAATACCATGCAACAATAAGGGTAGGAGGAGCTTGGCGCTGATATACTGGCTATTGGCTAGGCAAGTGCTCAGGGTTAGGGGTGAGTTGAAGGAGAATGAGGACCTACCCGTGCCACCTGAGGAATTCGAGGTCAAGATATCGATTGAGGGAGTTAGCCAATAAAACACTGATTAATTAACTAATCAATGCAAAGTAAAGCGTTTATTTTCCCGGCCTAGACTAATCACTGTATGGCCAAGGTACGCAAACCAGCGGTTGCGGGCGCATTCTATGAGGCTAATAGGGATAAATTAATCAAGCAGATTGAATGGTCAATAAGCCATCCACTAGGCCCCGGTCAATTAGTTAAGCAGCCCCGTGAGGGGTTTAAGGCCGTGCCCATAGTCATAGTCCCACATGCAGGCTATATATACTCGGGTCCCGTGGCCGCCATGTCCTTCGCCGAGATTTATAGGTTTCACAGCCCAAGGACATTCATCCTAGTTGGGCCTAATCACTATGCATTGGCGCACCCGTAGCCATATACCCGAAGGTGCCTGGGAAACTCCGCTTGGTACTCTTGAGGTTGATTCTGAGGTGGCCAAGGAACTGATGAGTAGGGTTAAGTATCTGGAACCTGACACCTATGCCTTTGTCCAGGAGCACTCACTTGAGGTTCAATTACCCTTTATACAGTACATGTTTGGCAATAACGTGAAGATCGTGCCAATAATAATTTGGAGACAGACAAAGGAGGTGGCTAAGGATCTTGCAATGCAATTGCCGAGGTAATATCAAGTCATGAGCCAAGTTCTATAGTCTATGTGGCTTCCAGTGATTGGAATCATTATGAGCCTCATGAAATAACCACTGAGAAGGACATGAGGCCATAGACCCAGTCCTTAGACTTGATGAGGATTCCTTCTTCGATGTTATTGAGCGTTATGATGTGTCAGCCTGTGGTTATGGTGCAATTGCGACGGCGATAATTGCAGCCAAGAGACTTGGCGTTAAGAACGTGGTACTACTGAGGCATGCCACGTCTGGCGACACCAGTGCTATACATTGGAGACCGTGGGTTACGCATCAATAGCCTTCTACCTATGAGGATATTCTCGTATTCGATTAAACGAAATATTTAATTAATTAATTCATCAAGTATAATTAAATATGAGTGCTGTTAGGGTGTTTTTCGAGGTACTACTAGTTATAGTGGCTCTGGCCTGATCTACTCAATAGTCGCTCCATTTAAGGCTGAGCTAAAGGCATACATATTTAGCATTGGAGATAAGCAAGTTAGTGATTTACTATATATAGGAGGATATATTATTTATAAACTGGGCTATTTATCATACACATTACTAAAAATTATAGCGGATTACACCTATCAAGCAATTCAGTATTTGTTAAGTAACTCAGGAGCTAAGGCAAGCCTAATTACTGGATAACCTAAGTATGGTGCAATCATTTTCTCTTTTGATTAAAAAGAGAAAGATTTAAATAGAAAGAGGGATAACTAGCTACTCTGATGAGTATTATACAGCCCAAGGAGGTGAGGACGTGGAAGGATGAATTAAGGGAAGTATTGGCAAGGCACGTGAGGGACCCGTTTAAGGATAAGATCGATGAGTACCTAAGCTTTCTCGACATATTCTATGATAAGTGGTGGAACGGTGATGTCAAGACCAGGGAGTATTACGCATACCACATGGCCCTCCTTATGGCGAAGTCCGACAAGCCTAACGTGATCAAGGCAAAGCTTAATAGCTATTACGCGTACCTCGTCTATAAGGCTACGTATCGGCCTACAGGCTCATGAAGGACAAGTACGTGGCTGGCGGTGAATCAATCTATACCTGGCTAAGGGCGTATCGAAAGATATTAGGCTAAGTAAATGTAATCACTAAGGATGTAGTATATTGGCTCAGCATAAAAATTAGCATTAATGAGTTTAATCAGCACCCTTATGACTTTAACCTTAAAGCTGTGCGTTCAATTACTTCCTGAATCCATTACCGAGTGGGTTCTGTGGGACGACTTGATTTAAGTTGCTAGTTGAGGATTAACGACGGTGGATTAATTAGCCGCGTGATTTGGGTATTAAGTTAAAACCTGCCCTTATTACGTAATACATTATACACATACTCATAGATAATATCGACGACCTTCTTAGCATCTATGTATGTTGTATCAATGACGAGGTCAAAAAAATGAGATATCGCTTATATCAACGCCATAGATGGCTAGGTACCTTCTCCTATTTGATTCTTCCCGGGCCTTAATCTCCCTCAACGCATCCTCAATTGACTTACCATCCCTAGTCGACAACCTCTGCGACCTAGCCTTAATATCGGCTTTCAGATAAATGCGTACATCAGCCACATCCCTGAGTATCCAAGCGGCTAAGTGGCCCTCAATAACTACATTACCCTTCCTAGCCTCCTTAATTGTCTCCTCATCAACGGCCTTATCAATGCTAAAGTCTGTCTCCGCAATCCTATGAAGCTCGAGTAACGATATGCCTCGTTGAATGGCTATTTTCCTAAATAACTCGCCAGCAGATACAAATCTGTAATTCAACCTATTTGCCAATTCTCTGGCCACTGTGGTCTTCCCACTGGCTGCTTGTCCACTAATGGCTACAATACCCATTTCTAATCACGTTGAGGACAATCGTACGGCCATCCTAAGGGCGAGGGCCAAGCATCTGTGACAAATATAGCCGCCGTATGGTCTCGATACCGTTAAACCAGAAACATGTCTGGTCTTAACCCTAGCCTCATCAATGCCCTGAAGTGGCTTTCCACAGATAGCGCATCTTGGTTTAGAGGCAAGCCTCTTTTCGTAATGAACTACGTGCTTGCCACCCGGCGTTCTAGTTTGCGTTCTCCTTAATCTCCTTGACCTTAATGCCGGCCTTGGCATAATTGCTCGCCAAATCACCTATGAGTTTTTATGCTTTACTTACGTATTTGCTCGTTAGGGGTCCGGGCCTAGCCATACCGAGTGATAGGTATTTGCTTAGTTCCTCGTCATTAATCACGTAAATGTGCGACTTCCTTAGTGCTAGATTCAATTCCTCCTCAGTTGCATTGACCCAATTTATCCTGCTTACCATGGATTTCGGAATCACAAGCACGGTGCTACCCTCCTTACGCAACCTATACGCAGCCCTTTGGATTTCATAAAACAGCCTATTCACCCTATCCCTCTTGGACATAGCCCTGATAATCGCAGCTTCGACATTACCGGTCTCAAATAGTGTCGTTAGTATTATTTCGATCACCTTATTTATCCTATCAGGAACGCCTATTATCGATCCCCTAAGCTCGATCCTGCACCTAGGTACACTAAGGCCAAGCAGCCTATACAGCCTAGCCGTCTCGCCCTTAATCCTCCTCTCCTTATCGACAATACCCCCAATAATGAATGTATGGACATTCCTTATCAACTCCTCATTAAGTACGCAATCACCCTCCGGATCAAGCATAACCTCATTGCCGCGTATGATAGATAGGTCTCGTCTAATAACTACGCCGTGCCTAAACCCCCTGGCGAATTTGTTAAATTTATCGAGGAACTCGTCATTCACACTTGTTAATTCCAGATTTGGGTCCCAAAGGTACCTCCTTACGGTATTTATCGACGCCAGTACCTGCTCTATGAGTTCGTTCTTCTCAGAATCTGTATGATCGCTCCAGAGGGATAGGTCAATTATGAAGTGCGGCTTCTCAGGGGCATTAATTGGGAAATCCAGTGACACCAAGCAATCCTCGGGCTTGGTTAGGTATACATCGCATGGCATTGTACCCGTTGAGGATGACGCAAGCACCTCAAGTTCGTTGATTTCCGTAATTACGCGGTAACCAAAACCGCCTAGGCACAGTACGTACTTACCCAGTAATAAATTCACGGCTATGCACTGTGGTAGGTAATAATTACACTTGAGCCTGTGGGGTATACATAACCTATGAATGCCGAGGCTCCTTAGGGTGCTCAGTAATTGATTGCCAAGTATCACCTGAAGGGTTATTAATTAAGTCCTAATAAAAACATGAACCGCATGGCAATGCAGGGCAGGGAATTACCACTCTGTGATAACCATGCGCATACAAACCTGTGATCGGCATGGGCCTAGGGAGTTGGCGAGGAGGTTTAGGAGGGAGGGTGGCAGGTTCATAGTGATAGTCGCCCTACTCACCTGGAGCCTAGGTTTAACGCCTGGAGATCTTGACAGTGTTAGGAGGATGTACGACATCACTGTGGAGTCCGCCAGGATTATTAATGAGGAGGGCGTTAAGTCCGTGGCTGTTGTTGGTTTACACCCAGCCGAGGGTTATGAATTAATCAGGAGGGGTTGGTCCAGGGAGGAGGTTCTTGACTTCATGAGAAGGGGGATTGACTTAGCTGCTGAGTATGTTAGGGAAGGCAAGGCTGTGGGTATTGGCGAGGTTGGTAGGCCTCATTGGGAGGTGCCTAATGACGTTACTAACCTCTTCAATGAATTGTTAGAGTACGCATTCAGCGTTGCCAAGGACGTCAATGCTATCGTGCACCTGCACCTGGAGAGGAATGGTATTGACACTGCATTATCAATAATAAATATGGTTAAAAGGGTGGGCAATAGGCCTATAGTGTTATTATGCATCATGCAGAACCCGTAACGATTGACATGGCTAGTAATGATGGTATAATGCCATCAATACCCATGGGGAGGAGGGGCGAGTTTGAGGAGGCCGTTAAGCATGGGCCGAGGTTCGTTGTTGAGAGTGACTTCATTGATGATCCTAAGAGACCCGGTGCTGTGATACCGCCGTGGACATTAATTAGGAAGTTAAGGAGTTACTTAATAAATGGTTTCATTAATGAGGAATTCCTACACACACTTTGTGTGGACAATATTAATAAGGTGTATGGTGTGTATGTACTGAGTTGATTTGCGAGTGAACAAGCGCTAACGGCTTTTAAAGGCTCAGTAATCTGTCCTTTAGGATGGATGAGGAGAGGGAGATAATTGAGAGGATATACAAGGAAATGATAATGGCGCGTGCCAGGGAAACACAAATTAATAGGCCTACGTGTCCTAATGGTATTACAGCGCTTAATAATACCAACTTCGTATCGTACATTAGGGAGTGTTCAGCTTCCGTGATTGATTTCTACGCTGACTGGTGCATACCCTGCAGGATAATGGAGCCAATACTCAATAAGTTGGCTCAGGTATTTGCGGGCAGTGTATTCTTTGGGCGTATCGACGTCGATGCATACCCAGAAGTTGCCGCTGAGTATGGTGTTATGTCGATACCAACCACGGTACTATTCAGGAATGGTGAGGAGGTCTACAGGGTGGTTGGCGCAGTTGATTATAACACAATGAGGAGGTATATCGAGATTTACCTAGGAGTTAAGCCCTAGGTATTTACCTCACTAATTATTAATCGCCTACCGTCCTGGGCAGGTAATATGAATGTCAACTTATAACTATCGCCAAAGAATATCACACTAACGTCATTACCAAGGTGAAACTCCCCGTCAATTCCAGCCAATACGCAGTTCTCACAGTTCTTTGCATCATCGATTATGTTCCTAAACACGTTTATTGCGTCCTTACCATTCGTCATTACTGAGGCGACCACGCCTGCGTGGTCTCCATGCACGTGGTGATCAATCTTTGCATTATACTTTGTCTTTAGCATGTCCATGAAATCATTCAATTCCTCGATGACCTCCTTCGGCAATTCTGTTATGTGATGGTGGTGATGCTCATGCTCCTCCTCAACCTCCTCTTCCTCCTCACCCTCATTACCCTCAATGCCTGTAAATCCAAACGTCATACTAATTATTAACTCAAGCTCATCACTCTGGGCAATCCTCTCAATCTCCTTACCCAACTTACGCCACTCCTCAAAACCAAGCTTGATCTGCATCATATCAACGCCACATAGGAGGGCCAATTAATAAAACCTTTTGTTCATGATAGGTAGTTACGGTATCAGGACTTACTCAATATACTTTAATACGTTATGACGTTAAATTAAATAAAATATTATGAATATATATGAATTATCTCATACTATATATTATTACGGAAAGACTAAGTATAATAAGAATAAAGCTTAAAAACCTCTTTATGCACATTATCCGTGCCCACAAAGAGCCTAGAAATCGAACCTGCAGACCTATGGAGAATCCTAAAGGCCTCAGGCATAAAGTATGTTAAGTTCATAATAGTTGACATGAATGGTGCACCAAGGTCTGAAATAGTACCAATAGACATGGCCAAGGACCTCTTCATTGATGGAATGCCCTTCGATGCATCATCAATACCATCATACTCAACAGTGAATAGGAGTGATTTCGTGGCGTATGTTGACCCAAGGGCTGTGTACATTGAGTATTGGCAAGATGGTAAGGTGGCTGACGTATTCACGATGGTGTCCGACATAGCAATAAACCATCACCGCTCGACCCAAGGAGAGTCCTTAACGATGTATTGGAAGAGGTCAGATCGAAGGGCTATGAGTTCCTAATGGGCGTTGAGGTTGAGTTCTTCGTGGTTAGGGAAGATGGTGGTAAGCCTGTATTTGCCGACCCAGGTATTTACTTTGATGGTTGGAACGTCACGGTACAGTCGCAGTTCATGAAGGAGTTAATAACGGCAATAGCCGATGCGGGCATTAATTATACGAAGACCCATCACGAGGTCGCACCAAGTCAATATGAGATAAACATAGGCGCCACGGACCCGCTTAGGCTTGCTGACCAGCTTGTGTACTTTAAGATAATGGCTAAGGACATCGCGAGGAAGTACGGCTTAGTGGCCACATTCATGCCAAAGCCCTTCTGGGGGGTCAACGGTAGTGGTGCGCATACTCACATCAGCGTCTGGAAGGACGGCAAGAACTTATTCCAGAGCAATACTGGAAAGATAACTGATGAGTGTGGTTACGCAATAAGTGCAATATTGAGCAATGCGAGGGCATTAAGTAGCTTCGTCGCGCCACTCGTCAATTCATACAAGAGGTTGGTACCTCACTACGAGGCCCCCACGAGGATTGTCTGGGGCTATGCAAATAGGAGCGCCATGATTAGGATACCACAGTATAAGATGAGGATTAACAGGATTGAGTATAGGCACCCGGACCCAAGCATGAACCCATACCTGGCCTTCGCGGCATGGTGAAGACCATAATAAAGGGTCTCGAGGATAGGAAGGAACCACCACCACCAACCGAGGAGGTGGCGTATGAGTTGACCAATGCCCAGGAAACACCGGCCACGCTTGAGGACACGTTAAAGGAATTATCAAAGAGCTTCCTAGCCACTGAATTACCAAGTGAGTTAGTAAATGCCTACGTTAAGATTAAGCAGAATGAGTGGGAGGACTACCTAACAAATGTTGGTCCCTGGGAGAAGACCTGGAATATAATAACCCAGTGGGAGTACAATAGGTACTTAGTCACGGCATAGGATTAGAGGTAATTTATATTTAAAATTAAATTAAAAATATATAGTAATTTATATTCATTTCATGGCACAATATTTTTACGGTGATAATATAAATAGCATAGGGAGAAAAGCTTAAAAACTACTTAGTTTACATAGTTTGTGCCCGGCGACCCATTAAAACGGTAAATAGGATAAATAAGTTGGTAATATTGAGTAGAATAACCCCAGCGCTCTTGGTCATGGCGCTGGCGACTGCGATTGTTGTTAAGGCTGACACGCCGCCAAACCTATCAGGGTATCCGCCCGCTTCCGTGCCTCCATGGCTAGACACCGGCAGTAATGCATGGATGCTCACCGCGGCAACGCTGGTTGGTCTTCAAAGTGTACCTGGCCTAATGCTCCTCTACAGTGGCATGACCAAGCGTAAGTACGCAATAAACACAATGATGATGGTGCTCTACGCCTTCACCATAGTACTGGTCGTTTGGGTACTGGCGGGCTATATGTTCGCATTTGGACCTACGTTAGTGAGAATAGGAGGCTTCAACATACTGGGCACGCCAATACCGGCATTAACAAGTAATATTATTGCGTCGCAGGCCAGCGTACCCGCCGCGCAGCAGTACCCTAACATAGCCATGTCGACGTTGATATTCTTTCAATTCGTTTTCGCCGCAATAACGCCGGCGCTGATGGTCGGCGCCTTGATAGAGAGGATGAACTTTAAGGCTTGGATGCTCTTCGTACCACTATGGTCCTTGCTTGTTTATAGTCCAGTGGCCTTTTGGCTTTGGGGTGGTGGTTGGCTCGAGCAACTTGGTGTTGCGGATTTCTCAGGTGGTTACGTAATACATGTTGATGCGGGTATAGCGGCCTTCATAGCGGCTGCGATGGTTGGTGAGAGGTTGGTTGAGGAGAGGAGGTTGCAACCACATAACCTAACTCAGGTCGCGGCAGGCCTCGGCCTCGTCTGGCTTGGTTGGAATGGCTTTAACGGCGGTGACCCATATGGATCAACAATAGATGCCGCAATAGCTGTAATAAACACTAACCTGGCTACGGCAGTCGCAGTTGTAGTATGGATGCTACTTGACATGGCCTATTTTGAGAGACCCACGCTCACGGGCACCGCATCCGGCGCGGTGGCAGGCCTAGTCAGCATCACGCCAGCCGCAGGTTACGTAAATGGCGTCGGTGCAATAATAATAGGTGCCACATCGAGTGCCGCCGCGTGGTATTCGCTTAATATGTTTCAGTTTAGGTCTAGGTTGACAAGGCACATAGATGACGCGTTGGGCGTGTTCTCGGACCACGCGGTTCCGGGTATAGTCGGTGGTATCCTTACGGGAGTATTCGCTGACCCGAATATAACGAAGTACGTCGACCCAGCCTTAGGGCGCGCTTTATGGTAATCCATTTCAGGTGGTTCTCCAATTACTAGGCGTTGCGTGGTGATAGCCTACGATGCCCTAATGACATACCTAATCCTAAAGCTGATAAGTAGGATAACGCCGTTAAAGGCGCCATTAGAGGCTCTGAGAATTGGTGATAGGGAAATGCACGGTGAGGTTGCGTATGACGAATTCGCCTTTGCAACGCAGGGCGATGCCGAGAGGATGGCCGCAGGCATTGTTGTCTCCGTAATTAATACAATAAATAAGAGCAATAAGGAAGATAGGGAAATGCAGACTTAAGCAATGAAGGAACTCTAATTGAAAATCAAATTAAAAATCAAAATCAGTCTCAAGTTTACCTGCACTGGCCCTTAGGTATATAGCCTTATACCCGCCTGCCTTAATCTCCTTAGTAATTTCATGTCACACGTTACGGCAACACAGCCGTACCTACTAGACACCTTAACCACCGAGTCATCTGGCGAGTCCGTGGCGTTAGCTATTGAGAAATTATTAATAACGTAATTAAGGGCGTTACTCGAAGCCCTAGCGACCCTAGGCCTACCTAACCTGCTTAACTTTATTAACTCATTAAGTATTGGGTATGGGATCATGGGTATTATTGGTGAATTAATAAGTTCAATTACCTGATCAATGACGCGTAGGCCCTCGGTGAACATTAGTAGTATTGCGCTTGTATCGAAGACCACGCACTCTACTTTCATACCAATTACTTCACTCTAGAACTGCATTACCGCCCTTTAGGATTCCATAACCAACGATCCTCCACCTATTATTCACCTGCTTTGTGATCACAGCCTTGGAACCCTCCTCTGCGGAGACGGCTTCCTAAGTATCACATCAAGCTTATCACTGTGAAATCCCTTTACGATTCCCATAACGGCTGCTGATCCAACATGGACCATGATCACGTCCTTAGGCTTAAACGTAACCTCCCTCAACGCTTGATCACTGGGTTTCTCTATCCTATGGAACTCAAGGGTTAATTCACTCCATACTGGTGGTAGTGTGCCGGGTTTACCAACAATACTGCCGACGAGGGAGTCAGCCTTCGTTAATGCTGGATCAAGCTCAGTGCCGATACCCACTAAACCACCTGGTCTGGCTTCCTCGATGTACTCATTACCGATGGCTATGCTGACTATCTTCGTGATTATTGGTTCATACTTATTACCCAATTTAAGCCCTGGTCTTATCTCAATCTCGTCATTAACCTTAGCCGAGCCTTTAATAACGGTACCACCAAGCACGCCACCAACCAATTTGTCTGGTGGGGTACCTGGCTTATTAACATTGAAGCTTCTTAATACGAGCATTCTAAAGTCGCCACCTGAGGTTTCCCTGGGTGGTACTAATCTGTCGATTAATGAGGATATGGCTTCGATATTGACCTTGTGTAGCGAGGACACGGGTATTATTGGTGAGTTCCTGGCCCAGGTATTGCCAAGGAACTGCTTAATCTGTCTGTAGTTCTCTAGGGCCTGTTCCTTATTTACCAAGTCAAGCTTATTCTGAACAACTATTAACTTATTGAGACCCATTATTGTTAATGCCGTGAAGTGTTCCTCAGTCTGTGGTTGGGGCACCGGCATTGAGGCGTCGATCACGAGTAAAGCGGCATCGATATAGGAAATTCCTGATATCATAGTACTTATTAACACTTCATGGCCCGGTACATCAAGTATTGACACCTTCCTCTTTAGTACCGGTTCATCGCCATTGGGGCACTTACCGTCTTTAAGCAATCCATCACTTATCATCCTAAACTCGCCATCTATTGACGAGCACTCGTAGAGGCCTATGGTTATGTAGCCGAGTTTAACAGTCATGGCCCTCTTAATCTCCTCACTGTACCTGGCGACCCAGACACCGCTGAGTGCATGCACCAGTGTCGTCTTGCCGTGATCCACGTGACCTGCAGTTGCAATAATGGCGTTCGGGTATATGTATTTACTCATTCAAATCGAACTGGCATTAAGGGTTTAATAAGATTTCAGCACGTGAGGAAGTATATCTAATGCACGGGATAAGCTTTATCAAGCCTTAGTATACTTAAGTAATTTGCGGCTGTGCGCCCAGCTACGGCAGGCAACCGGGCGAGCCCGGCAACGGCTCGCCTGAGGAAACTTCCCCACAGTGCCGTGGTCCCCGTGGGGCAACCCGCCGACCGAGAGGTCGCTGTGGGACAGCGGCCCAAATAGGGACCTGTGATCTCCACGGGTGAGGTCCGGGTAGGGCCTTAGACAAATGCTACAGAAGGGGAGTTATGCCGTGGCTGGGTGCACAGCCGGCCATTTTCCCCAGGTAATTCTTCATTATAGGTTTATTCATCATAGTATGTTTAAACAATAAAGAAAAAGAAAATATAAATTGTTTTAAGTAAATATCATTTACTCACCTAACATATTTATTATCACTTCTTCTTTTCCTTCTTCTCCTCCTTCTTTCCTTCCTCCTTCTTCTCCTTCTTGGACATACCGTTTCATTTATATTACGGGTTCTTATAAAGGTTGTAATTTAATTTGTAATGTGAAAGTTGGGTTGTGACAGGTGTTTAATCACGTTGGTTCATTATATACTTAATAAAGCATTTATCTTCATGCTTCATAAGGCCTTATGTTGATTTGTAGGAAATCAGCATCGTTAGTTCGTATTTAATGAAGCTTCTCTATTGATGGTTCTTTCTCTTTTTATCCAATTAATTAATTAGCTTCTACGATTATTATATTCTGAAGGCGATCATGTTTAGTGATTTTTTTAAGGAAAAATTGGTATTGGATTTTAGGTATTTTAGCATCTTTCTTTCTCTTTATAATAAGTCCCATATTATTCATGATTGTACTGGTTATTGCATTAGTAATTTACTTCCTTGTTGTAAGACGTAGGAAAAGTAAGGGTACCTCAGGGGGCTTAGTTACAACTAAAATTAGGCTATTAAGGAGTGTTTCCTCTCAGGGAATTAATGACTTAAAACTTAGCAGGCTTTGTCTCAGTATTGGTGTTGGTGATGGTGTGGTGCGTATTGGCGATAGGTGGGTTTCAGCATTACGAATTGATACTCTGGATTTCTCCTTGCTTCGTGATATAATGGGCCTTGGAGCCTTCATCAGTGATGGCGGTAGTAATTACTTAGTTATTTATGGTGAAAGCCTGATGAGGTATCTATTAGGCTTAACACGGCCGTTGAGTTACTTAGATCCGTAATGCCTTATTTAGGCAGTTATCTTCGTCTGAATTAATTAGTGAGGTGATACTGAGATGGATGAGTTGAGCGAGAGGGTAGAGAGTTACTCAGGAGAATTTTGAGTAGGGGTAGGATTGCCTATGACTCGTTGAGTGAAGATGAGAGGAAGGCCGTTGAGGAGTTGGTGAGGCTTGGTTACGTCAAGCTCTACATAGAACCAAATAGTAAAAAGCTTGGTGATGCGTTAAGGGTTATTAACTCGGTTAATGTCTCCCATGCCGCATTTAGCGCAAATTACATAAAATACCTATGCCTAGCGCTGGTTATATTAATGCCATTATTACCTCTATATCTATCAATAAGGTCGCTAATCATGGGCTACACGTCGGTGACCATCTTCTTCCTAATAATTACCCTAGTGCTTGCCTACGTGGCGTATATAATAATACGTAGAGGACGTTGCCGCCTAGTCAAACCCTGAGTATCCTTATGCTATAGTCATTATACGTATCTATAACCCCATGGGTCAACAAAACCAAGTCTCCCTTTGCAATTAAGCCATCCCTTATCAGTCGATTTAAGGTCTCCCTCTCACCCTCGTCATAGTCCTTAACGTCACCAATGAGTATCGGCTCAACGCCCCAATAAAGCCTTAATCTCCTGAGTATCCTCTCATCACTAACACCCACGTACGTGGCACCCTAGGCCTATACTTAGAAATTGCTTCAACAAACCTGCCACCCCTCGAATAAATCACAATCTTAGCACCAATGTCCTCGGCAAGTTGAACAATGCCCAGGGCGAGCCTATCTGTTAGGTTAGCCATCACATCCCTATCAATACGCACATCATCCTCATACTCCGTGGCAACCCTCCTCAACCATTGTACAGCATCCACTGGGTATTTACCAACCGCCGTCTCTCCAGTCAGTAATAATGAGTCAACGCCCTCCATGACGGCATTCGTTATGTCCACAACCTCAGCCCTAGTTGGCACTGGCTGTTCAATCATGGACTCAAGCAATTGCGTGGCAACCATGGTGGGTACACCGCATTTCTGTGCTTCCCGAATTATTGAGCTTTGTATCCTGGGTATCTCCTCAAGGTCAAAGTGCATGCCTAGGTCGCCCCTGGCAACCATCACATAGTCACTGGCGCAGATAACATCTCTCATGTTCCTCACGGCGTCGGGACCCTCAATCTTAGCCACGAGCTTAACCCAGTCGCCACCGAGCCTCCTTAACTCAGTCCGGACCTCGTCAATATCGTCCGAGCTCCTAACGTGGCTAATACCCACGTAATCCATCCCAACCTCCACAGCGAACTTAAGGGCCTCCCTATCATAATCATCAAGTATTGGTAATGGGTAATCCTTACCCTTAATAACCACGGCCTTTTCCTGGGAAATAGTCCCTGCGGTTAATGCCGTTAGTACGGCATTATTGGCCGAAACCTTATCAACACGTAGTCTTAACCTGCCATCATTCATCACAATGACATCGTCAATGGTTATGACTCTGAAGAATGATGGGCTGGGTATTGGTACGAATCCCCCATTTGACTTATCAGCGAGCCTAAACTCCACGGAATCGTCAACGTTAAGTGCTATGGGTTTCATACTACCCGTCCTAACCCCAGGGCCCCTCAAATCACCAAGTACTGCAATATCGCCTCTAAAGCCCTTGGCATTCGATATCCTGGATCTCCACTCCTCGGTATTGCCGTGGGAGAAGTTTATCCTTATGCCATCGACGTACTTAATTAATTCCCTCAATACCTCAGGCTTCTCTGAGGCAGGCCCTATAGTCGCTATGATCTTTACCTTACCCACAACAACGCCTTACCGCTGGGATTATAAACCTTAGGTGAATACGGGAATTAACTGGGTTTACCTATTATAAGGAGTTTATAAGGAGTAATTAACGGGATTGGTCCAGTAATGCTTATAGGTAATAAAGGTCAATTAATGGCATATCTTGGGTGACTTGCTTGCCTAGCTCGATATTGCGCCTCGCATGGAATTGCTTGGTGAATCCGCCGTGCTCTATTGGGGCAACGAGAGGATTATAATTCCTAGGCTTAAGCATGGTGTCCTCTTTTTAATGAGTGGATACGTTGGTTCGCAGGTTCATGGTTGCGAATATAGAATGCACCTGGACTACCTAAAGGGTAGGATTGTTAATAAGAACGTGATTAATGGGCTTCAAGAGCATTCAAGGCAACTCGGTGTGAATGAGGAGGGACTTGGGCTTGAGCCTGGTTGGAACCCAGTCATTGTAAATCGCGGCGAGGAGGGTATTTACTTTTTTTAATTCTAAGATGGAGCATTGGATTGGTCATGCGGATTTTAGCAAACCGTTTATTCAAGAGGCGTCACTTATCATGGTTAGGAGGAATGTGCCAATACTTGGCCTTCCTGACCTGATAATTAACCTTGATAATAGACCCGCGTATATAATTGAGTTAAAGACAATAGGTGGTCCAGCAGGATTAGGGAGTGTGAAGGGTAGAGATGTGTTGCAGGCAGAGTCGTACTTCCACATGATGAACTACCTAGGGCTTAACCCACGGGGTGTGGCTATTATAAAGGTTATACGTGGCTCGGACTTTCGAATAATCAATAACATAGACATAATAATTAAGCAGTTGGAGGGTGGTGAGGATTTTGTGAGGCTCTCTAAGTACGTTACTATTCATAGAATAAGTATTAGGGGATTTGATGAGTTTCTTAGGGATGTTGATTACGCTATTGATTATTGGCTCGGACTTAGGAATCCAAAGCCATCACCGAGTAGGGGGTTATGTTCGGGCTGTGAACACAGGAGGTATTGCCCATACAGTATTGTTAGATGATCCTCAGTAGCGAGAGCAGTAAAGTCAATACTATGTATATTATCGGGGCTATTATTAATGGTATAAGTAGGGAGGGTATGAGTACGTAGGTTAGGCTGAGGATTGCTCAATAATCGTAAACCAAGCCCATGTAGTCCTAAATGCCTTACATAGGCATTGCGCGTTACTAAAGAGGTATGGGCAATTAATGTTTTTCCTAAGGCTCGCATCAACGGAACCCTCAATAATCCTAACCTCATTATTGACCTGAACACCCACATGTGCCAATAACTTCAATAATGATGTTGAATACTCTGTGAGACTCACGCCATTGTAAAATGATAAGTCTAATCTAATCCTCTTTACAATCTCGGCAAGGCTCATTGATTGAGCAAGTCTCTCACCGAGCTCTGATGCCAAGGCCCTCCTAATGCTTAGGAAATTGATAATTCCAGTGGGTTCGCCGGTCTTTATATCAAATGGCATTATTAAGCCACCAGGTGATTCAAGGATGATGGATATGGTATTAATATATCAGTAACGACTATACCATCACCGCCAATGGCTAGGTTAAACAACCTAATGCTTGGTGATAAATCCATTACTCTCCAAGTATTGCTCAATGAAGGTACGTAACCCTTAAAGAATTGTATCATGGAACCATCATCCCTAACGAAGTACATAGTAATGTATGCATAGAGTCCCTCCAACGTAGTCCTTCGTCTTAACGGGTCTACTATGTCTAAGTCCATGGAGAGTATGCAAGTATCGCCAACGCGTGAGTGTCTTATCAGCTCGCGAATGATCACGGTCTTACCTCTAAACCCTATTATTGTTGTTATGATTAATATTATGAAGATTATGATCCAATTATGGATTGGGTCGTTAAATACGCCATTACTTAATAAAGATCGTATTCTCTTTTTAAATTATTTTATCATCTTTTTGGCGATTATTCATATTATTTTATCATTATAAATAACGCATAAAGTTTATAAATGATTATATGCGTTAATTGTCGATGAACATTACTGTTGATAAAATAATAAAGAGAGAACCCGTTGTAATAAACGATAAGGCCAGGGTTAAGGACGCTATTGATTTAATGAGTAAGGAAAACATCGGCCTACTGGTGATCGTTAATAGTTCAGGAAAACCCATTGGTGTTATTTCGGAGAGAGACATAATTAAGGCACTGGCTAATGGCGTTGACTTAAACGCTAGAGTTACGGATGTCGGTACTGTGGGTAACCTCGTTACTATAAGTCCCAAGGATAGTGTTTATAGAGCTGCCCTACTAATGAATGATTATAAAGTGAGGCATTTAATAGTCATGGATGGGGATAAATTACGTGGTGTTATCTCCATCAGAGACATAATTAGTGAGGAGAGGGTTATTTCTAGATTTGCTGAATTAGCGGAGACTAAGTTCCTTGATACCGAGGTTAGCGGTGCTGACTAAAGACTTAAAAATGAAATAGTAATTATTAAAAACGATGGTTTTTCTTAGGAAATGAAATGGAAGCGTTTAAGTCAAAGGTTGAAGAATTATACGGTGAATTTCTAAGGGAAATTAGGGAAATTGAGAGAAAGTGGCAAAGGGAATGGTACGAGAGAGACATTTTTGATGCCGAACCAAGGTCTAATAAACCCAAGTACTTTATCACGGTGCCTTACCCATACGTATCAGGTTCGCCGCACATAGGTCATGGTAGGACGTTCACGATAGGCGACATAATAGCTAGGTATAAGAGGGCTAGGGGGTTTAATGTTCTATTCCCAATCGCATGGCATATAACGGGGACTCCAATACAGTCGGTGGCTGACAGGATAATGAAGGGGGACCCGGAGGATATAAAGCTGTATTCCTGGTATGTGGGCCTATACGTAGACGACCCAAGCAAGATTAAGGAGGTACTAAGCACATTCACTAACCCCTGGAACATAGCTCAATTCTTCGCCTCGGTCTACACTAGGGACTTCATGTCCATGGGCTACTCAATGGACTTTAGGAGACAATTCACGACCGGAGACCCTGACTATAACGCATTCATTATCTGGCAGTACTACAGGTTAAGGGAAGCCGGTTACATAACGCAGGGCAGCCACGTAGTCCTATACTCACCGGATGAGAATCAGGCGGTGGGTGAGCATGACATTAAGGGTGGGGATGAAATAACAATAGACATACTCGAGTTTAACCTAGTGAAGTTTAAGCTGGAGAGTTCCAATGAGTACCTGGTCGCGGCTACATTAAGGCCTGAGACTATATATGGAATCACGAATGTGTGGGTTCACCCAAGTATTGAGTATGTCATTGCCGAGGTTAATGGCGAGAGATGGATAATATCGAAGCAGCCGCCTGGAAATTAAGTTATCAGGGCTATGACGTTAAGGTCGTTGGTTCAGTACGTGGTGAGGAATTGATAGGTAAGTACGTAATTACGCCACTAATTAATAGGAGAGTGCCGGTGCTACCCGCGGGCTTCGTCGATGAGAATACGGGCACGGGAATTGTCTATAGCGTACCTGCCCACGCACCCTACGATTACGTAGCCCTAATAGATCTTAAGAAGGATGAGGAGGCATTGAGTAGGTACGGGATTAAGGAGATTGTTGAATCGATAGAGCCTATAAGCATTATTAAGCTACCCAACTACGGTAGGTATCCGGCCAAGGACGTGGTCGAGAAACTCGGCGTTAAGGACCAAGGCGATAAGGAGAAGCTTGACGAGGCTACGAGGATCGTGTATAGGGAGGAGTTTTACAACGGTGTTATGAAGGAGAATACGTTATTCCCTGGATTAAGCGTCAATGAGGCTAGGGAGAGGACGATTAAGGCACTGAGTGAGCAGGGTGCGTGGGGTAGAATGTACGAGCTTGAACCCAGGAAGGTATATACAAGGAGCGGCAATCCCGTCATCGCGGCTGTGATTAAGGATCAGTGGTTCTTAAATTACGGAAATCCAGAGTGGAAGGCTAAAGCATTCAAGTGCCTTAATTCAATGAGGATAATACCCGAGAAGTACAGGAAGAACTTTGAGGACGTGTTTAATTGGTTATCCATGAGACCGTGCGCAAGGAAGAGGGGGTTAGGCACGAGACTGCCCTGGGATCCAGACTGGATAATCGAGTCCCTGAGTGACTCAACGATATACATGGCATATTACACAATCGCCCATAAAGTAAGGTCAAGCGGCCTTGATAAGAAACTAGGCGATTTCGCCAAGAGGGTCATAAATAGTAGGGGTAACGATAAGGACGCCCTCAATGCAATAATGGCATTCTTCAACTACGTGTTCTTAGGCGAGGGTGATCCAAGCCGTGTCGCTGAGGTATTTGGTGTCAGTAAGGAGCTTATTGAGGATTTAAGAAATGAGTTTGATTACTGGTACCCAGTGGATGAGAGACATAGCGGTCCTGATCTAATAAGTAGTCACCTGAGCTTCTTCGTGTTCCACCACGTCGCCATATTTCCAGAGAAGTATTGGCCGAGGTCGATAACGCTCAATGAGTACGTGATTAGGGAGGGCATGAAGATGAGTAGGTCGTTGGGTAACGTACTTCCACTACCCTACATTCCAAGGAAGTACAGCGCAGACCTTGCCAGGCTTTACCTGGCCTCAGCCACCGACCTGGACTCAACACTTGATTGGAGGGAGGATGACGTAGCCAGCGTCGCAGGTAGGTTAGTTAGGTTCTGGAACCTTGCAAATGAAATAATCAAGGAGGGCAAACCAACAGTTAATATTGATGTTAGGAGTTCATCATTAATTACGCAGTGGCTAGTTTCTAAGGTGAATAAGGCAATACGTGATTCAACGGTTGATATGGATAATGAGAACATTAGGGGGTACACACTTAAGACATTCTTCGACCTACTCTCATCGGTTGAGAAGTACTTAGAGATTACGGGTGTCATTAATGCGAGTAGGGATGAGGTTAGGTGGGCCCTGTGGTACGTACTGGAACGTTGGGTTAAGTTGTTACAGCCGGTCATGCCTCACATTGCTGAGGAGCTTTGGCATAGGATGGGTAATGAGACGTTCGTATCCCTGGAACCCTGGCCTGAGTATAGTGAGGAGTTAATAAATGATGAGTTGGACATTGCCCTAGACCTTATTGAGAGGGCTGTGGAGGACGTGCAGGAGATACTCAGGGTTACGAAGATAACACCTAAGTCGGTATATCTATACGTGGGTCCGCCAAATGAGTATTACCAAATCGTTAATGAGGCCACTAGACTTATCAATGAGGGAAAGACGATGGGTGAGGCAATAAGGGCAATAGTGGGTAAGCCGGAGTATAGGCGCATGGCTGATAGGGTGGCTAACTTGGTGTCTAAGGTCGTTGATGGTACAATACCGAGGAAAATAGTTAGTAGGGAGATGGAAATAAGGGTATTCAAGGAATTAAGCAGTTACATCAGATCGAGAATAGGCACTGAGGTTTTTATCCAGGACGCGACTAACCCGGCGTACGACCCCAGCAATAGGCTAGGAATTCACTGCCCGGAAGACCCGCAATATACGTAGAAGCCATGAAGGAAAGTCGGTGAATTTTTACTTTTAAAATAATAAATAGTAAGGGGGTGTCAGGCGAGTAGCCGCCTAGGTGGCTCGCCATCATCCGCCCCCTGTACTAAGGATTAAATCACCCTAAATAAAAAGTAGAGCCCGTAACACACTATCTAACCAATAATGATGGGTCTATGGGTATCTTCGTGATTCTTCTACCAACGGCATTCTCCACAGCCTCGTTAATGCCGGTAATACACCAATCAGAGGTCCCTCGGCAATGCCTTAGTTGGCAGTGGCGCATTGGATTTGCCCTCTTCAAGGTAATACCACTTAACGTTAAAGGACTCCATTATCGTTGGTATCCAGTACTCACTGAAGGTTTGTGTAAGTGGATTGCCGTCATTATCATACCTAACCTCCTCTAGGACGACCTCACCAAAGCCCTGGATGACTCCACCAATTACCTGACCCTCAGCGAGCATTGGGTTGACCACCATGCCAATATCGTCGATAGCCACGTAATCGAGGACCTTAACCAACCCCTCCTCGGTAACCTCAACTAAGGCTACATGAGAGCCATACGGATATGTATAGCCACTTAAGCCAAAATAGGCCGTCTCCTCAAGCGATGGCTCGATTGGGTATGTCCATGTACCACCAACACTTGTGGTTAATGTGTTCGCCACATCCTCAATGCTTAATGACTTACCGCTTTTAGTGTCCCTAACAACACCATTTTCATAAACCACATCCTCGTAATTAACACCCATCAACGCGGCGCCAACCCTCCTAAGCCTATCCTTAAGCTTCCTCGCAGCAAGCAATGCGGCGTTACCGGCCAGTGTCAGTGTCCTACTGCCAAACGTGCCAAAGCCCTCACCAATAAGTTCGGTATCGCCCCATGAAACCTCCACCTGGCCTATGTCGATACCGAGTTCATCAGCCACTATCTGCGCTATGGCAGTTGCATCACCCTGCCATGGGGTGCCGCGCCGATTATCACGAGGACCTTACCATCAGACTTAACCCTAACTGATGCGGATTCCCACGGGCCAAAGTTATTCTGCTCTATGTAAAATGACAGGCCAACACCAGCCCTTCTGCCCTGTTTTCTTAATTCCTCGGCCTTCTTCTCAAAATCCCTGTAATAACCCTCAGCAATACTGAGTAGGTGTAGGTAGTTACCGCTATCATACTTATGATTAAATGGGTTTGTGTAGGGTAGCTCCGTCACTAGGTTCCTCCTCCTTATCTCTATGGGTCCATTCCTAACTCATCAGCAGCAATGTCCATTATCCTCTCATAAACAAAGGCAGCCTCAGGCCTACCAGCCCCCCTATACTGGTCAAGCGGTGTTTTGTTTGTTTTGACGCCGTACACCTCCACAAGCACGTTCCTGAGTTTATAGGGGCCTGTTATCAACGTGGACGTTATGTCGGCCAGATAATAGCCATGGGTTGCCACACCCAAGTCTATTATCAATTCATCAATCAGTGCCCTCCATTCACCATTCCTCGTAAACCCAGCCTTAACCCTATGTATCTGAGCCCTGCTATGGTATGTACTCAATAAATCCTCGCGTCTAGTGGCTACCCACTTAACGGGCCTTCTGTAGATAATGCTTGCGTAAGTGACTATGTAATCCTCGGGGTATGGGAACATCTTCGAGCCAAAGGCACCACCGGTGTCGGCCTGAACAACCCTTATATCACTGACATAACTCTTGAATGCATCAAGGAGGAACTTACGCATATAATGCGGCGCCTGCGTCGAGGCGTAGACCGTCAACCTTCCCTCCTGGTACACCGATAGCAATCCCCTGGGCTCCATCGCGGCTGGGTAAACTCTACCGATTTCGAGTTTTGCCTCAATAACGACATCGCTCTTTCCCAATTCCTCCTCCGGGTTTCCAGCCCTATATGTCCATCTATAGCCGATATTACTTATGCCCTCCACAGCCTTTACATCATCCTTAACGGCCTCCTCTGGGTTAACCACAGCAGGTAATGGTTCATAATCAACCTGTATATAATCGAGGGCATCATAGGCCTTATACCTATCCTCCGCAACCACGGCAGCTATTGGTTGACCCACGTATAGAATCTCATCCTTAGCCATGGGAAAATTCCTAGGCCTATTCTCAACATTAATGTTTAATCCCGTTATGACGCCAATAACCCCTGGAATTTTTAACGCATCTTCGTAATCAACCCTAAGAAGCCTCGCATGGGGGACTGCACTTCTTAGTATCGCCATGTAAAGCGTACCTGGATACGCTATGTCATCGACATACCTGGCACTGCCGGTGATGAATTTAGGATCTTCGATCCTCTTAATACGAGCACCTATGTAAGGCATTAATTAACGTGTAAGTAAATAATATTTTATAAGTAATTATGCCTTAAGTACTTTAACTGAATATTGAAGTAATGCTTAATTAGTATGATCGTAACCGCACTAACGTGTATCCTCCGAAATTTGGTTACATAAGGGTTAACTCATTGGAGGAGGCTGTGAAGGTCCTTGAGCTGATGAGAACGCCAAAATACTTGCAGGAGGGCAGAGCCTAATGCCCATGCTAAAGCTTAGGTTAATTAGGCCCTCCTACTTGGTTGACATCAACAGAGTACCTAACTTATCGTATATAAGCATTGAGAATGATAAGATACGCATCGGCGCATTGGTTAGGCACCACCAGGTGGAGGTTAATCGTGACCTCTGGAAAATATACCCAGCACTTCCTGAGACTGCGGTACAGATTGGTGATCCTCAAATCAGGAACCTAGGCACAATAGCGGGTTCCCTGGCCCATGCAGACCCAGCGGCTGACTGGCCCGCAACTTTAATAGCGCTTAGGTCCTCTGTAAAGGTGCTTGGTCCCTCAGGAACTAGGGAGGTGCCTGTTGAGGACTTCATAACCGGTCCATTCACTACGGTGTTAGGTAGGGGCGAGGTCCTTGGCGAGATCGTGATACCTAGGTTAAGCGGTACCGTTAAGTCCTCATATGTTAAGCTTGAGCGTAAGGCCGGTGACTTCGCGATTGTCGGTGTCGCAGTAATGCTTAAGCTTAGCCCTGATGGTTCAGTGGAGGACGCAGGTATTGGAATCACGGCCGCGGGGCCCAGGCCTTTTAGAGCCCGTGAGGCCGAGAAGGTCTTGATTGGGCGTAAATTAACGGATGACATTATTGAGGACGCGGCTGAAAGGGCGATGAGGGAATCAAGCCCGATAAGCGACATTAGGGCTCAGCCGAGTATAAGAGGGCTATGGTTAAGGTAATGACTAGGAGGGCTATTAAGAATGCGTTGTCGAGGTGATGGGCATGGCGGCAACACTCAAGGTTGGGCCTGAGGAGAGGGTTAGGATTAGGGTTAAGGTCAACGGTGTCTGGTACGAAAGGGAGGTGGAGCCAAGGAAACTACTCGTTCACTTCCTAAGGGAGGATCTTGGGCTCACTAGTGTGCATGTTGGCTGTGATACTGGGCATTGTGGTGCGTGCACGATCCTAATGAATGGAGTTAGTGTCAAGTCCTGCCAAGTACTTGCGGTTCAGGCGGATGGCGCTGAGATACTTACGCTCGAGGGCTTGGCCAAGATGGTAAGCTACACCCAATACAGGAGGCCTTTTGGGAGAAGCACGCCCTTCAATGTGGTTACTGCACACCTGGTTTCATAATGGAGACCTACTGGCTATTGAGTGAGAACCCCAACCCAACCGAGGAGGAGATTAGGAGGGGTTTGTCGGGAAACCTATGCAGGTGTACTGGCTACCAGAACATTATCGAGGCCGTTAAATTGGCTGTCCAGAGGTTGAGGGAGTTGAAAACGATGCAGTAAGTCGAAGTAAATTCACAACTTAAATTCAGTGGGTCTCCAGGAACATGATTGCTCCTGTATCCTACCCTCAAGGGCATCCTTTATGAACTTCCTCGGATCCTTAATATCACGCATTGGTTTACCACTTGCGTTTCTCATGAACATCATAACCTCGGCGAGTATGCTAAGGCTATTTCGCCTGCGGTCTTAGCTCCAATGTCAAGCCCAACGGGTGAGTGTAGCTTACTTAATACGTAGTCAAGGCTTAATCCTCTCCTAACCATATCCGCAATCATCACGGCAGCCCTCCTCTGGCTGGCGAGTAGGCCTATGAACTTTGCATTGTGTTTAAGGGCTATGTAGAGGGCCTCGGTATCATACGGCTTGCCACCCTCATTTGCTATTATTATGATGGAATTCTCATCAACGAGCCTCTTGAGGTCCCTGAGGTCATTACTTATGAAGTGCGCATTGCTAAAGCGGTCCTTATCTACGTCACCGTTCCCTACAACGGCCACGTAATAACCAATGACATTACCAACATCAACAAGGGCCTTGGCTATAAGCCTGAGCCAACAACGATGACCGTAGGCCTTGGTTCCACCGGTTCTAAAATCACCTTAACGTCGTTTACCACGGTCTCAACAGTCCTCTCCTCAGTCAATGCCTTGCCGGCCAGTTCCAGTACCTCCTTATTGGTCGTAATGCCGAGTAATGACTTTCCATTAACTATTATGTCAGATAGTGCATTATCGCCAACAAACATTTTAACAATAACCATCCTATCACTCTCTGAACCAGCCTTAGTTAAGGCCTTGAAGAATTCGCAGGAAGACATCGACTTGTTGATTAGCTGGACTAAATAAGTGTTTTACGCGGTTAATGAATAATTATGCGTAAGCCAGATGAAGTCCTTAAATACTAAATCATGATATGCTTTCTTCAATGAGCATGCCGAGAACAATGCATAGGGAGGCTGGTCCTAAGACTGCTAATTTCTTCGTGATAACGGTGTCCACATCACGCTATAACGCAAAGGTGAGTGGTCAGCCATACACCGATGAATCAGGGGATTTGGCTGAGTCAATGCTTAGGCAGGCTGGGCATAGGGTTGTTGGTAGGGAGTTGATTAAGGATGACCTGGTCATGATACGCTCGCTCGTCGACTCATTGCTTCTTCGTGATGACGTGGACGTGATAGTGCTCACAGGTGGTACAGGTCTTGCCAGGAGTGACGTGACGATAGAGGCCCTTAGGCCACTCTTTGAGAAGGAGCTTGAGGGCTTTGGCGAGTTGTTTAGGCATGTTAGTTACCAGAAGATTGGTACTGGCGTGATAATGACGAGGGCCACAGCCGGTGTCGCCAGGGGTAAGTTAATAGTGGCCCTACCCGGCTCGCCGGATGGTGTTAAGACAGGACTTGAAATAATACTACAGGAATTACCTCACATACTTTATATAATTAGGTCCTAGTGGGCATTCACTAGTTTAAAATGATTAATGCATATTTTGCACAAATCAATCCTAATTTTAATACGTGTTTCTTTAGGCGTTTCAATGACACTACTACTCGTCGTAATACCACTGGTTGGTTCAGGATTAATGACCTACTATGCATATGAAAATATCAGGTACGTGAATGTATGCCTACCCGGCATTTTTCATTGTGATAGGTTTAACTTCATAGTGCCAAGGAGGATTAGGTTATTACTAGCCGTTGGGGCTGCCATTGTTCTATTCTTAAATTCTTAATAGGTCTCCTAATAATAATGAACATACTAATGATTGCATTGCTCCTATCAATGATTGGCTTACTAATTGGTGTTTACGGAATATACCTACAGGTGAACTACAGGGCTTATTGTATGTATTGCTTAACCACGGACATAATCCTACTACTAACCACGCTATTGATAATAATTAATCCGTAGGTGGGTTAATCCGTAATATTCAAGAACCCAGATTTAGGATTAGACGCATGAGGAATTTGGTAGTGGCATTATTCAGTGTGGTGAGCACGGTATCTATATGGTATAACTTCCTAGCCTACAATGTCATTGCATCAATAATACTAACGAAGTCAGCACTACATTTAGGCATATTACTATCCTTCATGACAATATTTGTAGCATTCATTGCGAGACCCATAGGTGCGTACGTATTCGGCATAATCGGTGATAAATTCTCAAGCAAGACATCACCGGTGCTGACCCTCATTGTCATGGGCGTCTCGACATTATTAATCTCTATCATTGAAAGAACATGGTACACTGCGTATGAATTAATGGTCCTAAGGATCGCCCAGGGACTCTCCATAGGCGGTGAGTGGGCCTCGGCCTCGATACTGACCTACGAATCCGTGAGAGGTAGTGTTGGCAGGTTCCTAACGAGTTTAATACAGCTCGGCGTGCCATTGGGTATGCTATTGGCTGCCCTCGCCATTATTCAATGGCGTTTGGCATTGTTGATGGGGTCACTACTAAGCCTTTCATCAGCCATAATAATCCTGGCACTTGCCAAGGGCGCCAAAACCCATTAATTGGAGGCCCACCTTCCGTATTGAGGATGCCTGGAAGATCATAAGGGCGATTGGCGTTAAGTTCGGTGAAAGCTCCAGCTTCTACGTATACACCTCCGTACTCCTAATATATTTTAATGAGTATGGGATTTCAAACCTAGTAATCGCAGCCACAATCTCTCTATTAATATTCACGTTAATAACGTCGGCCGTAATGACTCGGGCAGGGCCTGTTAAGGTGTTGGTGCTTGGGTACGTAATTTTCGCATTAATAAATGCGTTAATGTTTAGGGTGCAGCCATTATTACTATTTATCTTATTTGGTATAGCCGATGCATTAGCCTATACGCCCCAATCACTATATCTGGTATCACTATTTAGGAGCGATATTAGGCATGTTAGTTCAGGCGTGTCATACCACATAGCTAGTTCATTAGGTGGCCTAATTAACTACTTAATGTCAATATTAATATCGGTGTACGGCCTCAACGCTGGTTCATAACCATACCCGCATCACTAATCACGTCCTGCGTGATCTCGATAATCATCCTATTGATTTAAGTACCGTGTAGAATTACTTAAAAATGAGTTCAGCATTGACCTGCTGTATGGCGAGGGTTCACTATGATGGTTCCTTTGAGGTTAATAAGCCTAGGGATGTGGTTTATAACTTCCTCGTTGACCCGAGGAACATAGCCTCTATAATACCAGGCGTTGAGTCTGTTGACGTGGTTGACCCCGACAACTTCAGGGTTAAGGCTAGCATGGGTGTTGGGGCTATTAAGGGTACGATAAACATAACCGCCAAATTCACCGAGAAAAAGCCGCCAGAGAGCGCCAGGGTTATTGGTAGGGGCACAGGCATGCAGAGCACCATGGACTTCGAGATTGGCTTCAAACTTGAAGAACCGAGCCAGGTAGGACTAGGGTTAATTGGTACTTCGATGGAAACGTGGGCGGCTTAATAGGTTCTATGGGCGCAGGGTGCTGGACCCGGTGGCTCAGAAAATAGTCCAGGACAGCGTGGAGAAGTTAAGGCAGAGACTCTCGTGATGACTTATATGGTTAACTAAAACTCTCTCAATGAGTTGGGCATTGACTTATTTCTCGTTACACTCACCTAAGTAATGCTAAGGTACAGATTCCCTTAAATTCGATTTTAATATTAATTCGAGATTGCCGTGATTCGTTATATGACCTCGTGAATGGTATTTTACGTTTACTTACTGATTGACCCAGCGTTAAGGATCCTAGGTCTTCCTGGTTAATGTTAGGTTCGTAATTGATTACGGTTACCTGAAGCTGAGTGTTATCTTCATCATTGACCGTTCAAAACCGGGCATAAAGCTACTTCCGAGTCTAGTGTCAAATGGCTTGGGGAATTTAACCTGGACTACATGCTTGTGGTGTGTGGCTTAATGCCTGTAGTGCCTTATTAATTGTTTTATGAATTTCATTAATAATATGTCTAGCGCTCTAGGTCAATCTACGGTATTTAACACGGAATTATTAAGGAAGAACCACTTCTGCATGGGTAAGAGAAGGAGCAAGAGGTACGTGTGTAGCAGTGAGGTTGATGAACCTAACATTATTAATAATGTCGTTGAATTGATTATCGAGGCTATTAGACGTATATGGCATTGGCGTGTTTGGGACTTGTGGTGGGTTGAGGAGTGGATGGATAAATTGTTGATAATATATAACAATGTAGAAGTATGGTTGAGAGGTAAGTATGGTGAGGAAGTTATCAACAATATACTGAGGTTAGTTGACGAATTCATAAGCTATAATGAGAGGTTATGGAAATACTGGCATGATGTTAGCAATGAGGTCAAGAGGCTAATCGAAGATTTAGTGAGTGGAAGGGCTGAGGTTATAATCAGAGGCAATGATATATCGGGAATTAGCGTACATGGAAAATACATAACACTTAGCGTAGATAAGGCAAGTAATGACAGCATAATGGTTCAGTTGAAACTTAAGGGGTTTGAGAGCGTAATCATTGAAGTGCTTGATGTGTTCATGAAGACGATGAGTAGGGAGGAGTATGCTAAGTTCGTTAATGGGGTACTCAGGGCGTTGAGGGGCGGATTTGATGAGACCGATGGTTTTAATGAGAGGGGTAAGGCTACCATGGGGACGACGTAGGTTTGGCAAGCAATTGTTTGGACGCTGCTTTATCCAGCAAGGTTCACATGCGTATAAATGCCGTTAATATTAATGAGGGTGACGTAGCGATCGAGTGGCGATTAAGGTCTAGTCATGAGCCACTTAAAAGGCTAATTTCTCAGCAATGCCAATAAGCTCAGCATGGAGGAGTTACTAGCGTTTATGTTCACCACCGTATTGGGCGACAGAAGTGCGGATATTCAAAGGATCATTGTTAATGGTCATACTTATGACGAAGCAATGATCATAATAACCATGTCTAGTGATAAGTTCAGCAATTGGAAGCCAATACTCGATAGGCTGTGGGACATGGGATTCAAATGGCATAGATATCCTAATGTAAATATTATTCATGTAATGTTCTTAAGTGGTTATGTCATTGACTTGGCCAGGGCTATGATCAGCGTCTTATCTCTCATATTACACGACATTCTCGACGCATTAAACTTTGAAAAATGGAACGAAATAACGAGAATCGCTAAGATAGAGATGAATTGGCGAGGAGGTGGATCCCAAGTTATCGTGGCTAGTTATAAGTTCACGGTAAATATTCTTAAAGGTACATTTGAATTAGTTCGTCCGGTGAAGGATAAAGCTGAAGCTGATAAAGTTATTAATACGTTAAAGAAGTATGGCTATGAGTTACACGCCCGCATAAACAAGCATGGTAAGTACCTGGCCGTCAAAATATCGGCGAGGTTCATCGAGAGATACAGCGATATTAAAGCTCAGGTCATTGAGGTGCTATGCAGAAAACTTGAGAAAACGAAGAGTGAGAGGAAAAGGATGGAAATAATTAAAGCCATAATAAGACTCGCATCCACAGAGGAATGGCCGCATACTTGCCCAAGTTACCTCCGTAACTCCTCATTAACAATCTCCATACAATGAGACGTCGAAACAATCCAATAAACAGCACTTAAATCTCCACCAAGAGGATCCACTAATTTGATCACAACCATTATTCCTCTCCAGGAGAAGTTAAAATCACTATAGGCGATACTTACTTAAGGGCGTTGTTCAACCTTGTTCATGTCGATAACCGAAACCCAAAAACTTATTAATTTTATTTTCACAACTCCGTCTTGATAGGTATGAGCCTAATACTGAAGCCTAAGGAGTCGGCTTTACAAAAGCCACACCTTAACCTAGCTGTTATAGGGCATGTGGACCACGGCAAATCAACATTGGTAGGTCATCTACTGGTGGTCACTGGCTACGTCGATGAGAAGGGCTTCAAGGAGCTTGAGGAACAAGCCAAGAAGATGGGTAAGGAAGACTTCGTCTATGCCTGGGTAACGGACAGGCTGAAGGAGGAGAGGGAGAGGGGTGTCACGATTGAGGCAATGCACGTAGGCTTCGAGACTCCCAAGTACTTCATAACAATCATAGACCTGCCAGGCCACAGGGACTTCATAAAGAACATGATAGTCGGTGCAAGCCAGGCGGATGCTGCCATGCTCGTTGTATCTGCAAGGCCTGGTGAGTTCGAGACGGGCATTGGCCCACAGGGGCAGACCAGGGAGCACCTATTCCTAGCCGCTACGTTGGGTATTAGGCAGATAATAGTGGTTGTTAATAAGATGGACGTTGTTAATTATGACCAGAAGAGGTATGAGCAAATCAAGGCCGAGGTTAGCAAGTTCATGAAGCTTCTCGGCTATGACCCATCGAAGGTGCCCTTCATACCCGTCAGCGCCTGAAGGGCGATAATATCAAGGAGAAGAGCCAGAACATGCCATGGTACAACGGACCAACCTAATAGAGGCCCTGGACGCAATACAGCCGCCACCGAGACCCGTTGACAAGCCATTCAGGTTACCAATACAGGACGTTTACACAATAACTGGAGCTGGTACGGTGGTTGTCGGCAGAATCGAAACCGGCGTGTTGAAGGTTGGTGATAGGGTTGTCGTTATGCCACCCGCAAAGGTCGGCGATGTCAGGAGCATTGAGACCCACCACATGAAGCTAGAGCAAGCACAACCAGGAGACAACGTTGGTATTAACGTTAGGGGTATTGAGAAGGAGGACGTAAAGAGGGGTGACGTGATGGGTCATCTAGCCAACCCACCGACGGTTGCTGAGGAAATTGTGGCGAGACTGGCAGTGCTATGGCATCCAACGGCAATAGGCCCTGGATACACACCAGTGCTACATGTGCACACAGCAACCGTGCCGGCACAGATAATCGAGATAATCGCTAGGCTGGACCCAAGGACCGGACAGACCGTGGAGCAGAAGCCTCAGTTCATTAAGCAGGGTGATGTGGCCGTTGTTAGGCTTAAGCCGCTTAAGGATGTGGTTGTTGAGAAGTACAGTGACTTCCCAGGCTTGGTAGGTTCGCCCTAAGGGACATGGGTAGGACAATAGCCGCAGGCCAGATAATCGAGATCAAGCCGAAGAAGGTTGAAATTAAGGCGTGATGATTAATGCCGAGAAAGGCGCGAATACGCATTTGGGGAACAGATAGTAAGCAGGTTGATAACCTAGCCAGTGAAATAGTGGGCATAGCAAGAAACTCGGCGTTAAGGTTTCAGGGCCAATACCATTACCCAGGAAGAGGTTGCTGGTCACGGTTAGGAGGGCACCGAGTGGGCAGGGATACCACACGTATGACCATTGGGAAATGAGGATCTATAAGCGATTAATAGACATGGACGCTGATGAGAGGGCCATTAGGCAGTTAATGAGGATGAGGGTGCCTGAGAACATAAAAATCGAGATAGAACTTGTGGACTAGTTTCTCTTCTTATCCATTTCACTTTTTCTAAAATTTCATTAAATTATTATTTCTCAATAAATTATTAATCAGCACTCAGCCACTCATCACCCTTTACAGGCATTAATCAGTGGGCTCTAAACTCGTCACTTAAATTAACCATGAATTAAAGGTAAAAAGCCTTATCCCTGTCTTAATTAAGAGGAATTATTGCTTCGGTATAGAACTGGTTATTCATCATTTCGCGACTCATCATTCGCAATCCTTTTATGGCCACCGCCTTATTACCCTTTTGTATGGTGCATATCTCCAGGTTGGGTAATGGACTAACAGTAATTACTCACTACATGCCCATTGATGTTATTGCAATTTACATGTTTTACAACGTGGGCGCCAAGAATGAGTACCCAGGTATATTCGGGGGCTCGCACTTAGTCGAGCACATGCTCTTCAGGAGGATTGAGGGAATAAAGGGTAGCGTGGACGAACTCATTGAGGGGGTTGGTGGTTATTTTAATGGCTTTACGAACTACGACTACACAGCTACGTAGAGGTGCTGCCCACGGAATACGCCGAGTTGGGTTTTGAAATTGAGAGTAAGAGAATGGTAAATGCGGCTTTTGACCCAAGCGAATTCGAACTGGAGAGGAAGATTGTGCTTAGTGAATTTGATATGAATGAGAACGACCCAGACTTCAGACTCATGTACAGGGCCTCGATGATTGCCTGGGACACACACCCGTATAGGTACTCAGTCATTGGCTTGAGGGATGACCTAAATAGGGTGTCCAGGGATGAGTTGTTTAGGTATTATAGGCGTTATTACAACCCCGATAATGCCGTATTGGTCGTGGTCGGTGGGTTAAGTGAGGATAAAGCCACGGAACTAGCCAATAGCACTTCGGCAATATAGGGTCTAGTGGTGAATCAGGGCCGTTAAGCCTGGGATGATGGATTGCAGGGTAAGGTCAGGGTTGAGTTAAAGGCATCAAGTGGTGAAATACCCAGGTTACTAATAACCTTCAAGGTTCCTGGGACGCATGACATTGATGGCTTGAGAAGGCTTATCCTCATGGATTTCGTAGTTTCGGGCGATAGGGCCTTTGCATATGGCCTAACGAGTAGGGAGCCCATGGCTGTTCCAAGGTCATCAAGGCTCTATAGGCTTGTTGAGGAGGGCCTTGGAGACGCTGTTTATAGTTATTATGAGGTGACGTACATGAATAACCTATACTCAATAATTATTTATAATGTTAAGGACCGACAGGGTAATCGCAAGGATTGGGGAATTAATTATGGAGAGACCTAGTGAGGATGAGCTAAGCTTCGCTAGGGAGAGGATAAGGGCCAGGTTGGCCTTCTCCATGGACTCACCGAGTAAGTTAGGTCAGATTTATGGTTTGTCGCAGCTACTTATGAATGACCCAGGTAGGTTAATTTCGATAATTGAGGACGCCACGAAAGTGGGCACCACCGAGTACGTGGATTTCGTGGATAAATTATTAGATAGGTCAATATCAATAATTTATAGGTGATGGGTACGGCGAATAAACTATTCATTAGGTCTCCCGTTAAGGACGTGGCTGTACTCGACATTAAATTAAACCTAGGCTCGCTGCAGGAATCTCGCCCTGGGATTGCGAATGTGTTGATACCACTGTGGAGAATGAGCAGTTACGCTAAGGAACTTGAGAGGATTGGAGTATCATTCTCCTTTGAGAAAGGGTTTGACGCACTAACCTAAGGGTTAAGGCTAGATACCCTATTGTTGATAAAGCTGTGAAGCTCATTGAGGATATGCTACTGAGCCCAGTCATTGATAGGATTGATGATGCCATTAGACAGGCGAGAACGAGCATAAGCATTAACAGAGAGGATACGGCCGTTAGGTCTGTGGCGGAGGCATTGAAGGTATTATTTAATGATCACCCATACTCAAGGCACCCAATTGCTTATGATTATAAATTTATTGATATGACTAAGGGCCACATTAAAGATGCCATTGATGCATTGAGGGTATTATCATTAACTGTCGTGGCTCCAGAGGATTATTTAGAGATTAACCTGCCATTTACAAACTACGTTAAGGTACCCATTGACAGATTTGGGAGCGGTGATGTCGATATTAGGCTTGAGGGTAAGGTGCAGACCACGGTGGCCATTGCATACCCAAGTTATGACATTATGGACCTTGAGGGCTCCTTCAGGGTTACGGTGATGAATACGATACTCGGAGGCATGGGCTTAGTATCGAGGCTCTACAGGGAGGTTAGGGTAAAGAGGGGATTGGCCTACTATGCCTACTCCATGTACTGGCCGTTGGGTAGCTCAGGAGTCCTTATTGTAATGGCTGGTGTGCGTAGGGAAGCCTTAAGGATGCCCTTAACGTCATGCTCAGCACTATGGGCGACTCCGTCGTTTCAGAGGAGGAGCTAAGGATGGCTATTAGGAATAGGGTTGGTAGGCTTAAGGTTACTGGCGAATCGCCGGAGGGCATGGCGATGCTCCATTCAGTGATACCAACCTACGGCTTGCCAACTGATTATTACGAGAGGTTCATTAATTATATAAGTAGGTTGAGTCCTGTGGATATTTCAAGGGAATTAAGGAGTCTTTCGAAACCTGTCATTGCGGTGGTTGGTTAAAGTTATATAGGTTATTGGGATAAGGCTTATTAATACATAGGGTTTAGGAAGGGCGTGAATTCCCTAAACCGGCGACCAGGAAACCCAGTAAAATCGCACTTGCCTACTCGGGGGGTCTCGATACCACAGTAGCCATTCATTGGCTTAGGGAGAGGTTTAATGCGGAGGTTATAACGGTCACAGTTGATGTTGGGCAAGACGATGATTTCAGGGACATTGAGGAAAGGGCGTATAGGCTGGCGCCACTAAGCATTACACGATAGATGCCAAGAGGGATTTTGCCGAGGGCCCCGTTGCAATGGCAATAATGGCCAACGCACTCTATGAGGACAGGTACCCATTGGGTACGGCATTGGCCAGGCCCTTAATTGCCGAGAAGGTTGTTGAGGTAGCTAAGAAGGAGGGCTGTGACGCGGTTGCCCATGGATCAACCTCCAAGGGTAATGACCAAGTCAGGTTTAACGAGGCATTGATGGCCCTGGCACCCGATCTCATGATAATCGAGCCAGCGAAGATTTGGGGCATGAATAGGGCTGAGGAGGTTGAGTACGCGAGGAAGTATGGCATACCAATACCTAACATACACGGTAGGTTTAGTATTGATGATAATCTATGGTCGAGGAGTATAGAGGGCCGTGAGACTGACGACCCTGGTGTCGAGGTTCCTGAGGATGCCTTTAAGTGGACGGTACCGCCTGAGAAGGTCAGCGAGCCGCTGATCCTTGAGGTTGAGTTCAGGGAGGGCCTACCCGTGGCGGTTAACGGTGAGAGGATGGGCATGGTTGGCATAATATCATTGCTTAATAAGGTTGTTGGTGCCCATGGCTTCGGTAGGGTTGATCATATCGAGAATAGGGTTATTGGATTTAAATCAAGGGAGGTCTATGAGGCCCCAGCTGCATTAACCCTAATCGAGGTCCATAGGGACCTGGAGAAGCTTGTCTATACACCGCTTGAGTACAGGTTTAAGAAGATTGTTGACCAGGCCTGGACGGACCTGGTCTATGGTGGTCTATGGCATGAGCCACTGCGTGAGGAGCTTGAAGGCCTCATTAAAGCCATGAATAAGTGGGTTAGCGGTGTTGTTAAGGTTAAGGTCTTCGGTGGATTAACAATACTTGGTAGGGAGAGTCCATACGCAAGCTATAGTAAGGACCTCGTAGATTACGTGAGTGGTTGGTACCCAAGTGAGGAGGAGGCGAGGGGCTTCATAAAGATGCACGTGCTGCATTCATTAACGGCCTATAGAGTTAGGCATAGAGCGTAAAGAGACTATTGTTAAAAATACCTCCTTAAGTTAAATCAATATATGGATTTGGAAAAGGTTAGGACAACCCACGTGGGTAGTTTGCCAAGACCACCTAACCTATCTCTTCAAAACCTGGATAAGGCCATTGAGGATGTGGTTAGGATGCAGGTCGAGATTGGGCTTGACGAAATCAATGATGGGGAGTACAGGCGTCAATCATTCATTAGCGACTTAACTGAATTACCTGGATTTGAGGTCACGGAATTATACTGGGAAAACTCAGCAGGTGATAGGAGGTTCATACCGGTCATATTGAGAAGCATAGCGTATGACCCAAGTAAGCCAATACTAGCTAGGGAGGTCGAGGGCATTAAGAGGGCCTTGGATAAATTGGGAGTTAGGAGGAGGATTAAGGTGACGATACTTGCACCAAGCTTCATGGCCAGGGTCTACCCAGACCCCTGACTGGATGCCTGCAAGGCCTAAGGAGTTAATTAATAAGTATCGCCAGCAGGTTAGGCAGTACTATTCATCAATTGATGAGTATCTTGATGATGTCAAGAAAATAATAATTAACGAGGTTAGGGCAGCACTTAATGCTGGTGCTGATGTTGTCCAATTCGATGCGCCAGACATACTCCAGTTCGACGTGTATGGCGAGTATAACCCCGATAAGAGTAAGGCTAAGGAGCGTGTTAGGAGGGCTGTGGAATTGAATAACGAGGTCCTCTCTAAATTACCTGCTGAGCATCTCGAGGTCCACTCCTGCTGGGGAAATTTTAATAACTCCCAGTTCAATACACTTGGTCATTATGATGATGCGTTGCCCGAGCTCTACGATCTAAAGGTGGGTGTTCTCGGACCCTTCTAGGTATTTGATGGTATTAGGGATTTCGAGGAACTAAAGTACTTCAAACAGTATGCGGTGCCAAGGGATAAGGAGTTGGCGTTGGAAATCGTCAGTGTTAAGTCAAGGAATGCGGAGCCAGTGGAGGTCATTAGGAGGAGGTACGAAGCAGCGTTGGACGTCGTCAGTGGTGACCCGGGTAAGTTAATCGTAGCTCCAGGATGTGGTTTTGCCTCAAGTGCAACAAACCCCGTACAAACCCTTGAATCCGCAAGGCGAAAGTTGAGGAACACGGTGCTCGCGGTAAAGGGTTCCCAATGACTTAATATACTCAGGATAAACTTACTATATTCCCGTTTAAGATAAATTAAATACCTGCCTAGATTTCCACTACCTAGGAGGGAATTTCATATGCAATTAGCGAAGCCGTGGTACGACCTTAAGGAGTACAAAAGGATTAGGATTGATGAGGCCAAGATTGAGTTAGAACTTGCTAAGAGATTCCTTAGCGAGGGATTGATCAGAAACGCTGCTGGCAAGGCGTTTCAGGCGTGGAAGGCCCTAGTGGCCGCATTGGCTGTTGACAGGAGGGATGAGTTGAGCAAGGTCTTTAGTGGTAAGGTTAGGTTGAGGGGTAGGAGAGAGCGTGTTGATAGGGTTGATTGGGTAATAGCGGTTATGACGACGAGTTACCTGAAGGATGTGGCAATGATCATCGGCGGTAAGATTGATCTACTCACGGATAAGGCCTTATGGATCTATCAGTACCAGTATAATGGGCCTGACCCTGAAAGGGTCCTTAGCCTTACGGAGATGATGATTCTGCTAGGAGAGATATTGAGACATTAATTAGGGAGATGGAGGACATTCTACGTAGCATTGGTCAATGAAATACTTAAAACGTGATTTCTAACTTAACCCTGTGTATCGCAGGGAGTTACTTGGAGCTGGAAGTATTGATAAGATTAGTTATACGTCATCGATCATTGATGATTCTGAGATTTTTAAGTACGTGATAATTACTCTCATTGTGCATGTTAACGAGCTTGAGAGGGTTGGCGTTATTAATAATGATGTGGCTGAGAGGATTAGGGATGCCCTCAGGGATATTTGGCGTAGTGGTTATGAACCAGGTAGGCTTGTTGGTTATGAGGATGTGCATGAGTACATCGAGGCAGAATTAATCAGGAGATTGGGCAGCATAGGTGGTTGGGTCGGCATTGGTAGGTCTAGGAATGACCACGTGGCAACTGCAATTAGGCTTAGGCTTAGGAGGGCTTTACTCGACTTAATACTCACCACGCTTAAGCTCAGGGAGGTCGTCCTGAGTAAGGCCGTTGAGGAGTATGATAAGGTGATAATAGGCTCAACCCATAGGCAGCCAGCCCAGGTAACGACGCTTGGTCACTACATGCTTTACCTAGACGACCTATCCAGGGACTTCCTCAGCGAGTTAATGCACGTCTACGAATTAATCAATAGGTCGCCACTGGGCTCTGGTCCGCTTGCCGGTACCATGGTTAGTATTGATAGGTTTAGGGAGGCCGCTGAGTTGGGCTTTGACGGTGTTGTTGATAACACAATATATGCGACGGGCTCCAGGTACTTCGTAATATCCGCGGCCTCGGTGGTAGTTAATTACCTGGTGGAGGTTGGCAGGTTCATTAATAACCTTGAGATGTGGTTGATGCCCCAGCTAAGTTATTTGAGCGCAGATCCGAGTCACCTTGCCACGAGTAGTATCATGCCGCATAAGAGGAACCCAGCCACCCTGGAGGTTTTTAGGGCTAGGATTGGGGAAGCTGTGGGGCATTTGATGGCCATGTACTCGATACTTAGGCCCGTAGAATCTGGCTATCAGCTTGACCTGCAGGAATTGACTAGGCACCTATGGCTTATTATTAAAATAGCCCTTGAGGGCCTCTCGATATTCATGGATTTTATCAATAGCATTAAGGTTAATGAGGAGGGTGTTAAGGAGTCGCTGGGTAAGTACGTGGTTACGGCTGCTGAGTATGCAGAGACCGTGTCGATGAGGGAGGGTAGGCCGTTTAGGGACGTGTATAGTGAGGTCGCTAGGGAGTTGAGGAGCGGCATTAAGGTTGGCCTTGATGTTATTGAGTCACTAATGAAGCCTGTACATGGTTCATCAAATCCACGTTCGGTTATTGAGAATACTAAGGCCAGGCTTGGTGAGGTCAGGGAGTTAATGGCTAGGGTTAATTCAATAATGGGTAGGCTTAATGAAATTGAGAATAAACTACTTGGTCACTAGCTAATTTCGGTCTCAAGCAATTCCTCGATCACGTATTTACCACCACCTCTCAACCACTCAAAGGCTCTCGTTAGCTCAAGCCCGAGGCTTGGGTGTAGTATTATTGGTGTTGCAGTATCCGCAGCCAGTCTACGTGTGGCATAGTCCTTGTTCATAGTATCGCCCCCAGTCATGAGTATATCCACGGAGCCTTGTTTAAGCATGGCCCTAACCTCCCCAGTATCATCTAAAACCGTGAGCCATCTGCTCAGGCGTTTTCTTATTTCGTCGATTGCCTTAACGTATTGCTCATCATATGTGTAAACCAGGGCGTTTTTTCCTTGGGATCCTCGATGGCGTGGTTGATAACCAGGCCTTAAGTAATGCCTCCTCAAAGGCCTTACCGCTCGATGCCACCTCACCCGTACTATACATCACAGGGCCAAGCCTTGGGTATGAACCCCTAACCCTACTCCAGGCGAATTGACTTGCCTTAACCCACCAGCGCCTTGGCCTAAGCACCATGAATTCCCTATCCATGCCCAGGCCACTTAATGCAGCCTTTACGGACAAATTCATTAGGTTAACACCAGTGGCCTTGCTGGTGAAGGGCATTGACCTACTGGCCCTCACGTTAGCCTCAATCACGTATAGCTTATCCCTGGCAATGAACTGTATGTTAAACGGTCCAACAATGTTTAGTGCCTCGGCTATCCTTAATGAGGCCTCGGCCATTCTAATTCTCCAATTGTCATCTAACCTATAATCAATACCCCTCGGTGGTATTACCATGGTACTATCGCCGGAGTGAACGCCAGGTGGTTCTATGTGTTCCACGGGCACCACGATCACGGAATTACCATCACTAACACCATCAACCTCAGTCTCAATACCATCACCGATGAATTTGGACACAACCACGGGGTGCTCAGGCTTATCCTAGCTGCCTTGTTAACGTAATTGAGTAGTTCCTGCCTATTCCTGGCTATGCCCATGTACGTACCACCAAGCACATAACTGGGCCTAACAATTACTGGGTAATCAAGCCACCTCTCCACAAGCCTATCAACTCCTCAATAGTTGATGCGTAGGCCCAGGGTGGTTGGTCAAGGCCCAATTCATCGAGTAGTTTCGAGAACTTAGACCTATCCTCTGCCAGGTCCACGGACTCCGGTCTCGTGCCCAGTATCCTGACATTCTCAATTAGCCAGGACCTAGCCTTACCATAAAGCCTCTGCCCAATCTGGCCCCCAGCCATAAAACCACTAACTTGAGTCTCTCCTTAATTAGTATGTTCCTTAGGGTTTCTGGGGTTAATTGGTCGAAGAAGAGTTTATCCGCGAAGTCCCAGTCCGTGGATACGGTCTCTGGGTTGTAATTCAACACCCCAACCCTGTAGCCAAGTCTCTTAAGCATGAGTACTGTATTAACCACGGACCAATCAAACTCAACACTAACGCCAATCCTAAAGACACCGGCGCCCGCGACCACGACATCAACGCCAGGCCCTGTATCATCATCAACCTCACCACCATGCGTTAAGTATAGGTAGTTCGTGGCCGCAGGCCACTCCCCGGCTAAGGTATCGATTTGTTTAATCACGGGTAATTTTTTTTCTCCGGTTCATCGCCAAGAGCATTCCTTAGCTGTTCCTCGCTAAAACCGAGTATGTAGGCTTCCTCAAGCGGTAATGGCTCGCCCCTCCTTAACCCCTCGTAGAAATCCACAACCCTCTTAATCGCGTAAAGGAAGAACTTATCAACTCCGGTCCACTCATTAATATCATCAACGGAGAAACCCTCTCTAAGAAGCACAGCCGCGTACAGGAACCAGTAGGGCTTCCTCTCCTTAACCATTTTCACAGCCTCTTCAATGCTTGCCTCATGGTATATCCTACCACCCACGAGGCCTGGCTCACCAATGTCAAGCATTCTCACCGCCTTCTGCCAAGCCTCCTCAAGCGTCCTCCCTATGCCCATGACCTCGCCAATACTCATCATTTCGGGGCCCAGGGACTCATCAATGCCAAACCTATCGCTCTCCCACCTCGGTATCTTAACTACTATGTAGTCAAGACTTGGTTCAAAGGCGGCCACGGTCTTGCCGGTCACCTTATTAATCAACTCACTTAGCCTATAACCAAGCGTCAGCTTAGCCGCTATGTACGCCAGTGGGTACCCCGAGGCCTTGCTAGCCAGGGCGCTTGATCTACTCATTCTTGGGTTTGTCTCTATGACGTACATCTCGGGCCCTGGGATTAATCGCAACCTGCACGTTGCACTCACCGACTAGGTTTATCGCGTTTGCGACGCCTATGGATATTAACCTGGCCCTTTGGTATTCGTCATTTGTTAATGTTAGGCAGGGCGCGACAACCACCGAGTCACCCGTGTGCACGCCCATGGGGTCTATGTTCTCCATACAAACCACGGCCACCGACTCCCCATATTGATCCCTCATGACCTCGAACTCGATCTCCTTCCAACCACCTATGTACTTCTCAACGAGAACCTCCTTAATCTCGCTCATGGCCAATGCCTTATGATACTTATTAACTAACTCATCATCACCATGTGCAACGAAGGCACCAGCACCACCTAGGTTAAAGGATACCCTGGCAAGAACTGGGTAGCCCAACCCCCTGGCCGCTGATAGGGCCTCCTCGAGTGAGTACGTCGTCTTTGATGGTAGTACCGGTATCCCATACTTACTCATTAGGTCTTTAAACAATTGCCTACTCAGGCTGACCTAACGCCATCTATTGGCGTTCCCAGAACCTTAATGCCGTACTTCCTAAGAATTCCCAAATCGTTGAGACTTATGCACGCCGACAACGCTGTTTGGCCACCGAAGCCGCAGGCAATTGCATCAGGTCTTTCCTTCTCAATAACCATTTCCAGGAACTCAGGCTTTATGGGCACCAGGTAAACCCTATCTGCAAATACACGCGTTGTTTGTACTGTGGCAACATTCGGATTAACGAGGACCGTAGTTAAGCCCTCCTCCTTATACGCCTTAAGCGCCTGTATCCCCGAGTAATCGAATTCCGCAGCCTCCGCAATCTTAATGGGGCCGCTACCAATCACTAGGACCTTCCTAACGTCCATGGTTGATCACCATCCTCGCGAACTCGTCAAAGACCCAATTAGCATCTAAGGGGCCGGGCTTGGACTCGGGGTGGAACTGCGTTGTTAGTATTGGCAATCTATCATGAATCAGTCCCTCCACCGTATTATCATCAGGCTGTATAGCCCATACCCTGAACCCTGTGCCCTTTATGCTCTGTGGGTCAATGGCATATCCATGGTTGTGGGTCGTTATGTAGACCCTATTCCTAATTAGGTCCAGTACTGGTTTATTGATTGCCCTATGTCCATACCTCATCTTGTAGATCCTAGCCCCAATGCCTAGGGCAATTACCTGGTGTCCTAGGCATATCCCTAGGGTTGGTTTTCTATCCCTAATCACGTCGGTAACAACATCGCTTAAATAAGTCAGTAGGTTTGGGTTGCCAGGGCCATTACTAAGGAGGATTCCATCACAGTCACTTAAGGCGTTCTTCCACATGTGGCATGGGTACCTAACGACCCTAAAGCCTCTGTTCAGCAGGTTCCTCACAATGCTCATCTTAACGCCGCAATCAATAATCCCAATACAGCTTATCATCATCGCCATACTTAATCGGCGTACTTGGCGAGACTAATCTCGTGAAATCAACATCATCATACCTAGGCGCATCCCTAAGAAGCTTTACGGCCTTATTTACATCATCGGCTATTGCACCCATCATTACGCCAACCTCCCTTAGCTTAACCGTTAACGCCCTGGTATCAATCCTATAAATGCCTGGTATACCCTCCTTCCTAAACCACTCATTAAGGCTCATGATCGACGTGTAGTGACTGGGCATTGTTAAGTCAAAAATAACAGCGCCGCTCACCTGAATTGAGTCGCTCTCCCACTGGTCTGGCGATGTGCCGTAATTACCTATTAATGGGCTTGTGAACACGAGTATTTGCCCTCTATATGATGGGTCCGTTAGAGACTCGGGATAACCAACATTAGCTGTTGTAAACACTACCTCGCCAACAGCATCGTTATTAGCGCCAAAGGCATAGCCACGGTACACGCTCCCATCCTGAAGTACGAGGTACCTCCTCAAACCGAATCATTCACACGAGTTTGTTATAAATATTTTATAAGCTTTGCCCTTAAGACATTTACAGCACCGTATTGGATACATAATGTATATATACTTGCTCAAAACAAGACTTCAATGCGCGGTTTTTCCCAATCAATAACCTTCCTAAGGGAGAGCCCCACGAGGAGAATCGACGCTATCAGGGAGAGACTAAAGCGAGAGAGAAGGGATATCATAAACCTATCCGCCGGTCAACCGGGTCTACCGCCACCAATTGAGATAAGGTCCTTACTGGCTAAGCAACTGGTTGAGGATAACAGCATGGAACTTTACGGATACACACCGAGCCAGGGTATTATTGAGTTAAGGGAAGCCGTTTCTGAGGATTTAAGAAGACTTGGTAGCATTGATGTGAGTCCAGATAATGTAGTGATCATAGCGGGTGGTCAGGAGGGCATGTTTGCAACGTTCATGATGATCCTAAATCCAGGTGATGAAGTTGTTCTCCTGGACCCACGTACTTCGGTTACAAACCAATTATTGAGTACTTCGGTGGTAGGGTAAAAAGGATTGGTTTGAGTATAGATGACGAATTTAAGATTGATATTGAGAAACTTAAGGAGTTAGTAACCAATAAGACGAAGGCTTTGGTAATAGTGTCTCCAGACAATCCAACGGGTAATATTATCGATAAAAACACCGCCAAGGCCATAGCCGATCTAGCCATGGATAGGGACTTCTGGATAGTGTCCGATGAGGCATATAGGACGTTAATTTACGAAGGTGAACACGTATACATGTATAAATATGCGCCTGACCACGTAATCTCAATAAATACATTCTCGAAGGATCCAGGAATACCAGGTTGGAGGTTGGGTTTCATCTATGGACCAAGCGATGCAATACCCAAGTTGAAGCTAGCCGCTGAGGAGATGACGTACTGCCCACCCGTTATTGCCCAGAAGTTCGTGGCCGCGTACCTCAGGTCCGAGGCCAGGATGAAGCACCTTAAGTACATAATCGAGGAGTATAGGTCAAGGAGGGACGCCGCAGTTGGGGCTTTGAGGGAGTACTTGCCCGAGTCCAGGTTTATTGTTCCAAAGGGCTCCATGTTCATCTTCGTTGATTTATCGAGGTATATCAGGGATTCCGAGAAATTTGCCGAGTTGCTTCTTGAGAAGTATGGTGTAACCGTGATACCAGGCACGTACTTCAGTGACATTTATAGATCAGCGATTAGGATATCCTTCGTGGTAGAGAGCATTGAGAGAATACGCATGGGCATTGAGAGGATTAGTAAGGCCGCTAATGAATTGAGAGGCTTGTTGTAGCTTCGCTTCTAAATATTAAACCGATGTCTTCATTATGGCAATATTTATAATATTGATAACCAGCCACTTAATGATGCTAATAATAGTGAAGGTGGGCGGATCTGTAATAAGGAAGGGGGTTGATAACCTCGTTAAAGAAGTACCTGGTTTAATCAATAATGGCCATAGGGTGATTCTAATTCATGGTGGTGGTTACTTTATAAATGAGTTAATGGAGAGAATGGGGCTTAAGCCCAAGTTCGTAACAAGCCCCAGCGGGGTTACGAGCAGGTACACAGATCAAGAGACTTTGCGTGCCTACGTCATGGGTATGATGTACCTAAATAAGGACTTGGTGAGTAGGTTACAGGGTGTTGGGGTTAATGCCATCGGGCTTTCTGGAGTTGACGGTGGCCTACTGAGGGCTAGGAGGAGGGAGTCCATGGTCATAATTGATGAGAGGGGTAGGGAGAGGGTTGTTGATGGTGGTTACACAGGTAAGATAGAAAGTGCGAATAAGGACTTCATAATGAAACTACTCAATGATGGTTTCACGCCGGTGATAGCGCCAATAGCCATGGATAATAAGACTGGTGGTCCATTAAATGTTGATGGAGACCAAGCACTCGAGATACTCTCACTCTTCTTAATGCCTAAATACGCGGTAATTCTTACGGATGTTGATGGTGTTCTCATAAATGGAAAGGTCATTAACAGGGTAAGCGCTGCTGAGGCGCAGGAGTTGTTTAAGAACCCGGAGGTTAGGGGTGGTATGAAGAGGAAGGTCTACACGGCGGCTCAATTGGCCAGTAAGGGCGTATACGCGATAATCTCCAATGGTGTGATCGATAAGCCAATTATGTCTGCTATTAATGGTGTTGGTACTCACGTGATCCCAACAGGTAATTCCTGAGAATATATATCCTGTCCATTGACTTATAAAACCTCCTGCTATTAGCCGCAATGCTTAAATAGGCTATATTCACGTAGTATCTCAATGCCAACAAAGGTTTCCTGCCAGGTCTGTGGGGCGGACATAGAAATACCAGATGATGTACTTGATGGTGAGTTGGTCAGTTGTCCAAGTTGTGGTCAGAAGTACCAGGTGGTTATTCAGAATGGCTTAATACAGCTGAAGCTGATTAAGGTTGAGGAGGAGGATTGGGGCGAATAATTGCTGAGGGGTGGTTCTGATTGAAGTCGTACACTTCCTCTACGATGCCATAAGGCTTGACGAGAAGCTGCTCATTAGGGAGTTCGATAATTTAGGCATTAATTACAGGCTTGTGAGTGCTGAGGACTTAACCTTTGAGTTTCCTGGAGCTAATGAGGTTGCCACAGCATTTATAAGGACTGTCAGTCAGCACAGGACTCAATTATTATCGCAATTGTATGAAGTCATTGGTGGTAGGTCAATAAATCCCTACATATCAATAATGATCGGCAATAACAAGGCGGTCACGCTGGCTATACTCAATCGATTTGGTGTTCCAATACCAAACACTATAGTGGCCTTATCCAGTGAGTCCGCGATGAAGGCCCTAGGCGTTGTTGGGTCCCCGGCCATTGTTAAGCCTGTCCACGGTTCCTGGGGAAGACTCGTAAGCCTAGTGGGTAGTACGGAGGATCTAATGCTCCTTGCAAGGCATAGAAGTTCCATGGAGAATCCCCAATATGAGACATATCTAGTTCAGGAGTTCATTAGGAAGCCCGGTAGGGACATTAGGGTGACTGTGGTTGGTGACGAGGCGGTGGCAGCGATTTATAGGTATGCGGTTAATGATGATTGGAGGACGAACACTGCGAGGGTGGTAAGGCGGAGGCCGTGAGGATTGACCCAGAGCTTGAGGACATAAGCGTCAAGGCTACTAGGGCCGTTGGTGCTTATTACGCGGGTGTTGATGTTGTTGAGTCTGACGGAGGTTATAAGGTCCTGGAGGTTAACACAGTGCCTGAGTTCAAGAATGTGCAGAGGGTGACGGGTGTTAATGTGGCTAGGCGAATAGCTGAGTTGGTAATGGGCGTTGTTAAGAGGGGTTGACAATGTTCAGTGACGAGGCCAAGTTAAAATTACTCATGGAGGCATTGAGTATTTACTCACCCACAGGTGACGAGCATGAGTTGGCGGAATTTCTTACGGAATTACTAATTATGAATGGTTTTGAGGCTAGAATTGACGAAGTTGGTAATGTAATCGCCATTAAGGGTGATGGAGAGCCCGTCCTATGGCTTCATGCTCACATGGATACGGTGCCTGGCTTCATAGAGGTTAGGCGTGAGGGTAATAAAATCATTGGTAGGGGGGCCAGCGATGATAAGGGCCCGTTAATGGCCATGTTACTGGCATTCATGGAGAGTGAATCGAGTAGAGGAACTCTCGTATTTACGGCCGTCGTACACGAGGAGGGTGATAGCCTAGGCACTAGGTATTTGATAAGTGGTAATCACGTGCGAGGCCCACGGGTATTATTGTTGGTGAGCCTACGGGGATTGATAAGGTGGTTGTCAAGTACAGGGGCGGTACTAGGCTTGAGGTTAATGTGAGGACTAGGGGCGGCCACGCGTCAAATCCAGACCTGGGCTCTAACTCCATACTCATTGCAATGAATGTGTACAGGGATTTGTGGAATACGTTAATGGCTGGTACATCCTACGAGAACTTTCTCGTGACGCCAACAATAATGAACTGTGGCGAGGCCGAGAACGTGATACCAAGTAACTGCAGGCTGATACTCGACGTTAGAATACCACCTGGGAAATCATGTAAGGATGTTGAGGCGGCAATTAATGAGTTACGGGGTAAGTATGGAGGATTAATCACCATAAGCATGAGGTGGTGCACCGAACCCGTCGAGGTTTCAATCAATAATACAAGCGCTAGGGCGGTGTCCAGGGCAATAATTAAGGTATTAGGTAAGGGACCCATCCCGGCCAGGAAATGGGGTACAAGTGATATGAATGACCTGGCATTACTGACAAAGAACATGGTTGCGTATGGGCCTGGCGATGGAGCGTACTCACACTCGTTTGAGGAATACATATTTGTTGATGATTACCTTAGGGCCATAGATATATATAAGCAGGCGATAGTTGAATTTATGAATATTTATAAATAGTATTATTTTTAAGCCATATTTATTATTGGGGGTAAAATTTATAAATTATTTATTTTACGAAAAACTGGGTGGTTCTAATTGAAGCGCTTAATAACCAGGGTTCACTAGCCCGGGAAAATAATGAGTTGTTAATACGACTATTGAAGCACGAGGGTATTGAGTACAAGGAGTTGGAGTATGTTGATCTTGATCAATGGCCCCTACCGCCTAGGTTAATAACTGATGGGATTAATATCGATCCAGAACCACCTGAGCGCTTGTTCATAACCGACACAACGTTTAGGGATGGGCAACAAGCCTTCTACGTTTATTACTCAATAAATGATGCTGTTAGATTGTTTAGGTTATTGGCTGATTTAGATAATGGAAGCGGCAAAATAACTAGGAGTGAGTTCTTCCTGTACACTGGTAGGGATAGGGAGCTTGTTAAGGCGGTTAGGGACTTAGGCCTTGAGTGGCCTAGGGTGATTGGTTGGGGCAGGGCTAGGGTTGAGGATGTGAGGCTCGTTAAGGAGGCAGGCCTTGACGAAATGGTCATGCTTATGTCGATATCTGACATACACATTAGGTATAAGTTCAATTCCACGAGGGATAGAGTCGTGGCTAAGTACCTAGAGGTTGCGGAGTATGCTTTGAAGGAGGGTATTAGGCTTAGGTGTTCCCTTGAGGACGTGACCAGGTCTGACGTGGTCGGCTTTGTAATACCCTTTGTGGAGAAGCTACTTAAGCTTGGGGAGAGATATGGTGTTGAGACCACGATAAAGCTTCCAGACACGACGGGCGTTGGCGTACCCTACCCATTCGCGCCACTGCCTATAGCATACCAAAGCTCGTGTGGGTGATTAGGAAGGTGTTGGGAATACCCAGCGAGTCCCTGGAGTTTCATGGCCACGGTGATTATTACATGGCAGTATCCAACGCAGTCGCTGCTTGGCTTTACGGTGCGTCCATAAACAATGGAACGCTATTGGGCATCGGAGAAAGGGCTGGTAATGTGCCATAGAGGCCTTGGTAATTTGGTATGCCAGGCTTAGGGGTTCCTTCGATGGAATGAATCCCAGGGTGATTAGTAAGATAGCCGAGGAATTCCGAAGTCTCAATTACCCAGTGCCGAGGTATCAACCATTGGTTGGCGAGAATGCCTTTACAACAGCAGCGGGTATACACGTCGATGCTCAATTGAAGAATCCAATGACGTATCTATCAATGGATCCCACCGTAATTGGTCGCGAGGCGAATATATTGGTTGGGCCGTACTCAGGCAGGTCATCGATAGAGTACTGGCTAAAGAAGCGTGGTATAGAACCAACACCGCAACTCATCGATGCAGTCTATAAGAGGATCATGCATCTTTACGATAATGGCTTAAGGAGGGAGCCGTTAGGTGATGAGGAATTGAATAACATACTTAATGACATCATGATGAGTCTGACAGGACAGACCTAAGAGCCCTAACTGCTGTCTCTAAATCCTCATCAGTTATGCAGTAAGGTGGTAGTAACCTCACGGTAGTCCCACCAGCAACACTTGCCAGTAGTCCAGCATTCATTAATTTATCAATGTATGGGTCAGCCCTCTTCTTAAGTTCAATACCCATCATAAGTCCCATGCCCTTAATTCTCAAGACTGTTTTCAAGCCATTAAGTTCATCCTCAAGTATCCTCATTAACTTATCACCAATAGCCCTCGCCCTATCAGGCACACCCTCATTAACCAGGACCTCAACCCCTGCCCTAGCCGCAGCCATAACAAGTGGATTACCTGCGAAGGTACTACCGTGCTCCCCAGGTTCGAAGACGTCACCGAACTCTCTCCTAACAACTGCCACCCCAATTGGTAAACCACCAGCTATTGACTTACCCGCCGTGAATATGTCAGGCTCTATGCCGTAGTTCTCAAAGGCCCAAGCACGCCCAGTCCTGCCAAACCCGGTCTGGACCTCATCAAATATAAGCAATACATTCCTCTCCCTCGTCACTTGCCTAAGGCCCTTAGGAACTCAGGCTTCGCTGGGTTAACACCGCCCTCGCCCTGTATTGGCTCAGCAATCACAGCTGCTAAGTCCTCAGTCACTAGCTTATCCACTTGGTCAACCGCGTTGAATGGCGCGAACCTGACCTTATATGGCATTGGTTCGAAGGCCTTCCTATACTTCTCATTACCGGTTACCGAGAGGGAACCATAGTCCTGCCGTGGAATGAATTCAGGAATGCCAAGAACTCAGCCTTTTTAGTAATTTTTCTCGCTATCTTAAGGGCGACCTCCACGGCCTCAGTACCGCTATTCTGTAGGAATACCTTGCCGAAACTACTCGGTACGACCCTCATGAACTCCCTAATGAACTCGGCCCTCGTCTCGTTATAGAAGGTCAGTGATACTGTGATTATTTTATCAAGTTGGTCCTTGATGGCGTTTATGATCCTTGGATTCCTATGACCGAGGAATGCAACGCCAAAGCCTGTGTGCATGTCCAGGTACTTATTATTGTTTGAGTCCCAAACATACTGCATGTAGCCCTTGACAATGTTTATGGGCTTCTTGCTGTAGTACCTAGCCAAGTACTCATCCTCAAACCTAAGTAGGTCATTGCTCATTGAGTGATCACCTCCTGGCAGTATTTATCACATACTCAGCTATTTTACGCGCAATATTAATGCCCGAGACACTCATGAGACCCTTAAACTCGGGTATTGCGTTGACCTCATTAACCATGTAACCAGTCTCATTGCTGTATAGTAGGTCGACGCCTGCGTAATCAAGGTCAAGGGCCTTCACGGCCTTAATGGCAATTTCGTAAGCGTCTGCACTAAGCTTGAGTGCGTGAGCAACCCCACCCCTGGCAACGTTGCTTCTCCAATCACCTGGGCTTGGTTTCCTAACCATCGACGCAACCACCTCATCACCAATTATAAAGACTCTGTAGTCAGTACCATCGCCAATGAATGGCTGAATCATGGCAATCTTTGAGTAGGCATCACCCACGGCCTTATGCTTAAGCAACAGTACTAACTCATCGTGATTGCCCACTAGGCTTACGAGTCTTCCCCAGGAACCGTGGACAGGCTTAACAATGGCCGGATAATTAACACCATCGCACTGCGTACCCACCGATAGTAAGAGCCTTGTTGGGACGGTGGGTATACCTGCCTTAGCCAGTGTTGAGATGGCAATGGCCTTATTCCATGAATTCTCTATGGCCAGTCCCTTATTAATAGTCTTAACACCTTGGATGTTTAGAATACGGGCAATTAAACCTGCCTTTGTATGGCTCATGGACCTCACGAGGACTGTGCCGAGGTCACCACCCCCATCATTAAGGTTAAGAGATATGTTATCAATATTCACTAAAGCAACGTTGGTGCCAAGTCCCTAAGCTCCTTAAGTATTAGCCTTTCCTCAATTCTCATTGTGTCATAAAGTATGGAAACCGTTCCATCACTCCCACAGGTTACCCACTAAATACACTATATAAACATTTCCTTTACTAACAATAACACGTTTATAACCCCTGAAATAGTAAAGAAAATATTTAAAAGCCTCATTGCTACGGTAAGCACGGGTGGTGGTCATTGAAGCAGGAACCACGGTCAACCAAGACGTCACGCTTGTACTCAGTAAGTACGGTCCAGTAGAGCAGAAAATACACAATGATCTAGTAAATAGGGGCTTCAGGGTTACCATAATAAATACTAGAGATGATGAAGTGAGGTGTAGGAATAGCAAGGCCGTGCTGCTCCTCGATGATACCTTTGAGGCCCTCGTAATATCCAGTTTGTTTGAGGATACGTTAAATCCACGTGGCGCCTACGTATTAGCTATTGACAGAGCCGCACTGTTTAGGGAACTCTCCAGGCTGGGTTACCCAACACCCGAGTTAAGTGTTGCGTTAAATCCCAACGTGGTTGGTAAGGTAATTAGGGGCTTGGCAGGGCTTATCTGGCTACGCCATCACCGGCGTTAAATCTCGATGGTTTAGTAACCACGTGGGAAGGTGGTAAATCAGTGGCTGAGCATAGGATGTACATGGCTAATCCACTGGCCAGAATTAACATGGTTATTAAGGCGCCAGACAAAATCATCGACGTTCAAGTCATCGGTGATGAGTGTATTGGTTGTGGCGACCTAAAGCCCTGGGTTTTGAAGCTTTCAAGGGACATCGGGTGCATTATGTGTACGTACACAATAGGCGCCTACGGTAATGAGCACCTAATCCTTGGTGTAGAACCCAGGATTGAATTAACAATGGGCGTCGTGAATAACGTGGTGAACACAATAGTGAGGTGGTTCAATGGTGAGTGGTAAGTACAAGGCATGCGTCGTAGGGGCCAGCGGGGTCACCGGCGGTGAGTTACTTAGGTTATTGCTTAACCACCCGGGTATTGAACTTGCCTGCGCAACCTCGAGGGAGTTTAAGGGCGAGTACATATTTAGGGTTCACCCAAACCTTAGGGGCAGGACAAACCTAACTTTCAGCGACTCCGCGATTGATGTTGTGTTCAAAAAGGAGGCTGACGTGGTATTCCTGGCGCTGCCGCATGGCAGAGTGTTGAGTGGGTTCCAAAGCTCTATGAGGTTGGACTAACCGTAATTGACCTATCCGCGGACTACAGACTTAAGGACCCAAACGCCTACGTTGAGTGGTACGGGTGGGAGAAGCCACACCCATACCCAGACCTGCTTAAGAAGGCCGTTTATGGGCTTCCCGAGTTACATAGGGAGGAGTTGAGAAACGCCAAGTTAATAGCCGTGCCTGGATGCATGGCAACCGCAGCCATAATATCCCTAGCACCTATGGTGAAGGCAAGCCTCGTGGATACAGAGAGGATTGTGGTTGACGCGAAGATATCGAGCTCAGGCGCCGGCGCGCACGCGCCTAGGCTCGACCTACACCCCTTCAGGACATACGTGATTAGGCCCTACGAGGTTGTTCACCACAGGCACACGGCAGAGATAGAGCAGGAACTGAGCCTACTAATTAATAAGCAGGTACGCGTGGCATTCACCCCACACGCCGTAGACCTAGTCAGGGGGATACTAACCACGGCACACACGTGGTTAATAAAGCCCGTGCAGGAACCCGACGTGTGGAAGGTCATTAGGACCATGTACAGTAATGAACCATTCATCAGGATTGTTAAGGATAGAGCAGGCTTTCAGAGGTATCCAGACGTTAAGTACGTGATAGGGTCGAACCTAGTTGACATAGGTTTCGAAATAGACAATAGGCTAAACAGGCTTGTGATCCTAGCCGCAATAGACAACCTAATGAAGGGCGCGTCGGGACAAGCAGTGCAGGCAATGAACGTGGCCCTAGCTTCCCCGAAACAACCGCACTAGAGCATGTTCCACTCTATCCCGTTTAGCACTAATTAAAGCACAAACCACTTTTTAAGTTAAGGCTTTATACTGAGTGTAGAGTGATTTCGACAACGTCAATACCTAAGAGCTTAATTAATGAGACCATGAAGAGGGGTATTGACATAATTGAATTGACATAATATCATAAGGTATTAAACCTAGAAGTGAGCGATCTAAGGTTCACCTTGAACTTGCCGAGAGGTTCCTGAGGTAGGGCGTTGAATTGGTCAGTAGGGACCCCGTGCAGATCGGTGGGAAGCTCTACAAGGCCGCTGAGGAGGCCATTAAGCAATGGCCATAGCCTAGGCCCAGGGAGGTAAACAACAACGTTGCTATTCGACGCCGTGAGCTCAATAAGTAGCAAGCCCAATAGGGGGTTAGGCTTTGGTGGAGTAGGGTGTGGTTTCTGCATATAGAGGGATTCCATGAGGCAAGGTTGAAGCCGAGGCAGATTAGGGAGGATGTAGGATACGTGGAGGACTTAGTAAAACTTGCAAGAAGTATTGTGAAATAGCACCACTAGGTCCTTGGTGCATCGCCTTTACCAGCCCTGGCGAGGCTACTCCTATATTCAAGGCTATGTTTTGCCAACTCCTCGAGTGCCTCGGGGTTTTTCCTGACCAACTCCTCAACGATCGATAAGTATCTAGCGACTCTCACGGCATTCGGCGATATTTCCCTAAGTTCTTCGCCGTCAAGTACCACGTAGTGCCTTCTGGGTATGTCCTCATTAAGTATGTACTCAGCCTCGTTGACCGATGCATGAAGCAGTGCGCAGTGTGGGCTTCCATCTATTGAGACCACAGTTATTAACCTTGGCCTTGATGACCGAATCATGCTCGCCATCTTGCCATAGAGCGCTGGGTGCTCACGCTCAGGGCAGGCGAGCAGCACCACCTTATCCCTCGAAATCTCTTGATAGAGTTTCGGGTTTACGAAGGGTAGGCAAGCGGCGATTATGGCAACATCAGCGTCTCTTAACCTGCTTGCCTTAACCCACGTGCTCCATAACCAAGCCTCACTCATCAACTTCACCTCTGATCTTCTTCACCTGCTGCATCACCATGAGCATTGGGCAGTAACCACCACACATCGTGCAACCCTTAACCCTGGGCTCTCCGTACTGCGTATACACGGCCCAGGCCCTATCCGGATCTATTAATTTGGATATCATTTCCCTCCACATAAGCTTACCTCTGAACCTACTGACCTCATCATCCCAGGCCCTGGCCCTCCTGCCAAGCTTTATTGTGTCCGCCACGTGGGCCGCCACCTTAAAGGCTATCGCACCATCCTCAACCTGCCTTGGCGTTGGTAAGCCCAGGTGCTCAGCAGGCGTTAGGTAGCATAGTAAGTCCGCGCCAGCCGCCCCGCAATTGCTGCGCCAATAGCGCCAGCGATGTGGTCATAGGGAGCAGCCACATCGGTAGGTAATGGACCTAAGACGTAATATGGCGCACCATCGGTGAGCCTTTTCATTAACTTAACATCCCATACGATCTCGTTTAATGGCACGTGCCAGGGCCTTCAACCATTACCTGAACCCCCGCCTTTCTAGCCCTTTTCACGAGTCTCGAGGCCTCGATTAGTTCCGCTACGTGAAATTCGTCGTGGCTATCCGCCGTGGCGCCCGGGCGTAGGGCATCACCTATTGAGATGGCCGCATCGTACTCCCTGAAGAGCTCAAGAACGTAGTCCCACCTGGTGTAAAATGGGTTCTCGGCATTGTTGTGGAGCATCCACCCAATCAGCATATCGCCACCTCTGGAGATGATGGGTATGACCCTATCGCCTTTAAGGGCCTTAATTGCCAATTCTCTAGTAACGGCTGCATGTATCGTCATGAAGGCAACCCCATCCCTTAAATGTCTCTCAACCATATCAAAGAGCTCATCCTCCGTAAAGTAGGCCCCACCGCCCTTCTTCTTGAATGAGTCTATGAATGCTTGGTAAGTTGGCACGGTACCAACCGGTAGCTTTGACTCCCTAATGATTGCCCTGCGTATCTCGTCTAAATCCCCACCCGTTGATAGGTCCATTAATGTGTCACCCCACTTATTGGCAATCCTAACCTTCTCAAGCTCGGCCTCAAGACTCACGACCTCGCTTGACGTGCCTATATTAACATTAACCTTAGTCGTTAACCCAAGACCAACCGCACTAACTTTATCGGGTAACTTAACGTTCCTAATAAGTATTGCCCTACCGCTCGCTATCCTCCTAGCCAGCTTGCCCTCATCAACACCCTCACGCCTAGCCACATCCTTGACCTCATCGGAGACCCTACCCTCCCTAACCTCCTCGATTACCGTCTTAGCCATTAATAACATACTTATTATCCTATTATTAAGCTTTTATTGAACATACCCTACAAACCCTTTTAAGGCAATTACGCAATAATTAGCTACGTGGAGGAACCGCCTAAGTTAATCAATGAGGAGATAGAAAGAGAGGCGGCCCAGAGGCTTGATCCTAGGGATAGGGTTGACGTATACCTGAAGATTCATGAGGAATTACTTAGTCATAGTGGTGATGAGTATACCAAGGGCGACTTAGTTCAGGCAGGCGGAAAATATTGGAGCCACGACAACGTTACTCAATGCAATTAGTGAATTAAGGGGTTGGGGGTGCCGCAGCAGGGACTACGACATAATCGTAGAGAACCTGTATAAAGAATTTCCATGCAAACTTATACTACAATTTCATGGGTAAAATATACCTTTGACCTACATAGGAGGGCTGCATTAAGGTTAAGGGAAGTTGAAAGATTTAATAACGAAGTCTTAATTTTTAATACCTACAACCGTCTCATTAAGCATTTAGGGAGCAAGCTTCATAACCCTATTCAGTAACTGAATACCCTCACGTACATTAATCGTTGATGTTTAATGCATTTATGCGCAATTAATTTATAATAGGGTATTCAGTTACTGAATAGGGTTATGTTATTTGAGTTATATCCTAAGGAGTCGAGGAGGGAGTTATTCAGTAGGGATGATGTTATTGATTATATTAAGAGACAGATCCATGCAGGTAATTGGGTAGTTATCACGGGGCAGAGGATGATTGGCAAGACCAGCGTTGTTAAGGTTGTGTTAAATGAGTTAGCCTCAGAGGGTTCAGGACCATGTACATAAATCTCCAGGGTGTTAATTCCCTTAAAACATTGCTTAAAATCATGGTTAATGAGGCTAATAGAAGCTCATTATTCAGGGATATCGACGCCTCGGTAAACCTGAACATAGGGCCCCTTGGCATAACTGTAAGGAAGGGGGCGAGGCCCATGCCGACACTGCTTGAATTCCTATTATCAATGAGGAAGGATACCGTCATAGCGCTGGATGAGGTTCAGGACCTGGCGTCCGCATCACCGCAATTACTTAAAATACTGGGTAACGCCCATTCATCAAACCCTAGAATCCGCTTCATATTAACGGGATCCTACGTAGGCTTAGTAAGGGCGCTACTGGAGCCTTCGCCAACATCACCCCTATACGGCAGGCTCCCTGTGGAGGTTAGGTTAAGGCCATTCACCCACGATCAATCCAAGGCATTCCTAATGAGGGGGTTTAGTGAACTAGGGATGAGCTTCAACGAATACGATAAGGTAGTCAACCTACTCGACGGCATAGTGGGCTGGTTAACACTATTCGGCAACCTACACGGCATAAGAGGGCTATCCCTAGATGACGCATTAAGTAAAGTGATTGAGGAGGGTTCCAAAATAATGCTTAACGAACTCGACAACTTCCTGAAAGGCAGGGCGAACAAGAGGCTATACCTAGCCATCCTAGAGGCCCTTAAACACGTCAATAGGTGGCGCGATATAAAGGCATACGCATCCTTCCTAATCGGGCATGAAATCGACGACAGAACCCTAGATAATGCATTAACAGCATTAATCAGATTCAACCTAGTTGAAAAGCATAGCGAAGGCATATATAGGATAATAGACCCCATCCTAGAACATGAACTTCATGAACCTAACCAAATAGATAATGGTGAAAACCAAGATAACCACCAGATATTATATAGTATCAGGCATTAAAAATGAATAAACCCCATAACCATATAGATACTGCTGTAACGCAGTTAAGTATATACGATAACCACCATATGTATACAATTCCACAAATATAATATATCAATATGTTGAATCATCCCTTACACACTATAGTTTATACCACCTTAGCGGGGTATCTAGTCCTTGCGACAGGACGCCCCCACCAAACAAGTAACCAAACATCATGTTTACTGGAATGGACTTAGGGACCTTTGATAGACGTAGCTAATCACTAAGTTTGTAAAGTCGGTAGGAATAATCGGCGACCGCGACCTAATGGCCAGGTTAAATATGAAGATTGAAGACACGGGTTAAGTTGATTTAAGGGGGTTTAAAACAGTACTCACATTAATAATCAATATAGTGCATTTAGGTTTTTAAACCAGGTACAGACACTTGGTAAGTGTCATTAACACTCCCACCCACTATAATGGAGCTACTTAGGGAGTTGGCTAACGGCAGGGATGTTGAGGAGTTTATAGCCGATTTAGTGGCCGAGAGGCTTGATACTCAACGTAGGGTTGAGTTGTACCTGAGGCTTCACGAAGATTACCTCAGGGCTGCTGAGGAATTGTATAATAAGGGCGACCTTGCCCAGGCCGGCGAGAAGTACTGGGGCGCGGTTACGGCACTGCTCAACGCCATAGACGAGTCAAGGGGCTGGGAACACTACAGCCACAGGGACTACGACGTAATAATCAATAGATTATTTAGGGAGACTAATGATGGGGAATTACTACTTTACTTCGGAGCCGCCGAGCGTTTGCACGTAAACTTCTACCATAACTTCATGACGAAGGATTTGTTAAAATAACGTTGACGATGCATTGCCTACCGCATTATTAAACGTTTAATAATCTATAAATAACCCCGAACAAGCCCAGTTTTGATGTCGGTATCACCCTCCTTCGAGTACCTCGAGAAGCTCAGAGACTTCTTCTACGGTATGTTGGAATTGAGGGATAGGCTCAGGGAGAGGGGCTTTAACTGGCCTAGGCCTTATGAGATGGATGGCATCGTTACCGGCACGGTGAAGGTCAAGGTAGGCTTCCCATCAATGCTCAGGAATGGCGTCATAATGGACGTAACCAATGTAGAGCAGGCTCAGATTGCCGAGGAGGCGGGCGCCGTCGGCGTGATGGTTCTCGATAAACTGCCTTACGATGTTCGTAGGGCGGGTGGTGTGGCTAGGATGGCTGATGTTAAGGTTATTGAGGACGTAATGAGGCATATAACGATCCCGGTATCTGCGAAGGTGAGGATTGGTCATTACTACGAGGCCTTCATACTTGAACAAATAGGCGTTGACTTAATAGATGAGTCCGAGGTATTAACACCAGTCGACGAACAACACCACATCAATAAGTGGTTGTTCGCGGTACCCTTCGTCAACGGATGCCGCGAGTTATGCGAGGCACTTAGAAGGATTAGCGAGGGTGCGTCAATGATTAGGTCCAAGGGCGAGGCGGGCACGGGAAACGTCAGTGAGGCTGTTAAGCACTTCAAGGTTCTCTACAAGGCAATTAATGAGTTATACGCAGCCTATAGGGATGGTGATGAGGAGAAGTTGAGGACTTCGCCAGGCAGTGCCAGGTATCCATTGAGTTGGTGACCTTAACGGCTAGGATGGGTAGGTTACCGGTGATAACGTTCGCCGCGGGCGGTATAGCCACGTCGGCCGATGCGGCATTAATGATGTGGCTTGGCGCCGACGGCGTCTTCGTAGGCTCGGGCATCTTCAAGAGCCAGGACCCAAGGGAGAGGCTGAGGCCATTGTGTTAGCCACCGCACATTGGGACGATCCCGAAACGGTGATTGATGCCCAGAGGATGGTTAGTGAGAAGGCATCAATGATGGGCATAGACGTTAAGTCCCTGAAGCCCGAGGAATTACTTCAGGTAAGGGGTGTTTAGGCGTGAAGGTCGGCGTACTCGCATTGCAGGGTGATGTTGAGGAGCACGAGTATGCCATTAGGAGGGCGGCTGATGAGTTAAAGATCAACGTTGATGTCGTTAGGGTTAAGAAGGCCGAGCACCTAAACGGCCTAAACGCCCTAGTGATACCAGGCGGTGAGTCAACCACAATAGGCTCATTGGCCAGGCGCAACGGCCTTCTTGATAGGCTTAGGGGCTTAACAATCAATGGACTACCGATGCTGGGCACGTGCGCCGGCGCATATTCATGGCCAGGGAGGTCAGGGACTCCGTGGTTGGTGAGACTGGTCAGCCAATACTCGGTGTCATGGATATAGCCGTGGTTAGGAACGCCTTCGGTAGGCAGGGGGACTCCTTTGAGACGGACGTAACTATTGAAGGTGTTGGCACGGTAAGGGCAGTCTTCATTAGGCGCCAGCCATAGTGAGGGTTTGGGGCAATGCAAGGGCGTTGGCTAGCGTTAGGCACCCAAGGCTGGGTAGCGTCATTGCTGCGGCCCAGGAAGACCACATGCTGGCGACAGCCTTCCACCCAGAACTAACGACAACGGCGGTACATAAGTACTTACTCGAATTGGCGTTGGGTAAGCATTGAGTCAGTGTAATAAATTAAAGCGCCATCGTCTAAATTTTCAATTTCATTAATAATGATGTTTTTAACAAATTTAATGGTGCATCGGCTCTCAATTATTGTTTAAATAATTAATTAAACAATAACCGGTATTCTTCAAGGGAAATCTTTAAATATTTTTAATCATTTAATTAATCAATGAGTAACGTATCGAATAAGTACTTGGTTCATACGGCTATTGTACTTAAGGGCGTTCGAGACCCTGAGGGCGAGACCATACTTAAGGACCTTGTTTCAATCAGTGGTTTTAGTAATGTTAATAAGGTCATCAGCGGTAAGTACCTTGGCTTCATTGTTGATGCGAAGGATGGTGCGGAGGCCGTAGACTACGTTAGGGAAGTTTGTGAGAAGGCTAGGATATTTAACCCAACGGTCCATAGATTGCTAATACTGGGTGTTGAGAATGCCTAGGGCGGCTGTTATTAAGTTTCCAGGTACTAATGGTGACCTAGACGTAATTCACATTCTTAAGAACGTGGTTCACATCAACGCCGAGCTGGTTTGGCATGAAGATTTTAGACACGGCATATATGATGCCGTTATAATACCTGGAGGCTTTAGCTATGGGGATTGGCTAAGGGCTGGCGCAATCGCTGCCAGGTCAAGGGCGATGAAGGAAATAATCATGGATGCGGAGGATGGTGTACCCGTACTTGGCATATGTAATGGCTTTCAAACACTCGTCGAGGCCGGATTACTACCTGGGGCATTACTACCCAACGATCCGCCCAGGTTCATAGCCAAGTGGGTTTGGGTCAAGGTCAACGACATTAAGACACCCTTTACTAAGTTATACTCACTTGATGAGGTGGTTTCAATGCCCATAGCCCACGGCGAAGGTAGATATTTCATAGATAGCGTCGACGAGGTCAGGGTGGCTTTCACGTACTACGGCGAGAATCCAAACGGCTCAGTGGCCTCGATAGCCGGTGTGGTTAATTACGAGGCAACGTCCTCGGTCTCATGCCGCACCCAGAGAGGTCGGCGGAAGCCGTACTAACCCCAAGGGGCTTCGTGCCTGGTGGGTTAAAGCTTTGGCTTAGTCTTAAGGATAGTCTCGTGGGTGGTTGGTGATGGAGATTGGTCCACCACTACTTATGGGTTCCAAGAAGATAATGCTGTTGGGTAGTGGTGAGTTGGGTAAGGAGATGGCTATTGAGGCACAGCGAATGGGTGCCGAGGTTATCGTTATCGATAGATATGACATGGCCCCGGCAATGCACGTTGCTCATAGGAAGTACGTGATTAATATGCTCGATAAAAACGCCATTAAGGCGTTGGTGCATAGGGAGGGCCCCGATGCGATTATTGCCGAGATAGAGGCAGTAAACACCGACGCTATCGTGGAACTGGAGGAGGAGGGCTTTAGAGTTGTGCCCAACGCCAGGGCCGTTAAGATCTGCATGGATAGGATTGAGTTGAGGAGACTGGCTGCGGAGAAGCTTCAATTACCAACCACTAGGTATTTCTTTGCGGAGAGTGTTGAGGATGTGAAGAGGGCGTGCAAGGACTTGGGCTTCCCATGCCTACTAAAGCCGGAAATGAGTTCCAGCGGGCATGGGCACGTGCTCATCAATAAGTATGATGATGTCGAGCGAGGCTTCAAGGAGGCCCTTGCCCATGCGAGGGGTAGTGGTAGTAAGGTTGTGGTTGAGGAGTACGTGAAGATTGATAGAGAGTTAACAGTACTAACCTATAGGTACCTGCTGGGCAATAATGTGGTGACTAACACGGTATTACCTATAGAGCATCAGAGGCCTGAGGGTGTTTATTACTACGTTGAGTCCTGGCACCCAACCACGGTGAGTGAGGAAATAATGAGGAGGCTAGGGATTACGCCATTAGGCTCGTCAATGAGTTGGGAGGGCTTGGGATATACGGTGTGGAAATACTCATAACTAGGGATGGCAGGGTACTATTCAGCGAGGCGGCGCCGAGGCCCCACGACACTGGCCTCGTCACGTTAGTCAGCACGGATATAAACGAGTTTCAGATACACGTGAGAAGCGCCCTTGGGCTACCAACGCCTGAGGTTAAGTTAGTAACGCCGGCTGCGGCCCACGTAGTGCTCGCGAATACCGAGACCTGGGCGCCTAGGGTCGTAGGGCTTGAGGAGGCGCTGAGGATACCCGGGGTCCAGGTTAGGTTATTCGGGAAGCCCTTCACATATAGGCATAGGAGGATGGGTATCGTGCTAGCCACGGGAAGTACAGTACAAGAGGCCAGGGAGAAGGCTAGATTAGCGGCGTCACTAATTAAGGTTAGGTAAAGGATAAATCAGGTTCGAATATTTTGAAGAATAAAACTAATATTCATTATTTTAAGAGATCCCCTGAGAGCTTTGACGATATACCTTTGTTTCTCTCCCAACAAAAATTAGAGGTATTGGGCCTGTAATCAATGTAATTGGTGGTAGGACCGGCGTCCTAGTAACGACTTTTATATTCCCAACGTTCTTCGTTATCGGTTCATACACGGTCTACCTATTCCTTGGTATGGCTTCGGTAATAGGCGCCGTGCTGACCTTGGCCTTGATGTTCGAAACGAGGGGCTAGGGCCTGAGGATAAATTATTGTGGGTAAAAACAGTTGTGCAGAATTATGTGAATAAGTATTTATGATGGTTTGTTGCCAGTCAAGTACGGGGCTTGGCACCTACTTGTTGTTCAGCGATGGTTTGCCTATTACACCTCCGCATGGTGCTTAACGTACTGCGGCATGTCTCTATTCAATGGCGCGCTTATGCATAGTCGTATATGGTGATTTCACCGCCAGGTACCCAATCAATCCTCACCCTGCCAACCCACGTTCTCTTCTCCATCTATAGACCGCCCTGACGCGCTCGGCATCCCTGATCCTCTTCTCAATTAATTCCCTACCCCCTATATCCCGCCTATGTATTAATTGCCAATCAGGTGACTTGATACTGTCTACGCAATTCTCGATTCTTTCATAGGCCTCCTCATACGTTCTGCCCACGACGAGTACCTCGACGGCTCTAGAACCCAGGGTTTTGTAAAGCCCACCCTCCTCAACTACTGAGCCAAAGTAAACCTCACAACCCAACTTCCTTATTTTATCCATGTCCATGGTTATTGTTCTTCCACGTGCCAATTCCCTACTGTGCGGGTAGCCCAGGGGCACCACGGCCTTCGAGATCGCGACAACGCCCTCCCTAAATGAGTACTTGACGCTTGATAACCTACCATTCACCGCAGCCTCGATGATTTCAAGTAAGTCACCGTTAAGCATTGCCAATGCATTGAGGACCTCTGGGTCACCAAACCTACTGTAGTACTCGATGAGTGTTGGCCCGTACGTCGTGAGCATGAATTGGCCACTCAATACACCAGTGTACCTAAGGCCAATCTCACGTTGTAACGCGTCCAAAGTTCTCCTCATTATTTCTATGCTCTCCCCATACTCTTCCTGAGTTAAAAATGGCAGTGTGGGTCCTGGACCGACTATGGTCCCCATCCCACCACACTCGGGGCCTATGTCATGGTCAAACACATGTGGGTGGTCTTGGATTGGTGGTAGGGCTATGATGGATTTACCGTCGGTGATCACTTGAATCGTGTACTCAACTCCACTCACTGCCTCTTCGATGACTATTAAATCATCGATATCGCCGTATGCCTTAACATCGCTTGACGCTGCAATTACCTGGGTAGCCTTAGCCTTATTGAGGCTGTCCCTAAGGTAGGCCTGCCTATCCCAGAATACCCTAACGCCCTTACCACCGCTTTGTCTGGCCGGCTTTATCGCGACGGAACCTGCACTGGATACGTATTGCAATGCCTCGTTAATGTCCCTAAACGCCCTAAAGGCTATCCTACCCGGTATCCTATACTTCCACATTAGATTCCTCGCAAAGGCCTTGCTCTGTTCTATCATGCTAGCAACTTAGGAACCCCGAAGGTGGGTATGCCAAGCTCGATAGCCTTATCGGCAACGCCGGCGAACTGTGGTTCCTCGGGCCCTATAACCACGATGTCGGGATTAACCCTATTAACGGTATCGATCAAGCCACTTGGATCTAGCCTAGACTTAATTAACTCACCGCCCGTTTTCTCCGCGATCCTTTTGATTCCAGGATTTTCATGCATTACCAACGCGCTTATCCTAGCTCGTGAACGCTCGAACTAAGCCTTGCGGCCAGGGCATGTTCCCTCGCGCCATCACCCACGATTAGGACCTTGCTCCTTATCATAATTAATTAAATTAATTGCGTACCCCTTAATAATTGTTATTCTTAAATTGTTTAATCAAATAATTAAACATATTGTTAAAATAATTAGTTAAACAATAAAGGTGGTTAATCACGGTATTAGCCTAGGTATTTATTTAATCAATTAAGTAAACCTTAAATAACCGGTGCCAGATTTAGATTATGTATGGCTAGTAATTGGGTTGGGGAGTTGATATATGAGGGTAAGGCCAAGAGGGTTTACAGGGTTAATGATGAGCTTCTCATCATGGAATTTAAGGATGAAGTCACGGCATTCGACGGCGCCAGGAAGGAGCGAGCGCCTGGTAAGGGTAGGTTAGCCGCGGCCCAGACAGTATTCCTCATGAGATTACTGAGTAAATACGGTATTAGAAATCACTTGGTTGATTGGGATGGCGATAGGAAAATATTGGTGAGGGGCCTTAGGATGATACCAATAGAGGTTATTGTAAGGAATTATGCATACGGTTCATTCCTAAAGAGAATGCCTCTAGTAAAGCCAATGACGAGGTTCAGCAAGCCCCTCGTTGAGTTTCACCTGAAGAGTGACGAGCTTCACGACCCATTAATAACCACTGACGATATAATAGAGGCTGGCCTAACGAGGCAGGAGCAGTTGAATGAGATAATGGGCATTGCGTTAAGGATTAATGAGATTTTGAGCAACTACATGGTGAGTAGGGGATTAACACTCGTAGATTTTAAACTGGAGTTTGGCTTTGATAAATCAGGTAACTTGGTTCTCGCTGATGAGATGAGCGGTGATACCATGAGGATACTAATCAACGGCAGGCACTTGGATAAGGAATTATTTAGGAGGGGCGCCTCAGCCTAGACGTGGTCAGAGCCTATGAAGAGATGAATAGGCTACTCGGCATATCCTAAAGCCTCACCCTAGGGCCGCCTGGTATTAAAATATCAATACCACCACCATTAATGACCCTACCAAGGACCCAATGGTTAAGGCCCAGCGTCTCAATCACCCTGACAACTTCCTTCGCGTATTCCTCACTCGTCAAAACCACGAGTCCAACGCCCATGTTAAATACTCTATACATTTCACTCCACTCAATATTGCCTGAGTCCTTAATTACTTTAAAGATGCATGGCGGTTCAGGGACCTCGAGCTCAACGCCTAAATCACCAATAACGCGCCTCAACTTAGTAAATCCCCCACCTGTCACGTGGACTGCAGCCTTGATTAACCCACGGCTATAAAGCTCAATCAACAAGTCCCCGTAGTAGGCCGTTGGTTTCAATAACCAATTGGCTAATTCATCGCCACAGACCTCAGCATTTAAGTCGTACCTACTAACAGGGCTTTACGGGCTAGGGTGTAACCATTCATGTGAAGGCCGCTGGACTCAATGCCTATGGCCACATCACCAACCTCGGCCTTACCCACTGCCCTGACTTTTCTAATCCCAAGTACGGTACAGGAGACGTCGACACCATTGACCAGGTCAGGCATTATAGCTGTCTCACCACCTAGCAACACTGCGCCAGCCCTGGCGGCCGCGTCCTTAATGCCCTTAAGGACCTTACCCACGGCATCGGCATCATTATTGGATATGGCTATGTAGTCCGTGGCTGCAATCGGTACGAAGCCATCGCATGCCATGTCGTTAACGTTACCGACGACGCAGTCCCAGCCAATCACCTCGAGCCCGCCTGTGGACCAAGCAATCATTGACTTGGTACCAACACCATCTGTGTGCAGTGTTATTTCGTAATTGCCCAGGTTTATAGACCTCGTAAAGCCACCCTCCATCAACCTGACGCCAAGTTCATCGGCAAGTTCATGAATTACTTCACGGGCTACCGAGTGCATCTCCCAATGCCTGGCTAAGCTTACCCCAGCCTTTTCATAGGTCCAGCCCACGCTCACCACCCATGCAGTATGTGCATATGCCATCCCTGCCGATACCCACCTCGTCAGCTGCCTCGTATAGGTCCTCGAGACTTAACCACGTTAATGAATCGACCTCAAGCACCCTCTGGGCATCCTCATCATTGAAAGTATTGGTGAGTAATTGATTATTAGGCGGCATGTCGACGCCGTAGGGGCATGACCTAACTATCCTTGGGCTAGCTATGGCCACGTGACCTCACTCACGCCCGCCCTATGCCTAAGGACTTGGGATGCTCCTTAATGGATAGTCCAGTAAGTAGCGAATCATCGATTAAAAGGACTCTCCTACCCCTAACCGCACTGGTGACTGGGCTGAGCTTTAGATGAATGGAAGATAACTTATCAATAAGGTCCTTTCTCAAGGCTGACCTGCGCCTCTCGATGTTCATGAGGGCGTACTCAAAGGGCTTTCTTAACGCCTCGGCAACCTTAAGGCCGTAGATCACGCCCGTCTCCGGCATGCCAATAACAACATCGAAATTGTTCATTCCATCCATTAGTCTCCTAGCCAACTTACTCGCTAATACCCTCCTGAATTCATAGACGGAGTAACCATCGACCTCCGAATCAGGCCTTGATAGTATATGAACTCCACGGCACATAGCTTACTCCTGGAATTATTGAGGTTCTCTATTATCGAGAGACTCAACCTATCGACTCTAATGATTGATCCAGGCCTTATGAACGCCCTCACATCACCGCCTAGTGCACCTATGGCTGAGCTCTCGTTGGTTATCATGGCCAGGTCGAAGCCGTACGCGCCGAGAACCAAGTTCCTTAACCCAGTGATGGGTCTGTACGCAATCAATTCGCCGTTACTCGTTAAGGCAATCAATGACGTGTAAGGGAGGGCCTTGATCTCGCCACCAATCAGCTTACACACGTCCCCAGGCCTTATTACGAGGCCTTCGAGACAATACCCAACATCTGCATCACCACACCTTACCACACCTCTGGAATTACTGTTTGTGCTAAGGCACAATAGGCCGGCCTCGCCACTTAAGGCGTTGTCTCCCTCCTTAACCTGAAACGTGGTTAGTCCACTACCTTTACTGAATATTGCGGCCCAGCCATCATTACCCCTATGTCTAAGCACCGGTACTGCGTATTTCAGTAATTCACTCACATCCCAACCATCGTGGAAGGACATCACGCCAACCATCCCTACGGCTCCCATAACCTATCACTTGCGAATGCTATCTCGGTCTCGTCAATATTTATCGTGAATGGATAATTACCCGTGAAGCAGGCAGTACATAGCTCAGTGGTTCCAATGGCATTCGTGAGCTCGTCAACCGTTAGGTAAATTAGGGAGTCTGCACCGAGGTACTTCCTAACCTCGTCTATTGACCTACCGTGAGCCACCAACTCACGCCTGGTTGGGAAGTCCATGCCCATGAAGCATGGGTACCTAATTGGCGGTGAGGAGACCCTAACGTGGATAGCCCTCGCACCTGAAGCCCTGAGCTTGGGCAGGACCTTCCTAAGGGTATCGCCCCTTATGATCGAGTCGTCAACCAAGGCTATAGATGCACCCCTGGCCGCATCCTTAACCACGCTATACATGTCCGCAGACCTTTCCCTAGCGGCTTAATGAAGCCACGCCCAACGTACCTATTCTTAATTACGACATCATGAATCGGCTTACCAATACCACTTGCGTAGGCCTCCGCCGCAACTCTAGCGGTCTCGGGTATTGGTGATACAAAGTCGACGTCGTGAGTGGTCTCCTTACAGGCTAGCGCCATGCCGAGTCTACGCCTGGTCTCATAGACGTTAATACCGTTGAAGTAGGAGTCGGGCCTTAGGAAGTAAATATACTCAAGCGCGCAATGGGCTCTCCTAACCCTAGGACCCTCGATCCAGTACTCCCTACCAGACCCACGTAGCACAAGGGCCTTCCCAGGCTCCACCTCACGCCAGCTCATACCCAACGCCTCGAGCGCCGCCGTCTCCGACGCTATGGCTATGCCATTGCCATCACTACCAATAGCAAGAGGCCTAATGCCCCAGGGATCCCTAACCACTATTAGGGAATCCTTCCAAATAGTTATTATGGAGTAGCCACCACGTAATGTGTGGAAAAGCTCATTAACACCGCCATCAATACCCCGCCTAGTAAGTAATTCCCTCATGTAATGGGCCAAAACCAAGGCATCATAATTCGTCCTAACATCGACACCGAGATCCCTCAGTCTCTTGACTAATTCGATGTAGTTACTTATTGTGCCATTAAATACCAGGGCAAAGTCATTACCAAGCACGATAGGCTGAAGCTCAACACCATAGGGACCGCTCGTACTATACCTGGCATGTCCAAGGCATAGTGTTGAATCTGTTGTTAAGGGATTACTTAGCTTAATAAGCGATCCATTTATACGGCATACGAATGACACTCCCTCCTGACCCCTATGAATTAGCCATGGCGACACCTTAACCACGTAACTACCCGCATTAGGCCTAGGAATGCCCATATGCCGCACATCATGACGCACCCCATAATGAGTTGTACGCGGCCTTCAAGTCATCTAATTTTAGGGTCATTAATTTATGGTCGCCCCAGCGGACTATTACGTAGTCACCACCTGAACTGCCTATTACTGAAAATAGCACGCCTAGGTTGGTGAGAATGCTCGTTGCCTTATCAATATCCTCATTTCTAACCTCAACAATATACCTCGCGTTGGTCTCGGAGAACGCCAGCACCGTTGGGTCAATACCGCATTCATCGGTTGGTACCCTGGATAGTCGATGTTGAAGCCAACCCCGTTAATTAGGGCCATCTTACTTAATGTGGTTAATAATCCACCAACGCCAACATCCATCGAGGCGTTCACCAAGCCTTCTTGGACTAGTTTAAGGATCGTCCTCGAGTTTTTAACTTCATCTCTCGGCCTTGGCTTGGTGGTATGCCCCTGACTATGCCGTGAACTGCATATAGGTACTCAGACCCACCCATTTCAGCCGATGTATTACCTATGATTATTATTGACCCACCACCGATGAGCCCGCCATCGACAACCTTATCAACATCATTCACCTGGCCCAACACGGCAACGGCTACCACGGGCTTGATCACGTTTCCATTAACGTCCTCGTTATAGAAGCTGACCTTACCACCAACTATTGGCACGCCTAGCTCCCGCGCCATCCAGGAAAGCCCCAGTACTGAGTTCACGAAGTACCAGTACCTATCAGGTTTCTCGGGATTGCCTACGTTTATCGAATCGACAGCAGCCAGGGGCTCCGCACTGACGGCTACCACGTTCCTATAGGCCTTGGCCAAGGAATTGGCGGCCCCAATGAACGGGTCAAGGAGTGAATGCCTTGGGTTAGCGTCGGCCTTCACCGCAATCCCCAACTTACCATCACCCCCATTAATATCAAGGAACCTAAGCACCGCCGCGCCGGCCCTGCCTGGCTTAATCACGGTCCTAACGCCGACCTCGTAATCGTAAAGGCTGAATATGGGCTCCTTAGACGCAATGTTTGGGCTACTTAGTATCTTAGTTAATGCCTTATCAAGTGGCGTCTCGGGTAACTCTGGCATTATCCTTAATTTGCTTAGGTACTGTGGCTCCTTTGCGTCATAATTAGTCTCTGGTGCATGGGTGATGAACTTGATGGGTAAGTCGATGATTTTGTCATTACCGTAATAGCCGTAAACCCGTCATTGTCCGTCAACGTACCTACTATGTCATAACCGACACCGTACCTCCTCAATACATCTTCGACTTCATTAAGGGCGTCTCTACTTACCACGATCACCAACCTCTCCTGGGACTCTGAGACCAGGATCTCCTCGGGTGTCATGGCCTCCCTAGTCCTAATTCTATCCAGGTGAATCTCAATACCAAGTCCGAATTGATCAGCTAGCTCACTGAGTGCTGTGGCTAATCCTCCACCGCCCACGTCCTTTATCGCCTTAATTAACCTACGGCTTCTTAACTCGATCACAACATCGATCAGCAGCTTCTCAAGCAATGGGTTACCGACCTGCACAGCGCCTATTTCATCTCTATCCCTGTCCAGGACCTTAGATGCAAAAGAGCTGCCAAGCATCCCATCCCTACCCACGTCATTGCCTATGACCAGGACTAAGTCGCCAGGGCTTGCCTCACCGAGTATTGCGTCCTCCAGTCTGCCTACGCCAACACACGTTACTAGGACTATCGGGTTCGTGGTGAACGACTCATCAAACCACGCCTCACCGGCGACCACGGGTACCCCAATCCTATTCCCATAATCTGAGATGCCCCTAACAACATTCCTCATTAACCACTGGGAGTGAGGATTATTAAATAGGCCGAAGTGTAGGTTGTCCATTAATACTATAGGCCTTAAGCCCGTGGTTAGTATATCTCTCACAATGCCGCCAACGCCCGTTGCAGCGCCGTTGTAAGGGTCCACGGCGGATGGGTGGTTATGGCTCTCTATCTTGAAACTAACCACTAGGTTTCCCACGCGAATTAGCGGCGCATCAAGCCCAGGCCCCCTAATCACATGCGGTGCCTTACTGGGCAGTAACTTGAGGAACCTCCTACTGCTTTTGTATGAGCAATGCTCGCTCCACTCAGCCTCAAACACAAGCCACTCAGCCTGAGTTGGCTCTCTCCCTAGGAACCTCCTAATTATTGACTTCTCATTATCGTTAAGGGGCATGGTGTCGGTCACCATTTAATTTTTTTATTTAAACAATACACGGACATACTAGGTTAATAATGAAAAAAAGACTTTTAAAATTTTCTTTAAACAATTAATCATAATGAACACAAAACCGCTGGTTGGGGTGATAATGGGCAGTAAAAATGACTGGGACGTGATGAGGGAGGCCGTGGAATTGCTCGATCAATTAGGCATACCCAACGAGGCCAGGGTGGTCTCGGCCCATAGAACGCCGGAACTCATGTTCGAATACGCAAAGACGGCACCCGACAGAGGCTTAGAGGTAATAATAGCCGGCGCCGGCGGCGCAGCTCACCTACCGGGTATGACTGCATCACTGACGCCCTTGCCAGTAATTGGCGTACCAATACCAAGCAAGCACTTGAATGGGCTTGACTCATTACTATCAATAGTACAGATGCCCTTTGGCACTCCAGTGGCTACCGTTGCCATAGGTAGTGCCAAGAACGCCGCATTGCTGGCCGCGAGGATACTTGGTATTAAATACCCAAGCGTCAGGGCCAGGGTGATTGAATTAATGGAATCCATGAAGAATGATGTGCTGAACACGGTGCTTAACCTATGAGTAGGGTATTAGGTATCCTAGGTGGTGGACAACTGGGCTTGATGATGATTTTAGAGAGTAAGAAACTAGGCATTAAATTCCTCGTACATGACGAAAACCCGGATGCACCTGCACTAGGCGTGGCTGATGGTAAGTACTTCAGTGGTTCATGGAAGGAGCTAGTGGATAAATCCGACGTAGTCACTTTCGAATTCGAGCACGTGAACCCTCTCGCGGTAAGTACTGCCGAATCACTCGGCAAGTTAAGCCTAATTCGCTAACGATATGGCTAAAGCAGGACAAGATTCGCGAGAAGACATTCCTTAGGGATCACGGATTCCCAGTGCCTCATTTCATGATAATTAATAGCCCTGAGGACGTGGATAGGGCCTTTGAGCAGTTTGGGAGGGTAGTTTTCAAGGAACCCCAGGGTGCCTATGATGGAAAGGGCCAGTACTACGTGATGGGTAGGGATAACTTAAGTAAAGTGCCCAGGAAGTTCCCATTATTGGCCGAGGAGTTTGTGAATATTCATAAAGAGGTTTCGATAGTGCTTGTTAGATCTAGCGGCGGTGAGGTCCTCACATACCCCGTAACCGAGAATTACCACTACAATGGAATCCTCCTATATAGCATAGCCCCTGCGGAGATAAATGAGGAGGTTGCAAGTAAGATTAGGGAAATAGCCATAAAGCTCGCCGAAGCCTTAAATCACGTTGGGGCTCTCACGGTTGAGTTCTTCATAACGAGGAGTGGGGAGGTGTTGATTAACGAATTTGCACCCCGTGTCCATAACTCAGGGCATTGGACATTAATGGGCGCGGCGGTGAGTCAATTCGAGAATCACGTGAGGGCGGTCCTGGACATGCCGCTGGGGCCCACTACGCTGCTAAAGCCATCAGGCATAGTAAACATGCTAGGCGTACCTTATAGTGAGGAGATTATCAAAAGGGTACTGGCGGTACCCGGAACCAGCGTCTGGTGGTATGGTAAAGCCGGAGTTAGGCCAAGGCGTAAGATGGGCCACGCAAACATAGTGGCCGACAACACCAGCGAGTTGAGGAAAAGGGTCAATGAGGTGCTGGGTATTGTGTATGGTAATGAAGTAGATAAATACGTCCCACCGTGGGACTCCGCGTAAAATGTAATAGAATCGTTATTAATACAATATAATAATATAACGATAAAATACTGCATCAATTCACCAACGTAACTGCGACTAGGAATATGGAGCTTGCCGCCACGCCGTACCTGGTTAATTTCCATATTTATGGGCAAGGATGATGAGCCGGGTAATCAATGATATGGTTAGCCACGGCCATGGCTATGAAAAGGCGCTGGTGAAATTACCGCCTTATTTCCGAGAACCTTAACTTACCCGATGGATCGCTTCTGACCCTACAATCCTCTACCGAAGGATTCAACGACCATCTCTAACTCATCAGCAAGTAAGTCGTTCATTTAATGGCTCATCAGCTAATGACGAAACTAAGGCGTCGACGACTAATACCTCCCTAGACTCAGCGTCGCCTGCAATAACCTTAACGGTTGCTATTCTCGGGTAAAACCACGCGTTTAATGGCCCGCCAGCCGTGTCAACCCTAACCTCCCTGGCATCCTCAGTGGGTGGCCAGAGACCAAGGGTCTTCGCAGTACTTATTGGTATTAGTAATTGTGGCGTGGGCGCCTTAAAAACACTATTGAGTAGCGCCACCTCCTCCATCGCCTTGTTCCCCACCCTTATCCTCAACCTCACGGCCACCCAACCTCACCCCTATCCTACCAACATAGGCGAAACTCCCATACTTAATTCTACCAACCTTAACACTCATTAACTTAATTTTCCAGCACTAGGTTTAAAACCAGACACAACGCACTAATCACTTGGCCTTTTAGGGATTTCATACGGCTTCGTACCCCTCCAAAACTCCTCCTCAACCTCGCTCGGTAAGTCGTACTCCACGGGGTCTTTAATGCCATTTATCCTGAACGCCCACCTCCTCATGTAACACGGCCCACACCTGCCGCAGTGCCTTTCCCCATTGTCATAGCAACTCCAGGTCAGATGAAGCGGCGCGCCGATCTCGAGGCCTAGCTTAACGATTTCATGCTTAACTAAGTGCCCCACGGGCATTAATAACTCCACGTGCTTATTGGGGCCAACGGCATAGGGCATCACCTTATTGAGAAGCCTTATGAATTCCATCTCATTGTCAGGATAGCGCCGGCCTCCTCTAGGTTAATGCCCGTGGCTATGTAGTCGTAGCCGTAGGCCTCCGCTATGGCCGTGGCTAGGGCAATGAATACGAAGTTCCTGGCGGGAACCCACTCATGCGCGAATTCCGCGCCCTCCCTGCCCTCATCAACCCTATTAATCTCTCCATCACCAAGGAGTGGCGAGTGCCTAACCACCTTGAAGAAGTCCATGTTCACCTCGAGCAATGGAACGCCAAGGAACTCCGCAATCCTCTTAATGGCTTTGTCCTCCTGGGTCTCAGCCCTATGCCCATAGTTAAAGTGCAGTAATGCAACATCGTAGCCCTGCTTAAGCAAGTGCGTCGCCGCTGTGGTTGAGTCAAGGCCTCCACTAGCTATCACAAGAACCCTCCTTCTTCTACCTGCTCCTCCCTCCTCAGCGAAACCGTGGACCAAGTACCGTCAACCCCAATCTCCATAGCCGTATAAGGCTCGACACGCTTTATGACCGGCATGTCCCAAATGGGCCTATTTTGGCTATCAATTAAGTAATCATCTAGGCTCGCGAAGAATAGAGCCTTCAAGTCGCTGTACCAGGCCATGTAAAGCGGCTTGAAGTTTGTGGCGAGCCAAACCTTGCTGGGCCTACGGGTATCCATTATCGCCAGTGCGTAACTGCCAATGACGTAGTTAATCAACACATCCCTAAGCCCATTCAGTGACCCATCCCAAAACCTCTCAAGTAATGGCGGTAGTATTGCCGTATCGATCCTAGACCTACGGGTCAGGTTGAACCTAGTCTCCAGGTCCTTGTCGTTGGCTATCGTACCGTTATGCGCCACTACCACGTGCTCACCAATCATTGGCTGTATGTCATCCTCTATCTTGGCCTTTACATACTCCGTCGTTGGCTCGGCCCTGCTGTTGAATATTGCGGCCACGGTATTCTCATTGATAATTCTGGGCATTTTATTCACGGCAATGCTCGGTCTATCCCTGCTCTTGAACACACTTAATTCGCCGTTTTTATCCAAGGCAACAATACCGAAGCTATCACGACCTCTCTCCTCGCCCTTAACAATGATCATCCTCAAAACCTCCTCAATCCTACTAGCCCTATCCCTATCTAACTCATCGCCAAAGATTAGCACCCCACCGATGGTGCACATCCTGACCTGGGCTCTGCATGTATATTTAAGCCTTAGTTGCTTTTGTCAGTTTTTGATTACATTTATGTATCAGAACCCTTCACCTAAACCCCGCTAAAATGTGGAGTCTCGGTGTGTAATTAACGCCGAGCTTTATGGCCATGGGCTTGGTAATACCTCATCCTTGGCAATGCACTCCTCACGGGTCGTACACTGACTCATTAAGTAGACCTTATCACGTGGTATATCGAATTTATTAATAAACCAAAGGACCTCATTAATATCCCCGGACTTATCAACAACGAACTTAAAGACAGCCTTGCCGCTGGTCACGAAATCCCTAATGGCCAACTCATTAATCCTAAGCCTTACTGAAACGCCTGAGTTAGATAGCTTAGGTGACACGTTAAACTCATCGACGTATTTAACGAGCTCACTAGGCCTAAGCGTGCCATTCGTCTCAACCTCCACAAAGAAGTCTCGGGCCTTAACAAGGCTCAACAGTGGAAGTAATTCTCGACGCCATAAAAGCGGTTCACCACCGGTCACCACCAAGTGCCTTACATCACCGGCGGTCTTCATCAGGGCATCATATACGTCGTGAATACTCATTTCGGTTCCACCAAGCCACGAATATTTAGTGTCACACCACGAACACCTTAGGTTGCAAAAGGCCAGTCTTAGGAAGACGGCTCCTTACCCGCATTGGGGCCCTCGCCCTGCCAGGACCTAAATATCTCGATAACCCTCACGAACTATCGCGTGTATAACGTTTATTTTTAAGGGTTAACCGCGAATTAGTGATGTTTGGAATAATTGGACTTGGCGGTGTGGGGATGCTCCTCGCCCACTTCCTCAACAATGCTGGTTACGTGCCGTATGTCGTGACGAGGACCCGCTATAGTCGTTACCTTATTAAATTCGGTGGAGAGCATGAGATCAGGGTGAGGCTTGTCGATAAATTACCCAGTGATGTTAAGTATACCCTAATTGCCGTTAAGGCTTACGATACGGAGTCCATAATCGATAAGGTGGTTAATACCCCCGTGGTATTTCAAAACGGAATTGGTGGCGTTGAATTAATCAGGGAGAGGCTTGGCGTTGGTTATGGTGCAGTTATCACGTATGGTGTTACGAGGAGTGAAGGGACGGTTGAGGTCAGGGGCGTTGGTGAGGTAATACTGCCGAGTTCCGTGAGTGAGGTTGCCGACGCCTAAAGGCCGGGGGCGCTAATGTCAGGGTGGTTAATGATGTTGAGCCTACAGGTGGTTGAAGGTGCTTGTTAACGCAGCCATTAACCCAGTAACGGCCATTCTGAGGGCTAGAAATGGCGTAATTCTCGAGGATTCCAATGCGAGGGCGCTGGCGGAGGCCGTGGTTAGGGAGGGCGTTGAAGTCGTTAATAGGCTGGACATTAGGCTGCCCAGTGATCCATTGGTCGAGACCTTAAGGGTTGCTGAGACCACTAGGGATAATAAATCATCCATGTTGCAGGATGTGCTGAATCGCCGGAGGACTGAGGTTGATTACATAAACGGAGCCATAGTGATTAAGGTAGGGAGGTTGGTGTTAATACTCCTGTTAATTACGTGCTTTGGTTGTTGGTCAAGGCATTGGAGGTTAGTTCTTATAAGTAGGATTCTTATCCTAACTCGTTATGGACCCTGTGATAGTTCATCTAGGCGATATTTCACAGCACATGCAGCAGTTAAGTAAGGGCTTCCTCTTCACCCTAGTCATAGGTACCACAGACACGAGCCTAATACCGGGAATAACCATCGCCGGGGCCAAACCCGAGCTAACCCACTACACGCCGGCGGCCGATGCCGAATACCTATTGCTTGGTAGGTGCCGTGTAATACCCATAGTACCCATGACCCCCGATGGCAAGCCAACACCGGCATTGATCACCAGGGCCGCAATCAAACTAACGGGCGCGGGCGTTCTTGTCGTCAATGCTGGGGCTAGGGTTAGGCCGAACATACCCATTATTGACCTGCAGGGCGAGCCTGGTAGGGACATTAGGACTGGGCTAGCCATTAATCGCAGTGTTGTTGATAGGGTCTTCGAAAATGGCGCAATCCTAGGCGAGAACTTGGCCAGGATAAGCAAGGCAATTATTATTGGCGAGTCAATACCCGCGGGGACTACCACGGCAATGGCGTTCCTAGTGGCCATGGGATACGACGCGTGGAATAGGATGTCCAGCGCATCGCCTATTAACCCGAGGGACTTGAAGATAACCGTTGTTAGGGAAGCTTTGAAGAACGCAGGCATTAATAGGCCGTTAGAGGACCCGTTGGAGGCCGTGTCTAGGATTGGCGACCCAGTGATTTTGGCTATTGGTGCGATAACTATTGGCGCTACAAAGCAAGGCGCCAAGGTTCTCCTGGCAGGTGGTACCCAAATGGCTGCTGTCCTCGCGTTCATAAAGCACATGTATAAGGATGTGCTCAGCAATGTGGCCATTGGGACAACCAAGTGGTTAGTTAATGATAGGACTGCGGACCTAATAGGCCTTGTTAGGGAGATTGCGCATGTGCCGTGGCCTCCGTAAACCTGGACTTCGGTAACATGCCCTATGAGGGCTTAAAGGCTTATGAGGGTGGCTTTGTGAAGGAGGGGGTTGGCGCCGGTGGTGTGTCCATTGCGGCAATCTCCAGGGGTTACTCAATCAGTCAGTTGCAGGGGGTTATACTTAGTGATTATGAGGAATTGCTAAGGAGTATGGGTAATACTACGTGAGTGGTCATGGCATGATTAGCTAATTTTAAATGTTGAAGACATTGATGAGTACGCACAGCTTCAGGACTTGATATCTTTATAGTACTCGGTGCTCGGGAATTCACCACCCCTAACCTCACTCACGTACTTAGTCACCGCATCCCTTATGATGGAGGCTAGGTCCACGTACTTCTTGGCAAAGCTTGGTGGCCTCTCCGTGAGACCTAGGATATCGTGAATAACGAGTATTTGCCCATCACAGTGAGGACCAGCGCCAATGCATATTGTCGGTATCTTAACGCTCTCCGTCACCGCCTTGGCCACGCTAGCTGGGACCATCTCTATGACTATCGCGAAGGCCCCAGCCTCCTGAAGTGCCTTTGCATCCTCAATCAATTTCTTTGCCTGCTCCTCAGTCTTTCCAATCATTCTAAACCCACCGAGCGAGAGGACCCTCTGTGGGTTGAGCCCAATGTGCCCCATCACGGGTATCCCGAACTTGACCAAGTTATTCACGACATCAAATATTTCCTGGCCACCCTCGGGCTTTACAGCTCGGCGCCCGCCTGATGAGCTCGAGGCATTCCTCAGAGCATCCCTGACGCCGGTTTCATACGTCATGAAGGGCATGTCAGCTATTAGCAGGGCCTTGGGCTTTGCCCTGGCCACGGCGGCCACGTGTATGAGCATGTCCCTGAGGGTTACCTTTAGAGTATTTTCAAAACCCAGTACGGCCATTCCCATGGAATCTCCGACTAATATACCGTCAATGCCTGCCTGATCCACGAGCCTCGCCATCGGGTAGTCATAGGCCGTTATCATGGCGATTCTCTGCTTACCCTTCATGCCCATTATTGTTTGTACCGTGACCTTTCTCCTTTCCATATTAATAGGCCTTGTTTATTCTTGAATTAAAGTTTTAAGAGTGTGCATGATATTGGGCGATAATGGTTAGGGATTCCCACACATCCTGGATACCGCCTAACCACCCGAGGAAGGAGTCATTACTAATTAGGGAGAGACTAGTTGATGGATTTGAGGAGGGCTACGTGGCGGCCCAGGGTTTGATCGCGCATGGCCGTGGTGAGTGCTTTGATTACCTAATTGGCGAATCGTCAATATCCTCAGCACTTACTGCGGAGAGGGTCGCGGTGGCCGCGTTATTAACGGCTAAGCACCCGGTTATTTCGGTTAATGGGAATACGGCAGCTCTCGTGCCGAAGCAAATCGTTGAGCTGGCTAGGCTTGTTAATGCCAAGCTCGAGGTCAACCTGTTCTATAGGACTAGGGAGAGGGAGGAGTTGATAGTTAGGGTGCTCAAGGAGAGCGGCGCTGAGGAGGTTCTCGGTGTTGGTGACGATGCGTCCTGCGTAATACCTGAGCTATTCAGTGAGAGGCGTAGGGTTTCCTGCAGAGGCATATACACTGCGGATGTGGTCCTGGTGCCGCTTGAGGATGGTGATAGGACGGAGGCCCTCAGGAGGATGGGGAAGACGGTAATAGCCATTGACTTGAACCCACTCTCGAGGACCTCCAGGGCTGCGAGTATAACAATCGTTGACAACGTTGTTAGGGCAATACCAAACATGGTCAGATTCGCTGATGAAATGAGGACTATGTCTAGGGATGAGTTAATCAGCATTGTTAAGGGCTTCAATAACGAGGAAAACCTAAGGGCGGCGTTAATGTTCATTAGGGATAGGCTCACGGAATTGATCAATAAGGGTATCACGCTCGAGTTCCATAAGGTCTAGGAAACACCTAGTTAGTGAATATGCAAGGGGCTTCCTCCTTTCCTAATCTCTCCGAACCAATTAACTATTAAACGTTTAACTAAGTATATAATCTGCTCTGAACAAGGCTAGATAATGCTCGCAACGGACACATTAATAGTGACGCCAGGACCTACGGAGATACCTCACCGAATACTACTCGCCATGGCTAGGCGAACCACGAACCCCGACCTAGACCCAGAATTCTTTAGACGTTATGACGAGGCTAGGTCAATGCTTGCGGAAATGCTTGGCACTAAAAGGAACAATATTATTATTTGGGTTGGCGAGGCGATGAGTGGTCTCGAGGCAGCCATAGCAAACCTAGTGAGAAGTGGTGATAAGGTCGCCGTACTGAGTAACGGCATATTCGGCGACGCCTTTGCGGATTTAGTCACGGCATATGGTGGGGTCCCCATCATCCATAGGGTTGAGTATACAAAGGTACTTGATCCAGATAAGGTCATATCATTCCTCAGGGGTGAGGCCAGGGATGCGAGGGTTGTCACGATGGTTCACTGCGAGACACCGAGTGGAACATTGAACGGCCTTAAGGAGTTGGCGAGGGCCGTTAAGTCCGAGGGTAAGCTCCTAATCGTTGATGCGGTTTCATCAATTGGCGGTATGGAGATTGATGTTAAATGGGGTGTGGATATACTCATTGGCGGTAGTCAGAAGGTGCTTAACCTGCCGTCCGGCCTAACAATACTTGCCGTTAGTGATGAGCTTGGGAAGCCATGGAGAGGGTCAATTACAGGGGGTTCTACTTAAACATTAGATTGTGGAGGAATGTGGTGGAGAAGATGGAGTTTCCATACACCCACAGTGAGCCGTTGATCAATGGCTTGCTTGAGTCACTTAAGATGATTCATGAGGAGGGCTTGAACAACGTCTATATGAGGCATAGGGCCGTGGCTCAAGGCGTGGTTAGGGCTGTCGAGGCCATGAACCTAAGGTTGGTCCCTGAGTCGGAGGTTTTCTCGAGTCCAACCGTCACGGCATTCTACGTACCTAACGGCTTAAGTGACATTAAGGTTATAGAAACGGCGAGGAAGTACGGAGTCTTCATAGCCGGCTCATGGGGGCCACTGAAGGGTAAGGTGCTTAGGATTGGGCACATGGGGTACACGGCATCCTTAAACATAATGGCGAATGCCATCATAGCACTGGCCAAGGCCTTAAACGAGCTTGGCCACAGGGTTAGGATGGGTGATGCAGTGGAGGCATTCCTAAGTGGTGCTAAGCCATGAGTGTCTTCGTTAGGGAGAGCACAGGCCTTGTCAGGGAAGTTGGGTCATTTAGGCTGTTGTTAATGAGTATAGGTTATAATGGCTTTCTCACTATACCGTTCATCTACCTTGCTGGGCTTTACCTATACGGTGCAGGAGCCATAGCTTACATAGCCTTGGTGGTTTCATGGCTAATGTTCATACCTGGGGCATTGATATGGTACTACATAACCAGGCAGTACCCAAGGACTGCGGGTGACTACGTGTACTTCTCAAGGCTAAACCCACCCATTGGCTTTGCGGCTTGGTTCAACTTCACCGTGGGTGAAATGCTCTATGACGCAGTCTCGTATACTTCGCCATAGTTCAGTTGGGCACTGTAATGCAGGCGTTGAATAACCCATTGGCGAGTGTGGTGCTTAATCCGAGGAATGAGTTCATACTGGCCGTAATTCTAATCATTGTATTAATTATGGTTAATGTAGTTTCAGCTAGGGCTGGGTTAACAATGTTCGCGGTCATGTCCCTGGCTGCCCTGGCAACATTCGTAGCATCTGCGGTCTATGTATTATTACTACCGCGGGGCATAATCGAGAGTTCACTTGGTATTGAATATCTAAAGGCCTTGAATGAGGCTAATAAGGCGTCAGTAACTGGTGGACTATACGGTTTGTTCGGTATGGCCGCCTTCACCACGGCCGTCTGGGCCTACGTGAATTACCCGGTGACCATAGGTGGCGAGATTAAGAGAGATAGGTTAACAGCACTTCTTGGTGTTATTGGCATGTTCGCGCTCGGTGGTTCATTCTTCGCGTTATTTATTACGGCATTTCTCAAGGGCTTTGGCTTGAGGTTCTTCATTGGTGCGAGCTACATGAGTGCCTACGGGGTGGATAACGGTTACGTACTTGTTAACCCCGGCGCTGACCTAGCCCTGATACACACGCCAATAGCCATTGTATTGGCGTACTCATCAGTCCTTTGGTATATAGCGCCTGTGACCGGTGTCATTATTCAAATATCGAGGTACCTACTTGCCTTCTCCATGGATAGGGTTCTCCCAAGGGTGTTCTCCTACGTGAGCCTGAGGACGCACTCGCCAGTCGTGGCTCACCTAGTCGACTTGGTAATTACCGTGACCCTAATGTACATACTCATCCTAACGCCGTTAAGCACGGCGTTACTATACGCAATAAACCTAGATGCGCTGGTGTTGTTGGTGTTCACCTTCATGGCATCAATGCTACTGGCATTGGTAATGCATGCCAGGGGTGTCACGAAATTGAACGTGAATAGAAGAGCCTTAGTTACTCTAGACGTTATATACCTAGCTGTCCTATCAATATTCGCCTACTACTGGCTAACGCAATCACAGTACTACCTATTAATCACTGGTAACCCACTTCAGTTGCTTGCCGAGTCATCGGCAATATTCGTAATAGGCCTAACGATATTCACGGTAGTCTCATACATTAGGAGGAGGGAGGGGGTACCACTAACCCTAACGTATATGGAAATACCACCTGAGTAATTAAGGATTTTAGCGCTGCCTCATCATCCACCCCTCTTCACATATAGTTTAAATGCCCTCAACGTCCATGTGTAGAGAAACATCTTATAGGCTACCTCCGAGCTGTCCTCCCACCACCAATGCTTAGCAATCTCCGCAACTTCTTAAGTTCCTCAACGCCTATCTTATCAGTATCACCCTTAGAGAAAACAGACCTTATGTACTCAAGCTCCTCCTTAATGACCAGGTTAAGCCTCATTGACTGGAATAACCCAGCAACCTCGTTCATTAGAAATGACACCTCACCAGGGCTTATCAATCCCTTAACGCCTAGGAACTCAATGACCACGGAGTTCATGACCACGGTGGCCGACTTAACGGAGTCAGCAAAGTTTGCAATTCTCCTCTCAATTTCCCCAAACCTCCTATCGACCTCCTCAAACTTCTATCAATTTACTGAAACCTCATGTCAATGTCCCTGAACTTACCACCAAGCCAATACAACGCAGCACCTAACATACCTATTATAGTAATTATTAATCCAAGCATCGAAACCAACAGCTCATTAATCATTACAGGTCAATAACGGTATACCTTTTCACCGCACTACTTAATATATCTTTATGGCATATTACCCTCATCGATTACCACCCTAATGCCCTCATTCGATGGCTCAAAAATCCTCGGCTCATAACCAACGGTCCTTAAGCAATTAATTAAGGTCTCAGTCTCGTCCCTACGCGTTAGGAATACCAAAACCCTCTTCTTAACATAGTAAGCATCGGCGTAGCGCATACACGGCTTCACCTTATCCTCAAGGCCCCTAGTTAGGAAGCCGACCTCCTTGGAGAATGCCGTGCTTAATTCCATGAACTTTTCATAAGTCGGCTCGTTAATTAATTCACTCATGTATTTATCACCCAGTATTGCCAATCTATCCCTCAATTCACGAAGCATTTCACTCGTTGAGTATTTACCCAGGTCAGTGGTGACGATAGTTAAATCCCGTGGGTATGGGATCTTATCGACGACTCCAATACCAGGGGCGCCAGCCTTAGCCTAAGCTCAATGCCTCCTCCGTAGTACTCAGTGATTACGTCGCCAAGCCCAGTACCAAGTTTCACCTCAATTACATGAGCAACCTGGGCTGCCTTTATTAACGGCTTGCGTGCAACTACGGCAGCGCCCAGGGCTGTACCTAGTGCAAGTGCAGCGCTCATTCCATAACCAACGCCCAGCTGTACGGGTGATGAATAATTAATCTCCGCATTAACGCCTAACTCCCTAAGCGCTAAATCCACGTGGTCAATGCCGTACTTAATAGGGCTGGCCGCTGGCTTAACTGTAAGTCTCACCCCAGGTCTTATGACAACGCCGCAGCCCAGCGAGCCCGTACTCATTGGGTCATTCCCGTACATTGGCAACCAAATACTCGTAATGTGAAGTGGTACGTCAATGATTATCATGGCCACTGACATGCTTAAAAGCATGTATTTAAGTGATTATGGGGGTGTCTTCCCTGAGGTTAAGTAGGGAGTTGCTCCTCAGTGAGTTTAGGAAGATGAGAACCTTGGATAGGTACATAAATGCCGTTAAGGCATTGTGGAGGACGTTAAGGCAGGGTGATGAGGCCGTGATTGCGTATACTGAGAGGTTCGATGGCGTTATGCTTGCGGGCATCGAGGTCGACGTAAATGAATTAAGGGGGTTTGCGTTAGGGGTTGATAAGGATATTGCGAAGGCCATAGATGCGGCTTACAGGTCGGTGGAGGACTTTAACCGTAGGTTAATGCCAAGTGATTTCGAGGAGAAGTGCTGCGGATTAATTAGGGGGGTTAAGTGGGTGCCGATTAGGAGGGTTGGGATTTACGTGCCTAGGGGTTACTTCTCGACGCTCATAATGACGGGTGTCATAGCCAGGGTGGCGGGTGTGGAGGAGCTGGTAGTAACAACACCGCCAAATAAGGACGGTAGTGTAAGCCCGGAGATAGCCTACGTGGCGCTTAAGCTAAATGCCAGGGTGTTCAGGGTAGGTGGTCCGCAGGCCATTGCTGCCATGGCCTTTGGGACGAGGTCAATACCAAAGGTCGACAAGATTGTTGGCCCTGGCAATGCTTATGTGCAGGCAGCTAAATACCTGGTCTCACAGTACGTGGGTATCGACGGTATTGAGGGCCCGACCGAGCTTGTGGTCTGTGCAGAACCATCGATTGACCCAGACATCATCGCCCTGGATGTCATGGCCCAGCTTGAGCATGGCTCGGCGATTGCCGTGATAATCACTTGGGATGAGAAGTACCTAGATGCCATTGAGTCAAGGCTCAGCGGTCTGAATTACCTATCAACACTTGTTGATGGGCCTAGAGATTGCGTGGACTTAATCAATGAGTTGGCGCCTGAGCATGTGACACTGTGGGGTTTGGAGAACCTAGTTAATGGCATTAGGAATGCGGGTGCTGTATCGATTTCGACACCCTCCGCAATGATTGATTACATTGCCGGCCCAAGCCATGTATTGCCCACGGAATCCTCTGCCAGGTGGAGGGGCACCCTCTCGGTTTATGATTTCCTGAAGCCCGTGGTCTACGTTAAAGCCATCAATAGGGACTTGGTAAGCGACTTGGCTAGGCATGGCGCCTCGTTGGCGGTACGAGAGGGCTTTAATAATCATGCTAGGTCGATAACGGAGTGGCTACTTACGGGTGAGCTCGATAAATCGTCGTAATACCCCCAGACCATTCCTGGAACTCTTTTCTGGGTGGAATTGAACACCAAACGTCAAGGCCCCCTCATCGCACAGCACGCTGAGTATGTTATCGCCTCCGTAATGCGTGATTCCTGAGTACGGTACTTCATTGCCTGGGTTAATTACGGCGTAACTATGCATGAAGTAGAAGTACCCATCATCGTTAAGTAATTCGCAGGGTTTCACTGCTTTCACAAGGTCCCAACCAATGTGCGGTACCCTAGGGCCCCTAAGTCTACTGACCCGTCCTGGATACCATGATAAGCCGCTCAATGAGCCTCGTCACTGCCCTCAAACATTACCTGAAGCCCAAGGCAAATACCAAGTATTGGAGTTGAACCCCTAACCCCCGTCAGCGCATCCTTAAATTTATCAAGCCTAGACATGGCAGCATCAAAGGAACCAACGCCCGGGAGCACTATAGCGTTCACGTTCATAATCTCGCCAGGTTCATTAACAATTACAGGCTCAGAACCAACTCTCCTAAACGCATTGATTAGGCTGCCCAGGTTACTTACGCCGTAGTTTATAATGCCGACCCTAACCATTGGAACCAACCCTCGCCATGTGCCTATTGGTTAACTCCTCGCACACATCATCGAATTTAATACCCATGAACCTGAGAAGGACGAGCAAGTGATACATTAGGTCCGCCGTTTCCCTAACCACCCAGTCCCTATCGCCCCTCATGGCGGCCACCACGACCTCCACAGCCTCCTCACCAACCTTCTTACTGATCAAATCCACACCACCACTGGCCAGCCTACGGGTGTAGCTACTGGAGTCCCCATGCTTAATCCTATCATCAATTATACTCTGCAGCTCATCTAGGAATTGGCAAACCATCATTGCTTAAGTCTATATATGTTTTATATTAATTATGCCCCATACAGAAAAACTAAATAGTCAGGGTGCCTCGGTAAGAGTGATGATTAATCCGCCAGGTAACATTAAAGTGCTTAGGCTCAGTGAAGAGGAGGCCAGGAGAATTGCTGATTCCCTGTGGTATAGGCACGCTGACAATACCGTGATAGCCGTGACCCAGGACTACGAGACAAAGGACGTATTAATGGTCGCGAGTATGAATAGGGAGGCGGTCATAAAAACACTGACCACAGGCATGGTTCACTACTGGTCATTGAGCAGGAAAAAGCTTTGGCTTAAGGGTGAGACCAGCGGCCATTACCAATATTTGGTGAGCTTCAGGGTTGACTGCGATGGAGATGCCGTACTCCTACTTGTTTATCAGGTTGGCAATGCATGCCACTTGGGTACCCGTTCATGCTTCGACCTAGGCGACATAACAAGCCTACGCCTGCGTCGTAATGAGGTTGAGGATGCCTCAACCGAATTCCGCAATATTTAATCCAACCTTAGCCCTCATGTTTATATCCCGACTTTAATTCCTCTTTTACTTGTTTTGGTATGATGGTTAATATTTCAATGGAATCCAGGGGTTTTATTCCATACTTTATTCTAATATCCCTAGGTATGGTAAATTGTCTTGATGCCGTGTTTTTGGCCCTTAATAATCTAACGTTCCTTAGTTCAATTACCCCTTTTTCATCGTATCTCATTATTATATCTACGTACTTAGCCTGTTCAAGGCCTAAGGCTTTAACGAGTTTAGCTGGTATTAGGACTTGGTTATTTATGTAGACCTTAATCTTGTAGGGTAGTTCATCAATGGGTTTTGGAGTGGGCATTTTATTATTTCTCATTCAGTTTTAAATAAAAATTAATCCATTGAGTTAACAAAGAAGGATTGATTATTATTGATAAAATAAAAATTAAAACCTGCAAAATAAACGATAAAGTACTGAACATTACATTCAAAGAATAGGCTAGGCTTATACTATGGTATTGCTTGATCATAGGGCCTTGCAATGCTTATGTACGCGTTATCCACCTTGTTTATTCTGACCGTG
>NZ_BBDN01000002.1 GCF_001316265.1 Vulcanisaeta sp. JCM 16159 | reverse complement strand
ACTAAGGTCAACTCCGCGAGCCTTAGGTCTCCACAATGCGCTACACCATGAGTAGCAATTCTGTAATTCCGTTAAATTATCGCCATAGTACTTAATGCAGTACTCATAGCACTCAGTAAGCCTACCTGAATTAGCCATAACAATCACTAACTTACAAAAATACCATGCCTTCTCTTTAAAACATTACTAACCTAGAGAAAGGCATGAAAAGACATAGTATTTTTAAAGCACATAACTAGATCATGTATTATCTATCAATGGAACCTTATTCTAATCATTATAAGTTATCAAGTTGATTATTTAATTTGCTGTTCTTCAAGTTTTTTTAAATTCTTCCTTAATACATTTACTGTAAGCTCTCGCCCTTTCATCTCCAGATAAATTCTTAGTTTTATCGTAACAATTCTCGGCAATACGTAATAACTTAGTTATCTTCTCGTCTCTTAATTCTTTTGCATAATCTAATGGTGCTTTATCATAAGTATCCTTAACATATATATCAGCGCCATGCTCGAGTAAAACCTTAACGATATCTTCATGACTCCTAATTAAGGCTAAATGCAATGGCGTCCTGCCTTCATCATCCTTAATATTCAGATTAGCGCCATGATCAAGTAATAATTCAACTGGTTCGAGACGACCCCAGTACGCAGCATAGTGTAGTGGTGTCCATTCATGGTTACTCTTAACGTTTGGGTCCGCGCCATGATCAAGTAAAATCTCAACAACGTCAGCATGGTCTTGGGCCGCAGCATCATGTAGTGGTGTCCATCCATCCTTATCTCTGGCATTGGGATCAGCTCCGTGCTCAAGTAAAAGCTTGACTACTTCAAACCTGCCCCAAAATGCGGCCTCGTGCAGCGGTGTCTCATTATCATCATCCTTCTCATTCACATCAGCACCATACTTAAGTAAGAGCTCAGCAATCTCAGCTATGCCCCACATTGCGGCATAACGTAGTGGCGTGTTACCATGTTTATCCCTTACATTGATGTCAGCACCATGCTTAAGCAGTAACTCAGTGATGGTGATGCACTTATTCTCCACGGCATAGTGTAGTGGTGTCTTACCATACATATCCTTAATATTTATGTCCACACCCACCTTAAGCAACTCTCTAACCCTATCCACGTTACACTTAATAACCGCATCGAGCAAATCCTCGCTTAAACTTTCAGAAGGCTCATTGACATTAATAGAATTCACATCCTTTTAAGCTTAATTAATGTAGTGCCAGGATTATGGTGATTATCGTAGTGTCTCGTAACATTAAGTCGTTTAGGGCGCTTAATGTGAGTTATGCATAATGTTTAAATAGTTCTTGTCCTGTTATTTGTTTTATATGGATGGTGATTCTTTGCTTGGTGGTTTGGGTTGTTTGGTTGATGGTGTTAGGTTGTTGTTTCGGGATGGTTCGTGGGTTTTGAGCTTTTGTGGTGTTGAGGAGGTTGTTGAGGGTTCAATGCTCAACCGCCGTTCGAGAGGGCTAGGGATTTATACCTCGATAGGTTGGTTTCAAGGCTTAGGGAGTTGGGTGCGGTGAATATTGGGCATGGACCCTATGGTGGCGGTGCCTATGGAATACTCGATAGAGCCAGTGTTGGTGTTCACCTAAGCATTGACTTCAGTGATGGCTCAGTTGCAGAGATAATGCTTATGACAGAAACACCAGGCATCGGCGAGTGGACCTTAAAACCAATGGCAATAGTACTAGACGGAAAATGCATACACCCACCAAACTGCTACGGAATACACTAACAACACCATCACCAACACAACAAAACCACCCATCTAATATATTTGTTAATTGTGGAGAGAAAGTAAATAAGCAGTAATATAACCTCTTTAGATGATGAATAAGCTAAGGGTATTATTAATTGCAATAATAATACTTGCAGTAATCCTCACAGGTATTACTGCATTTTCAGTCTATGAAAACCACGAATTGACGATAAATTACCAAGAATTGTATTCCCAATATGAAGCATTGCAGAATAAGTACGAAATCCTTAAGAGTAATTACACAGAAATATTGGCAAATTATACGAATATGAAGAGCCAGTACGGTCCATTACTATCTCAATATCAATCATTACAAAGCAATTACTATGTACTTCAACAGGATTATTATGTACTTCAGCAAAATTACGAAAATGTATCTAATCTAATTAATGCAATAATGTATGGTGAGTCAGGACAGGGCAATGCCACGATAGACTCAGGGTATCAACAGTATTTTGGCCTCGTATTTGTGCCCTATGGTTGCACGCTTTATGGTAATATATATGTATCATCAAATGACGGACCTGTTGTGGTATACATCATGGATTGGGTTAATCTCACAAATTATATTGAGGGTCAATCATGGTCATATATTTATGAGTGGGAGGGTTCATCAATAAGCGAGTCGATTTCCTTAACAAATAATGAGTATACCAATGATTATTACGTAATCGTCATTGTTAATAATAACGTGGTTCCAGTAACGGTATACGAGGACTTCGAACCAACATATTTAGTATGTAGTAAATAAGAGCATTATTTTGGCTTTTTATCTATTCTGAGTTCCCCAATACGTTAATAGGAATATTAAGTAAAGTATGAATAATGCTATAGCTAACGTTATTGTCCATGGGTAAGCGAGAACCATCATCGTAAGTAATACTGCAATAAGCCAGGTTACTGTAAACCACCTAGGCTTAAGCGCTATTGCAGTTGTTGCAAGTATTACCGAAAATATGGAAAACATCAAGGCCTGCATTCCGATTGAGTATAGTAGAAAGCCTACTGAAAATGCTATGGAAACCACCGCAGTAAGGTCTCGGATTAACTCGTAACTTGGTGTTCCCTTCTTTACTGGTTGCTGATATCTGCTTTTTGCCTTATCCTCTATTGCCTTCCTTAAGTAATTGGCGACATTGTTATGACCATTTTCTTTGGCGTAATCAATGGGGGTTTTACCATCACTATCCTTAGCATTTATGTCAGCTCCATGCTCAACTAAATACTTAACAATTTCAAGGTAACCCTTCCCAGCCGCTATGTGCAATGGCGTTCTACCATAATCATCCTTAGCGTTAACATCAGCTCCATGTATAATTAGATGTCTCACAATATCAAAATGGTTCCCTGAAACTGCGTAATGCAGTGGTGTCCAGCTGTTAATTTTGTCTCTTGTGTTAATATTCGCACCTGCCTTAATTAAATCAATAACCTTGTTTAAATCACCTCTCTTTATGGCATCAATTAATTGTTGATCAAGACTTGGTAATGGAGGTAATGGCGGAGGTTTATACGGTGGTGAAGGTGACGGTGGTAAAGATGGTGGTGGAGGTAATGGGGTTGCTGATGGGGCTAATCCAGGGAAGATTTTTAGGAGCATCTTCCTCCTTATCTCAGGAATTCCGTGTAAATACCCCATTACTATTTTTTTCACGGTCAATCCCCAACCTCTCGAGAGCATCGACTATTATGTCAATTATTAAGTCCTCAACTTCATCTAATGAACAACCCTGGGCTTCAGCGTCTTTGAGCATCTCGTAAATGACTGATTCGATGTGGGCCACAATGCTTGTTTGAGTAAATCCCAACCTATTCTCCCTATACTTTCTCTCGAATTCTTTAAGTTCAAGAATTCCATTAGGGAATGCGCATGGTATTTTGGGTGTGGGCGCCCTTTGCTTGATCTCATAGTAATACTTTTCAAGAACCTTGGCGAAATCCGTTACGCTAGGTCTTGGTAATCCCTCACAGTTAAAGGCCTGATCGAAAAGCTTAACAAGGTCCGGAGGTAACTCACTTAGGTTAGGTGCGTACTTAGACCTGGGCTTTATAACCACATTTTTCTTTGGACCGAAGTATGGTGATACGCATTCCCTAATGTTGTCTTCAATGGTATTACTCTCTCTAGTTAGTACTGTACCTGCAAACGAGTGGAAACCATTCATGAGTAGTTTAAAGATTATTACGGCGAGTGAAAACATGTCTGTGTTCGCATTTCTCTTATCCGCGCTAATTATTCCCTTAAGGACCTCGGGTGCTGTGTATTCACCAACACCAACCTCGCTCGGATAGACCTGACCAGTGTCCGGGTCCCTTATGAAGAAGGAGTCCGTGTCTATTAGAGTCACGAAGCCATTATCATTAACCAGTACATTTCTATCATTAAGGTCACCAACATAGTGACCAACAACGTGGAGATAGCCAACGGCCTTAACAAGATTAAGAGCAACACCAACCTTAAATAGTGAAATATTTCTCTTAATTTCATTTAATCTATCAATAGGTACGCCGAAATTCCTGAACTTGTTAATCCACTCATAGTCATATGGTATTAATATACTTGATAATTCAACAGCACCTCTTATGTATGGCATTATGAATCCTCTGAAGTTTCCATCCTCGTCACGGGCTACGCCCAGCGGCCATGCAAATGTTATGTGCCCCGACGTTGGCTCCTGGGGCTTGGCCTTAATCATCGCCCTAACCTTCCTCTCCCTAAGCTGGAGTTCCTTTGGATCGTTGGTGCGGTAAATCTTAATTAAGGCGTTGGGTAATTCACGTGTTGAGTATATGACGGCCTCACCACCACTACCAACCTCCTCACCAATCGTGACGGCACTGGGCAGTTTATCGGTGCTAGGTAATCACGTGCATATGGCGCCCACTCAATAATGAACCTACTACTCATAGGCACCAACCACCAACGTCAAATCATCATCATAGACTGATGGATACCTCCCCTGGGCACTCCTAAGGAGATTTACTAATTCATCAGCGGTCCTATCAACATCATTAACCCTCAAGTAATCAATTACTGGCCTGTAAAACCTCTCATATGGCTTCCCATTAATTATCGTTGGCCAAAGCCCATCCGTTGCCACGGCAAAGGCATTGCACCCACTGCTCCTAACCTCTATTAACTCATCCTCAATGGCCCTAATCACCTCTGGGCTAGTGATAAACTGCGTCTCATTGAAATACTCACCCTTAACAGGCTCGTTAAGTAACCTGAGCTCATTACCGTCATCAATGATTACAAAGCCATCACCGACACTTACGGAGAAGCATTCCTTACCCCTAGTGTATAGTGCAATGAATGTGGTTGCCAAGTCATCAATGCTCGCATTAAGCTCATTAGCCCCACGCCTAACGCCATCCAAGGCAACCTTAAGGATCTGTCTCAATAATTGCTCGGGTGTGTCATTATCGAAGGCTTTACCCTTCACGAAATTCATTACTGAGTTAACTGCATACCTAGCTCCATCACCGCCATACCTAGCGGAGCCAGCTCCATCAGCCACGAACACGAAGGCATAATCAATACCCTTAACCCCCTTGATGATTAATTCATCAATCCTTGAGTCATTATAATAAATGTACCTAGAGTAATTGAGATATATGTCAAAGAAGTCCTGGAGCTTACCGCTTCTTTTTCTGTGGATGATACCAATCAGTGATGTACCAATTATTTTGAGCATTTATTGACCCCTTATTAATACCTTGGCTATACAACCTTTATCTGCGCCCAGCCACTTATGTCCGGTAGCTTCTGTGTCTCCCCTGGCTTGCTTGTTGATGTTAGCTTGATACTCGTTGATAGCCACTGGAACATTGCGCTCCACTTCTGCTCAGTATCCTCAAGCCAGACAGGAGGTCTCGAAGGATCAACCTTACTCATTATGCAATCCCTAAGAACCATGAAGCCGAGCACTAGGTCAAGCTCACCAGGCTTACCAACAACCACGGGCCAAATTATGAACTTCTTACCCTCAATACCAGCCTTAAGCCTTGAGACGACCGTATTATATAAGTCATTACTGCAGTACTTGGTTATGTCAGCCATAGGTCTCTGGCGCAGCTTACTTATAGTCTCATCCCTCAGGTAAACGGGTACTGTTCCTGCATCCTTATATGTATATGCCGTAGGATTATTTATACCCGAAAAGATCTGCTCCTCCTGCATCATTTTTCTAACCTCATCATCAATAATTATGATATGATTACCGGGTAAGATCAGTAATTGGTCGGTTGGTGTGAATATGTCTGTTGGGTATCCGTCCGTAATTAGCCAGATCCATGGCCTATAGTAATTAATGCCCTGATCCTTATACTGCTGCTTCCTCCTCTCAACAGTCTCAATAGCCTTAAGTAACGCATTACCCATTGGGGTGAGACCTCCAGGAATTAGTAAGCCGCTTATGTAATCAATATCGAGCTTCTCAACCGGTGTGAAGTCCTGAACCAGCCTAACGCCACTCTCATCATTGTTGCCGCCAAACGCCATTATTGCAACCTCAACCCTCCTCTTAGCAACGTCATCCTTGAGAATTTCCTCCTTAAGTAACTTAAGGCCGGAAACTAACCTAATAATTCTAGGGGTCATTGAGCCCGACACATCAACAAGCAGAAGCAATGGTTGCTTAGGCTCCTGAGGATAAGGAATCTCGGCATGAACTGAACTCACAATTAATTGATATCATTATTACTTTATAAGTATTGAGTTACACGTTTTATATTTATTTGCCTAAAGTAGGCTGGGCCCAGTAAGGCTTACTTGATGAAGATTATTTAATAGTGATGGTGGTTTACCTTGCCCCGACCTTTATGGTACTTCTTGCCATTAGTAACACTGGAAGTAGTGCTAGTACGCCAATTAGTGCCAGGGATGCGTTAAATAGCATTGCCCAGATTGCACTAATTGCGTATATTAAAGCAAATACTAGGCTTCCTAGTATACCGCCAAGCGCCTTGCCTGTGTATAGTATCCCGCTATTTACCGTGGAGAATCTCGTACCGAAGACTTCACCGGCTACGTTGAAGTATAGCGTAATCATTGAACCTCCTGCAAAGCCTATTAACGCCGTTGACGCCGCCACCTGACCGACCCAGAGTAATACGGCTCCGATGGTCAGCAGAGCATTCAGGAGAAGCGTAGTTCTCAGTATGCCTAACCTATCTGCAATAAATCCGAAGAGCGGCCTCATACCACCACTTAATAGGGGTAACACGGATATTAATGTAACGAGCTCCCACTGCGGCAGTTCTTTACCAACCACAGGTAATTCGGAGGATACCACGGCCAAGGGAACGATGTCCCCACGAATGACACATAAATCAACCAGAACCTACCGGTTAGAATCACCTGGCCAGGCCTTTGCCCAGTTAGCTTTGTTGGATACTCCGAAAACCACAGTAGTATGGGCAGTACGGTCACCTCAATGAGCCCTATGGCCAACATGACCACGCCGTAATTGGGGGCCATTGATATGAATGGGTTGGCGATTGCGGAGCCCAGGCCGAAGCCCATTGACACGATGCCCGTGGCGAACCCCATCCTATCCCTAAACCACTTCATGGCCATGTTGGCGGCTATGCCATAGAGTACGCCCTCACCAACACTTCCCATGGACCAAAACACGTAGAAGTAATAAATACCGTGGAATGCGTAGGTTCCCAGGAAACCCAATGCGGATAGCACTGAGGCAATTATACCGACCTTCCTAGGCCCATCCCTATCTGCGAAATGACCACCCACCGGTTGAAATAGTGACGAGAATATACTAAACAATGCAAAGCCTAGTGCCACCTGAACAACGCTGGCCCTAAATCCGGCCATCAAAAGCGATTCTAGCGCGTTCCAGGAGTATTGATAAAGCGAGTTGAAACACATGATTACAAAACCTATGGCGAGGAACCTACCTCTATCCACAGTCGCCTCACCAACGAGAGGGCAACCCAAACCCCAGGTTCTAATAAACTTTAACCGCTAAGTTAATGGGAATTAGCCAATTCCGCAATTCTTAACTTATTGAAATCGTACTTGACATAGATTGAAGAATAACGTGGGTTATGCACTTTGATTGTATAATGTACTTTGAGCCCGTGCCTCTATTGCGCCTCCTGGGTATGTTACTGAGCTTGATATCGCGTTTATTTGTAGGCAGGTGTTGGGTGATGTGTCTATGGTTATTGATGAACTTGTTACGTTGATTCTGTAGTTTCCTGTCCCCTGTATTTTGATTATGCCTGTTGTTGCTGATATTTCCAGGTTTGCGTTGCCTATGTTTTCTAGGTCCATGTTTATAACTGAGCTTGATAGGTTTAAGTTGGCATTACCTATGTTGTTGACTTGAATGTTTATGATCGATGCCGAGTCGTTGAAAAGAAGTTCCTTAACTCCTGGTGGTAGGTATACATTTGTGCCTACTATGCATGTGAATATGGGATAGAATTGCTCCCTTGGGCATGTGGTTGAGGATAACTGTATGTATAGTGCATTGCCTGCCTGTTTTGATGTGTAGTTTATGCTTGGTTTGGGTATTAGTGGTGTGTAGGTTATTATGTTGCTTACTTCAATTTGAGAGCCGTTGTATGTGCTTACATGTATGGAGCCGGGTATTTCTGAGTTTATTGCCACTGTGGGTTCTGCATCGTAGCCTGTGTTATAGGTTACCCTGGGTAGTAGCGCAGGTACTACGTATATTACTATGTACGCCACCACGGCAATTATCATTATTGCAATGGCAGCTTTAATAGCGTGATCCATCATAATCACTCCTCCATAGCCCTCTTAAGCTCATCCATCTTAGTGTTCAATTCACTGATCCTATTGCTTAACTCGGTTATCTGTCTCTCTAGGTCGGTGCTGGGTCTATTTCTCTCCCTGATTACCCTTGCCCACACTGGTATGGCGATGATGAGTACCACGAAGCGAACGGGATGCCGTCAATGCCTGTATAAGCCACGATGAAGGAAATCGACACTGCTATGGCGGCCCACACAATGGCAGTCACAATTATCAACCCTCTCTCACTTAGTCCATTACTCATAATCACCACCCATTAGCTTCACTATATAGTCTGGGTCCACGGTCAATTTGAAGTCCACCAACTGGTAATACCTCAGGGCCCTCGCCTCCCCAGGTATTAACTCCACCCTTGATACCACCAAACCAGCCCTCTGAAGCTTGTTCAGGTGAACCTTCGCCAATGCCCTGCTTATGCCAAGCCTCTTCGCTATATCCGCCAGATAGAGGGACCCATTCATTTTCAGTAGGGCGATTATCCTCAGCCTTATTGGATGGCCCAGGGCGTCCATTGTCCTTGCCAGATCCTCCAGGGATTTTACCTCCGTCATACATATCGATCAGGTAATTAAAAAAAATTACTAGTTTTTAAACATTATCCAAGTATTCACAAAATAACTAACTAGATAGGAACAACGTCGTGAGTCATCAATGAGGGAAGCCACGCTTAATATTGTACGTAAATCCCATTAAGGGACGTAGGGCTTTGCCTTGTTGTTTTAACGGTATTGTGTTAATTAGGTGATCAAGGAGATAGATGCAGGGTTAAGCCATCTCACAATATTCCTATGGTTAAGGCCTTGGATGCAGAACAACCACCCTACTGGGTCTTCCGATTTTTTCATGGGTCATTACCCTAACATACCTGTCTGCTCTGCTCATTGCCTCATTTAATTCCTCCTGTGTTGGTCTTCTCCAGGGCGTGCCTGGTATTGGAATTAATGGGTCAATTATTAGGGCTGGATCCCTTGTAATGTTTGCAAGGTATTTTGCTATTTCCTCTATGTCATTAACGTCGTTTAAGCCAGGTATTAACACCGTCTCAAAAACAATCTTAACATCATTCTCTACTAATCGCTTTATATTCCTTAGGACAGGTTCGAGGGACTTGCCCGTGTATTTAATGTGCCTGTTTGGGTCGAGGGTCTTAATCCCAATGACAACCTCGCAATCCCTACATTGCCTTAGTTCGTTTAGTAATTCATTGCTTATTTCGTAGGCATTAGTTAATAGTCTTATTCTCAACTTTCTGTTATTCAATTCTCTAACTATTATAGGTAGAGTTGAGTCGATTGTTGGTTCTTCACCTCCGAGGACGGCCTCTTCCATGCCGTATTGATTAATGGCGCTATCAATTATTTCCAGAAACTCATTAATGCCCAATAACCCCTGGAACCTCAACCTAGCCAATTCATCATTGCCTAAATGATGGTCCCATGGGGTTAATTTCCTTATGCACCATGGGCAGTTGAAGTTGCATCCTAGGAATTGCACATAGGCTGAGCGCAGGTCTACGTAGTACGTTATGTGACTGATTCTTGTGCTCACATGGTTGGTTAGAAATCCTATTTTTAAGTGTGGTCATTATTAAAGTAAGGTTAATAATTCATTGCACAAGCCTTATTTTGATGCTGATGACTTGCCCAACTGATGAGTGATGTGGATTAGGGGCTGGGCTTAGGCAATAGGCTCTGCACCAGCGTTTTTCAGTGCTGAAATAGCTATTTCCTTATCATCCTGAGGCCTATTACCGGCAATACCCATTGCGAACATTGAGCCCTGGAGCCTAAATGGTACTCCACCGGCCGTTACTGTAAGTCTCTCATTCCAGCCAACGCCGTAATTAATACCGACCTCATTAACCGCAGCGTCTGATGGAACCCTAAAGGCTGCCGCTGTCCAAGCCCTATCACGTGAAGCCTCAATATAGCCGTAGGGGACCCCATCCATCCTATAAATCAGTACTGGCCATCCCCACTCATCAACTATCGTTATGGCTACCGGGCGTAACTTCCTCTCCATGACGTAGTTAATCACGGCATCGGCAATCCTCCTCAATGACCTAAGCATATCCTCACCAGTAAAGTCAATATGATCCTCCCTATAAAATGCACTCAGCCCAGCCTGTGCTATTGCCTCATCTTCCTCAGCAGAACCACCGCTATGCCCTATGCCGCCGATGACCTTATTACCTGAGACCACGGTACTGAGCCAGGGATTATCGTGAGTCTACCGCCATACTTAACATTGAGTCTCCAACCCTGGCCTCTAGTAATAACCTCGAGAACCCTGGCTGAGGTCTTCATCGTTGCCGCGGTCCAGGCCTTGTCAATTGCTATGTCGAAGGTTGCCGGTAAGCCGTTGTCTCTACGCTCAGCCGCGATTACGTGACCGCCCTCATCAACCACGGCAAAACTGCCTGGCAATACCCTATTGTCTCTTGCATACCTAATCATTGCATCAATCATCTTTCTGGCGACGTCGAGGGTTAAGGACATTGGCGCGCTCATGACTGCACACCCTTCCTAGCCCTTGGGTCAAAGCCCTTCTTAGGCTCGAGCCTGAGCCCCGACTGCATTAATAACTCAACAACCTTCTTACCGAGCATTGGCGAGGCGGATACGCCGGCCGGCCCAAGCACTATGTTGACCCAATTTGGTACGTAATCCGGTATGTCTACCACGAAGTCATGCCAACCGGTGTCCGCGTTTGTGTAAGCCATGAAGCCTATGAACGACCTGACGACATGCCTCTCAAAGGGTATTTCAGGGAATAACTCCTTAGCAACCTTGATGTTATGGTTAACGGCCTCCTCACGGACAACCCTATCGCTCCTATACGTGAGCTCGAGGTAAATGCCTGACCTGGCGAGACCGTAAATATTGGGTAGTACTGCCTTTACATGAGGCATGTCCTCTATCCTAGGCAGTACGTGAACTTCATGACTTATTAACCTACCAACCTCCTCGTCGAAGTCCGTCAAGGTGCCCTTTAGCGGCACGATAGAGAAGTTTCTCGCGCCAACCATCTCGGCAATCCTATCAACCTCAATACCGGCCGCATTAACCACAAAGGTCGACTTAATGACCAAGCCCTGCTTAGTATAGATATTGTATGTTATTCCCCGCCTCTCAATCCTAGTGACCTCCTGGTTAAGTAGGAACTCGACGCCATTAGCCCTGGCATTCTCCGCAAGGGCTTGGCAACCTTAACGGGGTCGGTTATGCATAGGTTTGGGTCGTGCAAGGCTCCTAGAGCGCTTGGTGTAATGTATGGCTCCATATCCAATAATCGCTTCCTATCCACAAACTCAAGGGGTTGAAAACTACCCTCAGGTATGTAGTAAGGCGCGTTGGGCTCAAGTGATGATTTAAAGGCCCTTGAGTAAAGCCTTAGGTACCTCCTAAAGTCAGCCTTATCCCTAATCAACCAAAGACCACCAATTCTCCTCAATGGGAAACCAAGCTCATCAGCGAGCTTCGGCCAAAGTGGTATGCTCTTAATATTCAACTCGGCATGAAGAGTACCTGGCCTAAAGGTTAGTGAGTCACCGCCTTGGCAGACCAGGTTGTGGTTTGTGGTCGTGCTCTCCAGGCCAACATCGCTATGTCTATCAATAACTGCAATACTAACGTTGTATTGGGATAATTCACGGGCAACAGATACCCCAGCAATGCCACTGCCAATAATTGCGACGTCAAATATAAGTGATCCCAGCATAAATACTTATGCCTATCTTTTCTAATTTAAGCACCGCCTATATATTAATTATATATTTAACAGCAATCACTCCCCTGAATATACCAGGTATTTAATGCCATTAAACTCAACCTCCCTAGTCAAACTCCTTATCTTATCGAGAATATCCATATCTAGATTATTCCTCCTGATAACGTCCATCACCTGCTCAACAGTCATTGGCTGTATCTTGAGTATGTTTAACAAGCTATTCACCGGGTCATTCCTATCTATATGAAACTCCCCCCTCTCAATATAGTCTATTATGAAGATCCTATCACTATTCACATACCTCGAAAGCACCCTGGCAAGGTGCATTAGCACATCGGATGTTGGTGGCTTAACCCAGGGCTCAGCGGGCGGTCTTGTGGGCACCATCATGTAGACCCTATCCGGTCTGTACCTACTTAGGCGTCGCCAATACGTTCTATCTCATCCTCATTATCATTTACTCCATGAACAAGCATCACCTCAGTCCATATCTGCCCACTAAACACCTCACGGAATCTCTCAATGCCCTCTATGTATCTGTCAAAGGTTATCTCCCTATGAGCCTATTAATTAGCCTAAACGTTCTCTCACTTCCAGCATCAGTACTTACCTTAACCACGTCCAACTCGCTTAACCATGTCCTGACATTCTCATCAATTAGCTTGGCCCCGTTGGTCAATATCGCCAAGGGCTTATCCTGGTTATCCCTGGCCCACTGAATTAACTTGCCCAGGCCGGCATAAAGCGTTGGTTCCCCATCACCGATAAATGTTAGGTAGTCATAATCCTAGTCCTCACTGCGATCTCCAACTCCCTGATAATATCCTCAGGTGGGTAGAACATTCTCAGGTCATTTATTACGTGCTTAGTCCTGCCCAGTTGGCAGTATATGCAATTGAAATTGCAGTACTTAAGTGGAACAACATTGACACCAAGTGACCTGCCTAATCTACGTGAGGGCACTGGGCCAAAGACATTGTGAAACATATAAATACCTAAATTGCTAGTAATAGGCTTAGGTTAAATATTTTTATTAAATGTTGCATTTCTATCTCTAGTTAATTAGCAATTGAAAGCATAAATAAAAGCAACTAAATGCATGCTCTTTCTACAGGTGTATATATGATAAAGCATTATACGCTTTGGGAAATCATAATAATACATGAATAATATTCACTTATTAGAAAGTGAACCTTTTAATTAATGATTATTGCTTAAAGAGTTTTCGTAAGTTTTTATGAGGGTGCTCTATATTAACCTTGTGATAAATCAAGGAGTTGAATACTCAAGGAGGATTTACCAGGAGGCCATGACGCAATGCCTAAGGCCGTGGTACACTGATGACTGTCGTAAATGTAGGCTAGGATTCGCTAGATGCTTAACCAGTTACTTATCGCTATTGAATTAAGAGAATGTTTAAAACATTGGTGTGAAAGGCATCATGTGAATTACATATTCCCAAGTAGGGAGTGGGTAAATGCCTCTGTACAGGCTTAACGGCGATAGGGACTTCCTTAATGCAATTAATGGTTGGAGAATAGACGTACTACTTGTCGGCAGGAACCTAAGCCAGGCGTAATAAACCATCTACAGAGAACGTACGGCGTTAATAAAATTGAAACGATAGGCGTGCTCCTTAGGTTTAATAATTCATGTAATGAAGCCTCCCTCATTATAAACCCGGACATTAACTCATACCAACACGTGGTCATCGCCGATTACGATGTATGGCTCAAGGTCCTCAGCGGATTAAGTGACCCGGTAACGACCATGCTCAGTGTATTTAGGAAGCTGGAGGTTAGGGGTAGCATGGTGACGCTTGTGAGGTTGGCCGCCAATATCGTATCGCCAATGGCGAAGGTAATTATGAAAATACCAACGGAAATAATAAAGTAAAAACATTTAATTTTTAATGATTAATGAATTATGTTTATATTACCACCAATGCCACCAACGCCTTCCGCCATGCCACCCTCCGTAGAACCAACCCAGCCGGGGCCCCACGGTGCGGGTGGGTATGGGTAGCTTGTGTACCAGCTCTTGAAGCTCTTGCCTAGGTCTGTCAATTCCACGTATTCCTCATTACCCTCCTTAACAACCCTTATCAAGCCAGCCATTTGCAGAGCGCTTATTGCGTAATCAAAGCTGCGCCGTAGAGTGGTACCCTGCTTCTTAAATCGCTCATCTTTATCCTATCCGTTATTTGGTTTAGTATTATCCACGCACCCCACCTCGTTATGCCGAACATTCTTATCACCAATATCGCTTCTGATATCGGATTTAAAAACCTTTCTCATCATGTATTCATATGAATACTTAATTAAAATGAATACACTTGATTATCCCTTTATACCACCAATGTTGAAGCCCTCGAGCAACCTACCCATTATTATGTAGCTAAGCACCATGACTGGTAACGCAACCACAAGTGCCGATGAAGCCAGTAATCCCCAATCAACAGCCTTACTCCTTATTGCCTCTATTGCGAATATGGTTACTGTCTGTGCGCCCGTTGGCGGGAAGTTGAATAGCCATGGGGTCTCCGTTAGTATTAATGGGTAGAATAATAACTGCCAGCTTATTATGAAGGATAGTATCATTACCATGAACCAACTACTCTTGGTTATTGGAGCTATGATCCTAAACAACGTATAAGTAGAGGAGGCACCCTCAATCTCAGCCAACTCCTGATACTCATTCGGCAGGTCCCTGTATATATTGAAGAGGAGCCAGGCTGACAGTGTTACCGTGAATATGGCTCAGCAAGTATCAACGCCCACCAGGTGTTTAGGAGTCCCGAGTTCATGAATAGGTGTATATTGGGAATATGAAGCTTGTGGATGGCAATGAGTATAGATATATCGTGATTAGTAATAGCCAGTAAATGTTTTGCTTAGACATTATGTATGATGCGGTGCCTGCCAATATTGCGGAGATCAATGCAACGAATGCACTAACAATGAGACTTGTGGAGATGTATGATGCAGAGTTCGTAATTGCGTTCACGAAGTAATTTATTGTAAAGGCGACTGGGTATAGTATTGGTGGTGATATGAAGTCATAAATGCTCGGCCTAAAGGCAAGTACGACCATCCAGTAAACAGGAAATAGTAGGAATAGTAGTATTATTACTGTTAATATCCACAGTAATGAATCATAGACCCTATCCGGAATCTTAATCGTAGGGAGTCTCACGTAAAGGCCGCCGCTACGCATGACGTATAACAGTGCCACAGCTGGTAATGTGGCTAAGGCCGCAAGTAACGCTGCAGCTGCCTCACCGCCGGAGAAGTCACCAATGAAGTATAGTAAATCGAATATGAGTAGGGGTAGTGTTGTTGATGAGTAACCAGGCCCTCCCTCAGTCAATACGTATGGTATGTCGAAGTTACCCAATTGAAGCACGAATATCACTAGGAATGCCGTGAGTACTATCTTGAAAATATAGGGCAATGCAACACCGCTATAGTACTGTGAGAGGGAGGCACCGTCTACCTGGGAGACCTCCTTAAGCTCCTTACTAATTGACTTAAGCCCACCAATGATCATTAGATAGGCAAAGGATGTGCTGCTCCATACGCCAACAATGATCACAGACCATATCGATAGACCGGGTATTGTGGTCATGTTTAGCATGGGTATATGAAATAATTTAAATAGGTAATAGAACGGCCCGTACATTGGGTCGAAGAGTGTATACCAGATCATCGATGATGATATGAACGGTATTGTGTATGGTACAAGTATTATTAATGACATCGGTACCTGCCACTTCATGGGTAAGCTATCAACCCTGATGGCCAACACCAATGCAAGCATTGTTGATAATAATGCGGTCATTGTTGCGAAAAGCAATGTGTTATAGAGAGCCAAATTGAATGTACCTGGTGGAAAATCTGCTATTAAACCCTTTATTGAAGTTGGGGTAAAACCAACGAAGTAGAAGGTTAGGATTAATGGAATTAGTCCAAAGGCAAGTATGTATATTAAATACGGTATTAACCAAAACCTCCTCATATCGACTCAATTACTCACCGTAAAAATTAATTTTTAATTTTTAACACAATTATGACTTAAGTAGTATTAGCCTGAACAAGAACCGTAGGTTTGAACAAGGGCGTTTACCCAAGACGCAGCGGCAGTATTCATTGCCTCCTGAGCACTCACTTGCCCAAGTAGATATTCGAATACCTCCTGGTTAAAGCTTGGTATTAACTCTGGGTATGTTGGTGGTATGTTTGGCGGGTTTGCCCAGGCGTACTGAGCCGCGTCATAAACTGCCTCGAGCAATTCCTTATCATGCGGACTAAGCGTACTATACTCAGTAGCATTTGGAATGCCTCCTTCGATATTGGGAACTTATGGAAGTACAGGTACTCATATACCTGGACCTGAGGCGATACCAGGAATGCAAGGAATTCAAGAGCCAACTGCTTATGCGTTGAGTACTTACTGACGGCGAGGAAGTTAGTACCGGTCTCGGCGTAGCCACCCGGTAATGGTGCTAAGCACGTATCATTGTACACGCTTGATGGTAGGTATGATAATTGACTAACGAACATTAACGCAGCAGGTGCGTACTCGGCATATAGTTCTGGTAGGTTATCATAAGTTACAGGCGTGACGTTTGGCGGTGGTTCATATGAAACAAGTTCCTTATAGACCTCGAGTGCCTCAATACCATCCGTGGTGTTGAAGTCGGGTAGTGGGTATGTACAGCCTGGCGCTGGTGCTCCGTAGAACATTATGTTGAAGTTGGGTAGACCACCAATCCTGCCATCATTAAGGTTCGGATCCCTCATGTACCACCAACCAAATACTGCTGGGTAAGCATCTATTATACCGTGTGATACGTGGTCATCAATTAGGACGCCGTACTTAGTGATGCCATTCCCCACTAGGAATTGATCGACATCAAGCACGGTTGTCCAATTCTGCCAGGTTAATGGGTTGAACTCGACACCATATTCACTATAGAACTCCTGAGCCAGTGTTTGGTTGTTGAATATCGAGCACTTATAGGCTAGCATGTAGGTTACCGTCTCATACGCTATACCAATATATTCAATCTGCCCGGTCGTAGTATTATAGAACTCACCGCCAAAGGCCTCCTGGGGAGCCATTAAATCGCTCATATTAAATAGGGTTCCTACATATGGATTAAGCGGTAATACGTAAGGCACGAACCTAAGCGATGATGTTGATGTGAACTCTATAATGTCATACTCAGTTGAGTGGGCCTCGAGTGCTGTTAATTCATTAGTAACGTACTGACTAAATGGGTATGTAATAACCTCAACATTTACATTGGGGTGTTCCTCATGGAATAATTGACCAGCGAATTGTATGAATTGAGCAGTGGTTCCTGAGTAGGCGACAACGACTATGGTTACTGTTTTTGGCGCAGTTACTGACTTAATATAGTAATAGGCGCCAATTGCGATTATAACCACTATTATAACGCCGATTATAACCCAGGTCGTGCGTGAGATGCCACTCCTCACATAGTATCTTATGATGCCCAGGTTATAAGTATTTTCTAGGACCAGTGTCTTTATATTATTCCAATTAATACTTCAATATCATAAAATAAGTAAATCTTATACAAAATCAATCACTTTAATCTTTGGGTGTCAAGTGGAGTACATGGTAGTGGAATAACTATATTCACACAGTGTGTACCACTTAATATGGGTGGTTCCACATAATAATGCACCGGCATTAAGTACTTAACACCGGCCTCCCTAGCTATTTGTAGTGCCTCACTTGTCGTTGAATGTCCATGTAAGTGGGATACCTCCTCAGTGCCTGGGTTTCCGGACGCCTCGTGGATAAGTAATGTACAGTTCTTGGCAAGATTCACAATATTTGAAGTAGGCCTAGTGTCGCTACTGTATGTTACGCATGATCCATCAGATCCATCAATCCTATATGCCAGTGTCGGTATTGCATGATCCGCCAAAACCGCGGTTATCCTGTAATCATGGCCGATGATCACCGTTAATGGCTCTGGGCTTGGGTCAATTGGATGAAATTCTATTGCTGATAGGTATTGCGGTATACCTAATGCATCAAAGAGCTTCTGCAGATCCACGTCTCTAGGTCCATAAACCCTGAGCATTATTCCCTTGGCCTTGGCGAATAACGCCAGAGTCGATAGGCCCATCACGTGATCACCATGCCTATGTGTTATGAGTATGAGGTCCAGGTTATCCACGTCGAAACCACAAGTCCTTAAGGCCCTGTAAGTACCTTCACCAGCGTCAATTAAAATCCTTGATTTACCGGTCTCCACCATCAGTGATACATTGCCGAGCAGCGGGTTTGATACCCAACCACCAATCCCCAGTGGAATTACTCTCACGGTATAGTAAAGCACCGAATATTATTTAAGGCGTTACCTTCAGGGCTAATTAAATCAGGAGTGCGAGTTCGATGACAGCAAACACGGCGCCTACTAACGTCCACCAAGTAAAGACCAGGTTCAGGGCGGCAACCACGATGCCCAGTGTCCTAGCCTCAGTGTCGCTTTGCCTAGCTATTAATAATATACCGGCGCCTATATTCATTATAGCCAGCGCAATGGTAATCAACGACAATGCCCAGAGTATGGTTACGCCTATGTTGGGTATTGGAATCACGATAATCGACATAAGGACCAGAAGCAGTGCTGGCACAAGTAAAAAAGCTCCGCTGATGAGCATCAATATACCTGCAACCCTGGGTTCACTCATCAAGATCACGCATTATTAAGCCATTAAATACTTACTATCCATAAACCCTCCTCAACCAATCAACCATCTCCCTAACACCAACACCAATGGCAGGCTCAACATCACCCAACACCCTCCTCGTACTTCCACAATCATACTGCACATTGACGTACTTAAGCAATGAACGAGCACCACTGGGTAAGAATAAACTAACGATACCAGGCGGCAGCGGTATTCTAATTCCATTAATATTCAGATACTCAGCCATTAGCCTAGCAAATTCACCCAGACTATACATGCTACATTCAGTTGCATAAAGAAACGTGTTTCTATACTCCTCACTAACTGCTAGTCTCTCAAGTTCCTTCACTAGGTAACCCACATAGATGGCATTGACAAGGCCGCTAATTTGCGGTATCAATCCAATCCTCACAAGCTTATAAAGACTGAGGAATTCATTGTGGTCGTTATAATACCCATAAACAAGTGCCGGCCTAACAATTACGTAATTAAGTCCCTCATTGCCCAACTCCTTAATGGTCCTCTCACCATCGCACTTAGACCTCTCATAATCCGTCCTCGGACTTACATACGAGAAGTCGCAATGCACAGACTCCTCACTTATGAACCTACCTATTCTCCCTGTTGCTGCTGATGCACTTATATGAACCAGCTTTATTGACCTATCAACATTGAGTATCGCCCTAGCGATATTGCGGGGAACCTCAACATGGGCGTTCCATAATTCAGTCCATGAGCCGTTCAATATACCGACCGTATTAAATACGTAATTTGGCTTAATATTGTTGATGAGCTTTACGGTATCGTCGTAATTACCGGGGTCCAATTTATACGGCTTAACATTCAATTCCAATAAGTCCTTCATCATAAGGGCCTTGCTACCGCGAACTGATCTATAGGTTATATATACATCGAAACCCCTATCAACTAGGTGCTTAGCTAAGTTCGTTGCAATGAATCCAAGCCCAATGATTAAAGCCTTCTCCACAATGTCTTATTTATGACAAAGTAATAATTAAGTCTTTCCCTAAATAGAGAAAATAGCCGATATCACTAACAAAGAAGGTTTTATAAATGCTAGGCTTCCGAATGCCATAATCGTATGCAAAGGGAACTGTGGGCTTCGATAAGTGAGGGTCAGAGAAGGGCCGTATTGATAAATGCGTTCCTTGGAGCACTGCTGGGGTCTATGAATGTATCGTCAGTCGTGATTGCGCTGCCCGCGATACTCAGGGGTATTGGGCTTAGTATTAATACGGCAATTGGCTTCATGATAATGGCGTGGATAATGTTCGCATACCCACTGGTGATGGCGATTACCGTAGCCCTCATTGGCAGGTTATCAGACATGTATGGTAGGGGTAGGGTATTTACCATTGGTGATATCGTATTCACAACGGCATCATTACTGCTAGGTTTAACGCCAGGCTACGGCGCAGTTGCCGGTATTCAAATGGTGACCTACAGATTCTTACAGGGGCTGGGGGGTGCGATGATGTTTGGCAATAGCGCCGCATTAATAACCGATGTTTATCCGCCGGAGCGTAGGGGCGTGGCGCAGGGTATCGTTGGCATATCATTTAGTGCAGGTAGTATATTGGGCCTGGTGATCGGGGGTTTATTGGCCACGATTAACTGGAGGTGGGTATTCCTGTACAACGTACCGATAGGCATTATCAGCATTGTATGGGCGTACAGGAGCGTCTATGGATTACCTGCGGGCTTTGCGAAGGCTAAGATTGATTGGATTGGTGCGTCATTACTAACCGTATCATTAGTACTACTACTCATGGGATTAATGCTGTCTATGACACCATATGGAAATTCATCACTAGGCTGGGGTAATCCAATGGTCTGGATACTGCTTGGTATTGGTGGTGCCCTATTTAGCTCATTATTCTTCATTGAGTCCAAGATCCAGAGCCGATGCTCAGGGTTAAACTGTTTAGGATTAGGCAGTTCACCTACGGTGTAGTGAGCAGTCTCTTCCTATTCCTCGCCCAGGGTGCCAATGTATTCGTCCTATCACTGCTTCTACAGGCGATTTACCTGCCACTTCATGGTGTCCCATACGCCGACACACCACTTTGGCTGGCATATACCTAATTCCAAGTAGCATAACTAATGCCATCTTCGCACCAATAGGTGGTAAGTTACTGAATAAGTTTGGTGCCAGGGTTGTATCCACATTGGGCGCAATACTCCTTGCAACTAGCTTTGAATTACTGACGCTACTGCCAATAGCGAACTTTAACTACGTATTGTTCGCAGCAATACTACTACTAATGGGTGCTGGCTCGGGCCTATTCCAATCACCGAATCTAGTATCAATACTCAGCGCCGTACCGCCGACTGAGAGGTCAGCCGCCTCTGGACTAAGGTCAGCAATGCAAAACATAGGCCTACTAATGAGCTTCGCGATATTCCTAACCTTAATCCTGACTGGGGCCTCAACGACACTATCACAATCAATATATAATGCATTATTGAACGCGGGGGTTCCTGCAAACGATGCCAACAGGCTAGTGTCAATTCCGCCAGTCTACGCATTATTCGCGGCGTTTCTCGGTTATGACCCAATAAGGACCCTAATTGAGCAGGCAGGTATATCATTACCAGCCAGTGTATTCAGTAATATCGATAAATTAACCTTCTTCCCAAGCGCAATAGCCCCTGCAATGGCCGTGGCTTCTACTACGCATACCATACGGCAGCCATACTTGCCGTGCTGGCTGCCGTATTCTCATACCTAAGGGGTAAGGAAACATTCCATCATCAACCACTTGAGACCATGCAAGTAAGCGCGAAAAATGCAGCAAAGGCGATTGAACAAGTAAACACACAGGATCCGATAAGTGGCAATAAGTCAGTTAATGTCAATAATAGCAATAGCGCTGACATTAAATCAGACCCAATACTACGAAAAACCTATGCCGCCTACCTATTAATGAACACCGAGCTAGGCGAAACCGTATTAAGCAGTATAACAAGTAGGGAGCTCATCTACGCCATAGCCACCACATCAGGGCTTCCCAATTGGTTCATTAATTTCGTAAATAGTATTAATAATTGCCAATTTAATGAATCAATGGTGGAATCATTAATGAAACACGTAAATGTGCCAGATTGGCTAGGTGAAGTCATTAATAATTGGTTAAAAACGAAGTCTCTAAATAAATGATAAAATTAATATATATACACTTTACTAATACATTATTTTCAATTTCTAAGCAATACTTCATAGATACAGTATGTACGCCTTACTACCGCTCCATAAAACCGCCCTGCCATCACTCAAATACTCAATAGCAGTGTATCCCCTATATATCCTTCTTTCCGTATTTACCTGGTTTTTACGTGATTTATCTCTATCTATGAACATTTTCTTATCACCGAACGAAGATGAAGCTTTTCCGTTAATAAATTTATATTGTGAACCGGGTTTAATCAATATATTAGCTCTTAATAACTATATAAGTTATAAATCACGCAGAATCTAGGATAAGTTTTTATTTCGTTGGCTAATCCATGCTTGAATGATTGAGAGTAGGAAGGATGACCATATTAGGATTGCTTCGGAGCGGAATGTTGAGGAAGGCAATAACCTATTTAACGAGGTGTATTTAATTCACATGGCACTGCCTGAGATTGATCTTGATGATGTAGATACAGCCATAACAATATTCAACAAGAGACTATCGTTCCCATTCATAATTGGCGCAATGACTGGCGGTACGGGGACTGCCGAGAAAATTAACACCACACTTGCTAAGTGCGCTGAGGAGTTTGGTATTGGCATGTACGTTGGCTCCCAGAGGGTTGCTATCGTTAAGCCTGAGACGCTAGGAGCTTTAGGGTCGTTGCGAGAATGCTCCGACAGCCCTCAAGATAGCCAACCTGGGTGCCCCGCAGGTCTCTAGGCTTGATGAGAAGGTGCTCAGTGATTGGGTCTCGCAGGCGATAGACATGATTAATGCCGACGCAATAGCCATACATCTAAACCCTGCCCAGGAGGTTTTCCAACCAGAGGGTGAGCCCTGGTTTAGGGGCGTCATTGATAAGCTTAGGTTCATTAAGAAGGTTGCTAATAGGCCTTTGATTGTTAAGGAGGTTGGTAATGGAATATCCATGGAGGTTGCTAGGATGCTTGCATCTAAGGTTAGTCCAGATGCGATTGATGTTGCAGGTACTGGAGGTACGTCATTCATAAGGATTGAGAGCATAAGAGCTGGTACGATGGATGAAGCCGACGTATTCAATGGCTGGGGAATACCGACGGCAATATCTATTTGCGAGGTTAGGAGTGTTTATGATGGCGTGGTAATTGCGTCGGGTGGTGTTAGGAGTGGACTTGATGGTGCCAAGGCGATAGCCATTGGGGCGAACGCCTTCTCAATGTCGAGACCGCTCCTCCTGGCTGCGCTTAAGGGGTATGATGAAACCAAGAGGTTCATTAGTAGGTTACTTAAGGAGTTTAGAATTGCTATGTTTCTTACGGGTTCAAAAAACATTAATGACCTTAGTAAGGTACCATTGTTTTTGGCCCGGCAATAATCTCCTGGCTCAGCCAAAGGGGCATACAGTGCAGGCACGTCAGGCATGGTAAGTAATATAATTGTCATAATTCCTAAGAGTTAGCATAAGCATTTTATAGATAAGACATTGACTCATAGGTAGGTTATGTCTATTCAGGGTATTTCATGCCCAAGGTGTGGCTCAAGAAGGATAGCCATCGTCGTCTCAGACGCATTAACATTTAAGTGCCTGGACTGCGGTTATACCTGGTCACCAAACCTACCTGCCCAGGGCCTTGTTCACACTAGATCCGGCGATGTTCACTGGACTGAGGTTAAGAAGATCATGGAGGATGCCATAAACTACGTCATAGGTCTGCTGAGTGGGGGCTTGATTAGCTGCAATGACGTTATTAATAAGGTTCAGGAGAAGTATGGGAATTACCTGTCATCACGTGAAATCCTTAGAGTCATAATTAATGGGACTAAGAAATATCTTGAGGAGATTAGGTATAAGGACGCTAATAAATACTCGGTATTAGCCACGGAATTAAGTAAATGCAAGGAATTAATAAGCAAGAGGGAGTAACCTTATTCTGACGGCATTGCGCTCGTCCTCTTGTTCTTAAGTCTCGTCTTCTTCGAATAACCAGACGCCCAAACCCTCTTACTCCTTGGCACAATCTGCGGACACCTCCTGCCAGTACACCTAGACGCTATGAAGCCGACCTTCTGGCCAGGCGGCGCAGTCCTAGGCACCGGAGTACCACCCTTCTGGTGACTACCGCCACCATGTGGGTGAGCATACGCATTCATTGCCTTACCCCTAACCGTTGGGTACTTCCAGGACTTAGCCAGCGACCTGTAGTACTTAGCGCCTGCCTTAAGCATTGGCTTCTCGATCCTACCGCCACCAGCCACTATACCCACCGTTGCCCTGGCCCTCGAGTCTACCTCCATAACCTTACCACTGGGTAATTGAACAACTGTAGTACTGTCCTTATGAATGAGGACGACAGCGTAGGTACCGCCTGACCTGACGAATTTGCCACCATCATTAATCCTCTTCTCGATGTTGTAAATCATGGAGCCTCGGGGATCTTGCCAAGCGGCAGTATGTTGCCTGGCATTGGCCTAGCCGCCGCGCCAATCTCAATAATCTGCCAACGTACATGCCCTCAGCCGCGTAATTAAGGAATTCCCTACCATCCTCAAGCGCTATCCTAGCCACAGGGGCATTGAGACCGGGCACGTGCATCAACTCCTTGACAACGCCCCTAATTACGCCATTAAGCTCGGCATCACTCATTGGTAAATACCTAACGGGACCCTCCCTAATCCAACTTGGGCTTCTGAATTGCGAACCGCCTCTTCCTCGTCTTTGCACCAGTATTTTCTTGCCCACGGTTAATCCCGTTAATGGTGATGGGTAGTGGGTTTTTAAATATTTACATTGATGGGTAATGCGGAATGAGGGATTCGAAGAATCAGGAGAAGGCAATAATCGTTAGGAAGACGGGTACTGATGAGTATAGCCTCATCAAGATTAATAATGGTGATGCTTACGAACTTGAGGAGAAGGGTATTGGCGATGAGAGGAGCGGGACAATGGTACTAAGGCCCATAGAGCTCGTGTACCTGTCCATAATTGGGTACAGGGTGATGATTGATGGCAATGAGGCTGGCGTGAATGAGTTGATAAGGGAGATTAAGAATCCACACGCCTTAACGGTGTACTTGGACATGAGGAAGAGGGGTTACTTCATAAAGCCCGTGGTTAATGGCCCCGTGGACTTCCTGGTGTGGGATAAGGGTAAGAGCCTGTGAATTCGAGCCCCCGGTACATGATTAAGATAGTCACTGAGGGACTTGGGATACAAGTAATGGAGTTATTAAATGTGCTGAAGTATAGCGAGAGCATGGGTGCGCAGTTGGTCCTTGCACTCGTTAGTTCTGAGGGGGTTATCACTTATTATAAGGCATTCACATTTAAACCAAGCAAAATATGAAGTAAAAACATTCATTCTTTAAGTTGAAAAATTAATTTCTTAATAATACTAATCCTCTTAATATTATTGATATGTTCCTAATGAGCTTTCCTTTATATGGATTGTTGTTACTTATTATTTCCATGGCTCTTTCCTTAACCCTCCTTGTCTGCGTACTCGTTGGTCTTATTGTTCTAAGGGTATCAATAGTGATATGCCTATCCGTATTGTCGAACTGCTCGATCAACCTATCAGCCTCGTCTGGGGGGAGTTCGTAGAACAACTCCCTAAGTGATGTACCACCCACCCTCACCTCATCTAGTCCGTAGAAGAATTTATTACCTATCAACTCCTCAATTATTGGTATCGCATTGTAGATTATTGACCTACCAAACACGTTAAGCGGCCCCAACCTACTATAGCCAGTGCTTTTTTTTGCGTTCTGAATTCAGGTATGTCGGAGACCGCCCTATAAATGACCCTGAGGCCTCAACGTATAAGTACTCGGGCCTTAGGTAAAGCCCCTGCTGAACCCTGGCCAATGTGCAATGCCAGCACCCGTACCTAGTATCCATGTTCCCATTGAATAGGTATAGGTTTATTAGGTCGGTTACGTCGAAGTCCATCTGAGCCCTTAAAAAGGCCCAAACCTCCTCGGTGCGCCAAAACCTTATTGGCGCTGCCTTCGGTATGTCGTTATTCATCGTGAAGTAGGCACCAATGCACGAGCCCGTACTCATGCAGGCACCAAACCTAGCCTCATGGACTTAACCCTGGCCGCGCTTTCCTCATCCCTAGAACCAACAATGAGTATGTAGTCCCTGTACCTAGCCAAGACCCTCCTGGTGGGGTTGAGCTTCAGCAGGTCCACGCACCACCTAAAGTTGAATGTTGGCGCAGGGTAACCCCTGACGAAGACCCTCCAATAGAAGGTGTCCGTGGGCTCTGGAGTCGCGACCTCCCTAACAACCTCAATACCAAGGCCCTCCATCCTAGCCGTGAACTCACTCATGAACTTCCTGGCCCAGGCCTCCATGGGTAGTATCTCGCTCATTGTGTCGTTGTGCAGGATCACGACCTCCAAATCCCTGGGCCTCCTCTCAAGGACCCACTTATACAGTAGTATTGCCGTTGCCGTCGAGTCCTTACCGCCTGAGTAGGCTAGTATGAACCTACGAGACCTGGTGTAGGCCTCATCAAACACCTTAAACGCATCAGCAATAATGCTGGTAAACACCATGGCAAATTCGCTTTTAATCCCAAACCTAATTAGAATTAAAAATTAATGTTTATAATTGTTGATGTAGGCATCAGTAACACTTTTATCCTGCCCTGCCCACACTAATCACACCAATAATGCCGGGCATGGAATTTAACAATGTCGTTAGTCTCACGGGGCTTGGTGACTACTTGGATTCCATGATTAGGGGCTTCTATGGGGCGTCAAGATTATTATTACTGCCCGCCATAACGGGCATTAACAAGGTAAATTGTGAGTTATTGAATAGTTTTTGTTGCAGTGATGGTTTGCTGACGGTTAATTACAGGGTTATTGGTAGGGTATCCATCGTTAGAGCTGTCCTCGGTAGTATTGTGAGGAATGAAGTGCCGTGCATGATTGACGTTAGGAGAATGCCGCCATTATCGAGGTTTGTAGAGGGCGGATTTGCGTCTATTAAGGGCAACTCACTAATCATTAATTACTGGGGCGATTACATGAAGATCCTGGAATCCTCCGAAGAGGCGTCGATAATCCTTGAATTATTAAGTGCGTTGAGGCGCTGTGGCGCCTACACAGTTAATTCACTGTCAAGGTGCATGGGGGTTGATGAGGATGACGTGCTTAGGGCTTTAATAATCCTTAGGATGCTCTACCCAGCGCTTATCGAGGTTGTTCTGCCCAATGGCTCGACTATGAACTCGAAACTCGGGGAGTTCGGTATTGGTAAACTACTGAGTGTTGATGAGTTATTCAATGCCTTGGTGGTGAATGATTCTGGTAATGCCGTGGTTGTACCAAGCCCCCTATTAAAGGTACTGAGCCACATTAGCCCTAGAACTAGGCCTAGATCGAGGATTCGCGAGCAATCCAAGTTGGTGGTTAATGGCGACATTGTGGTTGTTAGGTCTGGGTCTAGCAAGTATTCAATACCGTCAATCCTTACTTCGTTAATTTCGATAATGCCGTTGTCGCGGATATTGGCTGTGGGTTTGGCGTTAAGGGGACTTATGGGCTTAGGCGTGGTGCATCCTTCGTAATACTCATCGACGTTGATGAGCACGTCCTCCAGCTTAGGCGTAGTGGTTGGGCTGTGGATAGGGTTGTGGCTGACGCCAGGAGACTACCATTGAGGGATTCCTCAATAGACGTAGTTATTCTCTGGAACGTCATAAACTTCATCAGGGATAAGGAGGTGGCCATAAACGAGGTCAAGCGCGTGAGCAGGCGTGAGGTGGCATTCTCGGTGTATAATGCGATTAATGCCCACTGGAGTTATGACTATGAGGCCTTCATGATTGACGCCCTGAGGCTTGGCAGGCCAATCATTATTAGGAGGGTTAGTAATACGCAGTTCCAGGCGATTATGAGGGTTAACCATGATAAGGATTAGGATACTCAGGGAGGAGTACTGCAATCACTGCAACATTAGTAGGAGGAGTCCGAGGAGTACTGGGGTTAGGCTTCTCGAGACTGTGATCGATAGGGAGGGCTTTAGGCCGAGGCTCGTGATTGATTACGGCTGCAGCACCTGGAGGAACTCGAAGTACCTGGCTAATAAGTACGGTAGTTTCACCGTAAGGGTTGATGCAATAATGGACACTAGGCCTAATGTTGTTGCATACCCAACACGCCTACCCTTCAGGGATGGAGTAGCCGATGTCGTATTATTCACGCACATACTAATGTTCATGAATAGCAAGGATGAGTGGCAAGAGACAATAGGCGAATTAAAGAGGGTGAGTAAGAGGTATATAGTCCTGGAGACGTACCACGTAAAAAAACCCAAGGGCATTAAAGTACGATGCTCAGGAAATAATGAAAATAATAGAAGAAAATAAGCTAAATATAATTAAGAAAAATATAAAACAAAATATGGAAAATTTAATATTATATATCTAAATTGTTCAAACAGAGAACTGGCGTCTTGTGCTGCTTCTTTCCAGAAATAAGAATACTAATATGCTTATTACCGCATGCTTCAAAAGATAAAAGTGCTATTTTTTTTCAGACGTTACAGCGTCATAAATAGAATTATTAATATAATCATAATGAGGTATAGAATTACTAATATTATTACATTTATTATTACATTTTTCACTAAAACTTAAGAAAGAATTTAAATCTCTATTTATAAATTCCTTAACATAAATTTCAATATTACATGCACTGCATTTAGAAAGATCTTGGACACCATTAGTGTAAATAATTATATAACCAAGTTTATATATTTCATACATAGAGTTTTTACGAATACAGATCTTATTATTAATAAGTTTATTAAATATATTATCGAGATTTATTTCTAAATTATAAAATTTCTGCATATTAATAGTAGCTGTCATCAAATAAAGAGGTATAAGTCCTCCAGTCGCACAAAGATATTTTCTTAATTGTCTTTCAATGTGTTGACTCTTTTTTTAATACTGCATCATCAACCTTAACTTCAATAATTGAAAGTCCACTTATGGGAATACTATACCCTTCTTTTTTTAACCACTTTACTTAAATCTAAGCATTGACAGGTACGTGATGATATTACTATAGCGTCAGGTTTACCATTATCTTTTAAATGCTGCTCAACAAAAATAAAAGGTCTAAAATTTATAAAATTATGTAATAGTAATAAAAATACGTTCAATATGCCTGACTCTGTTGAAACATCAAATAAATAATTAATTATTCTGTTGAAATAATCTAAATTAATTATATTAAAAACATAACGAGGAAAATACTGAAATGTTAATTTGTACATAATTTGTTCAAATTTTAGCTGACCAGACATAATTATCCTGAAATAATCTGATTTAAAATAGGATCTAAAATATATTCACGTATTTTATCTAAGCTTAATTCAACATCCTCCTCTCCACGGCATTTATATATATTTTTTTGAACACTTATTATAAATAAGAAGCAGGGCTCCATAGGAGGTTTCGCTATTACGATCTATTATTAATGGTTCAAGAATATTAAAGGGGACTATAACTTCATACGTATCTAATGTTTCCTCTACAGTCTTAGGAAGTTCGGAGAAAGTAATAATTAAATAATAAAGATCTTTTACCGAGTATAGTTGTCCTTTATATTTTATTCCTTCAATTTGTTTCTCAGCAATTATTTTTAATGGTTCTTCTATTAACGGCTTTGTTGCTCGTGTCGTAACTTTTATAGCAATAAATTTTACAATATTTTCTATACGTATTATTAATAATAAATCAGCTAATTTATTAATTATATTCTTTTCATCTTCACTTAATTGAAGTTTTTCGCCAAAAAGTATTTCACTTAATTTAATTAGCAAGGCATCATTAACCATTGTAACTTTTTCATGTATAGAGAAAGAACTACCCATTAATTTAAATAATATGAAAGCAGTTTTTAACGCATCTATTAATTCCTCTTTTTCTGCCCTATATGATAAGTAATTATTCCATTCAATAATTGCCCTTAAACCTACATAATCCAATAATTCTTCATATCTAGGTTTATTAATGGTATATACCCTCTTAAGACTGCTTGCTCTAATATTTTACTCATAATATTGTACCATAGTCTTGGCTTAATACGTTCAATATTACCATAAAATGTGAAAATAGTATCAACCAATTGTTTAAGTATATCTATATTCTCAAAGGGATAATACGGATTTATATTCGTACATTCAGGCAGTTCCTCTTTTTTTAAATCTATAATGTTGCAATATTTCACGTGTAACGCCAATTATTTCGTCCTTAGTAAGTCCCTCAATTTCGTACGAAACTACATTACCTATGTATTTTTCAAAAGAACTTACTATCTCACGTGGAATGTAACCTCTAACCTGAGATAATATTAATATAAAACCTAAATTAGTACCTAGTTTGTTAAATAAGTCCCTTACTTCGCTATGTAAATTATATAACTTATCCTTTTCAATTCGTTCTAACTGATCAAGTGCTAAAGAGACTCCTTGAATTTCTTTCTCAATCAATATTTCAAATGGATCATTATTTGTGCTTTCCTTATTAATAATATTTAATTCTTCTTTTAATTCTTCTAAACAAATATTTAATAATTTTATTAAATATTCATTAAATGATGCGCTTTTTTTCGTATTCATCAGCATCTTCATCAGTAATTGCCTTATAAATTAATAAAATTTTATTTTTCGTAATACCACAATTTATATTTTCTATATTTTCCCTTTGAAGCATTTCATAAAATGCTCTTTTAATTATTGCAGTCTTTCCTGAGCCTACTTCTCCTGATAATATTATAATACTTTTTGTATACTTTGTCATATTATTTATATTATTTATAATATTATCTTTTATTGTAAAATAATGGGTACCAACTAAAATTATATCTTGTGGCGCCCTTGCATCTGCAATTGCAGGTTCAAATGGATTTCCTTTTAAACAAGCTATTTTATATTCGCTATTCATACTTATTATTATGTAATGCTTGCAAGGTATTTTTAAAATTTTACGTGTATCTCTATTTCCCAGCCCTTGTCTGGCTCGCGCAGGTATGCCGGGTGTATGTATAATCGGAATGTGTATGGATTTAACTCGCTGAGGAATCTCAGTTTCTCCGCAAATTCCGTGAGAGACATTACATTGCCGTAGAGCCTAACAAACTCATCGTACAAGTCCTTGACTGCAACCCCTATGTACCCGCCTGGCTTCAGGTATTTATCATACTTATTGCGCCTGACGTATGATGTGAATGCCTTATCACCATGTCGCGGAAATCGGAAGGCAAAACCTCCTGCCTCTCTAGTCTTTTCGAAATAATGTCCCAATGAAGCTCAACCTTTCCTTTTTGATGATTAATCCTTATCGCGCCTTCACTCAATGTCTCGAGGGGTTTCAGGAATTTTTCATGGAACCTGCGCAACTCGTTTTCGGTCAATCCCGCATTGACTCCATATCCATGCCTACTCAACGTAGCGATGAGCATGCTATAAATGTCTTTGATGTCCAGCTCCACATAATTCCTTAATGAATTAAATAATTCATTAACAATGGGATTACCATTAATGTAGGAGTAGAAGAGGAAGCCCAACGACTTCTCAAACCTTTGATGCTTATAAAACACTAAGTCCGCATTACCTAAACTTTCATATGGCCCTAGTGGTCTTGATCTTCCCTTTCTTTCTTCTTTATTTCCATCAAAAAGACCGAGCCTTCGGAGATCATTTATTGGTTTTGATAGCTCTTTTTTTCCCCTTCTGGTCATTTATATTTATATTTAGTCTATTGCTCCAAAATATTTTAAATTCCTGAATTCTTACTTGCGAATCGATTGGATAAATTTTAAAGTACTCCTCTAATATATTTAGCAACTGCTTAAATTTATTTAATGATATAAAATACTGAAGATAGATTAGGTTGTATAGATGCGCCCTTACACTGCCACGCAATATATTTTTATCGTTCATTACCATTATTGTAAAAATAGTACCTTAGTTTAAAAGGCTTTGCCGAGTTAAATTATGTATTAATGTAATAGTATAGAATAAAAGTTAGAATTTATTTCAATGTTTTGAATTTTATTTGGTATATTTCGTAGTTAATTATGACTTCAATATTATTAATGCTATTTATATCGTATACTTAATTTATCAATTCTATTTCATAACTTTCTTATGGTTATTGCTGATTATGGATGTTAGAAATTCGTTACACCAAGTTTGGTGTTATTTTATTAGGACTTAATGTAGGGCTGTATTTATAAATTGAGTGTGAGTGTATAACTAATAGGTGGTTAATGCGTGGTAACCATTAAGGACATAGAGCAGGTATTAACTATGGTTAGGAACAAGGGGCTTAAGGTCATCATTAGGCTGAGGAAGTCGAGGAACATGATCGCCCTTGAGAGGGAGATCAGGCCTTGAGTCCTGAGGGTAATTACGTGGCCTGGGCTTCGGCATTTCCAGCACCGCCTCATCAGATCATTGATGCGTATGGGATAGCCTCAATAGAGATTTACTGCAGGGGTGAATTGATTAAGCAGTTGAGTGATTGGAGGGAACTTGTTAAGGAGCTTCAGTCACTGAATGAGTGCCGTTAGCCACTCTCTACGTCGTATTCCTTACCACCAATCCTCAACTTAATGACAACGCCGCCCTCGCTCTTACTCTCCACGGTACCGTCATCAAGCACAACCTCATTCCCACCACCAATCCTCATATTAATCCTAAACAGCCTAGCGCCGATTTGGGCTAGGTCCTTATAGCGTGATGTACACACGTTAACGTTTATCCAGGACCACCTCCTCCTAATCTCACTGGCTATCTTAATGCCTGCGTCGAGACTACCAATGACACTACCATCGGGCCCCGGCTATAACCCATGCTTATCAGGTTATTTATGTTTGCAGGGCTTACATCGAGTTCGTCTAAATTCACGAAGCTTATCAACCCATTGGTGATTAGGACCTCAGCAACCTTAATGATCTCGCCCTCAAACCTGGGTAGGGCGGGAACCTCGAGACCAAGCTCAATACCCGCATCTTTAAGAACCCTAAGTAGGCTTAACTTACCGTTTAATTGGGCTGGGTTTATTGCGTGTATCCTAACCTCGTCAATACCACTGCCGGCCATTTTCTTAATGGCTTCCTCATTAATGTTTAGGGCGTGGGTATACATGTGTATGTGGAAGCCCTGCCCATAAATATCCTTAAGCAGTCTCACTAACTCGACGACCCTATCAACAACCATTATTGGATCGCCACCAGTGATGGCTAGGCCGTTGGATCCAGCCCTGTCCAGCTCATCGATTATGTCGCCTGGGAACTTATTGATTGGCCTGTCGTTGATGAACATAACGTCCCTGCCAAACCTATCCCTACTAACTGGGCAGTAGAAGCAGTTTAGTGGGCATACACCTGTTATGAATAGTACGCTCTTTATACCTAGTTGGCACTGCCTACATCCCCTTGCAAATTCGCCAAAAACTATGTTAAGCCTAATCATGTATTGAGGGATCAATTAATCCTTCCTTAATTAATCTTACATTTTTATTCTCCTAACTTAATCATATTATTAAGTTTTTGCAAATGTTTTAGTACTATGTTCTTTTATGCTTTTTAGATGCATTTGTGGGGTAATGTTTATAAAAACATTTAAAAATAAATCCCGTGAGCAAACAAGAAGAGATAAGGTCTGCTGGTACACTTGGTTTCATAGGCGGCATATTAACCTTCATACCGTATGCCAATGTTGTGGGCTTTATACTCGTGCTAATAGCTTTGTATCAATTATCAAAGGCCTACAATAACAATGAAATCTGGAGGGATGCAATAGTGGCGGTGATTATCTCAATAGTCGGCGTTGTTATTGCCATATTTTCATTCATAGGCATAATGGCTCTTTTATCGTCCATAAACGCTGGAACGTATACTAGCGTTGGAACTATAATTGCGTGGGTTCTTGGTCTATATGCAATTGCGGTGATAAGTGGGTACTTCTGGAGAAACGCCTATGCAGCTCTCGCATCCTCAAGCAATGTGAGTGAGTTCGCCAGTGCCTCTAGGTGGTACTGGTTGGGTTCGCTGTTGACCATAGTGATCGCTGGTGTTATATTATTGATAGTTGCTGATATATACGCGATACTTGGTTATTATAGGCTGTCACGATGATGTATTTAGCAAAGGTTAGGTATTTTAAATTAATCAATACGTAGGTACTGATGTATAGGTTTAAAAGTACGTTAATTGCCTTCTTATTATCAACAGCGTTCACCATACCCATATTCATAGCCATGAGTATTAACCAGGTAACCTATGAAATAATAGTAGCGCTGTTGGGTAGTACGTGGCCGCCAATAACCCCATGGGGCTTCATAACAGCCATATTCGCACACCCATCATATACCGACTACATATTTGACATGCTCACCCTATGGATGATTGGGCCATACTTCGAGACCATGTTTGGATCAAGAAACTTCTGGCTAACCTTCATGCTCAGCGGCATAGCTTCCGCGCTCTCACCAATACTTTACTACGCAATGGGGACGCCAGTCCTCGTTGGCGGTTCCTCAGGCGCGTTATTTGGGCTTATTGGCTTCATAATAGCCACGCCGCACAGGGGCGTGATACTGGCAAACCCAATAAACATAATAGCAATAATATTCCTACTATCACCACTGGCCTTCGCCTTCGGCATAGCCTACCTAGGCCACCTACTTGGCTTTATCGTGGGCATAATAATTGGTTACATATACATGAAGAGAGATAACAACGCTTTAATAATATAAAGTACTTTGGTTTTACTATTTAATGGTTATTACTTATGACAGGACAAGCCGATGTGAATAATTAATTCATACGGCGGTTCGCACGTGCTCATACTCAACAGGAATACCTAGCTACCTGGAGAAGTTCAGCGCATTGGCAATATAGCCGAACGCCACGGACTTAATCGGTTATTATCAATACGTAATACTAAGACTTATGAGAATAGGCAGTGGATAATTAGGTCAGGTAATTATACTTCAAAATTAAGATTCAAAGTTTAATATTTAAAAGGTACGGCAATACGCATTTAATGGAGAATGAGTAGGGTATTAGCAATTATGATCATGTTAATTGCGATAGCTGCATTGGTATTAATAGCGCTTATGCTTGATTATGGTATATCCACCAAGACATTACGGCTACTTCTTATTGCCTTATTACCAAAAATAGAACGAATATACGCACCTCCCACATGCCCCTATTATAATGGCTACTGGTTTACTAATAATTATGACATAGCCATGATATTGAGGACTGGGAATAACTCAATAATCGTTGATAAGAAATCAATTATATACATAAGCATGGATTACTCCTCTAAATATGTATACACATTCATAGTAAATAAACCTAAGGGAGTACTCATATTCACGCTCTTCCCTGGGATACCCTCGCCAATCATAATGCCCAACGCCAGTGGTACAATAAAAATAGTAATCAGTAACTCGACCCTATACCTAACAATAAACTCAGGTAAGACGATAAAGCTCGTCCCATATCCACCGTATAATTTGTCAAGTAATTACGTAAACATGCGCATTGACTCCTTAGCATGCGTAGCATCACGAAGTGTGTACGGCAATTATATTTACGTTTACGTAATCTTCATGATCCAACCGGCGGGTTGGAGACCAACCCTAAATATTTACCTAATGTCAAACTGTACGTTTTACGGGCTAAGTAATTGTAATTACCGTAGTGAGACCGTCTACATATACTTCAGGAAAAGCGATGGTTAGGATCATCACGCTGACCCCATCATCACCGGGTCAGTGGCGGCACAACCCAATCACTAAAGAGAAAATAAACACACTAGGTAATTAATCCTTAAGTCGTTACCCACTCATTAGTTCCCTGACTAGGTTCTCGATCTTATTAATGGCGTAGCCAACCTCGTCCGGTTCATAAACGCCCTCGTAAAATGCATCATCATGAAGAGTCCTCATTAAATCACTGTATAGGGCCCTCAAGTCCTCGCGACCAATCTCCCTGAGAATTCTCCTTCGCTCGCTGTTGTTCTTAGGGATTACCCCAGTATTCCCATATATGAATGCATTAATCGCTATGATTAATGCGAGGAATGCCTTATCCGCCGCATTCCTGTATAGAAGCATGTCCTTTAACTTAAGGGCTTTGTCAAGCTCCTCCTTGGCGTAGTTTAGAATCTCCAGGGCGCTCATGAACATGGCATTTAAGGCATTACTCGTCATCTCAAGGCAAATTACTCGTTGAGACTTAAATAATTATCAGCTCCAGGTGTTCATCACCGATCTGGTGTCCCGACAGCCATCATCACCCATTAATTCAGTGCGTGGTAGCTTTATAAGGCGTTAGTGATGATTACTCCGTGGTTAAGGTCTTTGTTGGCACGTCGGGTTGGCTTTATGATTGGAACCTGGACTCAACCTTCGATTGGTACGTGAGGAATTCCGGGCTTAATGCCGTTGAATTGAATGCATCCTTTTACAGGTTCCCGTTTAGGAACCAGGTGACTTCCTGGGCTAGGAAGGGCTCTGGCCTCAGGTGGGCTGTTAAGGTTCATAGATACATAACCCATGTCAAGAGACTTAGGGAGGATGCATTAGATACCTGGCGTAGGTTTAGAGACCTATTCCAACCACTTGACCCATACATCGACTTCTACCTCTTCCAAATGCCTCCATCCTTCACTTACAATGATGAGAATATGGAGAGAATAAGGACATTCACCAGGGAGACGGGACTTGGCCCTAGGCTTGCCATTGAGTTTCGTCACGAGAGCTGGTTTAACAGTGAGGATGCCATTAATGAACTGAGGGGCTTGGACATCACTGTGGTGTCCATTGACGAGCCCGGGATTACGTGGGTCAGGAGCACAAGCGGCATCATTTATTTGAGGCTTCACGGTAGGACTGATTGGTATATGTATGACTATAGTAAGGATGAGCTTAGGACCTAGCGATTAAGGCTGTTTCCCTCAATCCTGGTGCGATTTACGTATTCTTTAACAATGATCATTGGATGCTTGAAAATGCCAGGAAGATGCTGGAGATACTGAGGGAGTTAACGAAACGGTGAGGTTACTTCCTAGTTATCGTTAGCATTATTAAGCCCGTGACTGCCAACGCCACGCCGAATGCCATCACTATTACCATGCCGAGCTCATGGGCTTATCATACCAACAATCATCGGCGCCCAACCACCAATCAGTAAGCCCAATTATAGGAAACGCCCAACCCACTCGCCCTGTACTGAACATCAAACTTATCAATTAATACGTATGGTACAAGCCCCATGGCAAAGTTCTCGATAAATGCTAGCATCACCAGGTTTGTGAAGCTTGGGTATAGTATTAAGGCGATTGGTGCATAAACCAGTGATGCAATTAATGTGCCTATTATGAACCACCTATAGTTAATCGCCAGGGCTAATGGACCAGCGAGGAGAACTGCTATAACAGCGGCTATCGTCGAGACAAGCATGACGTTGGGTATCATATTTGCCATACCAATGACCTTTAGGAAGTCTGAATATATTAGGTATGTGGAGTAGTAAATTGTTAGTAATCCACCCGTGAATAATATGCCATACCCAAGCAGGGCACCTTTATACCTAAATAACAGTGTTAATGGGTTCGCCCTGGGTCTTGACCACAATGGCGATTCTACAAGCCTACTCCTAACAATGAAGGCTAGAAGGCTACCACGGCTCCAGTGCCCATGTAGATCCTCCAGCCGTAGGCATTGAAGGATGTTGGTCCCATGTACGTTATGAATAGCACGTTGACCATCGTGCTATGACAACGCCTATTGGGTAACCACTCTGCACAAACGCTGAGGTTACCTCCCTCCTCCATTTACTCCATTCCATGATCATCGACGTCCCTGGACCCCATTCTCCACCCAGGAATATTCCTTGGATAAACCTTAGCGTGAGTAGGGTTATTGGTGCGAGTGCGCCGATGACCATGTATGTCGGTAATAACGCAATACCGAGAGCTGATAGGCTATAACCAAGGACCGTCGTTATCAGCCCAATCCTCCTACCAAACCTGTCGCCAACGTAGCCCATGATCACGGAGCCAAGGGGCCTACCAATAAGTGTAGCCACAAGTGTCGATAGGCCACCAAGTAGGGAGTAGGGCCCAGGGAAGAATAATTCACCGAGTAATGGCATTATTGGCGTGACCAGGAGCGCGTCGTAGCCATCCATGACCCAGCCAAGGTAGGCACTAATAATGCTTTACGCCTAATGGACTCAAGGCTTCCTTGAATGCTCATACGTTGATCAGGTACGTACAGACTATTTAAGTTATTCCATAACCATAACACTATATTGAGAGGGGGTGGTATATTCGAGCAATTATCATTGAGGCGATGAAGATAATTAGGAGAATCAACCTGACACTGAAGGGGCCAGCCCATAAGTTCCTAAGCTCCCTCCACCTACTCCTGACTACACGCTCATCACCGCTGAGCAACGGGCCCGCCAGCTTCAGTGTGCGTGGAATGAGTAATAGCGATACTAATGAGGTGTATGGTAGGTAGTGCAGGAGGGTTGAGACTACTATTGCTAGGTACATGAGGCTATTGATACGTAGACCACGTATCTCGTATTCCTAATGCCCACCAGTAATACCAGGGTTATCTTACCCACTGCCCTGCATGCGTCGATCTCCAAGGCACCTGAACCAATGAGTATTAGTAGCGTGAATAATCCGTTTGGTATGCCGACGATCAATGGCGCTGGATTTGTGTAAATGCCTGTTTGGACGATGTATGAGCCCCAGGTAACGAGGGGCCCCATGGCGAGGGCCGCAAGTAACTCGCCGTAGCCCCTATAGTGGAATTTCAATGGTGGTATGCTGTAGCCAACGCCAATTATTAAGCCTGCCATGGCTAGTATTAACACGGGCCAGCCCACCAGGACGAATAGGTAAATCCCTGCCATGAAGCTATTGCCAGGAATGCGTAACCCACGGTAATCACATCCCTAGGCTTAACTTAAGGTCTATTATTGGGTGCGGCCTATGGGAAAAGCCGCTGGCCCTATATAGTATGTCTACGCCGCTCAGGTAATCGTAGTAGTCATGCACCAGGTTAACCCCTGCCTGAGCCAGTAATAGGGCTGCCAGTGTTATTACGTAGATTACTAGATTGAACTTATTATTTAAGTACCAGGCTAATGCGGTGCCTAGAGTCACGGATGAGAAGGCGCTCGTTAATGTTGTTGGACTGAATGAAATCAACCAGTTTTTAATGCTCATTATGTCATGATAACCACGAGTGCGTTTTAAGGATTTCCATGGAGGAAACCGTTATTTGCCTAATACGCATTGTTCTTTAGTGGCCATTAAGGATCTCAGAACCTTCATTAGGGCCTTGGAGGAGAGGAGGGACCTTATCAGGATAAGTGAACCACTTAGTGTTGACCTTGAGGTTGCCGCATTACTGAGGGAGTTAATGTATAGGGGTGGGCCTGCCGTAATAATTGAAAGGACCAGGGAAAACACACTGCCAATTGTCGGCAACCTCTTCGGTAAGTGGGATAGGGTTATGCTTGCCATGGAGGGTAGCGACCCGGAGACCATGGCTTCCAAATTAACGGACCTAGTAAATCTGAGGATTCCCCAGGGACTGTTCGACGCATTGAAATCCCTAAATGAGTTGAGGAGGTTTTCCCAGTACTTCCCAAGGAGTGTTGGTAATGGACCGGTTAGGGAATTGAGGTGGGACTCCATTGATTTGACGAGGATACCAGCCATTAGGCAGTGGGTTCACGAGCCTGGCAGATTCCTCACCTTTGGGATAACATTCGTTAAGTACGGTGATTACAGGAACTTTGGCTACTATAGGTTGCAGGTGATTGGTAGGGATAGGGTTGTGATGCATTGGCAGCCCTGGCGCAGGAGTGCCATGTATGGAGAACTCAGCGAGAGGGCTGAGGTGGCTGTCGTTTTTGGCCCTGACCCAGTGACAATGCTTATGGCGGGCGTTTCAATACCACACCCACTTGATAAGCTCCTAATCACCGGGGTGCTTAGGGGTGAGGGTGTTGAGTTGGTGAGGGGCTCGACTGTGGATGTCGAGTATCCGGCGAATGCTGAGTTGGTCATTGAGGGTGAGTTGACTAGTGAATACGTTAGGAGGGGCCGTTTGGTGATCACGTGGGTGTTTACTCAATAGCCAAGGAATACCCAGTGGTTAGGGTTAAGGCCATTTACTCAAGGAGGGACCCACTGATACCAGTGACGGTGACCGGAAAGCCCGTGCTCGAGGATGGGAACATAATTAGGTTTGGAACGAAGGTTGTGAAGCCCCTCCTAAAGCTAATACTTCCCGAGTTAGTGGATATTGAAATACCGCCTGAGGGCCTAGGCTACGTAATCATCACGTCAATTAGGAAGAGGTACCCTGGCATGCCAGGAGGATCATGACGGCGTTGTGGGGCTTGGTACCCGTCCTGGGTAAGATGGTGATCGTGGTGGATCACGACGTGGACGTGAGGAATTGGGGCCAGGTAATGTATGCAATCGCTGCCCATGTTAATCCGTCGAGGGACATTCTCGTGATTGATAATTACCCAGTGGAGGAGCTTGATCCATCAACGCCAATCCCAAACCTGGGCAGTAAGGTCGGCATTGATGCGACCAGGAAGCTTCCTGAGGAGTACGGCGGTAGGGAGTACCCGATGGATGTTACGACATCCAACGACGTCATTGACAGGGTTAGGAGGGTCGTGGATTCCATTATGGGCAGGTCAAGGAATTGACGATATGCATATTAGGGCCTAAGTCACTAACTGGGCAATGAGGGTATGCATAATTGGTTTGGGTAGGATGGGTAGGGGCATGGCCGTAAACCTTGTTAATAAGGGTCACGTGGTCTACGGGTATGACGTTAATAAATCCATATACGCGGCATTAAATAATGTTGGTGTAAAGACGGTAGATAGTGTAAGGCAGTGCGGTGATACTGATTATGTAGTGCTTGCATTACCCACGGGCAGGGAGTCAGCCCAGGTATTGAGTGAGTTGAGCACTAACGCCGTAGTGATAGACACAACCACGATGAGCATTACGGAGCTTACGCAGGTACTCTCCATAGTCCGCAATAAGGGGTTTAAGTACGTAACTGCCAGGCTCGAGGGTGGGCCGAAGCAGGCCGAGAGTGGATCCCTCGTGTTGTTCGTAGGCGGTGACGAGCAGTTATATAGCAATCCGAGGAATTCCTGCGCCAGTTAGGCACGCCAATCTACATAGGCACCCACGAGCAGGCAACACTACTCAAGTTAATCAGTACGTCAATAATCATAGCCAACACCATGATACTGGCCGAACTATCGCCATTAATGAAGGAGCTCGGTCTAGACACAAATACCCTGGTTAAGGCACTCAGCATGAGCGGGGCCGACTCAGCGCAGCTAAGGACTAGGTTACCCTGGATACTGAGCGGTAACTACCCAGAGTCCTTCTCAATAGACCTGGCTAAGTACGTGATTGATGAAACAATTAAGCACTCAATGAGTGGGGGTAAGTCATTACCGGTAATGTCTATAATCGGGAAATTACTCGAGATCGCAAGAAACGAAGGCAAGGGAAAGAGGGACTTCTCAGAGGTCGCCGAGATACTGAAATAGCGCAATTAAGATAACACACTGTAATTAACCATTGATAATGCAAGTATTACCCGCACCAAGTCTCTATGTAAAACCCATCACTGGTAAGATTTCCAGGGCCTAAACCATTACCATAGTAAATGTAAATAGGTAATCGCCCAGGCCTACCAAAGAAACTGGTCATATTAACCCAAACAAGCCAATCAAGATAATAGGAGACATACACATGCCTTGTAAATAAATCAAGAAAACCACAACGACCAGCGCCTAACTTAGCCAAGACACCAGCGGGTATTGTGTAGGCTGTGGGTTGTGGGTTATAGGCAGGGCCATGTATGCCGCGCCCCAGCTATCTGTGGCCAGCGTGTTTTGTTGGGTGTTTGCTGTTTGCATTGGTTTCATTATCCAGGTGTTGTTAATCGCAGCACCTAACTGCGTGACTGTGGTTGCAATACCTGCCGGGTTTAGTGTTATTGTATCTCCGGGGCATGCAATAGTCAAGGATGAGGGACCACTTGATGAATAACCTACGGTTAATCCAATGCTATAACTGGTGGTACACGTCTGCGACCCAGGGTCCTGACCTCCACTGTCCGTCCAGTACCCCGGGTTATAACCATTGCCGGTACCCGCTATGTACACCACATCACCAGGTAGTTGCGATAAGCCAATCTCGCCAGACTCATACTCATAGACCATGTAGGAGGCCACAGAGTCCTGGAAGGACTTTAGGTAATTAATCGAGGTCCCGGAGCCGGGTACATACGATATGAAGTTGTATAGCCTGGCCCAGCTAACGCTGCGCCATTAAGGTCCATATCGATTTTTGTGGACCAGGTGAGGCAGAAGTCGGCATATGCCGTGCCGAACGAGTCCGTGTAAATCTGCTTCCCATACACTATTGCGTAAGCCGTGGTACTAATCTGCGTAGGCGTATTAGACGGAATACTATACTCAAACGCTAGTACATAACATGGATCAGCAGGATCCGCCGGTGGTTCTTTCATTATTATTGGCGTCCATACGTTGTTTGCTATTTGTAGGGCTGCGGTTAATATGTGCGGCCCAATCACTAGTGCGTGGTTGTTACCGAATGCTATTACGTAGTTTAGGTCTCCTAGGTACTTGGGTATTGGTATTGCGGTTATGTTGGTGTTAAAGGCCCTGGACCAGGCTAGGGCTAGGGCGTACTCAATGATTGGCACTGTGCTTGAGTTGCCGTGGATGATCATGAAGTCACCACGCCTAATCAACCCCTCAATCAAGTTGAAGGCCGTTGAATTAGCATTAACAAAGACAACACCATTCCTATTGACCACGAGATTTGGGCCCACAACAGACCAATCAATAACCACGAGACTATTGCCTGGTAAGCTCGGCAACTCACTAATGGTTACCGGCCTAATCAGTGATTGATTCACACCAACACTGATCAATTTCTGAATAAGCGATTGAGGACCAACGACGTATACGGGAACATCAACAATTACTAATGCTGATTCACTAATGGGAGAACCAACACTATTCCTTAATTTAAATGGTCTATGAAGGATTAAATTAAGGCTTAGTACCATAACTACGGCAATAATGACCACAGGTATAACCACAAGCAAAAGCCTACCCAAACCCATTACCCACCCTTAACGCACGGAGATTTTTATTCACTTCTCTCATAAGAACGGATAATGAAATTGATAATTATTTACCTGGTGCCGGGGCCGGGATTTGAACCCGGGCCCCCTTGCGGGGACGGACTTTAGGGTTCCCTGCGGAATCTCCAGGCCCGCGCCTTGGACCTGGCTCGGCCACCCCGGCGGTCAATAGGCCATTAACTGCGATTTAAAGTTTTCTTATTACTCTTCCTCGAGTAGTGTTGTTAGTGTTACCTGGATTGTCTTTAACTTCTCATATTCCTCCTCCATCCCGTACTTGAGGCCTTCACCATGTACTTAACGGCCTTATTCCTTAGTCTCCTTATGTACTCGTTGCCCCTTGGGTTTATTACACCCTTCTTTACCTTGCTTATTACGTCCATGGACTCCTTAATTAATTCGTCAATCTCCATCTTTAGGCCTATCTGGCCATGTCCGTGTGTTCCTCAATCGCCTTTTTGTTTATGTTTACGTTTAGGAATATGGGCTGTGTAATTACTTTGGGCTCTGGCTTGATTAATTTGTACTTACCCATTATGTAACCAGCCACGAGATACCTAAGCAATTCTGAAACGCCATCAAGTCCCTCTTTCTCGGCTAATTTCGTTAGTAATTCCTTAACTGATTTGTGGACCCTGACCGAGACCACCGCGCCATCCTTTTCTGGCGCCCTGAATAGGTCCTCGTACCTCACCGGTACATCATCGATTATGAAGACCTCGCTCATCAATTGATTGTAATCTGCGATTTAAATTTAGGGATGACTTATTTTGCGACATATTATATGGCTTATTACAGCCCTTTCTTAACTAATCAATTCTTAAATCCTCAGCAGGTTTATGTAATTGATAAGGATCTCATCATTAACAACCTCCCTAATTGCCTTAATGGCGTTATCCAACATCTCATTTAGTAAATCCCTGGCTTTATCAACAGCGCCCTTAATATCTTCATTGTCTCTACTTATTATCCTCACAATATTTATCTCATTAAGGTCAACACCTGGGTTCTTACTATCCATATTTAGGTAATCAATTACGTCATCCCTAACCTGAAAGGCTGTGCCAACGAACCTACCAATGTCCCTAATCCTACTTATTACCTCACTATCCTTAACATTAACCGAGTAAGCACCAACAACCATCGAGGACTCAATGAGCGAGGCCGTCTTATAATAAATAAGCCTTAGGTAATCATCAATCGTGACATCAACCTTACCACTTAACTCCGACTCAAAGCTTTGACCAATTGCCAACTTAATGGATGAGTTTAGTAGTTCGAAAACGATGTCATTATCGCCGCTCCTTATTGCATACTCCACGGCCTTAGCAATTATCAGATCGCTGGCGAGCATCGCGGTGTGCGGGCCGTAGATGCTGTACGGAGTCTCCACACCCCTCCTAATCCTCTGCCTATCCATTATGTCGTCCTGAAGCAATGAAGCTGTGTGTATCAACTCAACGGACGCGGCTGGTAGTACCGCCTTTTCTAAGCCACTGCCATTGCCTAGGGCGTAAGCCATTAGTAGGACTAGGGTTGGCCTAATGAGCTTCCCCCTATTCCTTATGTAGTGATATGTGGCGTTTAGTAGGTTATTGGGCATCCATAGGCCAGTGAAGGACTCCTCGAGTACCTGAATGACCTTATTAATGGCTGACCTAACCTCGGTTGGCAGTAATTCCATGTACTTGCTCGGGTTCAATACGGCCATTTACTTCATAATCCCCTAAACTTATGCCTTAATAAATACTACATGCACGTTAAGCTAGGCTTGAGATTAACTTAATGAGTAAGTTACCAATTAGGAACTTGAGAAATGTGCTGGTCCTCATTGAGGATAGTGTGGCCTCATAGATGGAACCAGCCATGTACCCCCTCGAGACCCTTAGTGCCAGTTCCATGGCATCCCTACTCATCAGTAGTGGATCACCAATCCTCCTAAACATGACCATCCTATCCATCAACGGCCTAAACAGCCTGTTCATAAGCAATGCGTAATCATAGCCGCGAATCATCGACTCACCAAGTAAGTGAGCGGTTATCATGGCAGGGTTTATACCGGCGCCATTCGTTGGTATTACAGCGCCAACGGCATCACCGATTAGGTAGGCATTGCCAATGCCATACCTATTCAATAAACCACCAACTGGCAGGGTCTTCATGAGCACGGACCTTTGGATGCTCTCAAGACCATACCTACCAACAAAGAGCATATGGTAATTAATTGGGCTACCGCCCTTCCACGCTATGTTGTTCCTAACCCCAACACCAATGTTGTGCGTACCGTCACCCCTCGGGAATACCCAGGCAAAGCTCCCGGTGCTACCCCCGGTCCATCACGATCACCGCCTCATCATCCAAGTACTTCCCCCTAGCCCTCGTGCTCGTCGCTATTATTAAGTCCTCAGCCCTGAAACCCTTAGTTATGCCTAAGCTTAGGTCAACAATTGATGGGTAGGCATCAGCGCCAATTAATGCCCTGGCATTAATCACGTACTCACCGCCATCCTTATCATGAACGAGGCACTCATACCCATCACCCTTAACTGCGCACTTAATTGCCGTAGCGCCAAAATGAACCTTGGCGCCCCCGTTAATTACATCCTCAATAATATTTCTAATCATCGCCGCCTTATCAATTACGTAGGTCCTAAAGGGCATTCTAGCGATGTCACGGTTGTTAATCACAAGCCTTAACCACCTGATCTCATTAACAATAAATTCCCTGCGCAGGGTTTCCCGGAGTGTCGTGAGTAGGACATTGTATAAATCCCTATTAATCCAGGGCTTGAGGAGGTCCTCACTGGGTAATAACTCGCCGCATATTATTGGTGCGTATATCACTGACTTCTTGTCAATGAGCATCACATCGCCGTTGAACCCATTCCTTACTAGGTAACGGGCTAGGTAGGAGCCGGCCGGTCCACCGCCGATTATTAATACGTCGGTCTTAATAACCACGTTAAATCAAGCGAATAGGGATTAATTATTTTTCTTCTATAGAAATCCTTAAAAAAATCCCCTGCACCTGCAATGACGTGCCTAGGGAAGTATTCCTTGTGGAGTTATGGCGGAGGTACGCAGACGCTGCGGAGGAGATAAGGGTTAAGAGGTATCCTGATTATGTGAAGTTGAAGGCTAGGCTCAAGCACTACCTATATACGATTAGGGTACCGCCCGACGTGGCTGATCAATTAATTAGGGAGTATAAGTCGAAGAATAAGACCATTAATGAGTATTAATTCGGGCTCACCACTCATCAACGCTCAGTGCTCCAGACCTTAATCATTGGATCATACGATTACTCAATGCCATTACTAACTAATAAATCTTATTAAGGGGTTTGGGTTCGCTGTCTCGATGTCGACTGAGGAATTAACCAAGAGGGCTAAGGAATTAGTGATTAAGTTGAGGACTGCGGAGGAATTAATAAGGAGTGGAAAGCTCGATGAGGGCGTTAAACTATTCAAGGAGACCACGAAGGAGGCTAAGGAGACGAAGCTCTTTGATAATTACATAGCCATTATTAGGAAGGTCAGGAGACTAATTAATGAGGAGAGGGCTAGGCAGGCTAGGAAGACTGCTCAGCAGGAAGCCAAGGCTGAGGGTAAGGCATAATTTTTAAATTAACCCGCAATAATGCACTACGGCTTGGTGGTAATAATGTCAATAACCTGCTCAAGGTGGGAGAAACTGATTGAGAAGGCGGAGAGGGAGGGCAATAAGGAGAAGGCTCTGGAGTTTAGGGAGAGACTGGTGGAGTGCGTGATTTATACGGCCCAGGAGTTAATTGCGAGGGGTAGGTCTAGGGACTTAGACGAGGCTGAGGAGCTTCTTAAGTATGGTGAGGACGTTGGTAATAAGCTTGGCATTAATGAGCTTTTATTCCACGTGAACCTACTCAGGAAGAGGATTGAGGAGAAGCGTGAGAGGAGGAGACCGAAGGAGGCCGAGGCAAAGCAGTAATTTATAATCATTTCATTTGGTTTCTCATTATTTATAGGGAATGCCATCTCCATGCTGCTGTTCATAGTGGGTGGTATTTGGTTTATTTAGAATTGAAACTAAGTAGTTCCCTTAAAATAAATTAACCGAAGACCCTTTTATTGAGTGCGATAACCCTGTTAATTGCATGTCAATACTAAATATAGAATTCACAGTGAGAAGGAAAGTAAACCCAGGCGATCTGGAGAAGGTATGGCAGGTATTGAGCGATGTTAGGAACATGCCAAGGTATTGGAGGGGCCATAGGGAGGTGGAGGTACTGAGGAGGGATGGCAATACGTACTTCGTTAACATTAAGTTCGCATTCCAGGGACCGAATAATAGGGGTGTTGCCAAGATTGAGGTGAATGATGATGGGAGGTTCGTAGTTATAAACTATGTTAGGGGTCCGATAAGGGTTATGTGAAGAACTACATAGATGGGAATACCGTGGTTAGTCAATGGAAGGTTAGGATAACGCCACTCTTCCTGGTCTTCAAGCCCTGGATAAGGAGGCACTTCATGAATGGTGCCAGTAATGCATTGGCGCGGATAGTCAACAATGAGGCCAATGAACTGAAGCTATCTTAATAAATTGGTTTATTCACGAGTGATTAAGTGGATAGGAGCTTCGTTATTGCTTGGAGCGTGTCTTTCCTGCAGTTGGCTGTGAGGCTTGGTTGGGGAGTTGTTAGTGTGGCTGTGGCCGAGTTCCTGGGGCTTAACTCCGTGCAGATTGGGCTCGTCCTAACCCTGTTTTACATTGGTTATGTGGCTTCCTCAATACCCTGGGGAGTACTTATTGATAGGGTTGGACCAAGTAAGACAATACTTATATCGGGAACGCTCTCTAGCGTTGTGATACTAATGCTGCTTATGGTGAGTAGTTACGTTCAAATCCTCATACTCTACCTAGCGGCCGGCATATTAACTGCGGGTCTGTTTCCGTCAGCAATGAAGATAGTCAGTTATTCAGAGCGGGAGAGAGTTCACGGAAGAGTAGCGCTGCTGGAGAGCGCGGCCCCCATTGTCCTCATTGCATTGAGCGCCGCATCGCCATTAATAATAACCCACTGGAGGGTATTTTACCTGGCAATATTCATGGCATTACTTACGTCATCACTACTCGCCGTTACAATCAACATGGGCGGCAGTAAGGATGCTAGGCCTAGGAGTGTTTTGATGAACCTTAGGGTCGCCAAGGCCGTGGTACTAAGGGCTGGGGAGTTATGGGGCACGTGGGGTACATCAAGCTGGCTCCTGCCGTTCCTGGTACTCTATGATGCATTAGGGGAGTATTACCTGAGTTGCTCTTCTTCACTTACTCCCTGGGCCAGTTAATCTCCATATTCCTGGCATCGGTATTGCTAGGTCAATGGGTGAGAGGAGGGTCATTGAGGCGTCATTGATCGCCTTCATAATCTGCGACATACTAACTACAATACTTATCAAGAACACCCTACTGCTCTTCCCAATATTCCTAGCCTTCGGTGTGAGCTCATTCCTATACAGGCCACCGACGGATGTATTGATAATAAAGATTGTCGGTAATGAAAACGCTGGTACATCAATAGGCTATGCAAATGCTGTGTCCCAAGTGGGCTCCATGATAGCCCCACTCATGGTGGGCTTGGCAATAGGCATAAGTCCAATACTCGGTATTTTAAGCCTGGCACTCGGTCCCTTAGTATCATTAATAATTCTCTACACGATTTAATACTCAATACCGACAGCAATCCTAGGGCTGCTGACCCCTCCTCCTTCTCCACTCCTCGTAATCCCTGTAGGTCAATGTATATCCCCTGGGCGCTATTGGTTCGTAGAACCAGAACCTCGGTGGTGGGTACGTATATACTCTTAACGCCCTCTAATCCGCTTAGCACCTTATCAATGTGCTCCAGTGGTATTACAATGCTTATTTCATCCTCCCCAGTCCTACCCCACGCAATCTCACCCGAACCTGGTATCTTTATCTGGGGTTTCTTCGTTTTATAGGCCTTGGTGACCATGGAACACGATATCAAACCAAGTACATCAATCTCTGGGAATATTCCATGCCATATGAGGGCCTTGGCTATTGAATTTACCTGCGTGGGCGTGCCGTATACGTCGACAACATCCGGCACGAAATTAATACCCTCCAGCGGCGCCACCAAGACCGCCTTGACACTACCCTCCGGCAAGGCATTCTCAAAATACCTCGAGTTAATGCGTTTCTTAGCCTCATCACTTATTGTATGCCTACTAATCGGTGCCTGAAGGAAATCGGGGTACTCCGGCACCAACCCAAATAGGTACGCACCGGCAATGCAGAACATGTCCTCCAGGGTAAACGCCATAGCCCTCCCATGCCTAGCCGTATTTATGACCTGGCAAACAGTCATGTGCACCCCGAAATCCCTAGGTCTCCTAAAGCCGGTTAAGTCACAGTCATCATGCAGAACTTAATGCCCACCGGGTATGTACGCAACCCCAACTCTGCCCTTAACTCCCTGCCAACCCTCCTCAACTCCTCAATGGACTGCATATTACTGACCGACACATTATTGTTAATAAGTATATGTGGTAATTATTTTCAATATATTATTTAGGTTGTCGGAACATCCATGATAAGCATTTATTCTAAGTATAGCAATTCAATTTCATCCCTAATTATGGCAGTATCAATACCCAGCCAGTGCCAGGTTCATAGTTAATAACGGCATCCCTAACCTCGTAGTATTCCCTGGGCCTGCCTGATTATTATTGTCGACAGTTTCAACGGGTTATTCGGCTTCTCCAGGAGTAGGTAGTATCCGTGGGCCTCGTCTGCACGTACCAACTTAAGTCTCATTAGGCGCATTGTGGTTAAATCGATTAATAAGCACACCTTCTTTATAATAAGGGATTACTCAATGCTTATTATGGAATAGTTAATCATAATGATCGATATTAGTAATGTACTTGCTAAATTCCTGGACATAGCTGCTAACTCCAGGGGCGTACTACCTCCTCATAAGTATGGAACATCCCCAGCCCGACAATGAACTCACGGTGACCCCATTAAGAAATGCGAAGCTCGCCCAGGTGAGACTTAGCAGTTTGAGGATTGATATTGGTCGTGACTTCCTGGTTATTGACGGATCGAGTAGGGGCTTTGGTACACATAATTTCAAGCTTTTCATAACCGGCGCTGCGGCATACGGCGCCGGGAACCCTGTAATTACGTACCCAGAAACCACATTTGGTAAACCAATTCATGTTAACTGGGGATTTGCGGGATTGAAGGCACCAATGAATGTGCTTAGGGCTGTTGAGGAGAACAAAGTACTTAGTGATTATATTAGGGTTAGGAGCCTTGAGGGTGATTACTTCATCGAGTATGATGGGGTTGTGGTTGATGAGGTTAGGATGGGCCTCGAGACCATGTTCATAGACTCATTAGTGAGTAATAAGCTCCTTGGCAATAATCTCCTCATTATTGATGGACCATATACCTGGCAATGAAGGAGAGGAAGAAGCTGGCCGATATGAGAATTAACATAATAAGTAGACTTAGTAATGCTGGAATACCGACAGTTGGCGTTGTTAAAAGGGTGGAGGGCTCCGGAAAGCTGTGTAGAAACTCCGTGGTGGAGTTTGTAAATGATTACGTAAAGGGTTTCGGCATTGACATTAATAATTGTAATGATGCTGCGTTCATGTACAGATTGGGGCAGGCCATGGAGATAGGCATTGGTGAAGCATTAGTCCTAGGTCCATTAAGGATCAGTGCCGTTAGTGGTAGGTTAAGTGATTACTTTAGTGAGGATAGGGTGTTCTGGTACGTATACACCGGTCTTGGGCCAGGTGTCTTTAGGATTGAGACTATAGAGTCCATATATAGGGATCACCCTGAACTGATTGGTAAGCTTGTCCTTTGGTTGATTAGTAATATTGATAGTGCGGGTATGCCTTACGTAATAGATGTTGCTGACTACTACGCGAGGGCTGTAACGAGAACTTTATACCTAAGGTTCTACCAGCTTAGCCTAGTTAGAGGCCTTAAACCAACATATGACACACTGCAGGAGTTAAGTAAGGCCTTGGGTGAGGAGAGTGCTAAGCCCTGACGAGGTAGGTAATACAGCGGCTAGGTTCGGTGAGGTGATTGGTCATGTAACCATATCAGAAACTATAAGGGTTGGTTCGGAGGATTACGAGATACTCATTGAGATACCCCATGAGAATTACGTTAAATCACCAATCAGGGTTGGGGACTTCATAGGTATTGTCACATTAACGGGGTACGTAGTGCTTGGCAGGATCACGGAGATTAGGAGAAGCCACGCGGCGGGTGTCAGTGGTAGGACGCCCATATTCAACGTGCCAATGGATTACACGGGCCTTGAAACCCCAGCCGTAGTTCTCATAGAACCACTGACGGAATGCCCAATTAAGGATTACGAAGCAAATAATTGCGACCCATCGCCTGTGCACTCACCCATAGACCCATTAAGCGTCGCGTTTAGGCCAAGTGGCGATACCATAGCCAGGTTACTGGCATTGCCAAGTGATGGAATCATAGTCGGTCAGTTATACTCAGGTGGGAGGGCTATGGATGTTGATGTTAAGGTACCGGTACATACCCTGTACGAGCACGTACTAATAGTTGGAACAACAGGGAGCGGAAAAACAACGTTGCTCAAGAACCTAGCCCTGGCGTTGATTAACCAGGTAAGGGAATCCACGGTGATAGCCTTGGACCTACAGGGTGATTATCTACACCTTGTGTTGCCACCTGATAGGGATGTAAAACCGCGGTTATTTAACCCACTCAGTGAGGTAACAATCGTAGTGCCAATAACCAGGGCATACCTAGAGGAGTACAATGGTAGAATAAGGAGCTTCGCTGATGAGTATGTGAGGGTAAGAACTGGTGATGATGAAGCCACGTTAATGGACGTTAACAACCCAAACCTATTCGGCGAGGCAGTGGCATACGCATTACTTAGAGAATTCGTTGAGAGGAGTTATGGCGATGCCAGGGTCAGTGACGTGAAGCCTTGTTTCGAGGTTGATGGCAATAATGTGCGCGTAAGGAGTATCAATGCGGCAATCAGTGTCGATAATACCTCATTCAGGCTAAATCTAGTGCCTGGGCCCTGTCCTTCATTAACGTCTATAGGGAATTGCCGAGGTTATTCCAATATTTAGTTATAGGGTTAGCATGATATTTGGCAAGGTCATAAGCCTGGCTATGGACTGGTAAATAGAAAGAACCTAAACTGCGGCGATAGACTGAGTAGGAGGGGTAATGAGGAAAGGTGCGCGGGCGTGGTTGATGGGCAGAGGGTTGGGCGGACCGACATAACCGGCAATGAACGTAATACCCAGCAACCAGACTTTGATGCTTTAATGAGTAACACGGACTGTATTGAGTTGGCCGCGACATGCATGAGGATGGCGTGGCAACAGAGGGAGAACATAATCAGGGGATTGAATATGATAGGCGGCGTGGGCATAATGGACGTTAAGTGGCCACAGGGCCTTAAATTCAGGGCTGTATTTGACGAACCCAATTACCAAGAAATACTCAGAGGCTTCGTAGGCCTTGACCTAAGGCTATTCAGGGAAAACCCATTCGCGGCCTCGGTAATAGTGTACAGGGTACTAGATGGAGTGTTTACCATTAGGGACCTAGAGCTAAAGAAAGGCCTAGAGCCCAGGCCAACGTTCATACTTATAGACGAGGCCCACAACTACTTCCCGCAGGGGGACACTGAGGATGTGAATAGAGACACGGTGGAGGCCATGATAAATAGACTAACGAGGCTTGGCAGGATCAGGAGGATTGGTGTAATCTTCGCAACCCACACACCAGACGATCTAAACCCACTAATACTTCAGTTAACAAACACGAAGATAGCCCTGAGAAGCGAGGAATCAGTACTGGAGAGGGTGGGATTGAAGGAATACGCCGGTGAAATAACCTATGCGCAGGACGGAGTCGCCGTAATGAAAAGCTATGCGCTGAGGACACATACAATAACAATAAGGGCACTACCACCACAGGTGAAACACAGGAGTCATAAATAAACCACAAAACCACGGGCAAAAACTTAAAAACCATGGGCAAAACAAAAACAACGGCCCCGTAGCTCAGCAGGATAGAGCGGCGGCTCCTATCGCGAGGGAGTGAGCCGTAGGTCGTGGGTTCGAATCCCACCGGGGCCGCTAACGTAAATAAATCCTCCCACTTATCATAATAATATCTCCGGTTAAAGCCCAGCCGTAAGTCAATAACCATAAACAACAAATAATGATAAAAAGCAAATACGTGATAAGGCAGAATCACCGCATTTTACTTATTAAGGAACCCACTATGGCCTAGGGATGTGCCAGTAGCCTACTTTGATGGAGCTTGCGAGCCCAGGAATCCAGGTGGCGTTGGGACCTATGGCTTTGTGATCTACGGTAACGAAGGCAACGTAGTTCATGAGGATTACGGCATTGCCTGCGAACCAAGCCCAAACTGCACGAACAATGTTGCCGAGTACACGGGCCTAATAAGGGCGCTGGAGTGGTTGCTGGGCAATGGTTTCGGTGGTTCGAGAATTACTGTACGTGGTGACTCCCAACTCGTGATTAGGCAGTTAATGGGTGTGTATAGTGTACGTGCTGAACACCTAAGGCCCCTGCACGATAGGGCCCTTGAACTACTAAAAAAACTTCAGTGCCGAGCTCGAGTGGGTCCCTAGGGAGAGGAATGCGAGGGCTGATGAATTGAGTAAGAGGGCGTATATTGAGTACCTCGATAAGCACCCCGAGCTCGTTGAGGCCTTCAGCCGGTACTTCGCCACCGAGAAGCAGTTGGCATTATTAAGAGGACTCGGCATCGAGCCTTACAAGTACATAAGCAAGATGGAAGCTAACAGACTCATTAGGAAATTACTCAAGTCGTAAAGCCAACCTTGAACCAAGCTTTGTAAGTTATGCAAAAGTTTCTCCATACTGTGTACTTTAGTTTGATGTAATAATTAGACTTATTAAAGTCTAGCAACTCGTTATTCTCATGCTATCTTAAGAAGAGAAATTTAGATAGAATTAGGAAATACATGGAAGTCATTGACTCATGGAATATGGGCCTTAATCAGCAGGAAAAAGCCTATGATTATTTCATGAAAAAGTACAAGAAACTCTAATGGGAAGGCAAGGGACAATTTGAAGACAACTGAAGCATCAATAGATAATTCTTCCTCCATGCTAGTGAATATACTATGCAAATACGGCAAAGTTTATGCGCATTACCAATAGTTGACCGTGTACAACGATTTATAAGGATTGCAAATATTTACGAAGTAATCGAAGACATCAGTATAACATTTAAGTTACCATCATACGCTAATATAATATGCTTCGAGAGGCGTGTGAATAATTGTAGAATTGGTACCACCTGGCGAATACGCACTCGTTGAAGAGACCGTAATCGACTAGTATTATTTGTTCTAAATGCATAAAGCCTTGGTTTTTATTCTTCAATTCCTCCTTAAAATCATGATCAACCTGGATATTTTGTGCTCAGTGGTCGGTTTTCTCGTCACCCGATCCGTCCTGGAAGGAGTCAGCACCAAGGGGTTATTAAGCCCGGTCCCTATTAAGTGTTTAGTGATGATTAGTGACACGACCGAGCAGTGAGGAGCGAGGGCGTGACTGATCACGCACTCCTGGCAAGCTCGAAGACCTGCCCACCAATGAGTCTCCAGCGGTCGAAGTCGAACCTGGCATAGACCTTTTTACAGCTCAGGACCTTTGGTAACCACATCACGTCATCACTCCACATGTTATCATAAGGAACCTCATTAACGCCAAACCAAATGGGTTCAGCCTCATCAGACTCCCTAGGCACCCCATCAAAGTCCCTGGCAAGGAAAACATGTACAAAGTGCACAGACTCCACCCTACCATCCTCGTAATTCCAAAACTCGAGCAACCCCATCCACTCCAGGTTCTTCGGTGTGATACCGACCTCCTCCCTACACTCTCTAACCGCGGCCGAGACCACGTCCTCGCCCTCCTCCACCTTACCGCCAATGCCATTGTAATAACCAGCGCCGAGCCCGCGCTTCTTCCTTATCAGTAGGACCTTGTTGTCCTTAACTACGTAGACCAGGGTCTCGATAAATATCATTACCTAGCTCATGATATGCCTAAGGAATTAAGGATTAACCCGAAGTGGTATTATTCGTTAATTATCTTTTGGTTGTCCTTTCTATTTCCTCAAGATCCCTCCTGGCAGTCTCTATGCCTATGAGTAGCGCGGTCACTGCCATTAGCAATACGAAGGCCCCAATCCAGCCGAGGTATTGCATTATTGAGCCTAAGTGGAGGTAGATTGGTGTTAATGCCCCAAACACGAAATTCGCAATCCTATTTAGGGAGAAGGCTACGCCATCGGCGAAGGACTTAACCTCCACCGGAAAGACCTCTGTCTGAACTGTGTACGCACCACTAACCACTAGGAATGTCAGGAACATAGCCAAAGACAGCGAGTACTCAAGCTCTGGAGCCCTATACGTAACTGCGACGCACCAAAATGCAAGTCCTAAACCAACCAGAGAAGCCATTAGTAGGACCCTCCTACCAACCCTATCAAGCATTAGTGAACCAAGCATGGCGCCCAACGTAGCAAAGACCCAAAGAGCCAGTACCGTATTTAGCATATTGCCGTAGCCGCCGCCCCTGAGAGCCACGAGCATTGGCGTGAATATTGTGAATATTGACGTCGTACCTGCACCAACCCAGGCAGCCGATGAGTAAATGAACATCCTCCAGTAACCCTTCCACACCTCCTTGAATGATATTCTTCTACGCCCTGGGGCACCCCTGAGTAACCACCTTGATGACTCCGGCAACCTACTCCTGAGTAGTATTACTATGGCCGCGGGCACGGCACCAGCGCCAAGGATGATCCTCCAGAGGACACTTGGTGGTAAACCCACGGCAAAAAAGTAGGTAGGCCAGCAAGGCACTGATTAAACCGCCAAGCGGCATCATTATTAATGAAAGCCCCAGTAGGAAGCCCCTCCTCGACGCTGGTGACTCCTCAGACAGTAGGGCTGGCCCAGACACTATATCGGCGCCAATGCCAAAACCAACCAGGAACCTAAGCACCAAAAGCTGCCCTGGGGATGCGACAAATGCGGAAATGAGGGAGCTAATTAGGAAGAAGATAATGTCACTCAGTAGCGCAACCCTCCTGCCCCTAAGGTCACTGAATACGCCAAAGACCAGGGCACCGAATACACCGCCTATGTACGTGAACGTACCAAGCAACCCCTGCATCTCCGGGCCCAGGTGCATTAAACGAGCTAGGAAGGGTAATACAACGCTAATATTGAGTAGATCATAGCCATCTAGGAAAGTACCCAAACCAATTAGAACTGATAGCGAAACGCCACCCCTATATCCAGTACCTAGACCCATTAACCAGGTAAATCAACGATGCGCCTATTAAAAATAACCAAAGTAATTAAGCATGAGCAACCCTAATAATGCCAGGCCCGCCCTCCCTACCGCTAACCTCGAACCTCATACCGAGCACTTTCTCGACTATGTATATATTCGTTAACGCATGCAGGGTTATTCTCGAGATCCCTACCACACCACCGCCAGCGAGAGCCATGTAGGGTATCACCATGTCACCCATGTGCTCATCAAGCGCCATACCACTCCCCAAGTTCTCGAGTAAATTCCTGGCCGCCTCCTCACCAACCACCTCCGCAGGCTTACCCCTCTCACCAAGCGCATCCGCGCCCTTCACCAAGCCCTTGCTCGACACGGCCCACAGGACAATGCCACTGCCAGGGCCTAGGTGCGGGTCCCTACCCTGCTCGTAGGCCTCCACAGCAATGTCAACTGGGACCTTAATCCCAGCCTTAACCAAGTACTCCCTAGCCGAGTTGGCCTGCCTATGAGCCACGTGGGCCGGCAACCTAACCGCGTGCGAGATCCCCCTGACCTCCCTCAAATCACCAAACTCAATAACCTCAACAGGCCTTAGCCTACTCGGCTCCACCGTAAGCACAACCTCACCACCACCCCTCGGATAATGGCCTCGCCTGACCAACCTCACCTCAGCCTTGACACCGAATAAGCCGAGCATTGGAAGCATGACGAACTTCACGTAGTCAATTGGTGGTGACCAGGCACGTCGGTTCCGCCGGTTATCGTAACCGTACTCCTACACGGAGCAAACACAAGTATTGGCAGTATGGTTTGAATAACAAGCGTAACTGCGCCAGCCGTGCCAATGTCAAACCTAAACTCACCACAGCCAATCCTCCCCGGCCTAAACACAAGCTCTGTGGAGCCTTCACGGCACCCGTCACCTGGGCATTGGATATCCTGGCCGCGGCCAGAACACCGGTCAAGTGCTGCTGCTGAAGCCCTGGGTTACTCCTCTTGGCCCTAATGTTGTATATCCTAACCGGCTACCCGTAATCGCCGATAGCGCCAGCGCGGTCCTAAGTATTTGCCCACCACCCTCAAGCACAGAGCCATCAATCTCCACAAGGCTCATCACGCAAACAACCAACAAGGACTTTAATACTTAACGCAATCACCATTAAGCCTCCTAAGCACATCAACAACATCACCACCAACCACCCTAACATCAACATAATCAACAAATACGGAGAAGACGCAGCAAAGGAGCCTAATGACCGTCGCAACGCCGTCCCTACCCACAGAGGCCCTATCACCAGGCTCAACAGTCTCCCTCGTAAGGTGAAGTACATACTTATTAACATCCCTAATGATCCTCTGGGCATCCTCATATCCAGGGCACTCCTTGACCCTGCGCCTAAACTCCCTGGCACTCCCGCGTTTTAGGTATGGCAGGTAGTAGATTACGTCCTTATACCTCCTACCCCTAACAATCTTGAAGAACTGAATCAAACTACGGGAATGAGCAAGTATGGACTCAATAAGCGCCGCCTCGATAATGCCCACGTACTCACTCGAATCACACGCAGTGCCTAGGTTCATCAATACCCTATACATGCTCAGTACCCTCTCATACTCACAGGCAACCTCCATCAAGTAGCCCCTAAGCGAACTCATGTGATTAAGTACCTGGGACCAGTTATATTAATTTAATTCAAACCAAACATAGAAAAGCCTAATCGCAGTGTTGACTTGATGGTCAACGAGGGCGAGGAGGCTCCCGACTTCGAACTACAAAGCCACGATGGAGAGACAATAAGGCTATCGAACTACAGGGGCAGGTGGGTAGTGCTCTACTTCTTCCCAAAGGCCTTCACCAGCGGCTGCACGAAGGAAACCCAGGAATTCACCAGGCTCTGGGATGAATTCGAGAAGCTGGGCGTCGTAGTCCTAGGCATAAGCACAGACTCCGTAAGCACCCAGAGGAAGTTTGCGGAAAAGTACGGCGTGAAATTCAAACTACTAAGCGACAGCGAGAAACGCGTATCGCAGGCATACGGAGTGCTAAGGCCCACGGGGACCGCGGAGAGGGTCACATTCATAATAAACCCGGAGGCAAGGTGGCCAAGGTGATTAGGAGGGTCAAGCCGGAGGAACACCCTGCCAAGGCCCTGGATTTCCTGAGACAAAGTATGTAAAATAATGCGATAACAATAATACTTATTCAATGAGTTAAACCTGTCCAAGGTAATACTTTTAAGGGATGACCATTACTAGTCAGCTAATGACCAGGAACAAACTAATACCCATACTCACAACACTCACATTAATAGCTGTCACATCAATAATCACAGCCCACATACTTGCGGCAACACCCACGATGCACCCAATGATTAGGCATGGCACTGACTACGTATCAACAGTCTACAGCCTAAACTGGGCTGGCTACGTAATACCCGCACGGGAGGGCACTGTGACCAGTGTCGCGGGCTCATTCATCGTACCATCGTGACCTGCACCAAACAAACAACCTACGTAGCGCTCTGGGCAGGACTAGACGGATACAACGACAGCACAGTGGAGCAGGCAGGAATAGCCGTAGAATGCAGCGGTGGTAAGCCCATGTATTGGTCGTGGTACGAATTTTACCCATCACCCTCCGTCGAGATAAGCGGATTCACGGTCAAGCCCGGCGACGTGATATACGTAAACGTGACATACGTAGGGGGCAACTCATTCCAAATAACCATTAAGGACCTGACAAGGAACGAAGCATACACGGTGACGGGCAGCGTAAGTGGGGCACTACTCTCATCGGCCGAGTGCATACTGGAGAGGCCCACCGTTAATGGGCAATTAACGGCACTGGCAAACTTCGGAACTGCGTACTTCGGGCAGGACTACACGAATGTAATGGGCACGTGTTACGCAACCGTGGGCGGTAGCACTGCTGCCTTCGGAAATTACCCATCAACCGTAGAAATAGTGATGACTGCGTACAACGGGAAGGTCCTGGCACAACCAAGCACATTAACGCCTGACGGATCAAGCTTCACAGTAACATACGTAAGCAGCGATAAGTAATGATCGTCGTATTCGCTTACTTACGGCATTAAAATATATTATGAGATTAATATTGGAATATAAGAATTAATTCAAATTGCAAAATCTTATCATTTATCTTAATTAGTACTTTGCACCACTTTGCATCTAACCCTTTAAACTTTGATATTGAACAGTTAGCAAAATCAAGCGTCTCTAATAAGTTAACTAAGTTAGAATCCTTAGTTAATAATGATACATTATTTTTATAAGCATGAATTATATTAATGACATCTCTACCAAGCTTTCTTAATTCTCTCTTACGTGAATCTTTACTACGGGATTTTGTATTTATTTTTCATTTACTATACGAGACACTTCGTATGCGTCGTTCAATACCTCGCCATTAGTATTGACTACTGATATACCTAGATTATTGATTAGCCTCTTCACAAGTTCGTCAGCGAACTCCACTAAATTTCTATTACCCAATTCTTTAGGCGGTGGTGTTAACGATTCCACAAACTTGTCAATAAGCTTAAGCATAAACTCACCCATACTTAAGTCACTCATTAATAATCTTTCGGCGCTAACCAATAGGTCTCTTAATGATTTACAATACTTGGCTTGCTTTATACTATCTTCAACGCTATTACGGTAACTAATCATGTGAAAGCACTGATAATAATCAATAAGGATATTCGTATCCACTAAATACATCGTACCTCCCTACGGGTAATCACTTTTCCGTAAACCTGATACCAAGCTCATACAATGTAGCAAATGAAGCGCAGGAATTTAGAAATCTATCTAATTGCTCATAACCATAACCAGCCTTAACCAACACATTTTCTGCCTCACCCTCCTTACCATAAAATACGAGAAACGAGGAAGCTAATAAATACATGGCCCTCTCGACATCACCAAGCAATGCCTCATCCATTGCCATGCCGAGTAGGAGTAATGCCTTATCAAGTATGTAATTACCAACTCTAGATACGCCTCTATAGCGCGCCATGCAAGCTGCGTGCGTGAGTATCCTACCTGTGTTTATAAATAATATTTGAATTCTATTTAAATCCGTAATAATCTCACCACCTTCAATCACGACCTTCTTAAGAAACTCCTTATACTCAGTATTAAGCAGGCCAAACCTAGCCAGGTACTGAAAGACCTCATACATAGCCCTCGCGAAATCAACAACAAACGTCAATTGACCCCTCCTAACCTCACTCACTAAGTATTGAGCATCAGCCCTTAGATTATTAATCTCTTCATTTACTAAATCAACGCACTCATTACCCCGGCAATCCCTAATCGTGTTAATCAAATTCGTGACATGCTGGAATAACGTACTAATAGCTTTACGGAACATATTATCCAATTCCACAACATCTGCCTTACTCATCCCTAATGACTGAGCAGACAGCATGAGAACCAACTACCTTAATACTATGGTTAAAATAAATATTTAAACATTGTCTTTATAATTAAAATAGATTGAAATTAACAATACCATAAATGTAATAAAACGTTGTTTTTAATAGAAAATACCAAGGCACCGACTAAATACTATGGGCTTGCTGTCACTGCGAATGGGTACGTCTGCCCATTTACTGTTGTTAGGTATCCGTCGTATACCACGCCTACTTGAACCATTTGCTGTCCAGTGCATATTGCCTGCATTGATTGCCCATTATAAGTTACAGAAACGCCAGACGCGTTGAGGTAACCATTTGATATGGGTAACGTTATCATTATTTGAACATCTGAAGCACCGGCAGGTATTTGTATTGGGCTTGAGAACACGCATGATAGATCACCTAACGTGAAGCCGTTGATGCCGATGCTAGCGTTTGATGGATTATTCATAAGAAATGTTAATTGCGCCTGACCGCTATTAACGCCGGTCAATGATATCAACTGAAATTGTAATGTGGACGTGGTGGATGCTTCTGATGAGGATGAACTAACTATGTATGGGCTCGTTAATAGGCCCTGGAACGCCGCATTGTCAAACGACATTTCATAATTCAATAGGTTGGCATTGATATTAAAGTCCATTTCCCCAAAGGACGCGCTTGAGACAATGGTTATGTTTATTGAACCCTGAAATAATGTAGTTAATCCATTATTCAGCACGCACATCCTATTTATGTAAAGTTCCATGTTCATTGAGGCACCAGGTGATAAGGATGATGCTAACGACTCATTCAACGGAATACTTACGGGCATTTTTGTGGCGAAACAATAAGCATTCTGCCCATTCCAGGTTTCGGTACCCACGTAGGTCAGGTTATTATAGATATCGTTTACAAAATTCGTGACGGGACTTGTAGTATTAACAACACCCCCCTGCTGCGTCACTGGGCTACAGGAAACCACCGATGTATAGTTCGACGGCATTACCGCAGAACCACCAGAGAGGGAACTAATGGAATTAATTAATTGCTGACCAAGTATCATACACACCGTAGTCGCATTATACGTAATAGCAACAACCAGCGGCAACTTAAACGTAATGCTGGCACTGGAGTACGACGGAGACGTAATATTCACGGAGACGGGCCCAGCAATATAGAGCTCATATGAACCACTATTATTCAGGTAGGAAATCTCAATATTCGGCGTAGTAACCGCAATTGAAACATTGGTGCCAGAACCATACTCCTGATAATACATAAGCATATTAACACTTGCTGAATAATTAACGGTATATTGACCAACACCCAACTCCCTCATACTAGCAAGCGCGGTCTCCGGCTTTACCGTAGTCGTAGAACCAGGCGAAGACGAAACACCCATTAAACCTGGTTTATACACCATAAGTGCCACCACAGCCGCAACAACTACTACAACCACAACAACCAAGGCTATAACCAGGGACCTACTGAGCATATGTAAAGAGCACCATTTTAATGATTAATTCACGGATTTAAAAGCATTATCCTCAAAAATAATAAGAACTGATGAAAACCCTAAACAACAAACCAAAACCTAATATTTAACACAATTCACGAGACACCAATCGAATTCAACATTGGCCTCAGCCCACCCCTAAGACAATCCTCAAGCCTTTTCCTAACCCTATTCCTAACCCTCCTATTACCTTGCTTCTCATCACTTAGCCCCTTGCACGTGACCACGTATATCCTTAAACTACTGATTTCCTCTCTCAGAATTTCCTTAACGAATTCCTCCCTACCCGCGGCATCAAGCCTAATCCATTCACCACTATTGGCGCAGACCTCATCGAGGTAATGCATTAGGAACCTAACAACACCCTCGGAATTACCTATATTGGCTCGGCAATGCTCCTGTAGTAACCTACGGGCCACATCATCAGCCTCACCCACGTAATAAACCCCGGAGTCATCGAAGAAGATGTAAGCGCCAGCCCCATGAACATTAATGCTCCTACAATCATAAACACCAAACTCACAATTACTAGCGGAGACACCGATACTACCCAAGCAATCCCTAACGACCAATTCAATATCACCAACCCGAACCATTAATAATCCTTGGTATTTGCCATCTTTACTTATTTAGATTGACTGACTTAAGTATGGGCTGAGGGCTCGATCATGAGTATTCCCTGCCGAGAACCAACACTATGCCCAACTCACTGGCCCTACGCCTTAGGTACTCCGCGACCTGCTCAGGCGCGGTCTCCACAGCAAGTACTAGGGCGTAAACCCTCCTATTGAAGAATTTCTCCGCGGCCCTGGCGTTCTCAAGGAGCTTCCCTACCTCCCTCTCAGCCTCATCAATGGAGAAAACCTTAATGGTTGCCTCGCCAATAACCAATGGATCATAACAAATGGCATCTATTTCCCTGGAACCATCCACCGGGATCGTCACGTTTACCCTAACATCACAGTTAATGCCCCTAACCTCAAGCCACCTCTCGATCCAATGAGCCGTGTAATACTCATAGGCACCACCAAGCGAATCCCTAATCTCAACCAAGGCACTCAACATCCACCTATTGAACCTCCCCTGCTCCTCCCTAAACGCCCTAAACTCCTGCCAAAGCCTCTCCTGGTTTTCGGATAGTCTCCTAATCTCCTGCCATATTTTGCTGTTTTCCTGCCATAGCCTCTCTATGTTCTCATCAATCCTCCTAACCTCCTGCCAAATCTTGTTATTCTCCTCCCATAACTTATTAACGTCAGTCCTGAGGGCCTCATAACCCTCACGCAACGCCTTCACTTCCTGCCACAGTTTGTTGTTCTCCTCCCATAGCCTGTTTATGTCCGTTCTCATGGCATCCTGGCTCTCCCTTAATGCCTTGATTTCCTGCCAAATCTTGTTGTTTTCTTGCCATAGCTTGTTTTGATCCTCACGGAGTGCCCTAACCTCTTGCCAAAGCCTATCCTGACCTTCGGCGAGCCTTTGGACAGTCTTCGTCAACTCACCAACCGCACTAACCAACTGCCTAATCGAAGACTGAACATCAGTAATACCGAGTAAGCCCATCACAGCAAACCTAAACTCCTCATCCTCCCTCAACAAACGCAAAAAAATCACCACGAAAAGACATCCAAATAATGAACCCACAACCAAAAATAAAAACCTATTGACAAGACAATGAAAACACAACCACACCAACGCACAAACTACACCTAACCATCAACAATCAACAACTCTAATGCCCCCGCTGGGATTTCATAATTCCAGGTGCGTTAATGTGTCAACTAGTAATGGCGGTTTAGAATCATTAGTAACTTCGGTATTGGTTTATTTCTATTTCTCAATTAATTAATATGTATTTCACAATTAAGAATAAAATACGTAAATAAGTTTGAGCAAGCATATGGTACTGCCCAGGTGGGTTTGGGACTACATTAAAAACACGATGGAGAACGGATACTACGCAGAAATAAGAGGCTGGGTTAGAGACGTGGTCGCACCGAGACACTCAGTTAGGCCAACGGTGTCTGAAGTCTCATCACCATGCCCAACAAAACGCGACGCATACCTAAGACGCGTCGCTAAGATACCCATGGAAGACAGTGAGAGCCTAAGGCTTGGCAGGTTAATTCACGAGGTCTTCCTGGCACCATTTAGAGAGTCAATACCATTCTCGCAACTCGATACTAAATTCGAAGGCATAATCAATGAGTACGGCGATCTAGCTCTAAATATAGGCTCAGTTATACGAGGTCTATACAAAGGCCGTGACCATGGCCCTCAACGCCCGTGAGGAGGGAATACCAATCAGTGTCGAACCAGCAATACCAGGAGCCCCAATTGGGCTCTCCGACATTATTAAGCCGGATATACTCGTGGGCTTCATACCGGTGGAGTTAGTAACTTCGTCACCAACGGAGGAATTAATTAATAGGAAGGACATAGCCATTACGGCATACGCACTGGCCATAGAGCTTGGATAGGCCACCCAGTGGACATTGGCGTAGTACTCCATATAAGCATCAACGGTAAGCCAAGACTTAACTGGAGGGTTGTTAAGATAGACGATGCTTTAAGGAGGGCATTCCTGGACATGAGGGATACCGTGGCAAGAATAATTGAGAATGGCGATGACCCAGGGCCAGCGAGTTCCTGTCCAAGGACATGCCCATTCTACGGTGTCTGCCATGGCCAATGAAATATACATAACAGAGCCAGGGACGAGAATTATCGCCAGGAAGGGCTCTATAATAATCATGGGCAGGAACGGCAATAAGCAAGTATTACCGCCAAACACGGAGGAGGTGATAATCGCGACATCGAGAGCCTCAATAACCACAAAGGCAATTAGGATACTAGCATGAAGGGCATAAACCTAGTAATCCTAAACCCACTCGGGGACAGTGGCCATCATAACACCCCCAGTGATTAATAAAACCGTAATAACCAGGGTCAAGCAATACGAACTATTCCTAAACAATGAGGCAAGACTCAAACTAGCACGCAAAATAATTGCATGCAAGATCGAGAACCAGGCAAGACTAATTAGATACTTCGCCAAGAGCCGCAGAGAACCATCACTAAACGACATTGCCTACTCAATATCATCAATGGCAACACAATTAATGTCCATAGAAACCAACAGGTTAAACCCCGAGCTCATTGAAAGCATCGAGCCCAGGCAGCCAATAAATACTGGGACGCCATAACATCACTACTCCCCAATTGGCTCGGGTTCCACGGCAGAGACCCAGAGGCACAGACCTCATGAACCTGGCCCTGAACTACGGCTACGGAATACTCTACTCAACAATGGAGAGATACCTAATAATGGCCGGGCTAGACCCATACCTAGGCATACTCCATACAATAAAGAGCGGAAAGCCGTCACTCGTCTTCGACATAGTCGAAATATTTAGGACCGTGGCGGTGGATAAGCCATTAATAACGGAGATAAGCAATACCAAGCTAAGCACAATAAACGGCTTCCTAGACTACGACTCAAGGAGGACCGTGGCCAGGATAATACTAAATAACCTAAACAGGGACTACGTAAACCCAAGGACAGGAAGGAAGTCGCCATTAACCGAGATAATGAAGCACGAGACCTGGCACCTAGCCTCAATAATTAGGGAAGGCAACGTCAAGAATTACGAATGCTTCACCTGGGTGTTCTAAATGTACGTGATCGTCTCATACGACATAAGCAGCGATAGGAGGAGACTCGAAATAATGAACAAATTAAAGGCAATGGGTTACATAAGGGTACAAAGAAGCTTATACATAGCCAGGGGCGGCAGCGCCCTAGCCAAGGACACGGCAAGGGCATTAACGAGACTCATGGACAGGGAGGACTCCGTGATAATACTAATAATTGACGGACAAACACTAAACAACGCAATAAAACTGGGAACCGCAAACCTAGCAATACCAAATGGACCCATGGTGATATGATGGACTACATACCAATAAGCATGGTGAAGGAATACGTCTACTGCCCAAGGCAGGCATACCTAAAACTAATGATCATGAGGGAACCACCCACGGAATCCATGAAGTATGCAAAGTATGTACTAAATACGGAGAAAATAATTAGGATCATAAGAGAACAGGGAATACAGGGAGAGATCAAGCTAGAGGTACCTGTGAAATCCACAAAACTCGGTATAGTAGGCAGGGTGGATGCCGTGGTAATAAACGGAAGTAAGGCAGTAGTAATAGAGACGAAGTTAAACATAGGAAGTAGGAAGAAGCTATACATGAAGTATAACCATATACTGGCACAGGCAACGGCATACGCAATGGCTATTGAAGAAACCATGAAAGTTACTGTGGATAAAATAGTAATCATAAACCAGGAAAGAGAAGTAACGATCACAATAAGACCAACACCAAGCCTAAGAATATGGATAGAAAGAGCGATACAAGACATGAGAAAACACATACAAAACCAAGAACTACCACCAAAAACAACAAACAAGGCAAAATGCAAAGTCTGCTACTTCAAAGACATATGCCCACCATAAAATACCTCATCAAAACAATAACATTTAATTCAACATCACTTCACCAAAGAAAATAACCCTCCATTCTCTTTAGAAAACATCGTGATATGCCAAACTATCCCTCCAAAGTCTATGTACGTAGCTCTTATTCCTTCTATTCTCTTTAGAGAATATCAAGAATTGGCTCAACCAGACTGGTGGGAATGCTCCACCGCCGAACCTCCTTCTATTCTCTTTAGAGAATATCCTTGATTCAAGCATTTATAGCACGGGTTACTCGGTGGGTAACTCACGAACCTTCTATTCTCTTTAGAGAATATCGGGGAGTAACCTCAACAACCCCAGGCATTACCGGTGTTGTACTATGTTGCCTTCTATTCTCTTTAGAGAATATCAAACAACCAGCGCCAGCCAACCCAACCACACTCAAAAAAACCCCTTCTATTCTCTTTAGAGAATATCCTGTGTCGATACCGATGGCGTATGGATGTTGAATGCCCTCTACCACGTCCTTCTATTCTCTTTAGAGAATATCAGAAGTAAGTTACTAACGTCGTAAAGATCGATAAGCCAATCCCTCCTTCTATTCTCTTTAGAGAATATCTTGCTCCCTTAGTAACTTCCCGAATTCACCAACGACCTTGACAACATTCCTTCTATTCTCTTTAGAGAATATCGTAATCACCTCCCTAGTCCTCATCTACCTCCTCCTCTCCCTCGAATCCTTCTATTCTCTTTAGAGAATATCCCGGCAGTGGTATTTCCTCTGTCTCCAAGTTCATGACGTAGTCAATCCCCCTTCTATTCTCTTTAGAGAATATCACGGTTGTCCTTGCGGGCATCATCAATCAGTGGAACAAACCTCATCCTTCTATTCTCTTTAGAGAATATCGGAATATGCCGGCCTCTACAAGCTTATCAAGCATCTTCAACGTTGTCCTTCTATTCTCTTTAGAGAATATCTTCGTGCTCGGTATAATAAGCCAGCCGTACAACAGCAATTGGCTGCTCCTTCTATTCTCTTTAGAGAATATCTTTCGAGTGGTTTGCATGTTGGGCATAGCGGCCGATATAGTGTCCTTCTATTCTCTTTAGAGAATATCAGCTATATAGGCCTGTACGTGTTGTTGATTTTTACGAATTACTACCTTCTATTCTCTTTAGAGAATATCATACCTGCATCATTCGCAATGAAGTCCCTAATGATCTCTCCCAATTCACCTTCTATTCTCTTTAGAGAATATCAACCCATCATGAATCTCATTGCCAGGAAGTACGGGAACCATCCTCCTTCTATTCTCTTTAGAGAATATCGGCAGAGTGAGGCCTTGCAAAAGAGGAAGGAACCGGAATTAAGCGTCCTTCTATTCTCTTTAGAGAATATCCGAGACATTACTATATAAACTTACTTATAAGCCTTTCTTCACACAGCCTTTTCCAGCCATTAGAACAGGTATGCCCATGATCATTCACGGTACGGGTTTGTTCCCACGATATGCTTAGTGGGCTAATCATTGTTCTGATGCTTGCATTCAATTTTACATGAACGTACCTGTTCCCACGATAGTGGCGTCGTGGTTTAATAATGAATTAACTTGGTTTAGTACTTACATTCAATTCCTAGATAACACTAATGCTCCAATGGTTTCATTAATGACTAGGTCTGCAACATATCACTGGGCCTTCAGCTTGCCCACAAGCATTAGGCTAGGGGCGTTAACTCATAATAATGTGCCCTGCCTCTCTTTTCATAACCTATCAGCCCCTTCTTGATGAGTTTCACGAGTGTTCTCTGGACGGTGGCCATGGATATGCAGCCTCCCGGCTTCTTACAATCCCTATTGAGTTCACCATGTATGTCCTTAGCCCTGTGCCTGCCAAGGCCTATTAACTTGAGGACCCTATACTCATCATACGTTAAACTGGCCAGCCTAGGCACCACGGGCCAGGGGACAACCCTCTCCTCAACACTCCTAAACAAGGCCCTAACCGACGGACTCTCCTCCTCAAGCATCGCAAATACACTATCCACCACAACACCCACGTAGGGGCCCACGGAGGCCAGGGCAAGAGCCAGAAACATCAACGCCGCGCTAAGCCACCTAAACCCACCAGCCATACTAATGATGACCCTACACGGTACATAAGTCTCAATTAAAGACCTAAGCCTAGCCACACTGGTTGCAATGCCGTCCTTAGGATCAAGCCAAACATCCACAACATTAACTTCACTGTCTAACTCATTAATGAATTTATGAAGTGCCTCCATGGCTTGAATGGGCTGTTCCCTACGGCCCCTAAGAATGCCCTCAGGCACAATCCTGGGTTCACTATTCACTAGAAAAACCACATCACCGCCCACAGGCCCAGCCCTAGCCAATGCATGCTTCGCATTACCTGGATAAAGCCCAACACTAACCACCACACACTTCCTAACACTCAACTTCTCCATATATTGAGAAGCATAGCAAGAGAAGATATATAAAACTGAACCCAGAGACATTAATAATGAGCCAACAAGCCTCACAGGATCCTATAAAGGATGCTGCAGACGCCATAAGAATAGTAATACACCGCGAACAGGCATATGACATACTTGACGAGTTATCGAGTAACCCTAAGCTTGAAACCTTAGTTAATGCGTTATCTAAAATATCAAGATTAGCAACCAAGACCCTAAATGACCTTAAAGGCCTTAAAGATGAATTAAGTAATGATAAAGAGTGCGAAGATAGGATTAATAAGATAATACAGTATAAATTACAGTGGTGGTCTAAAAAGCAGGACGAGTTTTATAATTACATTAAGAATGTCAATGATGTACGTACGGAGATAAAACGCTTTGCAGCCTACGCATTGGCTCCAGATCCTGATGTAGTTGAAATTGAGGAGTGTGAGGATAAAGCTAAACGCGGCAGTACGAGGTGATAGCATAATGCCGTATCCTCCATATGTTAAGGTCTCGGGTAGATTTACGGTAGAGGTTTCAGCCTTGACTGGATCTGGTAATATCGGTAATTATAACCAAGTGGCCACGGCTAAGGTGGTTGTTCCCGATGGTAATACGTATAGGGTTTACGATAATGTACCAATAATCACCGGCAATGCCCTCAAGCATTGGCATGCTGTATATCTGGCTCAGGAGTACGTAAAACTAGGGGGTTCACTATTAAATATCTTATGTAAACATGGCGTGGGGTTAAGAGGATATAAATATGATGTAAATGACATGAACACAGAATCTCTTAACTATGTCGATAAAGAACAGGAGGCTATAATTGATCTTTGTAATGACCTACATGGCTTCTTAATACCCGATAAGCAACTAAAGAGAGATACGCTTGTGGAGATTAGCCACGCAATACCTTTATTGACGGTAGATAATATTGAGAGTACTGTAAAGTTTGCTATACAGCATAATAGAGTTGTTCCTAAGCAAGTTACTAAGGGCGAAGGCGAGGGTATGATGGTGTTTAAGCAGGAATATGCATCAGGGCCATTATACGGTTTTGCAATAAGTATGGATCTTGGGTGGATACTAAGACCTAGATATGAGGGTGATGGCAGCATTATTAGCTTACCTAGTAATATTAATATTGATGAAGAGAGGAAAAGAAGGGCTAGGGCAGCATTATTGGCTGTCCTTAATATGTTAATGGGTAGTGGTTCCAAGCAGGCGCGTTCATTGCCAATAACAAGCATTAAGGAGTTGATGATTGTGGTTTCGGATGCGCCAATACCCAACCTGGTGCATGGTGCTTACCCTGACTATGTTAAGCAATCAATCGCCATATTAGAGGCCTATGCGTCTATCGTGAGTGAAGCTCATGTGTACGTTCATTGCTATGGAATAGGCGAGTGTGGGTCTTCTACCACGCTCAAGAATATATCCGTGAAGGGTCATGTTAATCTTAGGGATTTATTCGATGAGGTTATTAAGGAGGTTGAGGATATGATTATGAAATATAAGTAGGCGGTTTTGATGAAGGTTTTACTTGTTAAAATAATACCTATATACTCCATAAGGATACCCGAAACCTACCAAGTCGCCATTTCTTACCCATTAATTCCGCCATCAACTAATAGGCTCCATATCCTACGCATTCTCTGTATTAGGCTATTGCGGTAAGTCGGGGCAGGTATGGCGTGACCGTGTTAAGGAGTGCCTCGATTTTACGAGGAACCATGTCCTTAAAGCGCGCGATACATCGATAATAGAGGGTGGGTTGCCCATAATTAAGTGGGGTTTGGTGTTGCGCGTGATTAGGGGTGTGCTCGAGGAGAATAGGATGCCATCAAGTATTGAGGAGTTTAAGGGCTTCTTAGATGCGATGGTTAGGGAATTCGCAATATCGCGCTCAAGAACTGTATTGGTAATACCTAGAGGTGGAGATTCCATCGACTTATTAAAGCGTGCATTATGGCTCATGGGTAGGTTTGGCAATAGTGAGTCTTGGGCGTCCACGATTTCGGTAACCGTTACTGACGCGGAAAGGTGCGATGATAGGAATGTTAATGTGATTGTTAAGTATGACCAAAGCCGTATTAGTGGTGGGTTCACAGTAGTTAAGGCCACCGACGAGGTGGGTAATGAATACATGTTTGCTCTACCTGTCACATCCGGTAGTAGGGGTGATGTCTATTACCCATCAGTAATGAGTTATGGCGGCGATACACTATGTGCTAGGCTTAATGGTGTGAATATAGTGTTTCCTAGCGGTGATGATTGGTGAATGCCAATTTTGAAGAGTTAATTAGGGACTTCATAATTGAGTGGTGTGCAACAAGACGTGATAGAAAGTGTACAGTGAATGAGGAATACCTAAAGAGGCAGGCTAAGGTGGCCGAGGACATATATAGTGAACTAAACAATGCCAATAGGAGCAGGCTAGTGATTCTTAAGGCACCGACGGGTAGCGGTAAGACGGAGATCCTGGCCTCCGTATTCCTAATGCAGTGGCGTACGAAGGACTGGTTTGCAGGTAGCTTTACTGGGTTGAGCCAATGCATGCGTTGCTTAGGCAGATGAGGGATAGGCTGGAAATCTACGCTAAATTAGTCAATAAATCGCTGAGGATTAATGAGGATCACGGGGAGGTAATTAACAAGACGTTCCTGTACACGGCACCCATAACTCTAACTACTGTAGATACACTGGTCTATGGTTATGTAGCCAAAAGGGTTCAAACCTGGAGGGAGCATGGAGTCGAGACAGGTAGGTATACATTACCTGCTGGGTTAATAATGAATTCATTGGCGATATTTGATGAGACGCATTTAATACAGGATGAGGTGTTCCTGGGGCCTAGGGTGCTTGCCAGGGTTATTTGTAGTATTGTTAAGGCTGGTGGGTTAGTTATTTTCGCCATCGCAACATTACCAAAGTCCGTCAAGGAGGAGTTCGCTAAACTATGTGGCGATAATGGCATAAGGGAAGTAACGGTTAACGGACCTATGCGTCAAGTAACCGTCAATATTGTGAATTCATCGTTAATCGAGAATATAGATACGATACCATGCAACGACTTCTCAATAGTGATAGTGAATACCGTGGACAGGCTCGTGATGCATATATTAGGCTAAGGGAGAGGTGTGATAAGGATAATGAGGGTAAAGTTGCCCTCATACACTCATTAATGACGAGAAGCGATAGGGAAGAGGTATATGAGAAGATACGTAATGCTGAGAATCTACGTAATAGCGGAAAAGGCACGGGCTTCATACTGGTTGGAACCCAGGCCGTCGAGGTAGGTATCGACTTCTCCTTCAATAGGCTATATACGGAATTATCGCCAATGGATAGCTTAATCCAGAGAATAGGCAGGGTAGGTAGGAGAGGCGTGAAAGGCGAGGCCACGATTTTTACGGAACTTGAAAGCCCAGCGCCTTACAATGATGAGACAATCAATGTGACTCACAACCAGGTTAATAGGCTAAAAACCGTTGATCTTAGCGACGTTAATGCCATATCGAACCTATTAGACGGAGTATACACAAGTGACCTAGTGGAGAGAATATCTAGTAAAGGTGATGAACTTTTCTATAAATCCATAGACTACTTAGAAAACCTACACCTTTTCGCCTATCCTCCTGATGAGGAAACATCTGAATTTCTGATAAGGCCATCCTACTATGTGGATGTCGTTATACTTGATGTTGATAAATTAAAACATTACGACAATAATATGAATGCAGATGAGGCCTTAACGCAATTAATGAGTGGTAACTGTGTTGAAATGGGAAATAAGGTAAGGATATTATGTAGTGAGGACACTATACGTATGAACATGTTTAAACTGTCAATCTCCGAATTACGTGAGGGGCCACTTAATAAGTACCAGAACCTAGTGAGTAATTTAGGAAATGCTACCTCCCTGGGCATATACTTGTTGTCATTCAACATAAAAGATGGATTAACCGCCGATCTTATTAATAAGGCTAAGGAAATACGCATCAACTTTTTTCGCGTTTGAAAGAGTTAATGAAAATAAAATAAATTACTTATTATGGAACCCACCACCATTAATAGCAATACTTAGTGAAGTTAATAATTTGCCAATATATCAACATTATATAGATTAAATACCGAGTTGATTAAACCAAGCCAACAAGCTACATCTAAGAAAAGGGGCAGAAAGGGCCGTAAGAGGTGATGACTTAATGGGCGCCTGCTATTCATACAATAAAGAAGGGAAGGTGGAGAGGTATGAAGATCATATAAAGGCGGCCGTGGCAGTCTGGAGAATTATTAAGCCTTATTACGGGAAGGTATTGGATAGAGTATTAGGGAAGCTAAAGTTTGACCCAATAGCCGTATCTTTGGCTGTTCATGACCTTGGGAAACTCACAAATGCGTATGAGAAAAGTCCCAGAGACTTTAGGCATGAAATATTTAGCGGCTACGCCATGTATAAAATTCTCGAGAAGACACCTGAGGATGTAAGGATGGCTCTTTCATTGGCCGTAACCCTTCATCATGAAAATATCCTAATAGGAGTATACGTGGGCAAACTAGGTGAGAGGTACCTAACGATAAGTAACATCAAAAGAATTCTTAATATATTTAAGGATGAACTCAAGCCTAATTGTGACGTTAAACAAACATTTAATGAGTTATTAAAGAACTTCCTAGTAAGAGAGGGGTTTGTAAATGATGAACTTACTAATTACGTTATGGGGTTTATAGACCATTGGATGAATGATGGTGTTAAAATCGACGACATTATATACTCTATTAAAGATGTGATTGCATGGGCAAGCGTAGGGCCTTTAGAGGATCTGCTCATACGTAGAGCCAAGGTTGCTTCAGTGATTCATTTAATAACGTTAACTGATTCCATAGCTGCTAATGTGCTTAGGGGTGGAGGTATGGAGGATGAGGGTAATTGGATAGTTGAAAGAGTATCTAGTGGCGCTGAACCAGTAAGTATTGATGAGGTTAAGAATGCAATAAATAAGGTGGTGGGTAATGCCCCTTGAACTTTACACACCAGGGCATAACTTGGTCACGGATTCGTTAATTATGCATGGCATTGTTAGGTACTTGATTTGGGCAGGGGCTAGGCATGGATCAGTGGAGAGGATTGGTGAGAGATTCAAAATAATCATTAATGATGACATAAATGAGGATAAGGCAATAAGCGAACTCGTTAGGTTACAGAGACAGTGCATCAGCACCGTTAATCTAGGTGAGCCTGTTGGTCTATTTCTCAGGAAGGTTTGGGCATCAAATGTTAATGAACAAAAACAAATATTTTCTGCATGGGTTAACTCATTAAGTCAATCAATAACTACCTTCAAATCAATAAAAATAAATATTTATAAAGATGTAAACCATATAGTAAAGAATAATGAGGGTAGAAAACCATCTAAAGCGAAATCACGTAGAAAATCATCTAGAGTAGATTCAGTAGATTTACCGGTATATCTACCGTTAGGCCCTATTTACGGTAAATACCTAAGTAAGGATTATGTAGCTAAGGAAAATATACAGTACAGAGTATGCCCCGCATGCTTCCTGATGGCTAACATGGGTCTCGTCTATGGTACATTCATATTGAGAGTCAACAAAGTTAACAAAGTCAGTTCAATAATGGTTACCTTAATTCCGTCAAGCAAGGCTGATTTAATTGATATTATGTTAATTCAAAGAGCATTTGAATATAATTATAGGGAATTTAACATAGATATTCCGATTCTTGCAGCGCCATTAATAGCATTATCCTTTGGAGAAACCCTCTACGCATTTGAAAATATGGACGCATTAATATGGATCTATGAAAGAAGCGGAATCTTCATGAGAATACCAAATTATATCCAAGTTAATATAGAGGAATTATTAAAGGCAATTTCAGGTATTAAGTATTATATACCACAGTGGCCAAAAATTCTAAATGATTGCTTACTTGAGAATGAAGACGGGTCAATCATTCTCGCCGAGTTAAGTGAAATCATAATTAATAACATGGTAAAGGATAATATATACAGTATTACTAGAGAAATTACAAAGTTCTTAAAGGATAAGAAGACATGTGTAATGTATTTAAATGTCATAAAAAGCTTAGTCAATGCTCTGGCAGAATTATGATTTAATTAATACTATAGTCTAATTGTCATTATTATGCATACCTGATCGCTTTTTGAAATAAATCTATAACATTATTAATGACATTATTATTGCATAAATTTCTTAAAATTAATTCCCCGCAAAATCTTGCATCTAATATTATTACTTTTTAAGCATTTTATTATTTTTCGAATGGCAGTAGCATATGTATCAAAGATTATAAAGACTTTAGCTTTATCATTACTAGTACAGTGTTTCTTCCACAGTTCATAGCATTGCACATTAAGTCCATTGGTGAATTCAAACGTTACTATATCATTATTATACTTCATAACACAATCGACGGCATGATCATGTTCAGGATAACATAGTTTACTATTTAATAATTCGGATGCTAATGATATATCATAGAAAAAGTATTATTATCATTAATTGCCTTATAAACATCATCAATGATTCTTTTAAAATGATAGTATTCATTCTTATCATACAGATATAAGCATGGTATCCTTAAGTAAAGTGTTTTATATTTTTCTTCCCCAGCCCTTACACCAATACGCGTTAGACATGAGATACATCCATAATTCATATCATTAATCGTCATGCCGTTTCTTCGTATAAACTATAAACATCATAAGTTTCAACATCACTGGTTAAAGGTGATTGTATACTGCAACCCTGTCAAGGCTTAGGTACTATTATCGTCATTTTACTCCAATCTATATTTACATTAGCATTATAATCCTTAACCTTTATATGCCTGAGTGTGTCCAGGAATATTAAATCATGTGTTGATAACATCACTATTATGCCATTATTAACCATGGCCCAGAGTATGAGCGCTAACTTGTCTTGACCCATTGCTGGGTGTAAGTATGAGTCAATATTGTCAATCAATACTAAGGAGTTCTCACGTATGTATTCATTTAACATAAGTGCCTCTAGCATTAATAGTGTGTTTACGTAGCTCGAGGAGTACGTAATATCTATCTCTGCACCAGCTATTTTCTCGATAATCGTTAATCTTGATCTATCTACTCCTAATTGATCCACTACTTCACTGAAGAATGGCAGCTGCTTAAGTATTTTTTTCATTACGTTGTATACCATGTAAAATTAAGTCGTTTAAGTATCTTCCTAATTCTATATAAGGCTCCGACCTAATCGGTATAAGCCTATACTTTATTACGGCCTCTACATCAGTCGGTATTAGAATTACGTTGCTAAATGGGTTAAGCCCCCGTTCAACGCTACACCCAAGCTCCTCAATAGCCGAGCATTCGAGGAATATTCCTCTATCCTTCCACGTGTCTTTCCACTCCTTCCAAGTATCTATTTTTTTCTTCATTCAACTCCTCCTTAAACTTATTTAATTCATCCTCATCTGCATTAATTATGGCTAGCTTAATCCAACCGTCCCTTAACCTGCCAGATAGGTAATTGCTGGCCATTGCTATTAAGTCGTTTGTTGCCGGTAATCCGTTTAATGATGCATAAACCGTGTTAAATACTAACCTTAACAATGTAGATTTACCGCTTCTGGGCGGCCCCATGATTACAGTGAGTGGCTTTAATTCGAAGTCGCAGTTTAGGAATGTTCCTTCTCTGCCTGAAATGTTTATTACCAGGTATAGCATAGTTGTGTAGTGATTGGTTTGCTTATTAAGGTTGCTTTTACCGTTGATTGGGAGGTTACGTTTAATACGTGGTGTGGTCGTTTTGCTAATCGCTTGGTTAGTGAGGTATTAGGCGGTGCGGGTTTCAATGTGCCCCACACCGCTAGGGAGAAGCCGTTCACGGTATCTCCAATATTTGATTTTAGGGGTAGGGTGGTCAATAGGCTTATACCTGGTGAGCCCTATAATGTCAGGGTTTCCCTAATATGTTCTGAAATTGATTGTTCAACTATACCTAGCTTATTTGCTAAGGATGAGCTTAAGTTAGGTAATGGCGAGGTTATTAAGGTAATTGGCGTTGAGGTTAATGAGGTTAAGCCGGAAGTGCGTGATGATTATAGGGCTGTTTTTCGTTGGCGTGTTAGGTTTTGGCCTACTTCGTTCATTTTTAGGAGTAGTTACATTACTTGGCCTAGCCTGCCAGGTTTTTCTCGTCGGCTGGCTTGACCTTGGCTAGGGTTTTGAGGGGTAGTGATTTGTTGATTAGTAGGGGTGGTGAGGCCTTGTTGGGTGCTGTTGGTGATGTTGATTTTAAGGGCTTTGTTAAGGACCTTGTCTTTAATACGGAGGTTCTTAGCATGAGGTTTAGGAGGGTGGTTCTTAACCTCGGTAGGGGTAGGAGGGCGCCTGCCTTTGAGGGCTTTGCTGAGTACGTCACGTACACGGACAGGCCCGGCTTGTTTAGGCTCCTTCTTGATGTTGCTAATGCCTATGGTGTTGGTAAGAGTAGGGCTTTGGGGCTTGGCTATGTTATTGCCGATGTTGTGGAGGAGAGTAGGTTGTCGATAAATCGGCAGTGATTGTCGTGGGAACACCCACGGTGTTGGGTAATTGAATGTTGAGGAGAGAACAATTATTGGGCATTGAATTCATACCGCTGGAACAGGCACGTACCGTGAACGGTCATGGGGATAATTGTTCCAATGATTAATGAGTATTTATGGAGAAGGGCTTATAAGTAAGTTTATATAGTAACGCCTTGGATAATCTCTAAAGAGAATAGAAAGGGTATTAGCCAGATATGCCAGGCAATACAGCAATTAGAGCAGTCAGTAAGATAATCTCTAAAGAGAATAGAAAGATTATTGTCCTTCTGCTAATTACAAATGAGTACACATGGCCAATGCATGATAATCTCTAAAGAGAATAGAAAGCAATTACACGTTGATTGGCTGGTCAATTCAAGCAGTACACGTGATAATCTCTAAAGAGAATAGAAAGCTTAAACTTTCATCATCTGGCACATCTATCATTACCAGGGGCTCTTTGATAATCTCTAAAGAGAATAGAAAGTTGTTAATCGTCTACGGCCTGCTCTACCTCAATAATTACTGGCGCGAGGACGATAATCTCTAAAGAGAATAGAAAGAATGTTAAGTTAAGGCTCGAGTTTGATAGAGCCTTTATTAATGAGTATTTAAGTCATCTACAGAATATTCTTAATCGTGATTCTCGAATTGAGGTCTCTGACGCTATGATATTATCTATGGCGCTGGTAGATGCAGGTGCTGACGGGTTTATAACCGTTGAGGGAAAGATTGTGAATTCTGAAGGAATAAGGCAGTACCTGGTTGAGTTAAGGAGGTATGGCCGTAAATTTAGGATTGAGAGTATTTAGATCGTGCTGGAGCTTAGTTCTTAAGTAGGCCCAGTGTTTTTAGTAATTTGAGTGCTTCATTTATGTAGTCCCCATCTTCTATCCAGGGTTTTAGCCAGGCTGCGTGCTCTATTGCGTCTTTTATTGTGTACTTTGGTTTGTTGTAGTCGTAGATGTCGTATATTGTTGTTGCTGTTTCGAGTACCTTAAGTCCGTGCTCGATATTGTTGTAATTGCCTATGTATTCCATGATTAATTGTACGATGCTCTCCTCATCCTCTCTGGGTTTATATTGGCTTGCTAATCTTTTAATTACTTCGTCTCCCTCCCTGGCTAGTTCCATGTATATGTCTGCCAATTCTGATGAGTATGGTCCGTGTATGTGTAGGTTGAATTCCATGTCCAGTAGTTCCTTGGTTTTCATTATGTAGGCAACTTTCTGTATTAATAATCTTGCACTGAAGTCGCTTAGTATATCGCCTGCCGTAAGCCTAAGTCTCCATATAATCCATGCCACACGTCTTCTGAGGAGTAATGTATTCATACTATTTTTATTAGTTAAAATAGATATCATCTCGTAAATTTAGCCCTTTTCGCTTAAAGTTCTGTATGTTCTTGCTTATTCGTTTTAGTTAGTTGAGTGAATTTAATTTTTATACTTGGTTGTGTTTGGTTTTTTTGATGGGTAGGTCTAGGTTTGTTGTTGCCCTTGGTGATTTCATTATTGATGCTCCGATTGGTAGGAGGCAGGCTGGGGCTTTGTTGAGTTTGTTGAGGGTTTTGTATGTTGATTACTTGGGTGCTTACCGTAATTATCGTGGTGTTGTTCTTAACGTTGGTAGGTTTGTTCGTAGGTTGGCCCTTGGGATTGTTAGGGAGTTTGGTATTGAGTGTGGGGAGGGTTCACTTCTTCATGATCCTTGCCTTATTATTTATGATGTTGGCCTTGACATACCGCCCATGGTCTTTAGGGTAGGCAGTGATGCTTCCTTTGAGGATATACTGCGTGAGGTTCTTAGGAGGGGTTTTATTGATGTTGTTGGTGATTTGCACGTGGAGGTCACATATGTGTATAGGGATGGTGGTAGGTTGAGGGTTGGTGATGATTACTTAAAGGTCGTTGTCAATGGTCCTAACGACATATACATTGAGTATAGGGACTTTGACGATGAATGAGCTGTGCACGTAAATACTCCTTGTGCGCCTGCCCTGGGTTTATGGTGTATTTTATGTGTAATTGAGCGTGAAAAGGCAACATTTATATAACCGGACTATAGCCAGTATCAATGAGTATCAGTACTGGATTGAGGCTGGCGGTGAATTCCCTGGTAAGGAACCGTTCTACTTCAAGTCCTTTGATAGGGTCATTAGCGTGGCTCACAACGTCAATGAGTTGAGGAGTGAGTTTGGGAGACTTCTTAATGTTGATCCAAAGGCCCTTGAGTATCATCTTAGGGAGGGCCATATTGTTCAGTGGCTTGAGTACATCGGTGAGGTTGAATTGGCTAGGAGACTTATTGGTATTAGTGATCCAGGTAGAGCCTATGAAATAATAAATAACTACCTCACAGGTAGTAGGGATACCACGACTGAGGAGGAGCCCTCCACAAGACAGGGCAGAAAACCCAGTAGAAGGTCTAGGAATTCGAGGAAGACCTAATCATAATCAACCACTACCCTTAAAATAACTAGGGCCTTGATAAGGTACTTGGCATTCCCACGCCTTGTTTAGGCGCTCCTGGATTCCCATGGCTATTAATGCCAATTCCACTCTTGCTGTTTCCCTTGATAGTTACGATTTACATATGCGTTATTTGCCGTGAATTATGTTTAAAACGTTACCGGTGTCTCACGTGCGTAAAGTTTATTAGTGTTGCCGTGGCGATGAAAATACATGTGCATTACCGTAAATGGGCTTGTTAAGAGGTTTGGCAGCATCGCTGCTTTGAATGGTGTTAGTTTTGAGGTGAAGTGCGGTGAATCCGTAGCCCTGCTTGGCCCTAACGGTGCTGGTAAGTCAACAACCCTCAGGATACTGGCTGGGTTGCTTAGGCCCGGACTCGGGAAGTGCCTATGTCTGTGGTTTTGATGTTCAGAGGCAGCCTAGGGAGGCTAAGGCGTGTCTTGGTTACTTGCCCGAGGATGCAGTGCCCTTCCTAAACCTCACGGTTAGGGAGAACCTGGAATACATGGCTGTGCTTAGGGGGTTGAGTGACTCCGTGGTTGACGAAACCATTAAAACTGCTTGGCCTTGAGGACTTGGCCGATAAGTTAGCTGGATCTCTATCCAGGGGTAATAGGCAGAGACTTGCGATTGCCCTCACAATCATGCATAGGCCCAGGGTGTTACTACTTGATGAACCGCTTAATTACCTGGACATACCGACCCAGGAGGCTGTGATTAAGCTATTCAGGGAATTAAATGCTTCTGGTTCCACATTGCTTGTGTCGACACATATAATGTCAATTGCCGAGAGACTGACGAGTAGGGTCATCGTGATTAATAAGGGCGTCATTGTTTGGCAGGGCACAATGAGCGAGCTTAAGGAAATCGCGGCAAGCGCCGGTGAGCGTATTGAGGAGGTTGTGGCGAGGTTGATGAGATGAGGGTGTTGAAAATAGCGTATTTTGAGATTAAGCAGATGTATAGGAGATGGTACTCTATCTTACCCTCATTGTTTATTGCCATTATCGGTTCATTCTCGATCGTCATTACTGGTAATCCTAAGATAATACTGGACTACTTAAGCTTCTTAATCATAGTAATGATCCTAACTTCCTATGTGCCATTAAGGTACTACTCAATTACGAAATCGGTGATTGACTTCGTCTTCACAACGCAGATAGACCCCGTGGAGTACTACATAGCTAATGCCATTGCCGCCGGCCTATTGTATCCTATCTTCCTCATCGCATTCACGGTATTTACGGTAAGGCTTAACCCTACCATCATTTACTGCTTGCTGAATGCATTGATACTTTCTGGGTTCTTTGTGTTATTTACGAGTAATGTTCGAATGGGCTCATGGAGAAGTAAGTTGTTGTTGTCAGCCCCAATACTCACAGTCATATGCCTAGGCTTCCTCAAACCTGAGATATCGCCATTGTACGGCTCATAGAGCCCAAGCCCATTTACATAGCTTACTCCCTGGCTCTCTTAGTCCTTGCCATACTCACTATACCGAAGAATAACATTAGGGGATTGGCCGTAAATGCCTACGAAATATTGAGCGTGCGAACGCCAATGCCGCGCTCAATGGGCGGTGCCGGTGTTGCTGGCTCTATTGAGTTTCCGAGGACTGTCTGGGGCGTTATTTGGGCAACGTCGACGCATAATAGAAATTTACGTAGTGGCGCTAGATACAACGTCTTTAGAGGATTGGCGATAGCATCAACTTCATTAGCCATTGTTTACACGGTGTTGGCCCTACTTATTCGAGGCACTATCTCCCAGGTTTTTCTTTCAGCCTTCTCCTTCTACATGGTATATTTCTATCTCTACATATTTGCGTCGTCGACGATTAGTAATGAAAGGCTTTGGTTGAACCTATCCATAGAGCCAACCCGTTACTTCAGGTATAGGATGTTGGCACGAACATTGATAATGACAGTAGCCCTACTGCCCTGGATCGCCGCCTATTCAATACAGGGCATCTACTTTAGGCCGGCTATATACCTAGCGATAGCGTTAATACCCATAATAATGTCAGCACCCTCACTCAGTTGGTTAGCAGCAGCGTACGTAGGCGTACCGCAGAGGAGGGAACTCCAGCTGGTGCAGAGGCCAGTAACGCACTCACTAAGAATCTACCTAATATTTTTGGTGCTATTTATTACGTTGGCAATATACATGACGCCCTACTCCTTAGCCTTGGTGACTATTTACTACCCAAGATTATCCATATTAGGTTTAATAGGTGATGCATTTACGGCATTAATACTCGCGGCATCAACAGTCTTCTTCTACTACGCAGTGGTTTCTGAGAGGGGTCGAGGAATGTGGGCTTGGCTTGTAAATAGATTGTCGGAGTTTGGTTATGTTTAGTTACGCAGAGAGGAAGCCGCCGTCTACCGGTATTGCCGCTCCATGTACATAACTTGCCATGTCTGAGGCAAGGAATAGCGCTACCCTGGCAACCTCGTCTGGGTCACCAAGCCTCTTTAGTGGTATTCTCATGAAGTACTCAATACCGGTCCTTATTACGTCAATCCTCAACTTCAGTATGGCCTCCTGCCTCAGTCTCTGGACCCCTGGTGTGTTTATTCCACCGGCGATTATTACATTTATCCTGAAGCCCATTGGCCCGTATTCCTTGGCGAGGGCCCTGGTTAGGGCTATGATACCCATCTTACTCATGTCGTAGTGCACCAGGTTCCTTGCGAAGGGTAGTATTGACTCTATGGACCCAATGTTTATTATTACGCCGCCCCTATTACCCCTGCCCCTAATCATGTGCTGGCACATGTAGAAGACCGACTTTAGGTTCACGGCAAGCGTCCTCTCCAGGGTCTCCTCATCAACCTCCAGGAAATCCATGAACTCGTAAATACCCGCGTTATTAACAAGTATGTCGGGCTCCTTACCCTTAATGGAGTCCCACAGGGCATCTATCTCCCTCTTCCTGGATAGGTCGACGCGGTAAGCACTAACGTCAACGCTGAATCTACTCCTAACTTCATTAGTCGTCTCATTAAGCCCAGCCTCATTGATGTCAACGAGGTATAGGGACGCCCCTGCCTCGGCAAACCTGAGGGCCATTGCCCTGCCTATCCCAGAGGCGGCGCCGGTGATAAGGGCCCTCCTTCCCCTGAGGGATATTAACTCGTTAATTGGTCTACTCATAACACTGGCGCCACTACCACGCTCCCTATTAAGCCTTAGTCTGGATAAGGCAATACTACTTATACGCACGTATATCTCGCACCACATCATTAAACTTATTAACTGAATCCCAAAATAGATGTTTGCATACATTATGTGGATTGCAGTACTTTCATCAAGTGAGGTGAAAAGGGATGAGGCCCTTGGCGTTAAGAGACTGAACATGAACCTGGTATTCTGGCGGGACAAGTCGGAAGAGTGAATACATTGCTCGATGACTGCCCACACAGGCATGCCAAACTCTCGCTGGGTAAGGTAGTTAATGGCAATATTCGATGCCCGTACCACGGCTTCGAATTCGACGGCTTGGGAAAGGCTGTTAAGGTACCTGCCCTAGGCAGGGCATCTGAAGCACCGAAGTACCTAAGGGCTATTTCCATCCCGGTATACGAGGCCCACGACATTGTCTGGCTCTGGTACGGCAGTGGCGATCCGAGTAAACCACCGAGGTTCTTCGATGACCTGGATGGGTTAAGCGCGTACTCAGAGTACAGTGAGGTGTGGGGTGTGTCCCTGCCGAGGGCCGTTGAGAATCAATTGGATGTGTTCCACCTGCCCTTTGTTCATTATAACACCATTGGTAGGGGTGGTAAGACCCTGGTTCATGGTCCACTGGTCAAGGTTCTCGACGACTACTCCTTCATCATATACCCATTTAATGAAGTAGACAGAGGTCAAAGGCCACTGAGAAGCAATGAAATAGACGCTGGTAGGTTGAGGAATTACCTCTGGTTCATTTACCCAAACGTTTGGGAGAACTACATATCCAGGAACATGAGGATTATAGCCTTCTTCGCACCCATTGACTCGGGTAGCACAAGGATTTACATAAGGCTTTACATGAGGGTGACCGGCATTAAGGCAATAGATAGGGCAATAACCAAGCTACTAATGCCCTTCAACACCTACGTACTCCATCAAGACCGCAGGGTAGTACTCACGCAACCCAATGATATTACCCACGACAAGTTAATCCACGCAGACTACCCAATAGCACTATACAGGAGGATGTACCTAAGGGACAAGGAACTAAACAAACTACTGAGTAATACATCGCAATAACTTAAGGCCTTGTCATGAACCAAGTAATGAAATACTCTTATAAACTTCCGGGGGCGGAAGTAACTTCTGGGAGTAGAAGTGCTCTTTGGCTTGAGACCCAAGGATAGCAAGTCCTATTAACTTCCCTAGCAACATAATCATTAATGGGCGACATAACGGCCAGGGTCAGGCTCTGCAACCCAAGGGACTCGAGCAGGTGCCTAGAGCTTGATTTACTCGTCGACACGGGCAGCACATACACATGGATTAAGGCCTCGAGACTCAGGGAGTTGGGAATAGAGCCGATGAGAAGGTGGAGGTTCAGGACGATCGAGGGCAGGATAATCGAGAGGGACCTTGGCGAGGCAATCATCGAGTGCATGGGCAAGAGGGCAACAACAATCGTAGTCTTCGCCTAGGAAAACGACGCAGAGGTACTAGGCGCATACTCACTAGAAGGCCTAAGACTAGAGGTAGACCCAACAACAAAACAACTAAAGAAAACCGAGGCACTACTCGCCATATAACCAAAGAACAAGGACTCCGTGGTGGGGCCGCCGGGATTTGAACCCGGGATCACTCGGGCATACCCCGCCACCACCGGTTCTAAACAATGTCCCGGTGGTGGACATCCAAGCCGAGCATCCTAGCCAGGCTAGACTACGGCCCCGCTCTTCATAAACTTAATGTAGTTTTTTTAAGCTTTTACTGATGGTTCGCCTTATGGATAAGTAATGCTTTATTCCTTAAGCAATAACATATTTTCTTAATGCTTAATGCTTACTAATATCAGGGGTATTCACGCATATCGCCAAGGCTGTTTGACAATAATGTATTAAGAGCCATGCAATATGGGTTGTTGACGGATGGTAATGTTGATAGGGATGGATATCCTGAAATAGGCACGACTCACCTTTGGCAGGGTATTATTTGGCCATTGGTATTTCTAGGCAAGAATAATATGTACGTGAAGAGCATTAATATAAATAAAAGGATATAACCATTACATGGTTTTTAACATCCATTGATTGTAAATTTAAAGGTGGAAGTGCGGTTGATGTTGAGCGTGGTTTTGTTGTTTGCTGTGTTTGGTGATGGTGATATTCAGGATGAGTATGATGTGAGGGGGATTAGGTTGTTCATGGGTGGTAAGTATGGGCCGTGAGTGCCGATATTGAGAGGTTGGGTTTTAGGGGTGGTGGGTATGGGTGGAGTGGGGTGTTAGGGTTAGGTCTTCGAGGGCCGCTAAGCTGGCTGGGGAGTGGTTGGGTGATCCTGTGTTTGGGGTTGTCATTGGGGATTTGGCTCGATTGAGTGATGCGGTTAAGCTTAGGCTGTTGATTGATTTGGCCGGCATGGGCTATAGGCCGAAGGGTAGGTCTTCCGTGTTTATTGATGGTGTGAAGATGATGGTGAGGGCTTGCGATGGTTATGTGAAGTTGGTCGCTGATTAAGTGCCGTACGTGTATGGCAGGGTGAAGTGATGAGACATGACTGGGTTAGGGCAGTAGTACGTGAGACTTTCCGAGATATTAAAGGAGGCTATGGGTAGTGGTAATGATGGGAGATCGCAAAGTATTGATGACGCCATGGCTAGGCTTGGCTGTCAAACCGCTGCACAGGACCTAGTGGGAATTCGGTAAGTGAGTGGGGGTTACAATTAATTATCATCGCCTTTATTCTCGGTCCGGCCCTCCCTTTCCCTTCGCTCCAGTATTTCCACCCATGTTAAGAAGCAGTCAGTGATGGTGTTCCCAGTCCACCTTTGTTCCTTTTCATCACCCATGCCCATCAACCCAGGTACTTCCTGAAGAAGTTAACCGTCCTCTCCCAGGCGTCCTTCGCGGCTGTCTCATTATATACAGGCCCACCCTCGGTGGCGAAGGCATGATACGTGCCTGGGTAGAAGGCCATCTCAAACCTCGGTTTGTAGGTTAGTACAGCCCTTATTAGGTCTGGTATTCCCTGGTTTATGGCTGGGTCCTCGCTGGCGTAAATAGCCAGTATTGCCCCCTTGATCTTGGCTATGTCGTTTATATTCTTCGGGTTCCTACCGTAGTAAATCACCGACGCGTCAAAGGGCACCCTAGTGGATGCCTCAAAGGCCAGGCCGCCGCCCATGCAAAAGCCTATTATGCCCACCCTCTCTGCACTGTACGTACTCTTTACGTAGTTGTACGTGTCCACTATGTCTCTGACCATCCTCTCCTCAGTGGCCTCCCTATTAATGACCAGCTCCTGCACTATCTCCCTCTCCGTCGGCGATAATGAGCTCATTAACTCACTGATCGCCTTTGGATCAGCCCTCCTCTCCTGCGGTAGAGACCAAAACCTCCTCATTACGCCTGCTATGTTCTGCTCAGTAAATACGTCAGCCCTCCTAGAGTATAGGTTTGGCGCAATGGCTAGGTAACCAAGGCCTGCCAACCTCCTGGTTACATTCCTTATGAATTCCGTGATGCCAAATATTTCGTGTATCACAATCACGGCTGACCTATACGTCGTGTCCGGCGTTACCTGGAAGGCTGTTAATTCGCTACCGTCGCTTGCCCTATACCTTGTGTATTCCTCCCTCGGCATGTCCTTAGGCTTTGCCTGCTGTCTTATTAGGTTTTCGTTATCGGATTTCCGAAACACATTGCTTGTTATTTCCCATGCTTCTTTAGAGATAATTTTTTTAAGTGCCTGCGGTACTCGTTCCCCAGTTCTTGAGGTTTTGAGTATGGCATCCTTAAAGGAGGAGATGGAGAAGAAGATTATGGAGATTCTACCGCCCGAAGCCAAGTTTTCTAAGGTGGATTTTGAGGGGCCCAACGTAATTATTTACGTGATGAACCCAAGGTACGTGATGGAACACAGCGAGTACATAAAGACCCTGGCTAAGGAGTTGAAGAAGTACATAATCATTAGGGGTGATCCGAAGGTTAGGATTAGGGAGGTTGATAAGTTGAAGAGGACCATCACCGACATGGTAACTAAGAGCGTGGGCTCGAACATAATCGATGATATTGTGGTTGATGAACCGACCGGTGAGGTCTACGTCTACCTGAAGAAGCCCGTTAGGGAGAGGAGTAAGTTGGAGAAGGAGATACTGGCTGAGACTGGTTGGAAGCCCTGGATAATACCCACGGCCCTAGAAATGGGCGCTGGGCTACCCAGGTCGGACATAGATGCCGTTAAGCAAATACAATTGGCCACGGCAAAGGATAGGCTCGAGTTCCTTAGGAGGCTCGGCATGAGGATTCATAGGGAGCCCATTTACAGGGATGCCAGGATAACCGTTACCGGCCTAGGCGCTCAGATGGAGGTTGGTAGGAGCGCCATACTCGTCAGGACGAAGGAAAGCTCAATACTCCTGGACTGCGGCGTTAAGCCATCAAGCTCGGGAGATGAGGCGCCATTACTTGATGAGCTCGACCTGGACACGCTAGACGCCGTTGTCATAACCCACGCACACATGGACCACATCGGCTATGTACCATACCTATTCAAGTATGGCTATAAGGGCCCGGTCTACATGACGGAACCCACTAAGTACCTAATGGAGGTGCTACTCACTGACTATATCGAGCAGGCGGAGTCAGAGGGTAGGGTTCCACCGTATAGTAGGCAGGACCTCGCCCAAGCCTCTATCACACGATAACCCTTAACTACGCTGATCATCCGACGGACATATCTCCAGACACGAAGTTAATGCTCTTTGACGCGGGTCATGAGGTTGGCTCAGCGTGGTGCACCTACACATTGGTAATGGCCTTTACAACATCATCTACACGGGCGACATGAAATACGGACCAACGAGACTCCTGAACCCAGCCCATAACAAGTTCAAGAGGGCTGAGTTGCTGATTATGGAGAGTACCTACGGTGGTAAGGATGATGTTCAACCGCCAAGGCAGGAAAGTGAGCAGAGGCTTGTTGAGTTGGTTAAGCACACCGTTGAGCATGAGGGTAAGGTTTTGATACCTGTGTTCAGTACGGGTAGGGCCCAGGAAATACTCCTGGTGCTTAATGAAGCCATTAACAATAAGCAGTTGCCAAAGATCCCGATCTATGTCGATGGGATGGTGCTGGAGACACTAAACGTACACCTAATGTTCCCCGATTACTTGAATAGGACCCTCAGGGAGATGATATACGACGGCATAAACCCATTCCTGAGTGAGTACGTTAAGCCAATCGAGAGGGCCAGGGACCCTGAGAAGCGTAAGGAGCAGGTCATGGAGATACTCCAGGGACCACCAGCAGTCATACTGGCCCCGCACGGCATGCTCAATGGAGGGCCGATAATGGACTACTTCGTGCACGCTGCCGAGGATGAGAAGAACATGTTATTGTTTGTCTCGTATCAGGCGGAGAACACGATTGGCAGGAGGATCCAACAGGGCGAGAGGAAATTAACCGTTAGGTACTACTCAGACAGAGTGACGCTTGATATTAAGATGAAGGTTGAGTCAATACCAGGCTTCTCGGGGCATAGTGATAGGAGGCAATTGATTAATTACGCTAGGAACATGGAGCCGAAGCCTCATAAGATAATGCTTGTCCACGGCGAGCCAAGCAAGATAATGAACCTAGCCCTAACCCTGGAGCTCCAGCTGAAGATACCAACAATATTCATGAATAATGGGGAAACCATTAGGCTCGTTTAGACCCTCTTCTTCCATAAACTATGGACATAACCATTGCCAATAAAATGATGATGATCATAGTAAGTATTAGTATTATAACCACGGGTTTTTGTGACGGGATATAATTAACTGCCGTAATTACATACATAGCGGCCGACCAGGTTAATGGAGACGTCGTCTGTAATGGATATCCAAGCCTTGGGTCAATGGCCTCGGGCAATAGGCCATGCTGCGAATGCTCAACACACCATGCTAATATATTGTGCACGCCCGTGTAGTTTCCAATGTCCTCGTAGTACATTGCCAGGAATAACGTGGTTATTAACCAGGGTGGGTCTGGCGCCGTGCTGTCGTAAAGGCTTGAATCGTAGTGGTAATCATCGCCGGGGAACCTCGCTAACCCTCCATTAACCGTTAATACATGTGTTATGGTTTCGACAGTGCTTAATGCCTCAGCGCTACGTGGGTTCACCAGCCCCATGGCTATGTAGAATTACTGACGAGTCAGGTATTCTATTGGTACATACGTGACTTGAGAGCCATTGCTCGTGTAAACAACGGTGCTCGTAATGGACTGCGAGTAGAACTTGCCGGTGTAGAAGTATCTCTGTATCGTGGCGTTTAGTTCATCGGCGGCCCTGAGTATCTCCGTGTTGTTGAGGCCCAATGCCCTGTATATCTGTGCTGAGGCGTATAGGCCTAGGTCATCAATTGCCTGGTCCAGAAGTTATAGGCGTAGTTGCTCTCCCAAATGCTTAAGTCCTTGGGTATCAAGCCATTATCCTCACTAATACTCTTCAACTCCCAGTTAAGGGACTTGTTAATGCAGGGTAGCACCGCCAGTAGGAATGATTTATTGTGGGTGTACTCATAGAATTGCCAAACACCTATTTGGAATAGACCAACACTATCATACTCAGGTATGCCAAATGAGGTATCCGGCTCCCCACTCCAGAAGTCATAGCGTGTATACCAGGTGCCGCTTGAGTTTTGTACACTACACATCCACAGCCAGTACTTCATTGCTGGTCCATAATAACCGGCGGTCTGAAGGCCATTGCCGCGAATGATGAGTCCCTAACCAGGTGTAGAAGTATAAGGCTCCGGTGATGCGACGAATCCCCCAGTGACTGGATTCTGATCATCCATCAACAGGAGGAGACTCAAGTAATACTCAGTAAGCAATGCACCGCTCAACCTAGGTTTTCTAGCTAATCCAAGCCAATTGCTAACCTCATTATTATTGATACTAGCTAATTCATTAATTGAAATAATCGATCCACTGCCGAGATTGAGCACTATGTATGTGTAATTACCATGGATACTAAGTACCGTCCAATAGCCCACACTCCTTACTGTGATCCCGCAATTCGAGTAAATGCTGAGGGGAAATGGTGACTTAACCATAACATAAGTATTATTAATTATCTCATAAACGTATGACCCAGGTATGAAAACCTCAATCGTCAATGACTCATTGGACTCGCCTATCATGGCTATCGCTGTGTAATTTGGCGGTGTGAATATTGATACTTCGCCATTGCTACCTTTTATAATGACCGTGTTATTAAGCGCAAGATATGCCTCGCTGATATTTCCTAAGCCCATAATCGTGACGTTGACGTTAAGTAACCCATACTTTCCATAAAATACCTGAAGGATTGATGGTGGCCTTGAGTATTCACCATTTAGTATTGGTTTTGGTATTGGATAGCCTGTGGATATGTATATGCTCAGGTTTTTCCAATTACTTAGTAATAGGTATGCCGGTGATGATACGTTTACCGGCATCCGTATGGTGACTTGATGCTGAGTTAGTGATAACGTGATTATTAATATACCGATTATTAATAATACAAGCCCAATAACTAGAAAAATAACTCTTTTATTCATTAATCATTGATTTCATAGGGTCCTTTAATGCTTTATCCCGAACTAACATTCAATTAAGCAACCTAAGATATTACTTTAATGCCGAAGATCTAAGACTACATTGTGGAGGTACCATGTTGATGTACGTACTCGGTATTATACTTGCCATAGCCGCGTCATTTACCTGGGCAGTGTCACCAATACTCTACAGGGTAGGCGCAACGGACAGCGTGCTCGATGACTTAATATCAAACTCGCTGGGCGCCTTCACGTTAGCAGTACCATTCGTACTACTTAAACCATCACTAAATGGCGGCGCCTGGCTTTACGGTACCCTCTTCGCAGTGCTCGGGCCTGTCTTCGGCACCTACGTATTCCTGATCTCGTTAAGGTATGCCGATGTTGGTATTGCAAACGTGATTTCCTACGCCTACGTAGTCCTACTCCCAATAATACTACTCGTGATTAGCCCATCATACCTGACATACGCGTGGCCCGCCGCACTAATAATGATCGGCCTCTACCTAATAATGGGTTCCGGCAAAGGCACCCTTTACGGGTACTTCATGGCGCTTCTCTCGGCAATACTCTACGCCTTCTCCTTCCTAGCCTATATAAAGCCTATGAGTACACAAGTCCCTGGGGCATAATATTCATTAGGGGCATCGCCCTAATGATAGGTGCATTAATACTAAAGATTGCAGTTGAGGGCTTCAAGGTTAAAATCAGTGGTAAGGTCTTCCTTGCCGGATTAATCAGCTACGGCATTGGGGGTCCCCTCTACGTATTGTCCGTGGATTATGCAGGAATCGCCGTACCAACGCTAATAACAGCATTATCGCCTGTGATTACCGAGGTACTGGCAATAGTTAAGCTTAAAGAGAAGCTGAACCTAAAATCAACGCTTGGATTTATAGCCGTAATAACGGGCATAATAATAGCATCAATAATCGGTATTTAGATTTAAAATCTAGGCGCAATAATTTACTCCGGTGATGATGGGTCGATGATATGGATGATAAGGTGATTTAGGAAGAGACGAGCTGAAATATCTACATAATATTCCCATGGATTAGATAATACATAGATAAAAGATAGAACGGTAATGTTTTTAACAAGAACGAAGCCGGACAATAAATCAGGGTAGTACTATGCCGGCTGCACCTGCAAAGGCTAGTACGAAGAAGGCGAAGCCATCAATTATAGAAATTACGCCGGCTACCTTGCCTATTGATGGCTTATTAAGGTAGTGGACTATGGATAGTAATATCGTTATTATTGGAAGCAGACCTATGGCGAATGAGAGCATGACGGTACCCATCCTAATGAGTTCCACTGTTATCAATGCAAAGAATAATCCCGTGAACCACAATGCGTGATTCATAGCCATCAAGTTCTTACCCATGATTAGGCCTATACCCAACATCCATAACAGCAATACAAAGGCTGCAGCAACGGTAGCGCCAAAAATGTCACCCTCCACAATCACAAAAGCCATGGCTATAGTCTCCATTAAAGCACCTGAGAGAAGCACAATACCGAAGTCCCGAGGTTCGTTCTTACCCACACCCATATTAACAAAGCCTATTACAAGGAGCATTACGGCGGCTTCCCAAAACAACGTATTAAGTGCTGTTTGTGCTATAGAGACCATACTACATTAGTCGTATTTGGCTTATTTTTAAATATTACCTTATTTTTATGTAAGTAAAATGATAATTAATAAAATATATCATTAAGGAAAAACTTATAAAACTATATGATTACTGTATAATAGTGAGCATATGAGTGGCTCAACTTTTGACGAGTTCTTAAGGCAAAGAAGTATGCTCCTAAATGCGGGTAGCTATGAGGATGCTAAGGCGAACTTTCGGTGGCCGCCACCTGGTGAGTTTAATTGGGCTGTGGATTATTTTGATAAGTATCTTGCCGAGACCGCCACCAATCCCGCCCTCGTATACATAAATGATGAGCTATACAGGGCCGGTGATTCTAGGGTCTTCAGTTATCCAGAGCTTAGGGCCAGGTCTAATAGGCTAGCCCATGCACTCAGTGATTTGGGTATTGGACGTGGGGACGTCGTCATGGTAATGCTCAATAACAGGCCTGAGCTCTTTGAGACATTCCTGGCGCTAATGAAGATGGGCGCGGTGATAGCGCCGGCCACTACATTGCTGTTACCGGCGGACATTGAGGATAGGGCCGCGAGGGCTCACTTCAAGGCCATAATCGCCGATCCAGAGATCGTCAGCAGAATCAATCAAATTAGGGATAGGCTTGAGAAGCTTGGTGTTAAGTACTTTATAACCCTCGGTAAGCCAAGCCCCAGCTGGCTCGACTATTATGAATTAATAAGTGGTAAGTCAGAGAACTTCCAGGGAGTTAGGACTAGGACTGACGAGTTACTATTGATATACTTCACGTCTGGAACAACGGCAAAGCCAAAGATGGTCATGCACACCCACTCAAGCTACCCAATTGGCCACTTAACAACCATGTACTGGGTGGGCGCCAAACCTGGCTATAGGCACATGAACATCTCAAGCCCCGGCTGGGCAAAGTGGGCTTGGTCAACATTCTTCGCCGCATTTAATGCAGGCGCGACCACGGTCGTATACGACTACAGCGGCAGGTTCAGCGCGGCGAACCACTTAAAGGTCCTCGAGAATTACGGCGTTGATACGCTGTGTGCACCGCCAACTGTTTGGCGTATGATAATACTCGAGGACTTAACAAAGTATAACCTAGAGAAGATTAAGAGCTTCGTAAGTGCCGGCGAGCCCCTAAATCCAGAGGTAATTGAGCGTGTTTATAAAGCCACGGGTAAGTACATACGTGATGGTTATGGACAGACAGAGACCACGCTCATGGTTGGAAACTTCCCAGGTATGAGGATTAAGCCTGGCTCAATGGGTAAGCCAGCCCCTGGCTATGACGTAGTCCTTGTCGATGAGGATGGGAACCCCGTGGGCACTAATAAGGATGGTCACATAACTGTTAGGACAAGCCCGAGGCCCATTGGCTTAATGGTTGGTTATGATGATGAGAATAAGAATAAGGAGGTGTTTAGGCTCGGTCTTTACTTCACGGGTGATGTTGCCTTCATGGATGAGGAGGCTACCTATACTTCGTTGGTCGTGCAGATGACGTCTTCAAGTCAAGTGACTATAGGATTAGCCCGTTTGAACTGGAAAGTGACTTGTTGAAGCACCCGGCCGTTGCTGAGGCTGCGTGGTCCCAAGCCCAGACCCAATAAGGGGCTTCATACCGAAGGCATACATAGTGTTAAAGCCCGGCTACACACCGAGTAGGGACTTGGCTTATGACATCTTTAAGTTCATTAGGCTTAACATAGCGCCGTATAAGAGGCTAGGGCCATTGAGTTCGTGCCTGAGTTACCCAAGACCATTAGTGGCAAGATTAGGCGTGTTGAGCTTAGGGGCCTTGAGCGTGAGAAGAGGAATAAGGGCATTAGGGGTGAGCATGAGTACTTTGAGGATGACTTCCCAGACATAAGGCAGTTGAAGGTATAATACACATAAAGTTCCCTTAAAATGGCTTTTAAATAAATTCATACTTTATTTTCCTTGAAGCAAAATGTCCAGCGGAGTGAGGAGGATTAGCCTTGGTATTGACTGGCTTGATTACGCAATGCTTGGTGGGGTGCCGAGGGGTAATTGGCTACTCATTACTGGCGAGCCCGGCGTTGGTAAGTCAATACTCACGATACAGGCGGCTGGGGCTAATGTGGATGCCATGCCAGTGGTCTACGTGAGCACGGAGACCAGGTTCTTCGATGTTGTTAGGCAAGCTAAGCAATTCCATATTGACCTAAGCGATGCGGTCAGCCTTGCCGATGTATTGGCTGGTAAGGTCAAGGATGTTAAGACGAACCTGGTGGTTATCGACCTCTTTGGGTTGGCTAGGGAGTACAGGGAGTTGCTTAGGGCAGGTGAGGAAGAGGAGGGTAAATCCAAGGCTAGGTCACCATTGAGTATGGAGGTTGTGATGGCTAGTATCGAGAGGGCTTACGAGGTACTCGGCGTAGGTGAGGAGGGTAAGGTGACGAAGGATGTCCTAGTCATCATCGACTCCCTGGCACCAATGTGGCCCATGCGCCAGCGATGGCCAGGTTAATCACGTATAGGCTCAGGCAGAGGCTATATAGGAGTAATGTGACTGTGATTATGACTAACCAATTCGCACCAACCACAGGCATGACCTTCGGCTTTGGCGCCGAGCACATCGCCGACGCCATAATACACATGTGGATTGAACAGCCCGAGAAGAAGAAGGAGATTGAGAGGTGGCTCATCATTAAGAAGGCTAGGCTCACTAATCATTATAGGAAGGCCATAAAGTACGAGATAGAGCCCGGCAGGGGATTAACACTTATAGAACCCTCGATTGATGAGTTAAAGAAGTGGTTTGATGAGTATGCAAAGGAACGGGAGCCAAACGGAGATGAATGATTGTAGCTCTCGAATAATTAGGGCCATGGAGGAATTTCTATGGATCCTGGCGGTTGGTGGCAATAAGGAGGATGTAATAAACGAACTTATGAAGTGCGGTGATACCGCTAGGCCGTACTTAAATGTTGTCAATGGCGGCGAACCAAGTAATACCATATCAGCCGCAGTATCGTATTATCAATACGTTAAGTTAGCCAGAGGTGAATTACGTATCGATGGGGATTATCTAGTGGGCATTGATGGAGATCTTACGAAGCCGGACATTACGTACTCACTCATTGTTGATAATATGACCCGCGCATTGAAGGCTCAGGACTACGTAACAGCGGGTTTTCTAGCTGATCTGGCGTTCATTGCTAGGTCGTACATACTATGCGTAAGTAATAATGGTAAAGGTAATTGTGATTGGATTAAGAGGGCATTTAATGCGAGGGTTTTAATACTTAGGAGATTTAGCAATTATTGACTGGTCTGAATTTATAGCCGTAGTTTATCAGGCCGTATGTGCCATCCATCTTAACCATCCTAAACACAACCTCAACATCAATGCCGGGGCTTAGTTTCTCAGGGTTCATGCAATCCACTATCTGACCAACAACTTTAACACCGTCAAGATCCACTATGCCTATTATCAGAGGCTTCATCTTCTCAAACTCGACAGGCACCGAGTAGAGCACCGTGAAGTTTACAAGCTTGCCAGTGCTCGGCAATGGGTATGGCTTAAACTCCCTGGAACCGCACTCACACACAGCCCTTGGCGGGAAGTAAACCCTGCCACACTTAACGCATTGAACACCCTCAAGCCTATAGTACTGAGGCATCCTTCTCCAGTACCTTGGTATGGATAGTCTCTGGTCCACCATGTCAGCTCACCCTCCTGAGGACTATCGATGTTGATACTAAGTCGAAGCCAGCCATGTCTTGAACAATACCCAACTCAGCCCTGCCCAGCGATTCAAAGGGCTTCACATTCATTAGCTCCATAACCATTAACGCCAATTCATACATACCCGAGGCACCACCTGGAAATCCCATTGACTTAAGCCCACCACCTGCATTAACGACTAACTTATTACCCGCGTCTAAGGCGCCCGTGGAGAGAAGCCTCGGCGTTTCGCCAGGTCTCACGAGACCCATGGACTCCAGCGCTAGCATGCCGAGTATGCTGTATGTATCATGAACCTCCACAAGCTTTACATCATTAGTCGTTGCATGGGCCATCCTGAGCGCCATGTTCGTGGCATCCCTAACCGAGTATAGCTCAGTCAATGAATCCCTCTGTCCCATGTATGTTCCATATGCCCCAACACCAATACCGTCAACCCTTATTACTGCATCGTTCTTTAACGGCTTGTTACATAACACGACAGCGGCCGACCCATCCACAGCCGGTGCAACGTCGTAAAGTCTCAATGGGTCGGCAACGACCTCCGACTCAAGTACATCCTTAAGCGATGCCTGCTTCTTCATATACGCAAGTGGGTTCTTGCTACCCCTCTCATGCATCTTTATCGGCCATATTGCCAAGTCCTCATAGTCGTAACCATACTTAATCATGTATTCCTTCATGGCCATGGCTGCCTGAGCCGCCGGCGTCACACCGAAGAAGCCTTCATACTCGTAATCGGTTATCGTGGCCAATGCCTTGTTTAGCTTTACATTTATCACTCGTGCATTTTCTCAACGCCGACAACAGCTACGCAGTCGTAAATACCAGCCTAACCATGTTATAGGCCTCTAAGAACGCTATACCACTTGATCCATCACCACTCTCAATCCTAATGGCTGGTATCCTCCTAAGCCCAATATAATCCGTCAGGTAAGCCCCAAGGACACTCTGGTCCTGAAGCACCTCGGAGAAGGCATTGGCAACGTATATTGCACCCAGGTTGGCATTACCGACCTGGTCAAGGACCTTTAGGAATGCGTCGGCGAATAACTCCTTCAATCCTTTCTCATAATGCCTACCGCCGGGTACTAGGGAGTGGGCCACGACATATACTTCTGTCGTATTAAACACCAGCAGTTGCCATAAATGTGAAGTTTTTAAATATTCCCTGAATATAGCCATTATAATGGTTGAGGAGGTAAGCCTTGAGGACGTATTCGCAAGGATTGATGATGGTAAATTGAAACTTCACGAACTAGACAAGGTCCTCGGGGACTCAAATAAGGCAACAGAAATTAGGAGAAAATACATAGAAAGTAAGGTCGGCGCGAGGCTTGAGAACGTCGGTAAGACCGTAATAGACTTCAACACCGTCGTTGGTAGAAACATTGAAAATACAATAGGCGCCGCCCAAATACCCATAGGTGTTGCCGGGCCGTTACGCATAATCGGCGATTATGCTAATGGCCTTTACTACATACCATTAGCAACAACGGAGGGGGCACTCGTTGCTCAGTAAATAGGGGTGCCAAGGTAATTACTGAAGCCGGTGGCGCAAGGAGTAAGGTCATTAATGATGGCATGACCAGAGCCCCCGTAATAGCCGTACCAAGCGTCATTGACGCCGTCGAGCTCGTTAACTGGGTTAATGAACACTTCAATGAGGTGAAGAACGTGGCCGAGTCAACCAGTAGGCACGCGAAGTTGGTAAGCATTCAACCATTTATTGTTGGCAATAATGTTTGGCTTAGGTTTAAGTTCACGACCGGGGATGCAATGGGCATGAACATGGTAACAATAGCCACTGATAAGGCCGTTAAGTACATACTTAGCAACTTCCCAAGGGCGCGGTTGGTCGCCCTCAGCGGCAATATGTGCGTAGATAAAAAGGCCAATGCCGTAAACTTCCTGCTTGGTAGGGGTAAGACCGTGATTAGCGAGGCCGTAATACCAAGGAGTACCCTTGAGAAGTGGGGCGTCACTGCGGAGGACGTGGCCGAGGTCAATAATAGGAAGAACCTGCTTGGTTCCGCGCTGGCTCACTCATACGGCTTTAATGCGCACTTCGCTAATATAATCGCGGCCATATTTATAGCCACCGGTCAAGATGCTGCCCAAGCCGTTGAGTCTAGCATGGGTATTACCTGGATGGAACCCCTCGACAATGGTGACCTCTACGTATCAGTCACACTGCCTAGTCTCGAGGTTGGCACCGTCGGTGGCGGCACCGGATTACCAACACAGAGAGAAATGCTTCAAATGCTCGGTGTTTATGGCTCAGGGAACCCACCCGGTACCAATGCCCTGAAGTTCGCAGAGATAGTAGCGGCAGCGGTACTCGCCGGCGAGGTTAACCTAGTCCTTGCCCTGGCTAGAGATGAGTTGGCGAGAGCGCATGAGATGTTGGGCAGGGCTGGCAAGAGAGATAGTACGTGATTTTCTTAAATTATAAATATGTTTATCTACATATTCATACGTACTCTCTATAGCACATAAATTGAAGTGATAAGGCTTATAAAGAGTTGCGCTAACATTTTTGTGGGGATTAGTTTGGTAATTTATGTTTCTCCCGATAAGAAGGTCGTCGAGAAGACGCTTCAAACAGAGCTTAAGCGGATAATGCTTAGCGAGTTAATAGATGGCGAGGTAATAATTGGCGCCGCAATCATTGACTCAAACGGTATCCCACTTATTTATCACATCCCAAACACCCTCACCGTTAAATCCCTCAAAAACCTCCTCTCCCTCATAGAGTTCGTCGATCATACCGCTAAAATCAATGATGACCTCCTCGGTCCCTATCAATACCTCATAATCCGCTACTCAAACTTCAAAATCGCCTTCTTCGAAATGGGCTCCAAGGGCTGGTTGATGGTTTTCGTAAACCCTGTTTGGCATGTTGAGAACGTGATGTCAAAGATCAAGCAGTTCATGCTTAAGGTTCAAAGAATGATTTAAAATCGATAGGCAATTTGGTAAAAATTGCCGCTTTAAATATATTAGGTTATTCATTCATTCCTAGATTTGATGTCGAAGGTAACAGGTACTGTAAAAATTCCTGAAATGGAGATTAAAGAGAGTGTCGAGTTACCATTGTCCGGCACGGCTATAATAGTTGTCGATATGCAGAACGACTTCGTAAAACCAAATGGTAAACTATACGTACCGACAGCGCAAGCCACAATACCTGCAATAAGGAAGCTGCTTATGAAGCTAGGGATGCCAATGTACCCATAATATACACCCAGGACTGGCACTTCAAAAATGACCCAGAGTTTAGGATTTGGGGTGAGCACTGTGTAATGGATACGTGGGGTGCCGAGATAGTTGATGAGCTTAAGCCCATGCCTAGTGACATAGTAATAAGGAAGCGTAGGTATGATGCGTTCTTCGGCACGGATCTTGACTACGTGCTTAGGCATGTTGTTCATGCGACCAACCTCGTGATAGTGGGTACCGTAGCCAACATATGCGTACTACACACTGCGGGTAGCGCCGCACTTAATTGGTACAACGTCGTCGTACCAATTGACGGAATCTCCGCACTAAATGAATTTGATTACTACGCGGCCCTTAGACAAATATCATTCTTGTACAAAGGTACGCTTACTAAGGTTGATGGGGTAAAATTCACGTAGTAAATCTTCTTATGGTATATTTATGTAGAAATAACGTTGAGTATAGTATCCCAGTGCTTCACTGCCTTGTGGTGGGACATTTAAAAATACCGCTTTTAAGTGTGTACAGTGAGTAATCATAGTCGTATTGGTAATATAGATTGGCGTAGGGATGCCCTATTTATTGTATTATCCATTGTTACAATAATAATTACAATAGTGATACTATTGGAATCAGGCCTTGCTAAGGCTAGGTATGAGCCGCCTAAGTATCCATTTTATCTCATTATTTCTGAGTTTGTTTTCCTTGCGCAGATATCACTCATTGGCGTAAGACTTAGTATAATATTTAATAGGGGCATGAGATTTAAAATAAATACGGCCGATTTAATTAAGGTAGTGGCGGCTCAGGTATATATGTCGCTATTGATACCTGGCTTCTACATCGGTGGTGAGGTTATCACGATTACGTACTTAACGTATAAGGGCCTTCCAACTGCCAGGGTTACTGAGGGTATCGTACTTAGGTATACAGTAGATACAATAACGCTTACGCTAATGATACTCATATTCTACCTATTTAGCCTGACTACGGTTCCCTTCATTGCATTTGTAATGGCGGTGATACTCTTTATGGTGTATATGATATTGTTCATATCGATAGTAAGCGCCAGGTTAGGTAGGTATATTGAGCGTATGTTTAGGTTCATTAGTTCCAGAGTTAATATCGCTAGAAACTTTATTGTAGTAAATGAGAATGAGACTTACGGTGTTAGCTTCACAGTAATTGATTACCTTGTGCTTTTTATTCTATCCGCCACCCAGTGGTTGTTGTCCGGCCTAAATGTCACGTTGATTTTTTTATGCCTTGGGCGCCAGTACGAATTTCATCATTGGCGTGTTAATTATGCTATCGTACACTGTCCTCACATACATATCACTATTACCTGGGTCAGCAGGCATTGGTGAACTTGCGAATCTATACATACTCAACAATCTCGGTTTAGGTAATTATTACCTGGCTTATGATGTCTGGTTTAGGATTATAACTTACATAATACCATTAATAATTCTCATGCCATTATTCCTAGGTATAACCAGGAGATTAACTATAAACATTAGTCATAGGAACCTCCAGTAGGTAGCTCTGAAACACTTGATGATACCCCCTTCAGTATTGCATCAATAACCTTAATCGCATTTTTCCTGGATAGGTAGTGGTTATCATTACCACAGTAGGGTGAGTACACGCATTTGGGGCAACCATCAGTACATGTACAATGCGTAAGTACACTAAGCGAGATTTTAAGGACTTCATCAATCCTCTTAATAATCATCCTGGCAGTGCCTGAACCGCCTGGGTATGAGTCGTAGATTATTATGTGCCCAGTTGGGTATGAGATACCGCCTAGGTCCGTGGGCCCCGCCCCAATCACGTTCTCACCAACCATAATCATTACATGCTCAGCCGCATGATAGGCCCTACCCCTCTCAACGACATCAACATTCTCAAACGGCTGAAGGTTATGAACGGCGCATAAATAACAACACCTTTTGTCCTAAATTCATACGTAAACGGCTCACCGAACTCCCTCCTCTCAACAACCTCGCCACTGCCGAATCTCTTAACTACGTAACCATGAACAACCTCCTTAATTGTTAACTTAACGTATTGATAGGGCACGGATTTTATGAAACCCTCCTCAAGGATCTCGTCAATCCTAGGTTCAGAGCTATATAGCGCTATTGTGTAAAAGTCGTAATCACCTTGTAGTTTCCTAACGTATGCTGTCCTACTACTTAGGTCAAGTTTATAGACCTCGTAAACCCTACCGCCATGTAGGTAAATGGCGCCATCATGAAGCTCCCTCAATGCCATAGGCAGCTCCCTATGGCCGATGACCCTCTTACCCTCAACAATCTTAATAACCTCGCCAACACCCCTAATACCATGCATTGCCCTAACAACCTCACGGCCTTTACTACTCACGACGTAGTAATTACCCCTAACCTCGACTAAGCCATCATTAATTAATGACTTAAGTATTTCCTCGCAGTACATATCCACGGAACCACTCCTCACGGGCCTCTCGTAAGCCATCAACAAGCAGTGCCTCTTGGCTATCTCGTCATTCCTCCACTCAACGTATAAATCCTCGGGCCTCCTCATGTAAAATTCACGTGGATTTGAACTATAGTAGGTGCTCATTGGATCATCCCCAAGGACTTGAATCACATAGGCCCTTTGACCCCTCCTACCAACCCTACCACTCCTCTGCAGATACTTCGAGTAGCTGGGCGGTATCGTGGCCATGACTGCGACGTCAGTATCACCAACGTCAATACCCATCTCAAGCGTCGGCGTGGTTAGAAGCACTAGGTACCTGCCCTCCCTAAACCCATCCTCAACCTCATGCCTCTCCTCAATCGTGAGACCAGCCCTATGAACCCTAACCCTATCACCAAACCCAGCCCTATCAACAAACCTCTTAATCAACTCAACAAACCTATGACTATCAGCAAAGACCAGGCACTTCATACCCCTCCTAACACACACCCGAGCCAACTCAGCCGCCTCGGCAAGCCTACCCCTACTTATCGGGCTAACTAGGACATGCCTAACCAAGCCCCTCCTACCCTCGGGACCCCTGATCAGCCTAACATCATCGACACCAAGCAACTCCCTGGCAAAATCAACTGGGTTACCGACTGTGGCCGTGGAAACAACGAATTGGTAATCCCTCATGAACCTTCTTATCCTCTTAAGAACATAATGCACGTGAGCGCCAAAGACCCCATTATAGACGTGGAAGTCGTCCAACACGATTACCCTGTAATTACGGAGTAAATCCCTGAACTTACTAACGTGGGTTAATGCCTCACTAACCATGTCAGGGTTTGTGATGAGTATGTCAGGCGGTGAGGAGTATATCCGAGACCTAATATCGCTGGGTGTGTCGCCGTCATACGGCATTACGGACACGTTGATGGCCGTGAAGTACCTCTGCATCCTGAGTAGTTGGTCCCTGGCGAGGGCCTTTGTTGGGTACATAATTATTGCCTTAACACCCTCCCTATTGATCATCGTTATTAACGGCAGTAGGAACGCCTCGGTCTTACCAACGCCAGTACCAGCCATTATGATTGTGTTATCGCCATTGATAATCGATTGATAAGATTCCCATTGAAAGTCGTAAAGCCTATCAACTCCGAGACTCCTCAACCTATCTATCAACTCCCTCGGTAGGTCCAGGGAATCGACTGATGGTCCATAATTAGGCTCTAAGGTTTATCCTCATGAACGTAGAGGATCATCCTGGCCCTATCACTACCCAATTCACCAATGAATTCATCCTCAAGCATGTACTTAGCACTGTGAGCCTATCGCCCCTAATCATTGCACTAATGCCATAAGTTACCTCAGTAATTAATAACTTTGGGTGTACCTAACCGCATATACCTAATCTCATCAACCGCCTTAAGCCTCAGTACCTTTGGTTCGATCACCGTAAACTTATCCCAACGCCTAATAATGGGCCTTAACCTATTACTACACCTAGGGCACTTCCTCATCTCACCCTCAGTCTCAAAATCGATATAGCAATTAATACATCTAAACACATTTATCGCCCCGTAATTATCGAAATCCAGCGATACGAGGCTTGGCACCTCCGTAATTACAACACCATCAACCACATCCTGCAACTCCTCAATAACTTCCCTCCTAAACAATGAATTATCAAGCATAACCAGGAATTCCCTACTACCATAAATAATCCTAAACCTATCCCTGACACGTAATAACCAATCTCTATCAATAACTCCGTCCTTAACAATAACGCCATAAGCCCTAACGGACTGTTGATACGGCCTGTCAGGACTCACAATCACGTAATTCACGGAGTCATCTCCAACCCTCTGATTAACATGAACAACATCAATTAAGTCACTATTAATACTTATGAAATCATCAACTAATATGCCATCAGCACCGCCAGCCAACGAAGCCCTAATGAAATCACTGACTGGGTCAGGCACTGCCGAACCATAAATAAAGACCCTAAGGCCAACCCTCTTGGCCCACGCAACCGCGCTAGCCAACGATATTAACTGCCTAAGCCTACTCAATAACTGCCTAAGCACATCACCATTAACATTACTCAACTCAACTATGGGCTCAGGCGGTGCTACCGGCGTGGCATCCCTAACATACTTAACGACGTTCAAGCCCTCAAATAACCAGGAACCCGCGAACATGCACCAGGGCAGTCCGCACCACTTAATGAGTATCCTCACATGACGAAGTTAGCACCACACCATTATTAACCTTGCTATTAACATTACGGCACTAACCCAGGGACTTAATCAATGAAACCGTGTAATCAATCACCTGCCTCAACCTACCTCCGAGAATGCCTCCGCGTAAATCCTAATAATAGGCTCGGTGCCGCTACCCCTGATTAGGACCCAGGAACCATCATTAAAAACAACCTTAACTCCATCAATGGTTATTACCTGCCTAACACTACCCAGCTCATGAAGTCTATCAATGATTACCTCCCTATTCCTGCTCACGAACTCCTTACCATTATTAAACGGCACATCAACCCTCCTATAGAATGACCTGCCGTACCCCCTAATTATCCCGTCAAACGCATCAACCAGGTTACCATGCTCAGAGCTATCGCCGTTAATAGCGCCGCCGTGTATGTGCCATCCTTGTCAGGCACATGCCACGAGTAAGCCAAACCACTACTCTCCTCATCAGCAGCCTCGGCATCACCATTAATTAAGTACTTAACTGAGTGCTTGAAGCCAACGGGAACCTCGTAAACCCTAACCCCATACTTACTAGCTATAAGGTCAACAATGTGTGTCGTAGACACAGACCTAACAACGCCCCTCTTAACAAACCCTCCCCTCACTAAGTGCTCAAGTACAATTGTTATCACGTTATTTGGGCTTAAGTAACCATGCGAAGGGTCAATCGCGGCAATCCTGTCCGCATCGCAGTCATGCGCAATACCAATATCATAACCCTTACTCATGACTTCCTGAACCGTGTCACGAATATTCTCGGGCTCTGGATTAGGATTTCTACCACCAAAGCCTGGGTCGTAGTCATTATGAAACTCAACAACATCCATACCCAACTCCCTAAGCACCTTAGACGTATAGTTAATGGCCGTACCAAATAAGGGATCAACAATAACCCTCAATCTGCTCCTCGGCTTAAACATCCCAAGCACATCACCAATCACGTGGTCCATGTAATGAGAACTCGGATCAATTAATTGAGGCTTCGTAACCCTAATACTCGACACAGACCTATCAATATCCCGCCGCTCCTGGTCATATAGTCTCTCCATTTCACTCGTATCTTCATCAGGAACCGGCGAACCTTTACTCGTTATTACCTTGAAGCCATTGTACATTGGTGGGTTGTGGCTCGCGGTGATCTGAATTGCGAGATCAAAACCAAAGCGAGAACTAAACCAGGCGATCACGGGGGGGGGGGTTGGCGTGGGTCTCTCGGTAACTACCGCGTCAATCCCATGCTCAACAGCAACGCTGGCAACCACATTCGCGTAATCCCTGGACTTCCTCCTAACGTCATAACCAATTAACAACTTCCTTAATCCATACCTGCGTGACCAATAACGAAAGGTGGACTCAGCAAGTATGGCTACAAGTCTCTCGTTAAAATCCCTATCAACTACGCCACGCACTCCATCAGTACCAAAGCGAAACAATACTTCTTTACCCACCTAAGTAGTTGGGATAGTTAATTCTTTAAAGATTAGCGTCATCTATTGATTAATGTCTGCGTCAAGACCGATGGTGGGTACAAAGGTATACCACCTAATGGCTGGTCCTGGTGACGTTGCGCCATACGTTTTGACACCAGGTGACCCTGACAGGGTACCCAGGATTGCCAAGTACTGGGACTCTGCCCGTGCCGTGGCGGCGCACAGGGAGTACGTAACATACACGGGAACTTATAAGGGCGCCCCAATATCGGCTGTATCCACCGGTATCGGCGGACCAGCGGCGGCAATAGCCATTGAGGAATTACTCACCCTTGGTGCAAATACCTTCATTAGGGTTGGCACGACTGGGGCACTACACGAGTGGATTAGGGTTGGTGATGCCATTATTAACACAGGCGCCGTTAGATTTGACGGGACAAGTAACGCCTATGCAATGCCCGAGTACCCAGCAGTGGCCAGTTACGACGTGATCCTAGCCCTCATAACAGCCGCAGAAATGCTCGGCGTTAGATATCACGTTGGATTAACGGCATCGACAGCGGACTTCTACGTAGGCCAGGGCAGACCAGGATTTAGAGATTACCAACCGCCCTGGTCAAAGGACATCATTAATACGTTATCCTCGATGAACGTGCTCAACTTCGAGATGGAGGCCGCAACCATTTACACAATAGCCAATGTACATGGGGCAAGGGCCGGTGGCATTATGGCAGTCATAGCCAATAGGAAGACTAATGAATTTGCGCCAGACGCCGGAGTCGAGGATGTAATCAAGGTAGCCAATGAAGCCGTTAAAATACTCTATGAGTGGGACACGATAAGGGTCAACATGGGGCTTAGGTACTTAACAATGAATGTAATTAAGGATTGGTTGAAGAGGTGATTAGACCGTGGTTTTACTTCTCACGTAATAACGATGTGTAAACACCGATGAAACTTAGCACGGCTGATATTACCAGTACTACCCTTAATCCCGTAATGATTGATTGATACACCGTAATATTACCCATCATTATGCCCGTGAATAAGTAAAGACTTGCGTACTTACCCAGGTAGCTAACCAGTATCGCACTGGCCACGGTAATACTCAGTAATTGGCCCATAAAACGCATTGTGCCTAAAACGCCGGAGGCAACTCCGTACTTATCAGGAGTGACGGAACCCATGACGGAGTTCGTGTTTGGCGCTGAGAAGAAGCCGAAGCCTATTCCAAGGATCATTAGCGAGATGGCTATGTAAATGGCGTATTTAATGTTCAGTAGTAGGAGCATTACGAAGCTAGGCCTATCAAGCCCATGCCTAATGCCGCTATCTCCCTAGAGCCGTACTTATCAGAGAGTTTACCGCTGACAGGCGATAATGCAGCCATGAATACAGGCTCTGAGACTAGGATCAGCCCAGCGACGAATGGGTTATAGCCAAGGACGACCTGTAGGTATAGCGAGAACAGGAATGGTACTGAGTACGTACTAATGTAATTAAGTAGCGCGGTTACGTTTCCGGCCATAAACGAAACATTTCTAGTAAATAGATTGAGGTCTAGCATTGGGTTTACGACCTTTCTCTCAATCACTATGAATGCCGCAAGGGATACAACACCGATAACCAATAGGTATATGTAGTATAGCCACCCATTCACGGCCGACAATATTAGGTACATAACAACGGATAAAATAGCCAAGGTGAAGGTAAGGGCGCCCAGGTAATCAACCTCACAATACGCCTGGGTAGTTCAATACCTTCCATCGAGAACCAGGATATTACCAGACCAATCGCCGTTAATATTGTCGTTATTACCAGGACAAACCTCCAGCCAAGGAACTGCGTTATTAATCCGCCAAAGAATGGAGCCGAGGTTAGGCCGAGGTATACCGCCATCGCGTTTATGCCAAGGGCGAATCCACGCTCGCCCTCGGGAAATACTTGGCTTACAATGGCTGCGGAGCCTGGCGATAGTATTGATGAACCGAAACCCATTATTAATGATGCGATTATTAATACGTAAATGTTGGGCGCTATTGAACCAAGTATTGAGCCTATTAGGAATAGTATGAAACCCGTCCTGAACATCCTGACCCTACCGTAAATGTCGCTTAACCTACCGAGGGTTATCATTAACGTTGGTAATGGTATTAGGTATATTATTGGTACGTAAATTAAAACATTCAATGGCGCATGGAAGTACTTACCCAATACAGGCGTTATGAAGGAAAGCACCGTTGAGTTGTAGGGCGTTTGAAAGGCGGCCAGGGATGTCGTAAATAGTATCAACCTTTTCCTACCACTGCTTAATTTTATCACGTTAATTCATTTTTCAATATCGGATTAAAAGCATTATTCCTCACTGTACCTCATCTTAACGAAGGATACGTAGGTCACAGGCCTCATGTGAGGCACACCACCCTCCTTAGTAACCACGTAGAGCACCTGGGTGAACCTCTCCTCAATTGGTATAACCATTATACCATCACTAGACAACTGCTCAAACAACTTGGGCGGTACTCTAGGGGCAGCGGCGGTAACCAATATCCTATCAAACGGCGCATATTTAGGAAGACCCTTTGACCCATCGCCAACGAACACATGAACAACGCCCAGGTAACTCAGCCTAGCCAAGTTCTGAGTAGCGTAAAGGGCAAGCCCTGGGTAATACTCGATCGTATGTATCATGCCTCTCCTCTCCATAGCCTCAGCACACACTGCCGCATGATAGCCGGTACCGGTGCCAACCTCAAGAACCCTAAGCCCAGGCTTGAGGTCAAGTAATTCGCACATCATGGCGACCATGTGCGGTGCCGATATTGTTTGGCCATACATGACCTCAAGTGGTGTATCCTCATACGCATAAAGCCTTAGGTAATTTGGTAGGAATTCCTCACGGGGCACACTAAGCATAGCCCTCTCAACTCTATCACTCTTAATTATCCCCTCGTCCCTGAGTATGTTAACCAGTCTTCTTCTTGCTGACGCAAAATCAATCATTACAATACCTACTTTGTATTAAAATCCTAATAACTCTTAACTCTTCTCAATAACTTAGTCCATTATTGAGGAAACTCCATACTTAGGTTCTTCGATAATGAAACTTTCATAGCCTTAAAGCCAAGCCTTAACCTCACACCCTCAAGTACATCAAGTGAGAATGAATCATCAACAGTCCCATTAAGCGGCTCAACCCTAAGCGTGAGTATCCAGCCATTGTAGGACTCGGCTAAGTTACGCTCTATGTAAAACGGCACACCATCAACCCTACCAACCTCAACATAATCACTACCAACAATGAAATCACTAGCCCTATATATCTGTGGTTCCGTTGGTGAGCAACAACCGTGCCCAAGGATTATGATAATATCACCATACTTCTCCTTCATATTCCTAATCAACTCCTTAACATCATCTCCATACTCAACACCTATATTCAACACGTTTAGCAAATTATTATGACTATTTAAAAACATTACTGGATGAGTTAATGAAATAATGTGTATTATTATTTCATTAAACATTGAGAAAATATGGAATATTTTTATTTTGAATTAGGCATAAATTAATTAGCATTATAGTTTGTCAATCTTCATCACAGTCCTCCAGTGCGGCCTATCAAGACTGCCCGTGGTATCAACATAGACCTGCTTAATCTCTAGGAACTCCTCAAGGCCGTAGAGACCCAATTCACGTCCAATACCGGACTGCTTGTATCCGCCCCAGATACCTTCTGTTGGTTGTGTATAGGCGTCATTAATCCACACAGTACCTGCCTGGAGCCTCCTAGCGACTCTAAAGGCCTTCGCTGGATCCTTCGTGAATACCGACGCCGTAAGCCCATAAATCACGCTATTCGCAACCTCAATAGCCTCCTGCTCTGTCCTAAAGGGTATAACGGTGATGACGGGGCCGAATATCTCCTCCTGAGCAAGCCTACTCTTTGGATCAACATCATCGAAGATCACGGGATTTACGAAGTAACCCTTGTCATAAGTATCACCGCTTAACTTGCCACCGTCAAGAACCACCTTAAAGCCAGCCTTCTTACCGAAGTCTATGTAACCGAGTACCTTCTCCTCCTGGGCCTTGGACACCAGTGGTCCCATGTCCGTGTTATCGTCAAGTGGATAACCAATTACGAGCCTCTGGCGACCTCGGCCAACCTATTGACAAGCTTCTCATGAACACTCTCATGAACAAGAACCCTACTAATCGCACCACAGGCCTGCCCAGTATTCCTAAGGCCGCCAAACACAATCGCCCTAACGGCCTCCTCAATATTAGCATCATCAAACACAATACCTGGGTTCTTACCACCGAGCTCAAGCCCAATCCTCTTAATGCCAGCCGCCGCCTGCTGCATTATTAATTTACCTGTCGTAGTCTCGCCCGTGAAGCTGACATAATCAATCTTTGGGTGCCTAACTAATTCATTTCCGACCGTGGCTCCAGGCCCGTAGATCACATTGACAACACCCTTGGGAAGACCAGCCTTAGCCAATGCCCTGTAGATCTCCATGGCACTCATTGGGGTATAACTGGCTGGCTTCCAAACCACGGTACAACCCGCAGCCAGAGCCGGCGCTATCTTCCTAGCTGCCTGGGTCATTGGGAAGTTCCACGGCGATACGGCGGCAACAACTCCAACGGGCTCCTTAAATATTAGCGATACATTACCATTACTGAGAACAATGGAGTCACCATAGACCTTATCTGCAAGGCCTGCGTAGAATTCGAAGATTTCGGCTGAGGCAAGCACATGAGCTTGCCTGCCTAATTGGCATTCCATTCTCAAGGGCTACCGTGACCGCAATCCTATCGGCCTCCTCCCTAATTATCTCGGCGGTCTTGTATAGGACCCTGACCCTCTGTCTATAATTCATGACCCAACCATACTTATCCTTATCAAATACCTCCCTAGCCAGGTCAACAGCTCTGTTGAGGTCGTCCGTGGAGGCCTCCTCGATTATAGCAATTGTTTGGTCAAACCTGGCAGGGTTTTCCCTGGTGAATGTCCTGCCCTTGCTTGAGGGCACTTCCTCACCGTCTATAAATAACTTAACCTTTACTGGTATTTCAATGGTAAACTTCCCATAGGATACCGTAGACATCAGGATAATTAATAAGGCTTAAATTAATAAATATTGCCCTTTTATGCCTATTATTTAATGATATAATGATTTTATATATAATATTCATCAAAATTAAAGCCTAAATTAAATAATTAATTCATTATTTTACGTATTTGCATTCAATAATATTCTCTGAAGATACTAGTGTATAGTAATTGAACAATGTATCAGCTGGGTTTTTCGATACTAAAATCATGACTTCTTCAGAACCATTCGCTAGATTTATGAGAAAGTGCGCCAAATATTCATCATTACCCCTATAGATTCTTGCAGTTACGTTTCTGTAATTACCTGTGGAAAGCACGTTATTAATTACGTAATTAATTAATTGACCCACGCCATCGCATCCATTACTTATCATAAGCATTACCTGATTAGGGTCCAGGTCTGATGCCCTCTTATACTCATTACCGTGATAAACCCACACTAGGGACATCGGCTAGCCATATAATGTTAAGAATAAATGTTTAACGGGCATTGATCATGAAAGTAAGGGCGCTGTTGATCAATGAGTGCTTACTCACTACGCTCTGTGATTTTCTCATCAATGAATTTGCCCTGGGCCACTTAAGGAATATCATATAATCAAAATCATTAGGAACCAGAACAAAGCCGGAATCCATTATGTATGGCCTATTTATTATTTTGTTAAATGTTTCCACGTGAGCCTCGTAATGCGTATACTTATGAACAAGCACTGCATAATCAACACCATCCATTAAATAACCCTCTAATGCCGATAAGCCCCTATGAACCGTCTTATTTGGGTCAAGCACCCTATGGGCAATTGAATAATGAGTGTCCGTTACCACGAGGATATCTATCGGGTGTCTAAATACTATGGTACTCATTACACCAATGGACTTAACATTAATACCGACATGAATAATCTTTCCGCTTAAGTAATAATTAAATTTCCTAATTATTGAGGCTACAGACCGCGTTAAATCATCATAAGGTTCCTCAACAACCTCCTTAGCATGCGGCACCTTCATAATTAATGGACTTGGATAAATAACTTCACCGTCATTAATTAATGAATAATCATCGCCATCACAGACCAAGCTTAAATCAAGTTGGTCGGCCGCCGTCATCATAAATGGTATTTCCACATATCCATTACCCACCTGAGTTGCTATTTCATTATCCAGAAGCTCGTGAATCATTGAATCTACCTCGGATGACCAATCAGTGAGTATCACAGTACCTATTGGCAAGACCTCTGCCTGTACACCCTCTATGAAGCCATACCTAAGCCATCGGCAAAACACTGCCTTAGTGCTTGCATTTAATTTCGGTATTTTGACGAGTAATTTTCTTAAATAATTGGTACTTTCATGATATGGAGTAATTAATTGATTGGGTTCCTTTATCGATTTGCTTACTTTGTCAAACGACATTACCAAGCCACGGAAAGCCAAAAGAGCTAATAAACCTTTCCCTTAAGCAGTTACTTAATGATGATGGCTAAGTCAATGACTTGGTGATTAATTATGAGCCAGCTGATGATCAGGGCGAGAAGACCCAATCACAGTTCATATAAGTCCTGGTTCATCATCAGTAGAGACCCAAACATTAAACTAAAATTTTTAATGCATTATTAAGGCCTGTGTTACTAACAAGGGCGTTAGATGGCGTTCCACGCAGGATAGTAAGCCTTAACCCATCAATAACCGAGTTCCTATTCATAATAGGCGCAGGTAATAGGGTAGTTGGCACTGACGTTTGGAGTTACAGACCCAGGGAGGCTATGAAGACTGCAAGATTGGGTCATTCGTATCGGCCAATATCGAGACAATAAAGAAATTAAATCCCGACCTAGTAATACTCTCATACCCAGTCCAAAGGCAGATGGTTGAGCCACTAAGTAGTATTGCCCCCGTACTTGCAGTTCCAATGCCCGTGAATTTAAACGCCGTTATGAGCTCCTTTGAAATGGTGGGTAAATTACTTGACCTGGATGACGAAGCGCAGAGAGCAATGGGCGTATACGTGGACCTACTGAGGTACTCCATCGATGTGGAGAACGTAATGGTTGTTCTATCCCTAGGTGATTACGTAATACCCTGTGAGGCATCATACATAGCATCAGCGCTCAACAGGGTTGGTATTAAGTATGTTAATGGCCTTAAGTGTGTTGAGCTTATCACGAATAGGGATGGCGTTTTAAGTATGATCAATAGGGTTAACCCACAACTGGTGATTTATGAGGGAAAAACCAAGGATTATAGACCACAGGAAACGAATTGGATAAATAAACCAACGATACATACGCCAAACGACGTCCTCGCACACTTTGGACCGAGTCTTCCACTTGACATACAACTGCTAATCAATACCATCAAAAACGGAGAGAAATTCGTAAAGAACACCTCAAGCATCACAAGGCCGAGCCTCAGTGATCCCTGGTATAAGCCCTACCTATGACTCGTTGCCACGTATCTTCTTAATACTTGGCCTAACATAGTTTTTCCAAACCTCACCAGCCACCTTCTTGCCCATCTTCGTTAAGTCATAGTAAATTCCCCTACCACGCCTCTCAGGATTACGCTGCTTAACCTTTAGCCAGGGCTTAACTGATGATGTTACCTTACCCTTAAGCGAACCCCTAAACTCCTGAAGTAGGCCTAATTGAACCAGGTGTTGAACGGCCCTCTCAACTTCATCCTCAGGCACTATCGGTCTCCAACCAGCCGCCCCAAGAAGCCTCCTGCTAGTAGCCAGGGTGTGTCTGGGCCGTAGTGATATATATGGGCCAATATCTTCTTCTCTAGATCCGTGAGTTGGTTTACTATGGCGTCTACATCGTCTGGCATTATAGGTATTAAGACTTAATGCCTAGTTTAAATCAATAACTCGGGATTACCTATACCTCCTCCATGTACCCTTTATGACCCAGACAGGTTCCTCCTCATGGAATGGCTCCATACCCTCAAGCCTCATCTCGGTGAGAACCTTCTCATTAACGTCAACGCCAAGGCCAGGCCTGTTGGGCACCCTGTAATAACCATCCTCAAGCTTAATGGAATTATTAACGATATCCCTCTTCCACTGGGGCCAAAATTCGTAGAAGCTCTCCTGAATCAGCAGGTTATATGTACTCGCATCAAACTGAAGAGTCGCTGCATGCTGCACAGGGCCAAAGGCATTGTGTGGCGCTAGCTCGACTCCGTACGCCTCCGTTAAGGCCCTGATTCTACCCATACCCGTGAAGCCCAGGGCATTGGTTATGTCAGGTTGAAGAACATCCACTAAACCCCTCTCCAGAAGCTGTAGCGCCTCCTCAACGCTGATTATCCTCTCACCAACCGCGATTCGTACACTAGGCGCTGCGGCCTTTATCTTTGCTAGACCCTCAAAGTTCAGGTCAGGGTGTATCGGCTCCTCGATGAACAACGGGTCGAACTGCTCCATGGCCTTAACCATCCTAATGGCCGTATTGATGTTAAAGCGGCATGAGTCTCTATCAATATGTCCACGTACTTACCCACAGCCTCCCTAACGGCCCTAACCCTCTCCACAGCCTCCTCAAATCCCTCCTCATCCATCTGATCAAAGTATGGACCGAATGGTCGAACTTCATCGCCTTAAAGCCCATGGAAACAACCTCCTTAGCCCTCCTCGCGAAGTCGTCAGGCGTTACGCAGTCGCTATACCAACCATTTGCATAGGCCTTAATCTTCTCATTAACAAGGCCGCCAAGAAATTGATATACGGACGCACCGAGGTACTTACCCAGTAGGTCGTGTAGTGCTATGTCGATGGCGCTATACGCCGTAGCCGCCTCAAATGAACGACTAATATAGAACTCATGCTTATACCACTCCCTGAAAAGGTACTCAATCCTGAACGGGTCCTTACCAATCATAAACCTCCTAACCTCCTCAATGGCCTTAACAACCTGGTTAACCCTGAGAGTGGGCACAGCCTCCCCATAACCAACCTGCCCATCACTCGTGATGACCTTAACTATTATCGAGACCGAGGCCCATGGCGATGCCTTAGCCGTGGCAAGGTCACTGACTGGGTATATCTCTACGTCCTTAATAGTTGTCATACAATCCCGATAATGCGCTCATTTTTAAGTTTGGACTTTGCAATATAAAGTTTAAAGGGGCTTGAAGTAACGATGTAATTAATGGATAGGACACAATTCATAGTATTAGTGTTACTGACCTTGGCAACGTTCATGACCGCGTTGGATAGCACAATCGTTGTCCTGGCATTACCCGTAATGCTAACCGCGCTACATAGCGACTTATCCACGCTAGTTTGGGTAATACTAATCTACATACTCGCCGTCACGATATTCTCAACACAGTTGGGAAAGTTCGGCGACCTAAAGGGCAGGGCTAAAATATTTAATCTCGGCATGATACTCTTCGGCATAGGCAGCGCGTTATGCGGCTTATCGACAAGCGCCATGGAGCTTATTGGATTTAGGACCATACAAGCGCTTGGTGGGTCATTAATGACCAGCAACACCATGGCCATAGCCAGCGATTACTTTAGGCCGGAGGAGAGAGGGTTCGTGTTTGGAACGACATCAATGGGCTGGAACCTGGGGGCCGTGGCCGGTATACTGGCTGGCGGTGTTATAACCACATTCATTGGTTGGAGGTGGATATTCTATGTAAATGTGCCAATAGCCATATTTAGCTTCATAATTGGTTTAATGTACCTAAGGGATAAGGGTGTCAGGGTTAGGCAGGACTTTGACATATACGGTGCAGTAACCCTCGGGTTATCCCTCGGCCTCCTATCAATGGCTGGGATAACCTACGCCGGCGTTGGTTATAACAATGCCGTAGGCTTAATGATATTATCAGGACTAGCTCTATTTGCCATATTCATATACATAGAGACCAGGGCGAAGTCACCATTAATAAGCCTAAGGCTCTTCAGGATTAAAATGTTCACGCTATCAAGCTTCTCCTACTTCTTCCAGTACATGGCCAACAACGCAATACTATTCCTGCTAATAATGTATTTACAGGGAGTCAGGGGGTTAAACCCATTCTATGCGTCCATATGGCTAGTTCCTGGTTACCTACTAGGCTCAATAGCGGCGACCCTCGGTGGTAGGTTAGCGGATAAGTCTGACGCCAGGGTAATAGCGTCGATAGGCCTCACGCTTCAGGCCGTGGCTACATACTGTATGACACGTTACTAACGTTGACAACGCCGTTCTACTACATAACAATAATCGCATCAATAAGTGGTATTGGGGCTGGCATGTTCTTCGCGGCCAATGGTAAGATGGTGATGCTGGACGTCCCAAGGGACATGTATGGGATAGCCTCCGGCACCAATAGGACAATTGGTAATATAGGCATACTGCTCAGTTTCATAATAGCCATTGTGGTCTCCTCAATGGCAATACCGAGGAGTGTCGCCTTCCAAATATTCGTGGGATCATCAACACTAACACCAAGCCTAATGCTGCCCTTCGTAAATAGCTTACACATGGCCTTCAGGGCATCCCTAGCCTGATCGTCGTGGCAATAGCAACGTCTTGGAGTAGGACAAGGGTACCAATGACGCAGCAAAGAAGGATAGTTGATAAGTCGTAATACCATGAATATTCCATAATCATCGATGATTAAGCATTTTTAAGTGAGGACAAGCACCACCTTATGGTGGAGCAATTACCCAAGCCCTGGTTCGACCTCAATAAGTATAGAGAGGTCAGGTTAAGGGAGGCTATGTACGAAGCCGAACTAGCCGAGTCCTTCCTAAATCAGGGACTCATAAGGAATGCCGCCGGCAAGGCATTCCAGGCCTGGAAGGCCCTAGTGGCTGCATATGCCGTGGATAAAATAAGTGAGCTAAGGAAGTTATTCCCAGGCACAAAGAAATTGAGGGGGCTCAGGGCAAGGGTCGAAAAGGCCTATTGGATCGTAGCCGTCATGCCGACAACGGTACTGAAACCCGTGGCTCAGGTAATAGGCGGTGACGTTGACGTATACACAAACATGGCGCTATGGCTACATGAGTACCAATACAATGGGCCGGATAAACAGGGCATACTAAGTCCATATCCAGATGATGAGTCTGCAGCCAAGGATATAAGGGCATTGATAAGTAAGACTAGGGAACTTACGAAGAAGACCATTCAATAATCATCACAAAAAGCTTAAAATTCCTCAGGGGGATCACATTCCTGCCCCGGTAGCTCAGCCCGGTCGGAGCGCCCTGGGGCGAAAGCCCCGTGCAAGCCTTGTAAGCGGGAGGTCCCGGGTTCGAATCCCGGCCGGGGCTCCAACAGAGTTATCAATCACGTTTTATAATACCTGGAAATATCATTCTATTGATATTTCTCCTGCCGTGTCTATTCCGCACTTTATTATGTCCATCTTCGTGTTCATTAGGCATATGAGTTGTCTCATGGTTAATGGGCCTAACGCCTCGATCTTTCCCATCTCGGTCTCGCTCAATCCATATTCCTGGATAACCTCCTTTAGGTCCTCCCTTGTTACGTAGTCGGGCAGCGTTATTGCTCCTAACCTCAGTATGTCGAATAGCGGTGTGTCGACCTTCGATATTAGGTTAACTACGTCAGGGAGTAGCGTTATTACTATCCTGGTTAATGGCAATGCTGCATGTTATTCCTAAGCGCGTGTATTGCATTTATGAAGTCCATGGCCCTTGAATCATCCTGGCTGAGTAGGCCCTCGTCAATCCCAATCACCAGTGGCGACATGCCCAGCAACCCCACTGCATCATTTAGTAGCTTCAGGGTTTCCATGGGCCTTAATTTGGCGCTTTCAAGGACTTCGTCAATGCCTGCCTTGGCGAATGCCCTGAGCAAACCCTTAACACCTATCCTTCTCAGCCTTTCCTGAATTTCCTGTATCTTGCGTACGTTGTCTGTAAATACCGTGTATACAATGGCCGATAGGTCCCTGTCCCTAGTCTCGGTCATGTCTGCGTACATGAAGACTCCGTCAACCACGCCCTCGAGACTAAGCAGTAGCGTCGTCTTCCCAGCGCCTGCCCTGCCTATTATCGTGATTAATTGGTAATCCTCATGAACCATACTCAGTATTTTATCCCTGGCAGCCCTCCACGAAGGCCCAAGAAGCCTCACACCGGAGCTCCTACTGGTACCAGGAGTCTCTGCATCGCCCACCACCTTTATCAAGCCATAGTATGAGGAACCAATTTTCAACCTGCGGGAACCACCATGCGCGAACACGAACCTGCCCCTATGAAACCTTATGGCCTTGATCAATAGTTCCTCGGCCTCATTAGTCGTCGCGTTTAACCTACCCTCTATGTACTTAATAACATCACCAATATCCGCATAGCCAGACAGTGGATTTGCCAACTTCCTAATGCCTTCAATGACCAGCGTTAGTGGGTCGACATCCTCCCTGGGCGTTAATAGGTTATTCACCCTACTCATCATTTCCCTATCTGTCAATATCACGCTCCTACCCTGGCCACTCCTGACTACCCTGGCCTTACCAATATTCACCAGGTACTGAACAACACCCTCTGGGTCCCTAACCCACTTGCCCAGGGTGCTCGTGTAAGTAGTATACGCAACCCTAATGCCATCAACGTCCTCCTTACCAAGTACAACACCAACTACGTAAGCCAGGTCAACCCTATCCACGTTATCTTTAATGGTTACGGAAATAAATTACGCTATGCCTTATAATAAGTATTATTACGTAGGTAATACATGAATATAATATTAAACGGCGTTGATGGACCTTAGGAAATCGAGTACAAGCCTCACGAACTCCCTGGGCCTATCCAAATAGGCTGGGTGACCGGCGTCATTGATGACCTCAACCCTAAAGCCAGCCCTCCTCATGGCCTCCATGTTCTCCCTACCCGAGACCCTATCATTACTACCCCAAATGCCCATTACAGGTACCTTAATCCTGGACAGGTTAATGCTTGGCACCCTGACAGGCCCAACCACAATACCTGCGGTTGCCGGGTAATTAAGTGCCAAGTACCTAAGGACCGTCTCACCACCTAAACTGGCCCCGATAAGTATGGGGTTCTCAATGTTTAAGGCCTTAACTATTGCGTACAGGTGGTTTGCATAGTCGTCATCATCCCTCGGCATGAAGTGGTCGCTCCTCGATTTAGGGCCATACGGCATATCAATTGCATATATTTTAAGGCCTTCAAAGTTATTGCCGCAGCAATTAATCCAATCATCGGCGCTGAAGCTGAATCCGTGGACCATGACCATGGGTTTACCCTCACCATGCACTAAGTACCTCACTGACCGACCATTTACTGTTACCCAGTTCTCACTCACGACCTAGACCTAAATCAACCCTTTTATTTTACTTTTTGGGCTTCATTAATTACGCCTTATTTGCATTGTTGTGTAATCCCTGGTTAAGGTGGTCATAAGGTTTTTAAGTAAGTTCTTTGTCTACGTTAATTCGCAATGAGATTTTGTCCCAGATGTGGGGGTTTGATGGTTCCCGTGAAGAGGGAGGGGAAGGTTTACCTTAGGTGCCAGAGGTGTGGTTATGAGGAGGAGCTGAAGAGTAGTGATGCCAAGTCCTACGTTGATAAGAAGAGCGTTGAGAAGAGGGGCGCCGTCATTGTCGAGAGTTATGAGGAGAAGGAGCCTGGCGAGGAGGAGAAGGAGCTTAAGGAGGACTACGTTAAGCAACTCCTTGATAATCTTTACGAGACTGAGAGTGAGCAAGAGGAGGATTAGGGTTAAAATAATTATTATAATGTAGTGCTATAGCTGCAATTCAGTGATGAGGTATACCGTAGTTGACCTATTCGCGGGTGCTGGAGGATTTAGTAGGGGATTTAGAGATGCAGGCTTTGACGTAGCACTTGGTGCTGAGATCGATGTTAATGCTGCACGAACGTATAGTTTTAACTTCCCAGAGGCTGTGATGCTTGTTAATGATGTTAGGAATGTTAGGGGTGAGGATATTATTAAGTACATTGGTGGTAGGCCTGACGTAGTGATTGGCGGCAGTCCCTGTGAGGCATTTACTGAGACTAATCCAAGGAGGGCTGAGGACCCACTCAATAGGCTTTATGTTGATGAACTGGGTAGGTTGACCCTCGAGTTTATTAGGCTCGTTGGTGAGTTGAGGCCTAGGGTCTTTGTTCTTGAGAATGTGGTTCACATAATGGATGGCCCATTAAGGGATGCCTTAATCAATGAGTTCGCCAGGGTTGGCTATGAGGAGATTTACTTCAATGTGCTTCATGCTGAGGATTATGGAACGCCGAGTGTTAGGCGTAGGGTCTTCATTAGTAATATACCATAAGGCCTGAGAGGTTGGGTAGGGTATTGACCGTGTGGGATGCCATTGGTGATTTACCCGAACCCGGTGACCCTAGGATACCTAATCATGAGTATGTGACCGTTAGTGATAGGAAGATTAAAGGCATAGCAAGGCTTAGTTGGGATGATGCCCTTTACAGGTTCAGGGGTGCCACAGGGTCGTTTAGGAACTTCGTGAGGCTTAATCCATGGAAGCCTGCGCCAACGGTTATGGGTAGTGTGCGTTTTGTGCATCCATTCGAGGATAGGGTATTGACAGTTAGGGAACAGGCTAGACTTATGGGCTTTCCCGACGATCACGTGTTCTTTGGGCCAAAAGACTCTCAATTTAATCAAATTGGCGAGGCCGTACACCGCCATTGGCCCGTGCAATAGCAGGGGTTGTCTTTAAATACCTAAAGAAGAGTGGTTCTTAGATTAGTGATTTATTTTTGTCAATAAGTCAGTATTTCTTATACCTGCTTTTATTTTATTTAAGTAATTATTAGAAATATAAACGTTATAAGGGTAAAGTATTAATACATTGATGAAGCAATACTTACCAATGAAGGTTACGGTCTCAATAATAAAGGCCGACATAGGTGGCTTACCAGGACATGCGTGGGTACATCCCAAGATACTTGAATTTGCCGCTGAAAGACTGAGGGAGGAGCAGAGGAGCGGCTTGCTTATTGATTACTTTGTTTATAATGTCGGTGATGACATGTCACTACTTATGACACACACTAAGGGTGAGAATAACCCGGATATCCATGGCCTTGCTTGGTCAATATTCAAGGAGGCCACGGAGAACATTGCAAAGAAGGTTAAGCTTTATGGCGCCGGTCAGGACCTTCTTAAGGATACCTTCAGCGGGAACATTAGGGATTAGGCCCACAGGTTGCTGAGATGGAGTTTGAGGAGAGACCCAGTGAACCGCTTGTGGTGTTTGCCGCGGATAAGACAGAGCCCGGAGCCTTCAACTTACCATTCTATAGGATATTCGCCGACCCGTTTAACACGGCCGGCCTAGTCATAGACCCAGCAATGCACCAGGGGTTTAGGTTTGAGATACTGGATGTATATGAGGGTAAGGTCTACCTGCTTGACGCTCCTGAGAATAGTTACGACATACTCGGCCTAATAGGCACGCCGGGCAGGTACATAATAAGGAGAATATATAGGAAGTCTGACTTGGTGCAGGCCTCAGTGACGAGCGTTGAGAGACTGAACTTAATCGCCGGCCGCTATGTTGGTAAGGACGACCCAGTGGCCATAGTCAGGGCTCAACATGGATTACCAGCGGTTGGTGAGGTACTCGAGGCCTTCGCTTACCCACACCTGGTTGAGGGTTGGATGAGGGGTAGCCATGTTGGTCCATTAATGCCCGCAAAGATGATGAGTATTGACCAGGAGAGGAAGATAGCCCTTGGTCCAAAGATGACTAGGTTCGATGGACCGCCAAAGGTCATAGCCCTTGGCTTCCAGTTACATGATGGTTATCTGGAGGGCCCCGTGGACTTATTCGATGACCCAGCCTTTGACTATAGTAGGCAGTTGGCTGCTCAAATAACGGATTACATAAGGAGGATGGGGCCTGTAATGCCGCATAGACTACCGCCTGAGGAGATGGAGTACACGACATTACCGCAAATACTCTCGAAGCTTAAGCCAATACCGGTTGATGAGTATGAGAAGAATAGACTTCAGTACATTCAATTCGTAACATCACAGACAAGCGGTCAAGAGACCACGGGCCCAAGCCATGATTAAAGTACTTAGTTATTAAAGGCGATTTAAAATTCACGAGAGATTATTCCTAAGGACCCTAAGGGCATTTTCAAAGGCTATCTTCCTAATGTCACTATCGCTCATTCCATACTCAGCCAATTTATTTAGGAATTTCGCGATCTCGCCAATGTTAGTTAAGTCCTCGGGGGTTTTCTCGATTCCCAGGAGGTCCGTCCCAATGGCTATTATGTCAGGCCCAAACCTCTCGCGTATATACAATACATGCCTAACCAGCGAATCCATGTTTGGCCTTGGCCCTATCGTTGATGGTATCATCGTTACACCAATCACGCCATGATTCCTAACGAGGAGTTCTAACACTTCATCATCAACATTCCTCAGGTGCTTATGAACACCCTGGACATTCGCGTGGCTAATCATGACGGGCTTCTTAGAAGTATTTAGTACATCGATCATGGTATTCCTACTCGCGTGAGCTAGGTCAATTATTACGCCGAGCTCGTTGGCCAATTTGACTAATTCCTCGCCGTCTGCCGTTAATCCGTAGTCCTTCCTCGTGAAGCATGACGCGCCGTACCTATTGTCGAAGTTCCAGGTAATGCTCAAGGCCCTAACGCCAAGCCTGTGAAGTAGTAATAAGTCGTAGATGTCGTCAAGCACGTCAGCGCCCTCAACAGATATCAGCAACCCTATTAGGTCGCTATTCATCACCTGCTCAATGTCGGAATAATTCTCAATGATCCTAAGCCTATTACCGAATCTCTTTGCCAGTATTAGGTAGATCTTTATCATTTCAAGGCCTATTAACTTAGACACCGCTGGTGTGTAGGACTTTATTGAACGTGTTCCGTAGCCTGAGGATATCCTCTCACCAATCATTGGGTTATACGTATCATGTATTGGGAACACGGCACTGAAGACCACCTTAACATTCCCTCTAATGAGCTTAGGTATGTCCGATTGTCTGCCGGGCGCATCGACGTCGAAGTCCTGAAATTCCTCCTCAAGCCTCCCTGAGTTCATTAGATAATAGGCAATGTCCTCATGTAGGTCAATAACTGGATAATTAGTCATGACTTTATATTAATGCGATAGGTGTTAATTAAGCATTATCTAAACTTCATGGAGATCCTGTATTGCTCAATCACGTCCTTAGCCCTCTCCCTCCTCTCATTATGCTCCTTCATGAACTCCCTAATCCTCTCGAAGAGCATTGCCTTGCACTCACCACATAGTAACTTCCCAGCCTTGCAGTCCTCATAGATCCTCTTAACCTTCTCATCGCTGTCCTGGAACAATAGGTGGTACTTATAGACAACGCAGTTGTCTGGGTCACCACCATACTTACGCTGAAGCTCTGCCGTCGGTTGTCCGCCGGTTAGTGCATTCATTATCTTTCTCCTAACGTCCTTCTCGCTATCGGTTACGTAAATTGCCGAGTCAGGGTTTGAGGCGCTCATCTTATCCTCACCAGTTAATCCAGGTATGAACTTGCTATATATCGTGGATGGCTTGGGGTATCCCAACTCATCGGCTATATCCCTGGCGAGCCTGAAGTACGGGTCTTGGTCGATGGCCGTTGGTATCAGTACAGGCACCTGCTCACCATATAGCTCGGTCGGTAGGAAGGCTACTGATATCTCAAGAGTTGGGAAGAAGGCCGCGCCTACGTTGGTTGAGTCCGTAAACCCGAAGGTGTGCTTCACGGTTGATAAGGTTAATTTCTTACCAACCCTAACGGCTATCCTGTATAGGTACTTAATGTCCTCACTATCAATTATTATGTGCAGCTTATCTGGCGTGAAGCCTAGGGCTATTAGGTCCAGGGCATTTTCGTAGGCATACTTATTCGTTTGCTCCAGGGTATACCCCTCCTTAACCAGGAACTTCTCGTCATCCGTTAACTCAAAGAAGTAATCAACATTGAACTTATCCACAAACCACTTACTGAGCATCCAGGGAACCAGGTGGCCAATGTGCAGATCAGCGCTGGGCCCCCTGCCGTTATACAACGCCCACCTTAAGCCACTCCTCTGCCGACTCAGTATTGACTGTAGGTCCTATGTGCATAGAAGAATCCCCTCCTTATTAGGTAGTGAACCTCACCCGTTAATTCATGCAGCGTGTCGATCTCGTTTTCAGTTATTAATTGAACACCGAACTCACGGGCAAGCCTCATGTAGTCTACCTTACCCTTCACCTCCCAGGGAGTTACTGTGAACTCATTCGCCAGATAATAACCACCGTACCCATAAAGAATTTAGTAAATATAAGCATTATTGGTTACTTAACCCTCAGAAGTCCCTACGTGATGACGCAACTTAACCGCAACACCCCTGCCAACACTTAACACCTCATCCTTAGAGAGCAACAACCTACCAACACCGAGGAACTCACCATCCTCTGAGTAAATGGCCACCTCATCGCCGGGAACGGCATTCCTAACGTCAATGACGAACCTAGCCATGACACTCCTACCCTGCTTCACGAAGGACGCGGCTCCCTACTCACAATAACCACCTTATCAATCAACCGTGCACCCTCTAATGTCGGTAATGGATGACCATCGCTAGCCCTAATCGTGAAAATAAGCTTATCGCCTAGGTAAATTCTCCTTAAACCACCCGTCCTGCTAACCTCAATCCTAAATTCACCATCTAATTTCTTTAGTATACTAGGTCCATAAATGTACGATAATACTCCCCTGATTATGTCCTTAGTGAATTGATCCATCCCTCCACACTTAATGTAATGGCTTAATTTTAAGGCTTAAGCATTGGCGCTGTGAGTTGGTATAACGATTTCGTAAGTAAATTGATACAGTGCAGGGCATGTCCAAGACTAGTGAGTTATAGGGAGAGTGTTAAGCCGCTGCCGAGGTTTATGAACGATAATTACTGGAGGAGACCGGTACTGCCATGGGGTGACTTGGGTAATGCTAGGATAATGATCGTTGGGTTAGCGCCGGCAGCGCATGGTGGTAACAGGACTGGGCGTATGTTCACGGGGGATAGCAGTGCTCAATTCCTGTTTAGGGCCTTATACGAGGCTGGCTTGTCCAATAAGCCTATAGTATTTCCAGGGATGATGGTGTTACGGTTAGGTGCGTGTACATAACGTCAGTCGTTAAGTGCGCACCTCCAGACAACAGGCCAAATAATGAGGAGATTCGCACCTGCGTGAACAATTGGTTTAGGTATGAACTTATTCGTGTCATGCCGAGGGCGATAATTGCCCTTGGGCACATAGCGTTTCTCGGCATTAAACTGGTCCTTGGTATTAGGGCTGAGTTTAGGCATGGTGGTTACATTGATTTTAATGGAGTTAGGATATTCATGAGTTATCACCCAAGCCCAAGGAATACTAATACTGGTAGGTTGAGGATTGAGGATTTAGTGAGTATTTTGAGGATGGCCATGGAACACGCAGGCTGTTGATTAGCCCAGGTATTTACTTAACCACTTGTAAATAACCATCCTCTGGACCTCATTCGTACCCTCGCCAATCTCCATAAGCTTAGCATCCCTGTAAATCCTGTTCAACTTACTATTGCTCCAAACGCCATAGGCCCCGGTTAATTGTACGGCCCTCCTAATCACATCCATACCCAATAGTACGGCCGTTAACTTAGCCATTGATGCATGTGCGTAATAGTCCTCATACTTACGGTCAAGGCGCAGTGCTGCATCGTATACGGTGGACCTAATGGTCTCTATATAAGCCATCATATCAGCCAATTGAAACTGAATCCACTCAAATTCACTTAGCGGCTGATCAAACGCCCTCCTATTCCTAATCCACTCAAGGGCCTCTATAAGGGCGGCTTCTGCGAGGCCTAGGGTCACGGAGGCCACGGCAATTCTGCCCAAGTTCAACGCCTCCATGGCTATTTTGAATCCCTCATTAACCTTACCAACAACATCATCATCACCAACCACACAGTCATTGAATGTTAGCTCAGAGGTGCCTGTGCCTCTTATGCCCATGACGTGTATTGGGCTTGCCTCAATGCACTTATTTCTCCTTACTAGGAATGCCGTTATTGCCCTATGCCTGGCCTCCTTGGGTCCTGTCCTCGTGAATACTATGTAAACATCGGCATAAAGCCCCTGGGTAATCCACATCTTTTTCCCATTGATTACCCACTCACCACTCCTCCTCTCAGCCCTAGTCTCGATAGCCGCGGCATCACTACCACAACAAGGCTCACTGAGCGCGAATGAACCTATTAATTCGCCCCTAGCCAGCTTAGGAGCTAATTCCTCCTTCATTTGCTTATTGCCATACGTATAGAACGCGTCCGTTACCAGGAATCCCTGTACCTCGGTTAATATTCCCATTGATCCGCTATACCTCGATATAACCTCAATAGACAATGCTGTGCCCAGAACATCCATTCCATAACCACCATACTCCCTCGCAATATTGGGGCCAATACGCCATTCTTGCCCAACTCCCTAATTACCTCGCGTGGGTAGTAATTCTCCCTATCTACTTTGTCAGCAATGGGCTCTATAAACCTCCTACTCAACTCATCAACTAACTCAACAAACTTCTCGTGATCCTTCGTCAATGATGGGTGCCTTATCGGTATCATAATTCTACCTCCGGTAGCCCCCTTGTTAATATTCTATGAATTACTATTTTCTGAACCTCATTCGTACCCTCGGCAATCTCAAGGACCTTGGCATCCCTATAAGCCTCTCGGAGAAGCTCTCCTTTGAGTATCCGAAGCCGCCAAGTATTTGAACGCCATCCCTCGCTATTTCAACGGCCATTTGTGCCGTGTATAGCTTGGCTATTGAGGCGTAGAGTACGAATGATGGGTCCTTATTATCATAAAGCCAGGCAGCCTTGTAAGTCACCGTCCTGCCAATCTCAAGCTTTGTCTTTATGTCGGCTAACTGGAATTGAATCCACTCCCAATCAATCAATGGCTTACCAAAGGCGGTCCTTGTCTTGGCCCACTCAAGGCTTCATCAAGGACTCCCTGTGAAAGCCCAAGGGCTACCGCAGAAATGCCTATCCTGGCTAGGTCCAGCGTGACCATGGCTATTTTGAATCCCTCATTAACCTTACCAACAACATCATCATCACCAACCACACAGTCATTGAACTTAACCTCAGCCTCACCAGCACCCCTCATACCCATCATCTCCAATTTACTAACCTCAACGCAATCACTTCTTCTCACGAGGAATGCCGTTACCGCCTTATGCCTAGCCTCCTTAGGACCAGTTCTGGCGAAGAGCAGGTAAACGTCTGCATAGGCTCCCTGCGTTATCCAAATCTTTCTACCGTTTATTACCCACTCACCACTCCTCCTCTCAGCCCTAGTCTCGATAGCCGCGGCATCACTACCACAACAAGGCTCGGTGAGTGCATACGATGCTACCCACTCACCGCTGGCGATCTTCGGCAGTACCTCCTCCCTCTGTTTGTTACTACCATACTTGAGCAACGCGTATACTATGTTATCATTTACTATCTCTGTTATGAAGCCTAGGGTTGGGCTGTATCGACTCAACTCCTCAACAACCACAACACTACCCCTAAGGTCAATGCCTGGTCCACCGTATTCTGGCGGTGCAGATGGTGTTAGGAAGCCCTGCTTAGCAAGTTCCCTTATTAGTCCCTTGGATAGTAGTCTTCAAGGTCCATTTTTCTGGCTAGGGGGACTATGTATCTCTCGGCAAACTCCTTGACACTGTTTCTAATGAGCTGGTGTTCCTCTGTAAGGAAGGGATCTGGCATATAACTAAATAAAATCATTATATTAATAAGTATTACTCATGTTAGTACTTTCTTAATCAAAAATATTATTAGTAATACTATGATTAATGAGATAGTGAATAACGAGAAATACCAGGCAAATATTAACGTAAATAAACCTGGATTAATACCAGCCTCCTTAATAATTGGGTTAATTACATTGAATACTGGCGAGTTGACGAGAACCTTCTCCATAATGTATGATAAATATATTATAAACAGGGATAACAATAGGGAATAGGGCTCAAGGGCTCCAATTAGTAGTAGATATAATACTATACTTATTATCAGTATAATCGTGTAATTTATTAAGAATGTAGATGGTATTAGAAAGCCCATGACTATTAATAATGATGCATTGATTATGAAAATGTAATTACTATATGTGGGTTTATATGATATGATTATCATGGAGACCATGTTTATAATAATACCAAGAAGCGCCATGTCAGTATATTGCGTTAGTATCAACTCAAGTATTAGCCATACAATACTAACCAACATGTATAAGACGTAATTACTTAACTTGATCATAATAATCGCTATTAAAACTATTGATTGATTATATCGAAATTTAATAAGATAACTTTACTTCTATCACCAATATTATTAAGAACCTTATTTAATTCCTCAGTAAGTGGTTCATCATTAATGGGATTGCTTACGTAGGCTATGTCCCTTAAATCATCCTCACTTACGTACTTGCGAAAGTAAGTCGGTATATCCACTGATACGTTACTCCCATGGTAATTCCTGATAACGCCTATCCTCACCTCGCGTTCTAAATATGGAATAGCGCCCCTACTCACGACCTTTTCCTCAATATAGTCCCTGCGTATTAGTACGACCTTAACCTCGCCACAGTATTGTACTGAATCACTTATCATCTGCAAGGCATCATCTATGGGTCTCTTGCCGTTCCTGGGTATTAGCATCCTCGATGATGCGCTAATTATGAATATTGGGCATGAACCATAATCACTCCTATTAATCATCATTAACTCATTAACCCTCGCGCTGGTTATCCAGTGTATTGATGATGCAGGCCTCTCATAATCATAAATCAATAAAGACCTAAGGTCACCTAACCTACCCTCTAGGGATAAGCCATACTCTATGTAGCCACCAATCCCCGTTCTGCCAATGGACCTAGTTACCTGTCTTGGCTTTATAATGACATCAACATTACGTAATAATAACCTTTGAATTACCAAGAGCCCCAGTGGTTCCTTGAATTCCATAATACCGCCAACAATTCTCGTACTGCCAATCCACCTACCCACTAGTTTGATGAGGTAATCGCCATCATTAACCTTAATTCTCAAGGTATCAGATAGAATATGAGGCGAATGGGCCAACGTAAGTTCCGCATCCCACCGTATTGGTAACCTGGAGGAAACCCTTACGCCAATTGTCGCCGATGAACCTACTGTAAGTTCTACACTACCTTGGCTAAAGATTAATTGTGAGTATAACGCCATTAGGATTGCCAGTAGGTACCATGATAGTACGTAAGACGTAAACACCAGGAAAAGCATTATACCGAAGTATGTACCGAATAGGTTATTGGTCAATAACCCAATGTAGGTAATGCCGGAGAGTACGATGTACGTAATCAATAATTTATTGCTTGGTATTACGCGTATCATGACCTATGAAGCACCCTCTCCATGAGTGGTGTCGGTACTTGCTGAAGCAACTGCCTAATTAATACTGTACTGTCAGTGCTGAGGGTTATGATCCTGTGATTCAGGACATACGGCGCCAGAATCTTTACATCATCAGGTATTACGTAATCCCTACCATCCAACAAAGCCCAGGCCCTAACCAATTTACTAAGTACCTGCGCAGCCCTTGGACTCGCACCTAGCTTAACATCGCGGGCATTCCTCGTAGCCTTATCAAATTCACTATGTACCTAGTTATTGATTGGTCAACGTATACTGAGTGCATTAGGGATCGAAGCAGATCAACCTCCTCCTTACTCACCACGGTATTAATTGAATTAACATTACCAAGGTCTATATTCTCCGCAATCTTCAATTCTATATCCTCACTTGGGTATCCTAGTCTTATTCTTATCATGAATCTGTCTAGTTGTGCCTCTGGTAGTGGGTATGTTCCCTCAAGCTCAATCGGATTCTGAGTAGCTATTATCATGAATGGCTTCGGTAATTCATACGACTTACCACCAATTGTTACCTGACCCTCCTGCATAGCCTCAAGCAAGGCAGACTGAACCTTAGGAGGAGCCCTATTAACCTCATCGGCAAGAACTATATTCGCGAAGATGGGGCCAAACCTAACCTCGAAATCCCCAATCTTAGGATTGAAAATGAGTGAACCCGTTATGTCACTGGGCAGTAGGTCAGGCGTGAATTGAATACGACTGAAGGAGAGACCAAGTGCCTTTGCAAATGCCTTGACCAGCGTCGTCTTGGCAAGTCCTGGATATCCCTCAATTAATGCATGGCCACTAGCGATTAGGCATGCAAAGAGAAGCTTAACTTCATGCTCATAACCAATCACGGACTTAGAAACCTCCTTCAGTAGTTTATCCATAATTTGCCTTGGATTTATTGAATTCATTATTGTTTACCTAAGATATGAAAATGCATATATATTTTAAACTCATCGCGCCTTAACATGACTTATTAATATGTATATTAAATAACCGATTATCCAAGGTAAGACAAGTAGCAACCCAATCATAACCGAGGACCCAATACCTGCAGGACTGATACCTATTAATGGCTTGCTATGAATAGGTGCTGGAATAAACATTACCCAGCCGCCAACAAATGACTCAACCCATAAAATATTCGTTTCGGAACTAAAAACATATACATCATTACCCTCATTAGTACCATAGAAACCAAGGGCTATCCTGGTCGGTATGCCGTAATATCTCAATACGGTCATTGCAAGTGCTGTGAAGTCAATAATGGACCCCTTTCCAGTGCTAAGTAGGTTTTCAGGACCTACGGAATAAGTAGTGAGTTCATACTTGTTGTTCATTAATGTATAAAATACCTTATTAACAATCGCAATTAGATTGCTTGTTTTCTTAATGCCAAACGCCTTTGTAATGTCTAGGCCAGATATTGACACACCCGTAGGCCCTAAATATTCAACTACGTCTAAGAAATTAGAGTTATTGTTAATTAAATTACCACAGACGTACATTGTGTAGTTAGCCTTAATAATTGGCGTTTCAGCAACAACAATATCTCCCGGCTCAAGAAGCATTAATTCCGTCGTTGGATATACACCGATTATTGTCACATTGCTAATAAAATAGGATATTGGTGATTGTGTATTAACAATTATGGGTATTGGAACAACCTTCATTGGCTCGTTGAATGTTACGTTTATGAGATATTCAATACAATCATAGCCATTGCTAAACCATATTGTTAATGGAGGACTTGTGGCACTAATAGTTATTAATGATAATGTATTCATTAGAGTCCCATTGCTATACTCATTAAAGACTAAGTACCTTAAGTAAATAGGCACCTTAGACTGCGCAATAGCCTCAAAACCTGAATAATTACCTGGCGTTAATACCGTAGGTAATGATACAGGTCTATAGGTGACCATAGGTGTGAAGTAGCCTATGAAAAATGAACGGAATATTAAACCATGGTACATCCCAACATACGTTAGGTTATCCACCCTAAGCAAGCCGGCGAATTCACCTTCATACGTATCCTGAGGAACCATTATGTAACCCGTGGCATTTGCAAAAAAATAGTTGATACACATTAATTGAGAATGCGCTTCCAACATACGTAAGCGAAGCATTGATGGGTATGGATGATGAATTTCCCTGCAATGGCCCAAGTAGCAAAAGCATTATTAACAGGTTCATTCTATCTAATCATTAGTAATGCCAATTAATAAAACATTGGTTTATATGACAATACTACTAACACTTATCATAACACTTATTCCACCAATTAATGCGCTTGGAAGCACATACACAGGTTTTTACAATATAATTAATTGGCCGGTAATAAGCGTATCGATAATTAATGGAACATACACAAGCAATGGGATAGTAATAGTAATATCACCACAGGAATTGCCTAACCAGCAATACTATGCTTTCACAGGCATCGGATTAATAGGTAATAATTATCTCCTGATTAATGGCATTATTTACGCCAATGGAACAATAAGTATTGCGGAAATAACCGCAATAAACGCATCAGTAAGTTTAAGCTCTAATAACGAAATTAACACGCAATCAAGCTACAACATCACTACCTATCCCTCAGATTATGAAGTAGTTGGGCAACGAACATACCACATAGGCAAGATAGTAGGAAAAACAGCAACTAACACGGCGATGACAGGTAGTAATAACTCATCAGCAATTTATAAAGGGCAGACAAGTAATATCCAATTTAGTGCAATACACGGCACAAACGTTGAAGTAAGTAATAATGGCATTATTATTTACATAATTATTAATTCCTCGGTAATCGCAACGATATCCCTAATAGCAATGTCTATGATAATGCCATTACTTAAATACAGAGTGCATAATGATAAGGAATGCATAGATGAGTTATTTACGAAACTCGTGAAGAAAACCGGATTAAAAGACCTGTCATTAACCATAGGGACATTCGTAACTACCTAATGAACAAGTTAAAGGTTAATAATGATATCATTGACAAGGTGATAAATTACTACGAAATGGCGATTTATGGAAATAGGCCCATTAAGTGTGAGGAATTTAAGAAACTGATTAAGGAAGCCCTTAATGCAGGTTCTCGTGGGAGGAATTGATGAGGCTGGCCGTGGCCCCATCATTGGACCTATGGTAATGGCAATAGCCATTACCAGTGATATGGATAAGCTGAGAACAATCGGTGTTAGGGACTCAAAGGAGCTCAGCCCAACCAGTAGGTCTCGTTTATTTTCAATTCTTAAATCAATGCTGGATTACGTAGATTATGAGGTCATTGAGCCCTGGGTAATTGATGATTACGTTTATATGCACTCCTTAAATATACTTGAGGTTGAGGTGGCTACTAGATTGATAAATAATGCATTGAGTGCGGTAATGCCTAGAACAATATATATTGATTCTCCAGATCCGAAGCCAGAGAGGTTTAAGGATATGGTTAGGAAGGGAATAAAGGGTAATGTTGAGGTTGTGGCTATGAACAATGCTGATAAGTTAATACCTGTGGTGTCGGCCGCGAGTATAGTGGCTAAGGTCATCAGAGACTCAATAATTGAGGAACTACATAGGGAGTATGGAGACTTTGGCAGTGGTTATCCAAGTGACCCAAGAACAATAGCATTCCTTAAGGGCTGGATTGAGGGCCATGGCGATTTACCGCCTATTGTTAGGAGGAGCTGGTCGACAGTTAAGAGATTACTTAGCGGGCGATTAGATAGGTACCTATGATATTCATAATTTCACTAAGTATTAAATACCCAGGTGATTACTAGCAAATTAATATGAGGACGAGCCTAATGGTGGCAATAATTGGATTAGCATTTATGATCATTGGTTTTATCTTATCCTCAATCGCTAGCAATATATTGCTCTCATCATCATTTTTCATAATAGGTTTCCTACTCGATACATTGGGCATATTGATGATAAATAGGGACATTGAAAGTCTACTTGTTAGGCTTGAAATGGAACATAACAAACCGAGCCCGGATGATATTAAGAGAAGACCCTTTAGAAGACCAAAGAGATGATTTGAGCAAAGCCTTTACATATGTCATCTAACCATAACCCTAGTAACTCTTATTTACTAATTTAATAAGTGATTATACATTGGTGATTCTGTGAAGACAATATTAATAACAAGCGGCACGAAGGGCGGCACGGGCAAGACCACGATAGCCGTGAATATGGCCGTAATACTGGCCTATGAATTAAGGGATAAGGCTCAATACCCTATTGTACTTATTGACTTAGGGTTAGATAGTGGTACCGCGACCATGCTGATGCTTGGTAATGTTGAGGAGCAAATGCCATATACATTGGCCGACTATTTCATGGGCAAGATACCGGACCCTCTTTCAACGTTTTACGTAAAGACCTGGCAAATTGATAACGATATCTTTAAGCTCGTTTTCACAGCATCCATAAGCCAATACCCAAGTCAGGTTAAGATAGATAGATACCTCCTCAAGGCTCTATTGAATGCCGTGGAGGCGATTATACCGTTGTATGTAATAATTGATACACCAGCCCTTGGATTATCCTATGACGCATTAGTCACATTACTTGAGGTTAGTAATAACGTTATTTTAATCGCCATACCCGACCACAGCAGTTTGAAGGCTGTTGGTAACGTAGTTAATCTCATACATGAACTTAAGGCGAGTAATAAATTGCTGAAGCCCATACTAAACATGCTCAATATCAAGTACCCAGTCGATGTGGTAAGTGGTTACCCATGGACAAAGCTCCTGAGGGACATAGTCGGCATTGAGCCTCATGTGATCCCATACGATGAACTATTCTCAATATCAAGACAGGCATTGGAAATAGAAAGCCTTAAACTATCATTTTATGAATCACCAGCCTCGACTCAATTTTTAAGTACATAGATTATTTAATGGAAGCAGCACCACCAAGTTAGACCTAATAGGGCACGCTTGTTGATAAGCCAGACATTGATCCAAATAATGCATTTGCTAGGAATGGCGACATTGCATAGACGAGAACCACCATTATCGTCAGCACCACGGCATGCCTAAACCCTAGGGATAACTCACCCTCACCGAGCTTCCCAGCTATTAGCCCCATTATGAATGAGTCAATGGTTATTGTGAAGGAGAATGAGGTAGCCAATAAATTAACTAAGTAACCAGATGCAGGACCTGCGGTAACACCACCAGGGCCGACCCTGGTCACTATTGCAACCACCGAGAAAATCAAGACAACCAATGTAACTATTAATATGACAGCGCCGATGTACGGCACGTACCTAAGAGGCCTCAACCTAGCCCTCATGTTCTCCTGAACGCTGACTATCGATGATGCGAAGTTAGCAAGCATATCAAGGACTTGCGGCGATGCACCACCAAGGTCTATAGTCTCTGTAAGTAGGAATGTAAATACCTTCGAGTAGTAACTATGTAGTTTGCCCATTACTGAGGAAAGCACGTCTCTCATTGGCACACCATACCTAATCTGCCTAACCATGGTATCCAGGTACTTATCAAAGGCGCCATACCTCCTGGTATACCTCAATGTCTCAAAGGTCTTTTCAGGCGTAAAACCACTCTTTCTTAGTTCAGTAACGTCCCTGAGAAACTCCGCGTATTCCTTATCAATTTCCCACCTCTCATTAACCACCTTAATTGAGTATATTGCGGTAGGCAGAAAGGCTAAGGCCAACGTCAGCCCAAACACTATTGTGAAGTCAAGGGGTATTGGCGACCCACGGATATAAATCCTATTGCTTAAGTCCTGGTGAAACAGCATTGAATATTCAAGAAAACCAAGTACAGCGACGACAGCCATAGACGCACCGGCCCACTTATACGGCTATAATCGGTATACGGCGACCTAAAGGCCGATACCTCACCGAGGTATATGAATGCTATGGATATTGCAGGCACGACAAATAAACCGAACATGTAATTAGAGTTTATTGCCTGCATGAAGGCCGCATACCTATTACCGAAGGGCGTCACGCTTGCGCCAGGTATAGCACATCTAGGCCTATGAGGAGTATTGCCGCTGAGCCTATGTAGCTCTCCATGAGCATTCCGAGGAATTCGGCGGCCCTATTCATGCGCTCAATGGCATTACTGACAATGTCATGAAGCCTGGTGTTTATGTAATGGACTATGTCACCTCCAGTCCTTACAGTGTTACGTAACCACTGATGAACTCCCTAAGCGACCTACTCTCTATCATTGAGGATACGTTGGACAACGCCGTAAGTGGATCCTCGCCGAAGATCTTAAACCTAATATAGGTCCACCTGGCCACCCTACCCATGACCTCCAGGATCTTGGCCTCGGCAATTCTCTCCACTGCCCTGAACACGGAAAGCCCTGAATTCGTTATTGCCGATACATAGGCCACGAAAAATGGCAACTCAGTATCCACCTTAAAGGCGAGGTCGCTCGCCGTTATCCTCGGCAGCCCAATCATTAGTTCGTAGACGATTAGTGGAATAATAATGAGGACAATACCCATAATTATTAAGGTGAGATCCCTAATACCGTAAGGTGTTGAGAATAATAGTCTCATTTTAAGTAGTATTAATGCGTTGTTTAGGTTCATCATTACGAGAATTACACCAAGTGGAGCCGCTATTACGAGCATTATCGTTGTTATGAACAGGACCTAGCCATGTATCTCTCTGAGCTTGTAAATGACAACGATGCATTAAGGCTTCTCTGCAATCTCTCATAAACCCTTGTATTCCTTAACCTCAGGATTAATGGTCCCATCACCGATAATGCTAATTCATCGAGGTCCACATTCTATTCTATAATTTCAACCCTTATAAACTTACCTCTACATGAAATAAAGCAGTGCACGTATAATTATGTAAACAGCAAACGTAATAATACCCAATGCTGAAACAAGTTTTACCACAAAATCAACCTTAGAACCACCATAAACCTTACCAACATAAACAGCGTATGGAAACACGAAAACCCAAATAAGTATCGCCGTGAACAAACCAACCACACTGAAAATGCCAAAGACGCTCATGAAGGAAAGACCTGCTGTAAGCCACCAAAAAAACCTGGTAGGGATTTGTTAATCCCATGGAAACGCCCATGAAGTAATTAAGAAATGGAGACCTATTACTGCTGGTATTCCTGGGTGAAAATGTGGACTTAAGTATCGATATAGCTAAGTACATCATAACTGCAAAACCAATGAAGTATAGGTAATACACGTAGTGCCCCAAAACCCTGGAGAAGAAGTACGTAATAACCATGAGAATGCCATCTGCGGACATAGCCCCAAGACCAACACTGGTACCATGAATTGGCGAACGCGTAGCTCAGCAGCAATTAACGCATTCATGGGACCAGGAGGAACTGCGAGGAAGAAACCAAATACCATTCCAAGTACAAAGTCATAGAACTGATGAAGCATTAATAATTCTCATTAGCACTTAAAATTAAAAATTTACGTATGAATTCTAAATTAAGAGGTGATGATGGACCCAACAGATGAAGAATACTTGGCGGCTAATATTTAGCAATTGAAGAAAATCAATAGTTTTTAATTAAATTATGCCGTGGTTCGCATGACCTTTGTCTTGGCTAAGTCATTGATCCTTGTGAAGTATATGGCAAATGGCCTATATGCCAGGTGTGACCATTTTGCGAAGGGTACCTCCAACACTAATAGTGGTGTTACGAAACCGAGATGCACCGTATATGCTATGTAAGTTTCTATGGGTAGACCCAGGTATTTAAACACATCAACAAGCACGCCTGTGATCACCACGAGGTATAATAGGGTTAGGAAGAACCAATCTGTGGAGTGGGAGTACTGCCTCATTACTGCGTTCTTCCTTAAACGACCATAAATAGCATAGCCAGCGCCAACAAGCAATGCCGCTGATGCTATGTATCCACCGAGCCTTATCGGATTGTATATTGGGTAAAGGGTGTTTGTTTGGAATAGGTCCAGGAATACTATTACGAATACGAATATAGTTGCATATCCATAAACAATTAGTATATGCATTATCCAGTTTAAGGTATTTCTATTGCACTTCAACATCCTGACTTGCGTAAGGAAGTGAGGCACTATTGTCCTTATTAGCTCCCTTATATACGTTATGAAGGATATATCCCTAGCCGCAACTGTGAATCTATACATCCTATAAACATTGGTTAATAATAGGGCAGAAAGCACCACCAGTATTGCTATATCGCCCATCTCCACGATATGCGGCGGCAGGAAGGAATCTAGATCTACCCTTGTGAGGATGATTGGTCCGTGTACGAAGTATACGCCGAGTACTGTAATAGCGAAGAGGAGGATTGTCGAGATGAACTCCACTACTTTTGACCTATAGAATCTTCTTGAGAAGCCTGTGAAATCATAACGTGTCGTTAAATACCTCCTAACGGCCATCATAAAACCAGCTGGATCTGCACCTCTTGGACATGATTCTGTGCACTCACCGCAGTAGTAACACAGCCAGCTCAGTACTTGAAATTAGCTTATCCTCAAGACCAAGGATTGCGTACCTTATTATCTTCCTCGGAAATTCATGCCCCTCCTGGCTAAGGGACAAGTCGCCGTACAAACACCACAGCTATAGCAGGCAGATATATTAAATGCCCCAAGTTCCTTTAGCTCATCTATTAGTTTAGGATTTACCTTAGCCATGGGCCTCACCCCTCAATCTATACCTATAATAGCCATCATCGGTCTTTTCAGTTGGTTCCACTAAGCCGTACTTAAACATGGTCATGAGATGCCAAAAGACTATGTCCTCGGGCAATCCCGTCTTTGAGGAAATCTCTTTAACAGTTAGTTCCCCATCCCTTCTTAAGCAATTAACTATCTTACTTCTTATGGTCGTTATTTCCCTAACGTACTCCGTAAGTTCCTTAGGTGGCTGAATCCCTAATTCCCTCTTTAATTTATCCATTGAGAGTTCCCTCCTAGTCATGAGCACCACCTGCTGCCCTTATCATATCCTCAATCTGTACATTCCTGAGACCCCTAAGTTGAATAGCGCCACTTGGACACACGGCCACACAGGCTCCACAACCTTTACAAAGTGCTTCGTTCACCCATGCCTTCTTACTGCCTGCATATTCCTTAATTACGATAGCGCCGTACGGACATTCACTCACACATAGCCCAGAGCCCCTGCATCTATCTTGGTCGACAAAGGCAACGAAGGGTTCTAGCTCGGTATATCCCTTAAGGACCAGCGACATGGCCTTTGCCGCAGCTGCTGATGCCGATGCCAAGGTCTCACCAACACCACGCGGTGCCTGTGCAGTACCTGCAATAAATATTCCACTCAACATGGTCTCCACAGGCCTAAGCTTAGGATGAACCTCCTGGAGAAAACCATCAGTGCCCCTGGATATCTTCAATTTCTCTGCAATATTCACAGTACCGTCAGACGGCTCCATTCCCGTGACAAGAACCACTAAATCAACGGGCAGTTCTAATTCCATGTGCTCGGTCAAAACATCCTTAACCTTAACAATGGGCTTACCATTAATGTATGTGACCTGCGGCTCGCCCTCATCAACATCATACTTTATGATAACCTGTCCCTGCCTACCGGCCTCCTCAAATAATAACTCATTTATCCCGTAAGACCTAACGTCCCTAACTACATGGTATATTTTGACATCCTTCAGGAGCTCCTTAATGGCCACCGCGACGTCCAATGCAGCTATGCAGCAGTACCTAGAGCAATACTCATTCGCCTTCCTACCCTCTACCCTTCTCTGCCTACTCCCTACACAATAGATAAAGGCTATGCTCCTCGGTCTCCTACCATTAATAACCACATCACCGTACTTATTGATCATGCCCACCAACTCCTGAAGCGTAATTACGCCAGGTAAGCCATACCCATACTCACCCTTTTCAGGCTTATACGGCTTAAACCCAGTGGCTACAACTATTGCGCCAACCTTTAGATGAACAATCTGTGGTTCCTGAGAGAGATCAATCTTATCACTCACCTTAGTACATAGGCCGCATTTATCACATAATGCCATGTCTATCGCCGGTATCTCAGGGTAAGTACCATTGAATGGAGGAAACATTATTGCAGTTCTCTCAGAGACCCCGTAACTGAACTCATCCCTGGTCTTTCTCGGCATATCTTTCTAAGTTCCTCAACTTCTCGTTCATTAGGCTTGCCTTTGAAATAGCGTGGATTCACCCTAATGGTAACATCGAAGTTACCCACATAACCAGACACGTTTTCTACCTCGGCATTAGTATATATAGCTACATTACTCATATTCCTAAGTCTCTCTATTAACTCCCTCACTACGTCGATAGCTGTTTTTTTCGTATGGAAATACCTTAATGTTGCCTATTTTGGCAGCATTACCGCCAAGAAATGGAGCACGTTCAACAAGGTATACCGTAAGTCCCGACTCAGCCAAGTCCAGTGTCGTCCTTAACCCAGCAATACCACCACCAATTACGAGCACTGAACGCTCACAATTCACCCTAATCCTGTTGAGGGGTTCGGCATGCCTTAGATACGCTATTGCTGCCTTAACCTGTCTTACTGCCTTATTTGTAGCCTCCTCCTTATCGTTCTCATGAACCCACGAACACTCCTCCCTAATATCAACATGGTAATACATGTACGGGTTACCACCAGCTCTCGCTATTGCGGCCCTAAATGTTGTCTCATGAAGCCTTGGAGAACACGAAGCAACAACAACAGCATTTACCCTACCACTCCTTATATCATCCTCAATCAACTTCTGACCAGCCTCAGAGCACATAAACATGAAATCCCTGGCAACAACTACACCCTTCTCATTACGTACCTCATCAACAACCCTCTTTACATTAACAACGTCAGAAATATTACCACCGCAATGGCATACATATACACCAATCCTAATCTTATCGCTTCTTTCCATTGCTAATCACCTCTACTGGTATCATCCTCTCCTGCTTAAGCGATTTTAGATAAGCCGCACACCTCGCTGCGGCCGATGCCGCTTCTAGTATGGTATCAGGAATGTCCTTAGGACCTGTTGCGCAACCTGCCGCGAATATACCCTCCACATTTGTTTGCGTTGGTGTTGATGGATTAGTTACTATAAACCCTAATTCGTCTACGGTTATTTTTGCACCATGAACCTTTGAAAGAACCTCATCATTATTTGGTAATAGACCCACCGATAGAACCACTAAGTCGTGTTCTGCTGACTTCACCCTGCCTTCATCGATATCTTCATAAATCACCCTGACATTACCGTTGGATAGCCCCTCAATCTTAGCTACTCTACCACGCACGAACTTAACACCCATAGCCCTTGCCTTCTGGTAAAACTCCTCGAAACCCTTACCATAAGCCCTTATATCCATGCAGTAAATAGTCACATCAGCTAGCGGTAATGCGCCAAGGATTAACTGGGCCTGCTTTATTGAGTACATGCAACAAACCTGGGAGCACCTTGGGTTACCAACCGTCTTATCCCTAGAGCCAACGCAAAGTACGTACCCAATACTACTTGGTTCCTTACCATCCGATGGCCTAAGCACTGAGTTGAATGGCCTTGTTGGCGATAATAACCTCTCCATCTGCATTGCGGTTATCGCATTCGGGATCTTACCATAACCATACTGCTCCTTCCTTTCTGCAGGGAATAATCTATACCCAGTCGCTATTATTATTGCATGTGCCTTGATCTTATATATCCTAGGTTTTTGTGCGAAGTCAATAGCACCAGCAGGGCATGCTCTTTCGCACTGTCCACAGAATATGCAATTATTTATATCAATTACAGCCTTCTTCGGTACAGCAGTATCGAATGGAATATATGCAGCCTTTCTTCCCCTAAGGCCATAATCATACTCTTTAGGCAAAACCACAGGACAAACCTCCTCGCATGTACCACAACCTGTGCATAAGTCCTCATTAACGAATCTCGGCTTTCTTAATACAGTAATCTCGAAGTCACCTTTACCCTTAACATCAATCCTAGTGACCTCGGAGTATGTCCATAAATCTATGTTTGGATGATGAGCCACGGCAGCCATTTTAGGAGTTGAAATGCAACTTGCACAGTCAAGTGTCGGAAACACCTTACTTAGCAGGAACATCTTACCTCCAATGGTAGGTTCCTTCTCGACAAGTAATACCTTAAACCCCATCTCGGCCAGGTTAAGTGAGGCCTCCATACCGGCAATACCACCACCAATAACCACCACGTCATACTCGAAAGAGCCCTGGATTAATTCTGCTCTCTCAAGAATTTTCTGTGATAAGTCATTTCCCATGTCCTCACCTTAATTGGACCTAATTCTATTAACCTGGAATAGAAGTCATTCACTAACCTAACGAAGGCCTCACCGCATACTGAACAAATGGCAGCCATCTTAACCCTCTCAGGCTCTATACCTTATTGCTCATTAGCTCCTGGGCCTCCCTAATATGCTTCGCAGTTCTATCTGTGCAATCCCTTAAGTATGGACAATCCGTACCATCAGCAGCCACAAAAACTCCATCAAAACCACTCTCGAACGCCAGTAATATCCACTCAGGCTTATCATTGACGAACATGGAACCCTAATCATCGTGGTCTGCGCAGGATAACTCAGGTGCATTAAACCAGCGGAGCATACTCCCGGGTCTGAGATTATGTTTGTTGTAAAAATAAGAATTTGTGGATTTAATTTTTTTAAGAACCATCCATATCACCCACCCATTATTTCATTCTCTTTACGAATATTCTCCAGTAACCCGGTTCCTCTATTGTTCCTAGGTATACATGACCCATCTTCCTAGCCCAGAGAGGTAGGTCTCTCTTCGTGCCTGGATCTGATGAAAGAACCTCAAGTATACCCCCAATTGGCACCTCCGTTATTGCCTGCTTCGCAGCAAGTAAGGGGCCAGGGCATGACATACCTCTGGCATCCACAGTCTTGCTCGGCTTGAGCTTCCTAAGCTCCTCCGGACTTAATTCACCCCTTGTCTCACTCATGCCCATCACCTACACAAAGAGTGTTATGTCAGCCTCAGACATCTTATCTACCCACTCACCCGCACCTATTATGTCATCGACTAAGTCAACGAAATCCTCCTTCTTGGCATTCCATATGTTGGCTGCCGTCGAGCATACATAGATCTTTAGGTTGCCCGTCTTCTTGGTCTCCCTCAATAAATCAAACCATGACGGTAATCTCAATTCCTGCAACCTTCTAGCAACCTCAGAACTTAGGTTCTGAAATTCACTGAAGTTCGTGTTTCTCTGAATAACGTCCTTCCTAAATGCATATGCTCCCCACAACTGTAGGAATAATTCAACCTCCATACCCATGGCCACCGCACCAGAAACAAGTATAGCCAAACCAGTCAACCTATCCACACTGCCTGAGAACACGGAAACCGCCATCCTCTTCTGTTTACCACCCATACTATCACCAGTCTTTATGATATTCAAGTGAATAATAAACAGTATTTCACGTCAAATGTAGAATAATAAAAACATTTTAATGTTTAATAATATAATCAAAAAGCAATAAATTAAATCAGCATTACGGATTTAAATCAAATTGATATATTAATTATTCATATCTATACATTTCTAAGCGTATTCCGTCATCTCATTCAATTATTCTCTTAAATTCAGAAGATGCTAATACAATGAATAAAACTACGAATATTGTTAAGGCCAATAAATCAGTTGCTAATCCATTGAGGACACCTATTATCATTGTTTTCCTTAGAGCATCAACAGCATAGGTTAATGGATTTATAAGTACTATAACCTTAATCGGCGTAGGCATGATACTTATTGGATATATGGCATTGCTTGCGAAGAAGAGCGGCATGGTTATTGCCTGCCCAATCCCCATAAACCTCTCCCTAGTCTTCATGTAAGTGGCGATCCATATTGAGAATGCTGAAAATCCAACTGCGGTAATCACCACTATGAATAATGAAAGCATTAAGTAAATTGGATTAGACTTAACTCTGACGCCTAACGCTATGGCTATTGGCGTTATTATTGCAAATTGGAATAAGGCCCTAATTATTGATGCGGAGGACCTGCCAAGTACAATGGACATTCGGGAGACTGGCATTGTCAATAGTTTCTTCAAAATTCCGGACTCCCTTTCCCAAACTATTGTTAAGCCATAGAATATGGATACGAAGGTCACGGACTGCATAATTACGCCAGGCGTTATGAATGCAACGTAGGGAATACCATTGGTGGGTAATGCCCTAACCCTAGCCATTACTGGGCCAAAGACAACAAGCCAAAGTATTGGCTGAACAGCCCTTGTGTAGAGCTCAGTCCTATTGTATTTTATCCTACGTGCCTCAAGCTCCATAAAAGCAAGAATAGCGCTAATATAGCTACCCATACTCAACCCCTCATTACAGCCCTCCTAACAGCTCTTAATTCGCTCACCTTACTCTCAACCTCACCGATTCTCCTTCCGACATATTTCAGGAATACATCATCAAGTGATGGCTTATACACCGATACTCTCCTTATCGATATGCCATGATTAGAAATAACATTTATTAACGTAGGCAAGGACTCATCTGCATCCCTCACCATAACCCTGACAATGCTCTCATCAACAAAACTAACATCCGCAATACCATTACTAACCTCCTTTAATACCTTCACAGTTAATTCAGCATTACTAACTAAAAATTCAATAACGTCATTACTAACGGAACCTCTCAACTCATCAATAGTACCCTGCGCAATAACCTTACCCCTATTAAGCAATGCGGCTCTTCTAGCATACAACTCTACCTCATCCATATAATGGGAATTGAAGAAAATGGTAATGCCCCTTTCCTTGTTAAACGTAATTAACTTCTCCCACACAAGTCTCCTAGCCGCTGGATCCAGGCCCACGGTTGGTTCATCCAGGAATAAAACCTCGGGCTCTATGATCAACGCAGCGGCAATCTCCAACCTCCTAATCATACCGCCCGAGTACGTACTAACCAACCTGTTTGCAGCATCCATTAAATCCATGAACTCCAGAACCTCCCTAATTCTCCTACGTGCCTCATTGCCTGTCACTCCATAAACCTTCGAGTAAATGAGTAGGTTCTCATAACCAGTCAAATCTATCCAAATACTGAACTCCTGAGGAACATAACCAATAACCCTCCTAACCTTATCACCCTCCCTAACCACATCATAACCCATTACATAAGCAGAGCCGGAGGTTGGCCTTATCTGCGTCGTCAGTACCCTCATAAGCGTGGTCTTACCAGCACCATTAGGACCAAGCATTGCAAAGATCTCACCCTCATCAACACTCAACGAAACATCATCAAGGCCCTCACGTTATTATTATAAACCTTTACTAAATTACGAACCTCAACAACACGCATATTAACCAATTACGACAAAAATAACGCATCATTTAAATTACCTACTCTCAATGTTCGCATATTTACGAGACTAAATACCTACAAATCGCACCAAGCGGTGTTTCGTTGATGACTAAAATTAAATTCATGACAGTCAACTATATTTAATTACCTATAAAGGATTATATTTACCTCCAATATAAGTTAATTAATTACTTAACTCCATTATGATTCAAATATAAGTAAAATTTATATATAACTAATTGTTAACTTAGATTATGCCCACACTAAAGAATAGGGTCGCAATAGTCACGGGGGCCGGTCAGGGAATTGGGAGGAGCATAGCCCTGAGATTAGCAAAGGATGGCGCTACCGTCGTTGTCACGGATATAACAGGCAAGGAGAATGAAATCCTCAACGAGATAAGGAACCTAAGCGGCCAGGGAATAGCATTGAGGCTCGACGTGACTGATCCAAGGATGGCTGAGGACGTGGCCAAGAGGGTCTATGACACGTATGGGCGCATCGACATCCTCGTGAACAACGCCGGCATATACCCATTCAAGCCCTTTCTCGAAATGACGATTGACGACTGGTACAGGGTAATTAACATAAACCTAAACGGTACATTCAACGTAACGAGGGCTGTTGTGCCCTACATGGTTAAGCAGAAGTATGGCAGGATAATAAACATATCATCCATAGCAGGAAACATCATGGGCTTCGCAGGACTAACGCACTACAGCGCATCCAAGGCAGGAATTGTCGGCTTCACCAGAGCCCTAGCTCTTGAATTAGCCCGCTACGGAATAACAGTAAACGCCATAGCACCAGGTGCCGTTAAGACGCCAGGTGCGATGCAACCAGGCAGTGAGGAACAGGTGAAGATGATGGAACAAATAATACCAGTGGGAAGATTGGCAGAGCCCGAGGACATAGCATCTGTAGTCGCATTCCTGGCATCAGACGAGGCAAGTTATATCACGGGAGACCTAATAATTGTTGATGGTGGATGGTCAATAACGTAAAGGCATGGTAGATCCAATTACAGTTAATAAAAAAATACACCCCTTTCTTCGTTAACAGTACAGTGCAGGAAATAATTACAAGCAATGCTTCATTTACTTCATTAATAAATATGTAAAATAGTAAAAATTTAGCGGGCCGGTGGGATTCGAACCCAGACCTACGGGTTAAGAGCCCGCCGCTCTACCTGGCTGAGCTACGGGCCCAGTTCGGCTGTTTTTTCTCTGATTTAAAAGCATTTTTCTGGGCTTTTACATATTCGTTGGTCGTTACGTGGTATTGCGCATTTTTGGTAATAGTAATAGTACTTAAATTTGGCTATTGAGAGTTAAGTTCTGATGAGGTTTTTCATTATTATTGCTGCGTTCGTCATGGTTCTGTCCATGCCGGTTTACGCTCAGAGTTGGTTTTTACCCATTAATTCGAGTCAGGTTTCCATTGTCGTGTCGCCGATGAATTCAACATATATCCTCAACGTGATTGGTGAGGCTAGGTGTTGCGTGTACGCTGAGGTTTATGAATTAACCTATCAACCTCTTATTAATGAGCTGGCGAGCCTGGCTCAGAGGGGTGTTGAGGTTTACGTGGTTTTGTCAGGCAATGTATATGGCGGGGTACCCGAGGAGGAGTACTCAGCCGTTAATGAGTTAATTAGTTCCGGTGCCCATGTTTCGTTTAATTATGGCTATGACTATGTGCATAGTAAGGTCTTCGTCATAGATAATGATACCGTGATAATAGGCTCAATAAACCCAACCTACTACGGCTTTGAAAGGGACCTAGGCATTGACCTTGTGATTGAGAACTCAAGCATTGCCCAGGTCTTCGCCGGGATAATACTCACTGATTACCGTAATGAATCAATCACGCAGATAAACTACCCAGGCATTGTGATGTCACCAATAAACTCGGGAGAATACCTAGAGGACCTACTCAGACAACCGGGGACTCTCTACATGGCTATGGAGGAGCTTTACACATCCTCGGGGATGTACAGCCTAATCCTGGCACACAATGATAGGCTTATACTCGTTGGACAACACACAGAGAATGAGGAAGCAGTCAATGAGTTAGGCGCGGTGATGGTTAGTGACCTAACGGCTAAGGCGATAGTCGTTGGCGACTACGTGTATGTGGGTAGTGTGAACCTCGATTATAACTCAATAAATAGCAATAGGGAACTCGGCATAATAATCGAGAACCCACAGATAGCTCAGGAAATAACCGCAATAATACAGCAATGGTATAACGAAAATAACATGCAAAATCCGCAAGTAACATCGCAGTCCAGCTACATAATGCCAATACAGGCCGTACTACTGCTAATCCTAATTATTCTAATTATGTACATGTTAAGATATACGTTAAGACCAAGGAGGCGGAGAATACCAAGGCTATGAGGCATGGATAAACGACCGTAGAAAAATACTTTTAAACCAGTGAATGAAATACAACGAGTCGCGGGGGTAGCTCAGCCTGGTTGGAGCGCCCTGGGGTGGTAGCCCCGCGTATGGCTCATAACCGGGAGGTCCCGGGTTCAAATCCCGGCCCCCGCACCAATCACGTAACACTCCATGTTGTTTGTATTATTTTCGGCTTGAATTTTACGGGACTTCATGACGAGCATTAAACCATGGATCATGAGCTTTTCATAAGTAGGTATTTTGTATAGCAATTACTGCAATGTTTGCTGTTAGGTTCGTAGTTAATCCTGGTGGAAGCATGGGCTTTATTGGTATCACCATAGGTTTGATTTTTGATTGGACTATTAAGAAGGAGGAAAGGGCATATTATATGGTTTCTGTTACTGACTTTATTATTTCCTTTGTTTGTTCTATGCTTTTCTGTATTCCCTGCCATGTCTCGAGTGGCACCTTTATCTTCACGTCCTTCCACTTGTTAAGTACATCGTCAACGTACTTCTCAGCTTTCCTCAAGCACTCTGGGCATAGGTAGTACTTACCAACCGGTATTACCTCGACAACCTCCCTATTCCTATGGTTATTCATGTGGCACTCGAGCTCTATCCTCCTAACGCCATCCTCAAGCTCCTTGATAATATTCAACTCACTTAATTTCGAGTGCACGGTCTCCACAAAGTCACTGATGTACCTTAGCTCTGAGTAGTCCTCTGGTAGGAATACATTGGCTATGTTTGCTATGCTCCTGACATCATCCTCAATAAACCAATCCACAACACTGAGTAGAAAAGCTGCGTTTAACATGCTGTCTAACCTACTTATCAATTCCTCATTAATCCTAACCCTAGCCGCAATGCTGCCGTCTATATTTAAAAACTCAATGTATGGCTCCTTACCAACCACGACCCTATAATCACCCCAATCACTGCCCACTCCCCTCAGTGATTCCTCAATGTTAGACCACCAAACCCTATACTCACGCTGACCAACCCTGAATGAAACAATAAAACCATCAGTGAACATCGGCCTGGCCAAGACATCAACATTACCAACGACATAGTCCCTAGGAACCTTAATGGTAAGCCTATTCCTAAGTGTATCCCTAAGTGCCCTCAACTCCTTAATTATCCCAATGATATCCCCAAGCCCGATTTCCACATAACTCATACGATAGGTTATGCCTTGAGGATTAATTTAAATCTTTTTAGTCTTCTCTGGATAAAGATTTTATAGGTCTCTATATATTACTGTATTTGTTCCCTTGTAGAAAATAAAACGATAGATGCAATACAGAAGCAACGTAATAATTGAGCCGAGGAGAAAAAGAAGAAAGAAAAGAAATGTACTTATTTTAGCCCACGATAGTGGGCCTACCTTATATTTCTCTGATTTCTTCATAATTTTGCTTTTATTTAAAGATTTCTCTGGTGTTTTCTTTGGAATAATCTTGTTTTTATTAACGTGAGTTATTTGCTGTTTGTAAAGTACCGTGTGAGCAATTAATGTTTAAATAGTGGGTTAGGGATAATTGCTTTAACGTGGGCGTTGAAGATTGCATCTCAGGTGGAATTAAGTGCTCAAGGTATTTGGGCGCGTTTGATTGTTTAATTGTTCATTTTTGGTTCCATGAGCTTGAGTTGACCGTTGAGTTCGTAATTAGTGATGATGGGTTGCTTGACTCATTAATAGTTGAGGGGCCGATTTTCCGAAGCCCGGGTAACTACGTCCAGGTTAGGTTTGAGGTTTATACGAAGTATTCACCCATATATGGTAACGTTATTCATGATGTGAAGGGCAACAATGTCCTCATGCGGGTAGTATGTAAAGGGGTTAGGAGAGAGTTATTGATGGGTTATGGTAATGAGGATTTCATAGATAACCCATGTAGGTATGCCATTGGGATGAGAGGTAGGGCTGGTAATCCCAGCGATGATTTAACGCTAAGAATAATAACTAACATAATGGACGACCTCAAGGTAGCGTCTACGGAGCAGATACTCGATTTATTAACATCCTGCTAATTAAGCCCTAACCCTCAACTGCCTTCCTAATCCTTTCTATACCCTCCCTAATCAACTTCTCATCAAGTGCAAAGCTAAGTCTCACGTATTCCCTGCCCATGTGGGTTTCTGAGAATGCTGTTCCGGGCAGTACGACGACTCCGTAATTCTCAAGTAGCCAATCGGCGAATTTCTCAACATCCATGCCCAATTTATCGAGTATCTTCTTAACCCTTGGATACATGTAGAAGGCGCCCGTACTCCTCCAAACCTCGATACCAGGTATCTTCCTCAACTCCTCATACATCACGTCCCTCCTCCTCCTGAATAACTCAATCATGGCCTTGGAACTCCTCCAGGATGCCTCATTTCTAAGGGCCTCAACACCGGCCTTCTGCGCAATGCTCGGTGGGCAACTATAGGTGTTCGCTGCTAACTTCCTTATCGGATCAATAACATCCCTACTAGCCACTAGGTAACCAAGCCTCCAACCAGTCATTGAGAAGGTCTTACTAAAGCCATTGGTATAGAGCACGTAATTCCTCCACTCAGGCTCAAGCTCTAGGACACTCTTAAATGCGCTTGTCTCATAAACGAAGTTGTCATATATCTCATCAACAATAACCAATAGATTATGGTCCCTGGCTATCTCAAGGAGTTTGGTAACCTCCTCAGGCCTGAATATGGCGCCCGTTGGGTTGTGTGGGTTATTTATCACAATGGCCTTAGTCCTCGTGGTTATTGAACTCTCAATAGCGTCTAAGTCTAGCCTAAATCCATCTTCTGGGTCAAATCTCATGGAAACATAGATAGGCTTACCGCCGAAGAATTTCGTGAGCTCTGGATATGCTGGGTATGTGGGGTCTGGTATCATCACCTCATCGCCTGGCCTTACGTAGGCCGCTATGGCTAGGAAAATAGCCGTCTTAGTTCCAGTGGTTACAATGACCTCATCAGGCCTAACGTTAGTGCGGTACCTATAGTTAAGGTAGTCGGCAATGGCTCCCTAAGTTCCCTAATCCCCTCGGTTTCCGTGTATCCGGTGAATTTTTCATCAAGGGCCCTCTTGGCCGCGCTTATTATATTGTCAAAGGTTGGTATATCAGGTTGGCCTATACCGAATGAAATAACCTTAATACCTTCTTCTCGGTAACCTCACGTGCCTTAGCTAGGTATGTGAAGGCCTTCTCACCCTGTAAATCCTTAATAGTGTCCTTGAGGTAATCATTAATTGGGTTCATTGAATGCATGTTATAATTACCTCTTAATAACTATTTTTCAACAAATAATCTACATCACACTAATTATTGCTATATAACTTGCGGTTTGAACACGAACAATAAGAACAAAATTCAAAACTATTCAATCACTCCAGAGGCTTCAATGACATGTCATCCTCATAGGAAATCACGCATATAAACTCAGCCTCGCCATCACCAATATTCTCAATCGCATGGGGCTCGTACGGGCCCGTGAAGAAGAAGTCCCCTGGACCAAGTTCGTAAATCTTCTCATCAGTCCTAACCCTGAGTTTGCCCTTAAGTATTACAACAGCCTCAGTATACTTATGACTATGGAGGGGCATAACACCGCCAGGCTTAACAATGAACCTCCTGACCGCATACTTAGAACCATGCTCCCTAGTTATCAGCCACTGAACATAGAAGCCCCTCGTACCCCTAAGTAGTTTTGAAACGTCCTCGGATGGCACATTGTTTATATTGCCCACAATCACAGGTAAGACATATTGATGAAGTAAATAAGCAGTACCATTACATTGGTATTCGCCGCATATATACATAGTATTTACTATATTCTTGAATATAATTCATATACATATATCCATTGTATTTTTCATTCGAAAAGTCCATTCTTTTATCGTTAATATTAAACTTTATTCTAATCATACGAATTCCATATAACGTAGTTCTTTAAAAATCTTTCTACAAAAGTATCTCCTCACTATTCATTCTCGTTTTATAAACTTAAACCTCTCATAGATAAGGACAACCCCATTATCGTTAATAAAAAAAACTCAACGGGTATTTTGGCCCCATTCACTAGGGTGTAGAACCTGGCGTAGTCCCTTCTTACCTCATCGGGTACGAGTATTGTCGTTTCCTCAGTATACTTCGTTGTACTCTTCATTACTAGGTAGTCTCCTTGCCTTTGTATTGAGATCTTTACAGTACCACCATACGCTTCGTATGCTCCCTCGAGCCTTTTATTCACCTCCTCAATCATAAATGCCCCTAATTCACTTGGGTCATGACCAAGCAACTTGCTTAGTACGTAAATCCCCATCTTTGATAGTGGATAACCCTCGGCATTCGCATTATGATAACCCCCATCTTCTCGCTTGGTATGTATGCCATATCCGCCGTGTAGACACCCACATTGCCGCTATGCTCAACTAACCTCCTACCGTAGAAGTTCTGGCTCACTATTAGCCCATAGCCGTACTTCTCATCACCGATGATTTTCCAGGGCACGTCTATGTAACCCCTCTCGGCAGTCTCAATCAACTCCCTACCCACCATCCTAACGCCATTAAGCTCACCCCTATTGATTAGCATTGACACGTACCTGGTCATGTCAACGACATTGCTAAGTAATCCGCCATCAGAGGTTATGCCGAATGGAAACTTACTCGGTATGTGCTTGCCCTCCCTATCAATTATGTACGGTGTCGCAACCTCAGGGTCCTTGAGAACCTCCTCAGCCATGAAGTAGGTCCTGGCCATGCCAAGTGGCTTCAGTATTTTCTCCCTAACGAAGTCCTCATAGGGCATACCACTAACTCTCTTGATTATTAAGCCCAGTATTACATAACCCTCATTAAGGTAGAAGAACCTCTCGCCAGGCCTTGCCACGGCCCAATCCGCAGCACTCCTCATGAACGCCAGCACATCTTCGGGTGTTGCCAGTGGTAGCCAATTACTGTCAAGACCAAGCACACCATTTATGTAGGCCTCGGCATAGCCGAGCGCGGGTAATCCACTGCTGTGTGTTAGTAGGTGGTGTATCGTGACCGTACCCATTGGGTTTAACTTAATCGGTACGTACTTATCGACTGGGTCCTCAAGGCTCAGCCTGCCCTCCTCAACAAGTCTTAGTATTGCTAATGCGGTGAAGGACTTCGTTATTGAACCGATACCATAGATAGTCCGTGGCGTTGCAGGTAAGCCCTTATCAATATCCCTAAAGCCAAAGCCCTTGGCATAAACCAACTCGCCGTCCCTAACAACACCAATGCTTAGGCCAGGCAGTCTCGACTCCCTAATTTTACTGAGAATGAATTCCTCGATTTCCCCGAAATCCATCGATAAATTAATAGCTTCGAATTAATTAACCTAATTGCGGTATTAACTCCCTGATATTGCAGGAGACATCCCTCGTAATTCCGTACTTGTAGTCATTACCTGCCTTAACAATGCCCATTGATTCCAGGTACTTTACGAGGGCCGCAGTCTCCGTTAACGCCATGTACCTATTCATTGGGTCTAAATCAACATAGCCCTTGTTATCCATCCACCTGAGCTTCTTCGTTATTTCAAATATCGTTAATTCACCATTCCTTAGTGCATTTAGTACTTCGCAGAGTCTCGAAACCCTGTGCATGATTAATTCATTTATCCTCGCATTAACGTTACATATCTCACCCTCATGTCCAGGGTATATGCACTTAAGGCCTATGTTACGTATCTTAATTAATGAATTAAGGTATTCAAGGAGTGGGTTACCTGGATTTATTGGTGTTAAACCAACATGGGTAGTTATTGTGGGTAGTATTAAGTCACCTGTAAATGCTATTCCTTTCTCGTTAAGGATGACTGAAATATGACCCGGCGAGTGACCCGGCGTTAGTAATACCCGTACACTCCCGATGTGATTTTCTTCACCATCAATAATCACATCAGGGTTTACCGAATTCATCCTCCTCCTACCAGATATGTTGCTGGTAACGTTTCTATAAAGTTCCATTTCTGTGCTTGGAACGCCGTAATACTCCGACAACTCCAGAAATCCCCTAACGAAGGAATCCCTGTCCATCATCTTCATGACTTGCTCATAATCCCTCCTATGCATTACCACGCTAAGGCTAAGCCTATTACGCAGCTCATCAGCTAGGCCTGTATGATCAATGTGCATATGCGTAATGAATAAGGTACTTACCCTGCAGTTTGGTATTTCCCTCAACCTATTAATTAATGGGTTAAGTAGGTCCATATTGGGGTAACCTGCGTCAATCATCAAGCAATCATTTCCCTCCCTAATCACGTAGGAGAATACGTAACCAGGGTCCATGGGCATATATATTTTTAATTGATAAATTAGGCCACTAACCTTCTCGTTAACTTCTATCATTATCCTACAACAAGTATGGAGTAATTAATTAACTTTAAGCCGTTCACTTACAATAGGCATAGCCATAATCCTCATGCACACCAACAACTACACACCCAAATCCCTCCTTAACCCATCCAATAACCTCAGGACAGGTATTCCCATAATTCACCTATGGTGCTCAAAGACCGACTCTCTGATCAGCCTAACGTGCTTATAATCATTAGTATAACCTCATATTCACAAAACCCGCAATTCATCTTCAGAACACCCGTACCAACGCTAGCCCCATTAATGTCCTCACCTAGAGTCATCAATCCAACCCAAATTGCATATGCTTTCATTACCCATGGAGGACCAAAGCACATAGCCATTATACTCCCTAAGTCTAGATCTCTCTGAACACAGGTAATACTAGAAATACTATTAAGTGCTGCATTAATAGGTATTACTCCATTAATCAAGTCATTTAGCTCAACATTTCTAACCAGTTACCCAAATGACGTGGGATGAGAACCCAACAGCTATACCTCATTCGCACCTTTTCCCTATGAAATAAATTGCGGCGTCACCGATGAAAGTGCCAACATCAGCGGCATCCTTATTCCTGGCACTAATTACTCTGTACTTATCATCTGTATCGAGAGGTGATCCTGTAATAACACAGGTTACGTAATCCTCAGTGTAAATCTTTATTTGGCATTTTCTGCCTAACCCACTTAACAAGGCCTGTACTGTATCACCGCAATTTTTGCCATATAGCACTTACTTCCCTATTTTATTGTTCCTCTGTTCAATGTCATCAATGATAGAAAGAATCGGCATAGAGCACATACCAGACTCGATGAGGCATGGTAGGACCATGTACCAATTCACATTGTGGTTCGCAAGCAACCTGACCGTGGCCGATTACGCCCTCGGCCCAATACTATATATGCTTGGCCTACCAATACCCTGGCTAGCACTCGCCTCGTACTTGGTAACGTACTCGGCGGCTTATTGGTAGGGTTATTAGCAGCCATGGGACCGACCTACGGCTACCCACAGATAATGATTTCAAGGGCTGCCTATGGCAGGGTAGGCAACCTACCTTCGCAATAGCGAATTGGATTAGCACGCTTGGTTGGTTCTCCGTGAATGCTATAATCGGTGGTTACATAATAAATTACATAGACCCTGCAATACCGCTTTATGTGGCGATTCTCATAACCGTGCTAACCCAATTCATAATCGCACTCTTTGGCTACGACATAATACACAGGTCTGAGTACGTACTATCAATAGTACTTGGGATAATGTTCGCCGTCTCCCTAGCCCTGTCATTATCGAAACCTCACCTGTTGAGCACCTACGTTAGGAACACCTCGTTTAATCCATTCAACTTCGCAATAGCGCTGGCAACGGTGTTCAGCTACATAATGTCGTGGGGCCCGTACGCCAGCGACTACTCACGCTACCTACCAGAGAGCACGAGCAGGCTAAAGATAATAACCTACGCAGCCCTCGGCGGCCTACTGGCCAGCCTATGGAGTGAGGTCGTGGCTTCGCCGTCAGTGCAGCGACTGGAAACACGAGTGGCTTACCAACCGTGCTTGTGCAGTTCATGGGTAGTTATGGGATGGCCTACGCCATAATAGCGTGATAGCCCTATTCCTGGGCGCGCTGGCCGCCAACGTCCTCAACATATACACCAACTCACTATCCGCCCTGGCAGTATACAATAGGGCAAAGAGGTGGCAGGCGTTAGTGGCTGGCGCGGTGGTTGGTACATTGATGGCTGTACTCGGTGGACTGAATTTCGTGGGTTACTACGAGGGATTCCTACTATTCCTAGATTATTGGATAACGCCTTGGATCGGAATACTGCTGGTGATGTTCTACGTGAATAAAACCAGGGATTGGAAACTCGTGGAGAGCGGGCCGAAGGTTATTTGGAAGGCGCTGCTCGCTTACATAATTGGCCTATTAATCTCGGTACCATTCATGAACTTAGATGCCGCCACAGAAGGTTTAATACTCTTCATAGGCCCAGTAGCCAACACCCTAGGTGGCGCTGACATAAGCTACTTCGTATCGTTTATAGCGGCCTCATTAATATACCTAGCTTACTCTTAATCGTTTGAGGTAAGGTATTAAAACAAAGTTAAAAATAAATCAGCAGTATGGGCATGTTGTTATTTTTATTTTCCTAATCCTGGGGTTTATGGTGTATGATACTATTACTGTTAGTATTATTGACGCTATTAGTATAACTAGGTACCAAGTGCTCACTATTGAGTAGTAGAAGGTTATTGCTAGTATGGCTATCCCAATTGCTATGGCTATCCTGCCACCCAAGTGGTTAGTCTCAGGCTCCTATCGCCACGAGTATTAGGCTTAATACGTAGTATAGGGAGTCGATAGCGTAGGCGTCCTCCATGGCGTTATAGGTTAACTCCAGTGGCTTTACGTAACCGCTCACGTAGGCTGCGACATACGCAAGCATAATGGTTAGTACTGCCACGGCAGTGCTTAGATAAAGGGCCTTATGTGGGCTCTTATACCTTGGGTGTGTCTCGGCGAGCCACGCGGGTAATAACCTGTCCCTAGCCATTCCATAGAGCATCCTCGCGGTTGCATTCAGTGTGGCTAGGTAGCACCCGAATACGCTAAGCATAACACTTATTGCGAATAGTATTAAGCCTGCGGTGCCTAGGTAATGCTCTATCAACGTGTATACTGGGTTCGGGCCCATGCCCTCGGCCATACTAACGAAGTTATTAATGGCGCTTTGTGTGTAGCCTATGTTGAGTAGTATTGCGTATGTGACTAATATGTAGAGTATTCCCATGAATACCGTGGCCCACAGCGTGCTTGTCGGCACACTCCTCCTCGGGTCCCTAACCTCCTCGGATATTTGCGTACTAACCTCAAAGCCCATGAAGTAGGTTATTGCGAAGATTAGGCCTCCAGACAGCGCCGTCAATACGCCGGTGGGCGTTGTTGCGAAGGTTCCCTGTGCCGTGAATGGAAGTACTGAGAGTTTATTGATGTTGGTTATGAATGATAGTATTACGAACATTAATAGGATTGCTATTTCAATGCTCGTTAACGTCATTTCGGTCCTAACGCTGGGCCTTATCCCAAGGACCGCGGGTATTAGGGCCAGGACTATGGGTATTGGCAGTAGGATTAATGGGTTTATCACGTGTCCCGTTACTGCGTATATACTCCGTGCCTAGGTATGCGAAGGCTATTGCCACCGAACCGACGCAACGATGCTGTAAAACACTGCGTAGATTATTCCGTTTATGAAGCCTGTCCTGGTATTTATCGTGTTTGTTACGTAGGCGTAGAAGCTCGCTGCATGTGGGTATTTGCGGGCTAGTACGAATATTGAATAGACAATGGCTAGGACACCTAGTAACGTGAGTAGCATTGCCAATGGCGCAGCGGCGTATGCGCTACCCATTATTAGGGCTGCACCGCCTGCGATGCTGTAGGCTGGTGCTTGGCCCGCCAGTGAGTTATACAATGAGCCGAGGAGTCCCGTGGCATTCCTCATTAATTCACTACTTCTCTGTTTCGACATCGTTAGTTACGGCAACACCACACCTTTTTATACTTAGTTAAACGTTTAATAGCGTGAGTCAACGTGAAAACTAAATCAACTAAGGTTACATTTAGTTACTAACTTTTCTCCAGATAGAAGAGGCATCGCAGTGAGCATGGTTCGTGACGAGTTAATAAACCTGTTAGGCGTAATGGGGAGTACGAGGTATAGGACAATCCTTAAAATCCTAGGTGATGGACTTACCAGGTTGGAGATTATTGAGGATAGGTACGTGAGTGATACGGTGTTGAGTAACTTATTGAATACGCTTGTTAATATGAGCATTGTTGAGAGGAGGGATGGTGAGTATGCAGTTATAGACCCGATCTACGCCGCTGCCGCATGAACGCTTTAGGGGAATGGCATAAATAGGTTGGGGCTCAATACGTATGCTGGGGGCATGAGGGTTAGGGACATATACGTGGTGGGAGTTGCGTCGGCCTCCTTCTTCATGAGTTACTTCTCCAGGCTTGCCTGGAGTATTGTATCGACATACTCATCGTTGAGACCCACCATCGTCGAAGATAGTATTGTCTTCTCATTATTCTTCATAGGTTACGTGGTTGTTCAGGTACCTGCCGGGATTATTTCGGATAGGGTTGGTCCAAAGTACGTGATTATAGCATCACTAATCGGTTTGGCCGTATCATCCTTCGTGTCTGGTATGGCCAACGCCATGTGGGTTGAGTACGTGGCTAGCCTATTCATGGGACTGAGCGCTGGGTGGATTTATCCAGCTACCGTGAAGCTACTAACCATTAGCTTTAGGGGACCCGAGCTGCCGGTTGCCATGGGCTATTACAGCATTGCCTGGCCGCTATCCATAGTGCTTGCCGGTGCCACCCTGCCCGAAATCTGCACAGTCCTTGGTTGGAGGTGGAGTTACTACATTATTGCCCTCACTTCAATAATCATAGCGTCACTATACGTGCCAACCAATGTTAGGGGCTATGGTGGTAATGCACGTGGTGCATTAAACCTTAAGTTATTGAGGAATAGCGACGTTATGGTCATCAGCCTCTCCGGTTTTCTATTCTTCATGTCATACTGGACAATAACGCTATACGCCTATAAATACTTCCTATCTATAGGGCTTAATGACTACGTTGCCGGCCTCGCTACTCACTCCTAGCCTATTGGGTATTCCATCAACGTTAATTGCCGGTTACATAATTAGGAACCTGGGCGTCAGGAACACGTTATCATTGTTCGAGGTATTATACGGTATATCAACAATACTTCTTGCCGTGATCACGAGGGAGTTACCACTAATGATACTGGCAGCCTCCATGGGCTTTATCAGGTTTATAATAACGCCGGCAAACTCAACCGCCGTATCCAAGATAGGTGGTGAATTAGCCGGTAGCGTGACTGGCATTGCGAACCTCTTCTGGCAATTAAGTGGCGCCATTGCCCCAGTGGTTGCATCAATTATCCTTACCAATACGGACTATCAATCGTTATGGATTGTTATGGGTATTATAATACTCATCTCAGCAATAATTTATCAATTAACATTAAAGATCCAATAAACTCATGACGATTTATTTCTGCCATTAAGATAAAGCTTATAAATTATTCTAAAATACAAATACTTAATTAACGTATGAAAAATAATGCGTTAACATCCTTACTTCTAAGACTATTAATCCTTAGTTTCACTATATCATTAATTATAAGCTATATTGGGCTATGCAACTAATGAATTATTGGGCTATGTAATTAAGATACCTCCGGTAACCATGTTTAAATTCGTGGGCCTATCGCCATATACTTCGCTAGGGTATTTTGACAACAACATAACTAGTGATATAGTGCTTTTATTACCTGGTTGGTATCATTATGATTATTGGAATGTATCAGGTGGTTATTACATCGATTTTGGTGTTTGGAGTAATTCATCGGTAACCCTTTATGTGCTGACAAGGCAACAATTCAATAATTATTCCTCAACAGGAAAGTTCCTTAGTGGGTACTTATACTCGGTAAGTGGTAGTAATATTACGGGTTATTACTACGTAAATGAGGCGGGGACTTACTACGTGGTTATATTGAATAATGGAGGTAGCACCGCCCTAGTGTATTACATAATAATGGTAACTAAGTCACAAAGTAATCAATGGGCTAACCCAATGGGTATCAGTGATTACGGAATAATGAAAATGGGCAATGAGTACCTGGCCTATAGCTATAAAACGGATGAGTTTGTTGGTGAAGCAACCATATACAATGCTTTAACGCAAGAACCTAATTCATGCTTAACCGGCTTCGTAGAACCAGGTAATGATTGGTTTAGTGTTCAACTCAATACTATCTTAATTGTAAACGCAACTAATGGTAATACCCAGTACTATTGGCTACAGGATATTTTACATTTCAATTCTCAGGGTAATCAATTCCAAATACTTGACAATATATGGAATCATACCAGTGGCGTAAGTATACTTAATTCGGCGTTGATTAATGGTAATGGAGCCGTATCCACAACTAAGACAGTTGTAGGTAGTGAGCAGTATTATGGTGATTTGGGAATAGAGCAGCCGGAGTCGGCAACCTTGCCATTCACCATTTACCTGGTCATAAAGACCGGGCTAAGCAGTAACGGCTACCCATGGGCAGCCTTCGGATACTCACTCAACGGACAAACAACCACGTGGTACGACAACGTAACAATAAAGATAAGAGCCATGTCAGCATACATGGAGGTCGCACCGACGGATGATGGTAGGGGATTACCCATCGATGCCGAGTTAGTAATTGCCGGCCCATGGAATAGTGAATGCACAGTCGCTAATTCATTAAATGCGTCGCTAGGTCTTTATTTTGCATGGCCGTATCCGTATAATTACTACTTATCGCCAGTGCCGTCCATGTGGAGTTTTGGTTCTGATACTGCTGAAATGATATATAATGCTCACGTAGTACCTATTAATTATGGCTATGTCAATATTGTAAACGGCCCTGAGAATCTAGCATTCTTGACTACGTACTTCATACCATTAACAATTACTAATCCCATTAATGAAAGCACAATTACTAATGTCTATACTGTGAATAGTACAGTGATGCTAAGTGAGCCGAATATAGTATTACTTACCCCTGGCGAGTCTAGGTATGTGTTTACGGATTATGTAATTAATAGCTCATACGTGGTCACCACAAACCCGCTGAATTTAGTGCTCCAGGGACCAACCAACGTGTATATTAATTACACATTGCAGTACATGCTCACGATTAATGACTTAAGCGGATTGCTTAATGATAAGAGCGGTTGGTATAATTATGATTCTGTTGTAGCACTTAATGAACCAGCGATCTATTACCTTGGTAATGAGACACGATTAGTATTTAATTCCTACTACATATACCTCACAGGAACTAATTTCTACCATGTGGTTACAGTTAATGTCACAAATTTATTAATTGACAATCCATATACAGTCATTGTTAATTGGACGAAGCAGTACCAGGTTAATGTGAATAGTCCCGTGCCTGTGATAATCTCCTTATCGGGGCTACAAAACATTAGTGGCTATTCAATAGTTACATGGGCTAACGAGAGCTCTGTATTAATAATTCTCGTGCCCAAGTACTATGTATTGAGTAATGGAACTCGCCTAGTTTACCTGGGTAGTAATGAGACGATTATTGCAGATTCGCCATTAAATATAACCCTAAGTGACTTTAAGCATCAGTACCTCGTTGTTGTACATAGTGAATATCCAGTGAGTATTAATGGTACTTACACGACTAACACGACCGAGTGGCTTTATAGTGGTGAGGTGCTCATGATTAGGCCGGGCACTGTATTTAGCGATGGGGTATTCCTAAGCGAGCCTGGGCTTGTAATCACCGTCAATAGGCCAGTGAGTATAACCGTGGTATGGCACGTTAATTATGCGCCCACAGTAATAATGTATGCAGTAATGATAGCGGTAATCTACGCATTGACAATGCTCATAATTAGGAGGAGACACGGTAAGCATTAATTATTTTAGGATTTTGCGGAATTTCTCGAGAAATCATTATCCAAACCCACCATGAGAATAGAGGAGCCAAGAGCAAGGCTAAGTGAGGCGTTGAATTATATGATGTATTGTCTGAGTCGGGAGTTCGCTATGGCCTTCTATTTACAATGCCAGGTGACCCACGTATTTCAATTTACCACTTACCGGGTCAACCTCTAAACCCAGTATTTCAAGCGCCGTGACACCAAGGACCTCAGCATCGCTAGGCTCACCAAATACCACCTCTACATCACCCTCGTAATCCTCATACCTAATTGTGATTAAACCAACACTCCTCATAACCATCCTACCATCATGGTCCTGAACTGCCTGATCCTCCTTGGTTTAATACCGATTGATGCCAAGGTATCCTTATTAATCCAGGTAAAGACACTGCCGGTATCCACTATCAGTTCCGCATCTCGACTCGCACCAGTCTCCGGGTTTTTTTTATTATTATCTTAACCTTCGTAATGCTCATTATTCTTCCTACAATAAAAATACACATGGACTTAAATGGCTTTTTATCAATTCTCAATCAGTCCTTAATCCTAATAAGCCACTTGTGAACGGGTTCATTAACATCCCTGACGTTATTTGGGTTTGCATAAACGTCTAAGTGCCCATAACCATCAAGTACCATCACATCACTCGTTAACCTCTTTACTAAGTCCATGTCAGCCGCCTTCATACCAAATAGCCCACTTATGATTGTGAGTATTGGTACCTTAACCTCCATGTATTTAGCCCTGAATTGATCCATTGGCTCTATGAATAACCTAACAGGCCAGTACGGGTCCAGCGTCGCCAATACGGCAAATATGGCTTGGGGAGGCGAGTTTGGGTATGAGTATGGGTTTGCAAGTCCCTGGTTATAGGCTATATTCATCAAATAGTCGCTTAAGGTCTTGAAGCCAGGCTCTGGGCTTGGCAGCGCTGGATTGTATAGTGCCTTAAGCCACACCGTGTTCACCATATTCCCTGGATACTTACCACCAGTTAGGATTGATGGTACCGCGTATAGCTTACTTGCCCTGAGCTCATCAACACTACGCGCAGGCAATGTCTGAATAACGGAGGTCCTTATTGGCGCGCCATCTAGTAGTACTATCGCCTTAACATCCTCCGGGTGAATGGTAACGTAATTCATTGACGCAATACCACCAAAGCTCTCCCCAATCAATACGACCCTATCCCTACCGCTAACCTCCATAACCTTGTTGACGGCTTCCTTAATATCGCCTAGCCACGCCTCCCAGCCCCAGTCAAGCATGAATGAGAGGTCCTTAACGTCAGGAAGTACGAAGTGTGTCCTATAATCAATTGTATAGACCAGGTAACCTCGCCTTGCCAGGTATATGGGTATCATGGAGTCCGGTATTGCTGGTTCTATCGGTTGTATTCCATGCCATGAAACATGGATTAACTGTTCTCCATGTGATGTCATACCAGGCAGTACAAGCACCGGGTATGGGTGAGCCACATCCCTACCCCTAACCTCCCTGAGGGCAATGTGATTGAAGCAACCACCGGGTGGGCGCTCCGTAACCCAAACCCTCTCGGTGAGATCAGGGAATTCCTTAATGCCCCCCTCCCAGGTTAGTTTCCAACCTGGCATACTTAGTAATGCCTTGATTTTGATTTATTGTTTGTGCTTATATGGAAAATATATTTTATATAGTGCTACAGCATTAATTTATTTTTATCACACATTGATCGTGGAGTTAGTAAAATTCCTTAAAGACGTTGAGGAACTGCTTGGGAGGGAAAACGTCATCAGTGAGGGTCACGGATTATCAGCGTTCAGGAGGGATTGGTGGTCGATACTCATGCTCAAGGAGATGCTTGGTCATGATATTGATGCACCACCAGCCGTTATTAGGCCTGGAAGTATTGATGAAGTAATTAATGTCGTTAGGCTCGCTAATAAGTACGGCGTGTGCCTCGCTCCATACGGCGGTGGGTCTAGTGTTGTTGGTGGTGCTTATCACAACGGTTGTGTCGTGGTTGACATGAGGAGATTAAGTAGGATCTTGGAATTCAACGAGGAGGACTTAACATTAACCGTCGAGGCCGGCGCTAAGGTGGTTGATGTTGAGAGGTGGCTTAATGAGAGGGGTTATACCCTGGATTATCACCCACAATCATTTCAATTGCTCACAATAGGTGGTGCAATTGCTCATGGGGGTACAGGCTCACATAGTATGAGTAATATTGATGAGTTGGTATTGTCACTTGACGTAGTATTACCAAATGGCGAGTTAGTAACAGTGGGGCCTGGGAGGCTCGTTAGGGCATCCTGGCCCGACCTTAGAGGCCTATTCATGGGCTCTGACGGCGCGTTTGGTATAATTGTTAGGGCAATGCTTAGGGTTAGGCCATTGGCTAGTTACTACGTTGACTTGGCTTATGTGTTTAAGGACCTTGAGAGAGCCGTTCGTTTTGCCCGTGACTTGGTTATTAATGTGCCTGGTCCGCATAGGGTTGTTATTCATGACAAAGAGAGTGGTAGGTTAATGGTTGGTGAGGATGGGGTCATAGCCTGATAAGGGTTAGGTGGTTTAATGAGGACCTAGTCAATGCAGTGAGTGGCATAATTAATGACTTGGCCATTAAACATGGTGCTGCCAGTGTGGAGCCTGAATTGGTTAGGAGGTGGAGGGATGTCTTTGCTAGGGGTTATGAATCACAATTAATCATGCTTGCCCAGTCAGGTCTTTGGGTTGACACCATTGATATGGCAACAACATGGAGCAGACTAGTTAGGCTTCATAATGAGTTAGTGGGTAGCTTGGTTCCATTGATGGTGTTAAACACGTATTCTCAAGGATAACCCACCTATATCTAAACGGTGCATCCCTCTACAGCGTTGTCGTGTTTAGGCAAGATGAGGATTTATACTGGAGGGTTTGGAGGGAGGCCTTTAATGTGGCTAATGGCATTGGTGCAACCATAAGTCATCACCACGCACGGGCCTATTGAAGAGGGATTTCGCGAAGATCGAGATGGGAAATCAATGGAAATTACTGAGGAGCATTAAAGGTTTGCTCGATGAGAATAATATAATGAATAGGGGTAAGTTGGTTTGGTGAGTTGGATGATGAGTTATAGGAATATCGTTGTTGAGGAGAGGGGTCGTATCTTCATAGTCACCATTAATAGGCCTGAGCGTAGGAACGCCATTGACGCCGACACGGCTGAGGAGCTTTACAGGGCTTGGACGTATTTTGATAATAATCCTGACCTTTACGTTGGTGTGATAACTGGGGCCGGCGGTAACTTTAGCTCTGGGGCTGACCTATATGACATTGATAGGTTGATAAACAGGGTGTCTAATTCCGAGGGGCCGCTGGGCTTCACGAGACTTAGGCTCTCCAAGCCTGTCATAGCCGCGGTTAGTGGTTACTGCGTGGCCGGTGGCTTGGAAATCGCCCTATGGGCCGATATTCGGGTTGCCGATAAAACCGCTAAGTTCGGCTTTCTGGAGAGGAGGTTTGGTGTTCCTCTTGTGGACGGTGGCACACAAAGACTTGCTAGAATTATTGGACTTGGTAGGGCTCTTGACTTAATACTGACTGGGCGGTTGATAAGTGCTGAGGAGGCTTACCAATGGGGTTTGGTTAGTTACCTGGTTGATGAGGGTAAGGCCATTGATAAAGCCATTGAGATTGCAGAATTGATAAGTAAGTATCCCCAGGAAACCCTTAGGAATGATAGGCTTGCCGTGTACGAGGGTTTGGACAAGCCATTGAGTGAAGGCTTAATTATTGAGATGAATTACGGGCTGAAGTCAATAAGGACAGGCGAGATATATGAAGGGGTAAGGAAATTTAAGGAGGGAATGGGGAGGCATGGCGACTTGATTTAGTGAATTGAGTAATGCACGTATGTAGGCAGGTATGGACATTACGAAGCCAGCAGTAAGAAATGGGCGACTTATAGATTATGAAGGAAAATAACAACTGACGATATTGAAGAAGTTAATTGCGGTGTCATGAATAATACTTAATGATAATGACCATAAATTTTAGGGTAGTAAGTCAGTGCTTGGTTATTTTACGTATATAGTGGCCAATCAGTCCGCCGAGCCTGATAGTGCGAGGGCTATTAATAACGTTATTATTAGGAGTATTATTGAGCCAATGATGCTATATGGTAATCCGATTATTGCAGCGGTTACCTCACCGTCATATATCGCATACGGATTCATGAAAATAACGACTAAGACGCCTATGAACGGACACGCCTGTGCAGATGAACGCTGATGATGCCTTATCGGAGTTTAGGACGTAACCGATTATTAACCCTAGCGCAGCTATTAATAACCAATAACCCGCATATGCTAATGCAAATGAAATAACTAGGTTAATGATGAACAGGGTCCAGAAACGAGTCGTGTAACTCATGGCCATGCCCATCACCCTGGCAACGATGCGTTCGGTAGGTATAGATAGTAGAAGTATTGCGGTAAGCCGGGCGGTATTAACGTGTAGTATTGACCAACGAGCCAGTACTCAGTCGTATCGTTATAAAACGGGCTTAGTGGATTCTCCGAAATACCACCTGGGTAAACACCAACGCCAGTGAGTGGATTTGCCATGTCGACTATCTGGCGCCAGCTCGGTCCTTCATTAGATATTAGGCCGTAGGCCGCATTAATGGTATTGCAATCACCAGGTGCTGGGAATGGACCGACGGACAACGCATTTATACCGAAGAGACTTGTTAACTCCCTGTAATGCACCCTTCCCCAGTACCAGGTTGATGGGTTTGGACCGAGTTCATGCATTAACTCCGTTATTGTTTGGTTGAATGCCAGCAACATGACGATTGTGGCATTCCTCTCTTGGCCCGTTAATGGATCATCAAACCACTGAATGTTTGGGTAATTATTAGTCCAATTTGCTAGGTCCAGCACTAATGGCCCATGGAATGCCGCGTCCGGGCCTAGGAATAGTGAGAACTGGCCTAAGCCGTCGGCTGGCGTTATGTTGTAGTACTGGAACCAGGGCATGAATGTGTCGTTTAAGTAATTCCAAAGCCAGAAGTAGTATATCGTTGCTGCGGCGGAGTTGGTCGTGAAGTCGCCATTCCAATTCCTCAATAGCTCGTATGCCTCGACCTCGATTGGCGTTAGTTGGCTTAGATGCGTGGATAGTGCATTGAGTAGTGGTGGTAGGAATAGGTTGGTGGAGTAATCATGTACATTGAGTTGTATGGCCTCCATTGATGCGTAGGTTATGTTGCCCTCGTCCTCGAACTGCGATAGTAATGTGTAAATCTCGTCAGCCCTGAAGCCGCTTTCGAATACCCAACCCACGTAGTACGGGTAGTTGGGTGATACGAGTATTTCATTTGCCGATAATGCGAAGTGCGAGGGTGGGTTTAGTACGTAGGGCTGGTATTGAGTTGGTATGAAACCGACCCAGTCGTATGACCCATTACCGAGCATGACAGCCCTTGGGTCACCACCCATGACGATTGGGTATAACCCCCAGGCAAATATTCCAATATTGCCGTACCTATCGGCATACGCAAAGTTCTGAATACCGACCTTGAAGTAAGATAGGGCATTGAGGAAGTCCGATAGGTTCCTCGCAATGTCGAAGTACAGGAATGTCGCGCCCTCATCTGTTGGGTACATACCGGTCCAATTCATAACTATAATCACATTACTGTAATTTGCAATTACCACACCATTGCGTGCAAGATAGACATTATATGGCACATAACCAACACCCTTAACATAGATCTCCTCGTGAATAACCTCAAAGGGTAACCAGGAACCATCATAGTAATACTCACCTGGGTGGTCTGGGCTTGTGACCTCCACGTAGTAATAAACCACCTGAGGCTCGGCATCCGTGGCGCCCCAGGCAACGTATGGGTTATGGCCGAGTATTACACCGGGCACCCCAGGAAAAACGACACCAACGACATTCATGCCAGGCCCAACCAATTGGAACCCAATCCATATGGATGGTACCGTGGTTGTTAAGTGAGGGTCATTTGCCAGAAATGCCTGCCCATTTGGCGATAAAGCCACCCAATTATTGCTGCCCTCATCGGTTAAACCTATTACTAAGTGCTCGAATGGGTTTATGCCAGGTAGGAGTTTACTAGCTAATGAGTCTCTGAACGCCGTATCACCCTCAATATAGAACTTTATTGCCTCATCAATAGCGTTAAGAAACTCCTGTTTTGTAATGCCGGGAGGCAGTGGATTCAATGAGTATAGGTCTAGGTAGTTCATGTCCCCTGCGGTGTTGTAAATGCCTGGGTTCCATTCCTTGGGATATACAGGGTATTGAATTGATGATGGGTACGCAGGGTAAAACGCATAAATGACCTGCGGTGGCATTTTAATGAGGGCCACGGTGAACGGTAATTGATCAGCCGACCCACTCAATGACCACGTGAGCAATTGCTGTATGGCGAAGGTATCCTTCATGGTCCATGGAGGTGGCCTGAATCCAAGTACCTTAAATATTATTGGTATCCTACTTGGGGTCAGGGAATTAACATAGGCATTCACGCCGAGTACATAATAATACAGCGCCTCATAGGTGAAGCCTGACTTATTTAGTGAGTTTACTATTTCCTGAGTAACCTGCGGCGTTAATAATGTTCTGAAGAACTCATCGCTGGGAAGTACCGATGGACCCAGCATTGATGATAGGTTACCCATACTCATCATTGCCATGAAATAAATCTGGGCAAGCCTATACTCAGCCGTTAGGTAACCCTCCTCATAAAACACGGCCCAAGTCTCGTTGGAGGCAATCCTAATGAAGCCATCGGGAGTTATACAGACAACAACAGCCGCGGAACTACCATTAAGCGTTATAACACTGCTATGGCAACCAACACTGGAGGGAGGAGAAACACTACTCCAGATGCCAGTACCTGGGTTAAGAACCTGCCCAAGCGGTGCCATAATACTAATAGGAACACTCAACAAAACCACAACTAAAACCAAGCCAACTAACGCTAAGCCAAACTTTACATAAATCGATACAGCCATACAATATTTAACGATTAAGGCTAAGCTTATAAAAATAGAAATTTTATAAAGTATGTAAATTATACTATGAAATAAAAAGAAGATATTTAAAAATAAATGCTTTATTACGCCCGATATAATAAATTATATTCAAGTCTTCAATGATCATAATATAATGAGCATAAAGACCTTATTTTATTTTTCGTATATTTTATTTATAATTTTATTAATGTCTATTCTTAAATAGAGTATTGCAGTATAATTTGACAGGTGGGTCAAGTGTCAGATAAAGAGCTTAAGCTTGGTGAACTTCGAGCCAGAATAGATAGACTCCCCATAAGGCCCTACCCAGTTTCTTGGATGGTCATTATTGGGCTTGGTTACTTCTTTGCGTTTTATGATATACTAACATTATCATTCGCTATAGTTTCACCCATGGTTCAACAATTAAAAATGACCAGGCTAGAGATTAGTGAAGCAGTCTCTGCTTCACTGTTTAGTTATATAATTGGTGCCTATTTCGTGGCGACGATAAGCGATTATTGGGGGCGTAGGTGGGGGTTAATAACCAATGCCATATTAATTGCCGTTGGTTCTCTTGGTAGTGCCTTATCAACTAATGCTATAGTTTTGATAGTAAGTAGGTTAATAACGGGTATGGGCATTGGAGCTGAAATAGCTATAATAAATACATACATATCGGAGATAACGCCTGCCTACATTAGAGGCAAGATGGTTCAATTCACATACCTAGCAGGCGCCTGGGCTTCGCAGTAACACCATTTATAGCATTTGCCTTGATACCAATATCACCAATAGGCTGGAGGTGGTTATTTGGGCTTGGCGCGCTTGTTGCCGCAGCGATAGTACCACTAAGATACTTAATGCCGGAAAGCCCCAGGTGGCTTACAATAAAGGGTAAGATCGATGAGGCAGAGAGAGTCGTTAAGATGCTTGAAGATTTTGTTGAGAGAAGGATTAAGCCATTACCGCCAGTTCCACCGCCACTCCCTGAAAAGGTACTAACGAAGTTTCCAACTGCCGAATTATTCAATAGAAAGTATGGGCCTAGGCTCATAATGGCTATCCTATTCTGGTTCTTTGATTACATGCTAGCATACGGGGTGATTGGATTCGCACCATACATTTTTGTGGCTGCAGGCTTTACGTTCACGACAGCCACCTGGTACATAGCGCTGGGTAGTATTGGTTATATAGTTGGTGCCTTGTCCATGGCGCCCATAGCCGATAAGTGGGAAAGGAAATACCTTGTTGCATCAGCCTTTAGTATAGCCACGCTCGCGGTGTTCCTATACGCTGTTGCGGTTGCTATACGTTCACCAATAGTACTAACAATAGGCGCATTCCTGGGCGCCTTCGCAACCGCATTCGCCGTACCTGCCTATACATATACCGCTGAATTATTCCCAACAAGGCTAGAGCAAGTGGATTCGCCTTAGCCGACGGGGTTGGTCACCTTGGTGGTGCCGTTGTTCCCTTCATAATTTACCTCGTCTTTAATCCATTAAAACCGCTTAGCACCGGTGTGTGGACCTTCGTATTACTTGGCATATTTGAGATCATCGCAACATCGATAGTACTCACCGGTCCGAGAACAACTAAATTAAGGCTTGAACAAGTTTCTGACTGAGGGGATAATATGAGGAGTGGTTATGCAATTACAAGAGATGGAACGTCAATATACTACGAAGTTGATGGAGAGGGGGAACCATTAATATTAATCGAAGGTTTAGGCTACGCTAATTGGATGTGGATTAAACAAAGAACGCTTGCTAACTACGTGAAATTAATAATATATGATAATAGAGGGGCTGGATTATCCTCAAGGCCCGATAAACCATATACCATGGATGATTTTTCAAATGATCTTGAGGATCTCATGAATTATTTATCAATAGACAAGGCGTTTATATGGGGTGTCTCAATGGGCGGTATGATAGCTATGTACTTCGCATATAAGAACCCAGGTAGAGTTAAAGGTCTAATTCTTGGTGAGACAAATTTCGGCATTAAATCATTACCGCCAAGTAAGGAGGCCCTTGAAGTATTATTGCAGCCTCCTAATCCTAACCTTGATAGAAGGCAGATGCTTATTGAGAGGATGAAGGTGGCATTTTCTAGAAGCTTCTTTGAGATGCATAGGGATGAAGTTGAACGTATTGTGGATTTGAGGATGAGGTTTGAGGAGGACCCAAAGGCATATAATAATCAATTGGCTGCAGTATTAACATTCGACTTTAAGGATAAGTTGCCGGTAATAACTGTTCCAACATTTATAGTGACTGGGGATGAGGATTACGTGGTTAATCCCGAGAATTCCCACATAATGAATCAATTAATACCTAATAGTAAACTCGTTATACTAAGGGGGGCAGGTCATTTAGCAATCATCGAACGTGCCGACGACTATAATAGGTTAGTTCTTAACTTCATAAATGAGGTTATTAACGGCACATTTAAACCATCAAAGGAGCCCATGGTGATCTAAAATGCTTGAGAGCTTACTTAAGCATAGGGCTAGAATTGAGGACTCAATAGCCATTAAGGTAGGAGATAAATCCTACACATACTCCCAGCTTGAGTCCTTATCGAATAAGGTCGCCTTCGCACTGCATAGGCTGGGTGTTAAACCTAGTGATAGGGTGGTCACCCTCGTAAAATCGCCATTATACCATGTAGCATTATTTTTTTGCGTTAAGGAAAATAGGGGCGGTATTAGTGCCCGTAAATCCAAGGCTTGGGCAGGACTTCCTAAAATTTGTGATTAATGATGTTAATCCATCGCTCGTAATAGATGATTACTTCAATGAGGGCGTAAGAATGGATGAAGTACTTAAGGAGGCGTACGATGAGTATAGGTATGAGTATAGAATGAACCTTAACGAAATCGCTATGATATTATACACGGGTGGAACCACGGGACCTCCTAAGGGCGCGATGATTCATGAAGGATCCATATTATGGAACGCCATAATAACAGTGCTGTCATGGGGTTTAACGAGGAGTGATTGTACCCTCGTTTCACTACCTCTTTATCATACCGGTGGGTGGAATGTATTAATGATGCCCTTATTATTAGTTGGTGGACGTGTCGTTTTACCTGATACTGATAAATTCGATGCTGATTGGACAATAGAGACCTTGGCCAGGGAAAAGTGCACAGTATACATGGGCGTGCCAACAATGCTTGATTCCATAAGTAAGTCGCCTCTCTTTGATAGGGTTGACCTTTCTCATGTGTTATTTATAAGTGGTGGTGGACCATTGCTGCCAAATGTAGCTAAACGCTTTATTGATAAGGGCTATAGGCTATTTCAGGGCTATGGATTAACGGAGGCGGGTCCCAATAACTTTTACATATCGCCAGAACGTTATAAGGATAAATTAATGTCGGTGGGAAAACCCCTTCTCTTTATTGAAATGAGACTGTCAAGTGATGGAGAACTATTAATAAAGGGACCCCACGTATTCAAGGGTTATTGGAATAGACCCGGTGAAAATCCATTCACGAGCGATGGTTATCTAATGACCGGCGACTTATTCACCGTCGATAATGAAGGCGACTTCTCATTCCTCGATAGAAAGAAGGACATGATTAAGACTGGAGGTGAGAATGTATATTCAACAGAGGTTGAGGTGGCACTAAAGCAACTACCGTATATAGATGATGCGGCCGTGTTTGGGGCGGATGAACATTGGGGGGAGGCTGTTATTGCAATTGCAGTTAAAAAGCCTGGTTTTAAGGTGACTGAGGATGATGTAAAGAGAGATCTTAAGAAAGTCCTGGCATCATACAAAGTACCAAAGCGTATAATATTCGTTAGGGAGATCCCAAAGACACAGATTGGTAAGATTTCAAAAAGGGAGTTACGTGAGAGATATTTAAGGGATGGCTTTAAAGACATACTCGATACTTCGTGATTATTTATGAGGAAGGCTTATATCGTAGATTATGAATTATATATACCAAGTACATACGTTGATTATAAACAATTGTCCCTGGAGACAGGCTTGCCTGATTGGGTTGTGAGGGATAAACTGGGTATTAGTAGGAAACCCATTGAGAAGTCATTGTCCGTTTCTGATATGGCGAAGCTCGTTGCTAAAAAAATTAATGAGCAAGTATGGTAACTTAAAGATTGATTTAGTCGTATATGCAGGTTCTGACTTTAAGGATAAGTACGTATGGGATGTGGCGCCTGACGTAATAGGCCATTTGCTTAAGTAATGCCTATGGTGTTGACGTATCAATGCAGTGCGTTAGTAGTATTGTCGCGCTTGACTTATTGAAACCAAGATTAGCCATAAAGGATGAGGACTCTTACATATTACTAGTTAGTGCAACAAAGCAAAGCATGATAGTTAATTACAGAGATAAGGCCTCAACATTCATGTATGATTTCTCGGACGGGGCCGCTGCGGTTTTGTTGAGTAATGTTGATGGAAAGTACGAAGTTCTTGAAAGCTCAATAATAACTGATGGAAGATTCTCTAATGTTGTGTATCAAAGGCTTGGTGAGAGATTCATAAATGATTATAACCAGGGATATTTACTACAGGTTAATAGGAATGAGGATTTTAACAAGAGCTTTGAGGAGATTTCATTAAGGAATTTCTTATATGTTATAAAGAATGCCCTGGAGAGAAGTGGCCTTACCATAAATGATGTTGATTATTTTGCAATACTTCATATGAAGAGGTCATTCCATGATAGAATACTAAGAGAATTAGGCGTGTCTTCTGATAAATCGATTTACCTTGAGAATTACGGGCACATGCAGGCTGTGGACCCATTCTTATCATTATGGTTAGCGGAACAAAGCGGTAAAGTCAGAAAGGGTAGTATCATAGTTTTGGTTGCAGCGGGAACTGGTTGGACATGGGGTGCCACGGTGCTTCAACGCGTTAAATAATTTTCTTGCAAAATTTAAATTGCGTTGTTTTATTGATAAATAAAACATGAAGTATTCTCCGAAAACAAAGAGGGAGAGGAGTCATTAAATAAGATATTAAGTGCTGCCATAGCCGTAATAGCTGAGAAAGGATTTAACGATGCGTCAATTGATGAAATAACATCGAGGGCTGGCGTATCACATGGGCTTTTTTTTACTTCTACTTTAATAATAAGGATGAGTTATTGGTAGAACTCATTAAACGAATAAATAAGGATATGAGACACTACTTAACATTAAGTACCTCAGGACTTTCTAATAGGGTATCAATAGAGAAGAGGGGGTTTGAAGCGTTCTTTGATTGGATGTACCATAATCAGTATCTTTATAAAATATTAATAGAGGCTGAATCGAATAATATTGAAATTTATAAGTGGCATTACATGAAACTTTCTGAAAGATATTCCATGAGGTTGGTAGAAGCTATGAATAGGAATGAGATAGCTAGATATGACCAGAGGTGCTTTCCTTCGCCCTAATGGGCATTGCTGATTTTATAGCTAAACGATATATTCTATGGGTAGATAGTAAGATACCTAGTTATGTAATTAATGAGGTAAATAGGATACTTGAGAGGATATTAAATCCTGAGTGTAGCTGTTGATATCTTCAATATAAAGTATATATTTGCTTATGCACTATAATAAAGGTAAACTTTATAAGAGAATTATATTAAATAATAATGTATGTCAAATTATCTCGAAAACAATATAGACGTGTATGGTTTTCTGTCCAATATCTATGGTATGAATGTTTATGACATTGATAAGCCATTACAGCGGTTTCTCCAGTATTTTATTGGTAAGGTTCCTTCCTTTAGTGAATTAGGGATTTTTGCCGGCCGTGATTTACTTGAAATTACTGATTATGTGGATAAGGTTTCGAGACCTAGGCATATTATGTGGGATATCAATGGTAATAGGGTCGATAGGGTTTGGCTGAATCCGGTTGAGAGATGGGCTATTGAGAAGTTGGTGCTCGATTTCGGCATAAACAAGCCTCCATATCATGGCGGTAGTTGGCATGAACACTACGCAATGGGGTTCCTAGTATCAGACCCAGGTCTTTACTGTATAATCACCATAACAATCCAGACGGCATACGCACTATATAAGTATGGTAATGATGAACTGAGGAGGTACATACCGAGGCTGATTGGCGATGAGCGCCCAATTAATTTCGGCGCCACGTGGTTCACGGAGGTGCAGGGAGGCAGCGATCTAGGTGCTAATGCTACGATTGCCAAAAGAGATGGTGATTTATGGAGGCTTTACGGCGATAAGTACTTCGCCAGTGGGGTTGGGTTGGCCGACATTGCATTGACATCAGCGAGACCGGAGGGTGGTAGAGCTGGGGCTAAGGGATTGGCGTTGTTTGCCGTTCCTCGCCTAAATTCGAAGGGGGACCTTAACTTCATAGTTAGGAGGTTAAAGGAGAAGAGTGGTACGAACTCAGTACCCACCGGTGAGGTTGAGTTTCACGGTACTGAGGCGTACCTCATCGGCGACTTAAGCAATGGCATTTACTATATAATGGAAGATTTAATGGTTTCAAGGCTTGCCAACGCTATTGGCGCTGTTGGTGTTGCCAGAAAGGCTTACCTGGAGGCTTATGAGTATGCCAATAAGAGGAGCGCATTTGGTAAGTTGCTCATCGAGCATCCATTGGTGATTAGGGACTTGATGGATATGGAGGTGACTATAGAGGGTGCGACAGCGTTGGTCTTCAAGGCTGTGAATGAATTTGATAAATCATGGCGTGATAAACCACCATACAGTGAACACTACCACTATGCCAGATTACTAACCCACATTGCTAAGAATGTCACGGCGGACGCTGCGGCATACGTAACTAGACTTGCCATGGAGTTGCACGGCGGCATTGGGTTCCTGAGTGAGTATCCAATTGAGAGGTGGCATAGGGAGGCCTTGATAACGCCTATTTGGGAGGGTACGAGCAATATACAGGCATTGGATATGCTAGAGGCGATGACCAAGAAAAACGCACATATTGCAATGCTCAATGACCTTGAGAATATCGTAGCCGAGATCAAGGCATACCACAATACTGCTGAGGCGGCGATGAATGTTATAAGGAGTACGTTACAGACGGCTACGTCATTAAGTCCATTGGAGGTTGAGTTTAGGGCTAAGGATATACTATCACTACTAGGCATGCAATTGCCGTGATAATCCTAACACATATTGCAGAAAGATTGGGAATTGATAGGTATGCGCTGGTGGCTGAGTTATATCTTGAGAAGTATTTGCAGAGTGGTTATAAAGTTGGTTCATATGACTTAGGTAAAAGGATAATAAATATTGAGGAGGGGTGATGATGAATGGAGGGCTTCGGTATTGGGTTTACGGTAAACAATGTTATAAAGAGAGCTGCGATATTGTGCCTGAAACTGAGATAGTTTGGGAAGACAATAGGATTAGTTACGGCGAAGCGTATAAACGCATTATTTCGTTGGCCAATTCATTATTATCATTGGGTATTCGTAAGGGCACGGTTATTGGTGTTGCCGATTGGAATACGTTACCGATGTTTGAGCTCCACTACGCAGCGGCTATGATTGGCGCCATAATTTACCCAGTGAATGTAAGATTACCGCCTGACCAAATAGCGTATACGATCAAGATGGCCGATACGGAGTGGCTGTTTTACTCCGGTGACTTTAGGGCGCTAAGCACATTAGTAAGTAAGGATAGGACTATAGGACTGGACCCTGAGTGCAATACAAAGTATTGCTATAATGACCTAGTTAATACCAAAGCTACCAAGGAACCCGAGATTGAGATTACTGGAAGGGACTTTTACTCAATATTATTTACATCAGGCACAACGAGTCTCCCCAAAGCCGTTAGGTATACTCATGAGAAGTTTGTACATGGCGCATTGGCTATAGCATACCAACTTAGCATGTATAATACGCCGGCTAGCCTACATCAGGGTGATGTGATAATGCCATTTATACCATTTTACCATATTCACTCATGGGGTAGCTTCATTCATGCACCATACCTATGCGATAAGTATGTATTAATGGGCAGGTTCACACCTGATAAGGCATTAAAACTTATTGAGGCTGAAGGAGTTACTTGGGTAAATGCCGTACCTACTATGATGTACATGCTTATTGACACGGCTGAAAAGATGGGTAAGACTAATGTATTACGTGGATTAAAGGCGTTGGTTGGTGGTATGCCAATAACTAGTGGACTCACTAAGAAGATGCATGAGCTCGGTATTAGCTTCTCATCCATATATGGAGGAACTGACATGCTTGCCACGTCAATCTCAATAGCCCCCAAGAACTATAATTCAATAGATAAATTCCTCGACTACATAAGATTAACAACGCACCCCGTACCCTTTGTCGAGGTAAGAATTGTCGACCCAGCAACAGGTAAGGATGTGAGCCCTGGCCAATTTGGTGAGGTTTGGTTGCGAGCTCCATGGTTACCATATGAGTATTACAAGGACCTGAAAAGACCAGGGAGAGTTATGTGGGTAGTTGGTTCAGGACTGGTGATGTTGGAATGATACTTAATGACGGTGGATTAAGAATACTTGATAGGCTTAAGGATGTAATCAAAAGCGGTGGAGAATGGATACCAACAAGCGTTCTCGAGGCCATTATTTCAAACATACCTGGCGTTGACTTGGTGGCTGTGATTGGAAGGCCGCATGAGAAGTGGGGTGAGAGACCTATAGCCATTATAAAGCCCAAGGAGGGCTATAACTTAACGAAGGAGCAAATATATGAGGCATTAAATAAAGAGGTTGATGCCGGCAGGATACCTAAGTGGTGGATGCCTGATGATGTAATTTTCGTTAAGGAGATTCCGTTAACGAGTACGGGCAAAATTGATAAGAAAGAACTGAAAAAGAATATACTTAGCTAAAGTTAATTTAAATAATGTATTAATAATACCATAATTATATTGATACTTGTTATAATGCATTTGTATATTAACCTATTATATTTATAAAGCCTTCGCTCAGTGTGAGTAGGGTATTCATTGAAGTTTTTATATATTGATCATTTACTCATTGCCCTGATGAGTACTACTGTTGACAAAGTACTCAGGAGGAAGGGAATAACCATTAATGCAAATACCTCTGTTAAGGATGCCATTGAATTAATGGTTAGAGAGAACATTGATTACTTGATAGTAACTGATGATAAGGGCAAGGTCATGGGTATCGTTACTGCTAATGATATATTAAGAACGGTAAGAAAGACGGATAGCTTAAACGTGAGCATTGATCAATGCTGTTCGTATAATAGGTTAGTTTCTGTGAAGTTAAGTGATAGCATTTATAGGGCTGCCTTGTTGATGAGTGAGTATGGCGTTAAGTACCTGCTTGTGGTTGATGATGAGGGTAATCCATGTGGTGTATTAACATCTGATGATGTTATTTGTGAAGATAGGATAATATCGAGGATGGCTGAGTTGGCAATGCCAAAGCAGTCTGAGGAGTATTACGGTGCCGATTGATATTTATGCAAATAAGCTTGGGCTTATTTAAAATTAAACGAATTTGTCTGCATCATTTTATAACCGATCTCCATCGCTTTGACATTCTTATTAATTATTTCTTCGATCCCCATCCTCCTACTTATTAATGTTTCCCTGAAGTAGTTAGTAATCACTCTTTTTGAGTACTCTAGTGATAACTTACCCCTTAGTAGTTCGGTGTTGCTTAGGTAGTTTATTGATGCGCCTAGGATTATTGCTGACACAAAGACGTCACTGCCCATTAGCCTTGCATTAGTTATTATGCTTAATTCACGGTATCTCTTACCGCTACATTGCGTTTTACCGCCCTTATCAACGTGATCATCAATGACTATAAGTCCATCATCCTTAACATAGCCACAGTACTTGTTATATGCCGGTTGTGTGAGTAGGAACGCCAGGTCTAACTTTCTAGCCTTTGGGTAGTCTATCTCCTCATCACTGATTATTACGTCTGACAAAGCATCACCGCCACGGGTTTGGAAGCCATACGATGGGCTGTAGACCACGTATAAGCTTGGGTCGGTCTCTATCACGATTAATGCCAATAACCTGCCAGCCGTAATCACGCCTTGACCACCAAAGCCGGCAAACCTAACCTCAAGCCTCACTCTCACCACCCCTGATAATTGTTATTGCATAGTCAGGGCAGTAGAGCTCACAGATTCCGCAGTCAACGCATCTATCCACGTACTTAGCCACGGGTAAGAATGCCCCGTAATCACCAACGATATTGGATACCTCAAAGACCTTCGTTGGGCACTTATCAACACAGATGTAACAGCCCTTGCATAGGTACTTATCCACATCAATCCTCACCACAACTGATTTACGTCTCGTGATCACCATCCTCCCTCACCTTACTCACCATACTCCACATAATTTCCTCATAGGTTGGTCTTTCGTAATCCGCGAACTTGCCAATGGTTATTTTATCTCCATACCTCGACTCATTGGATACCACGGTTATCTTTAGGAAGTAATCCATGATCCTTGACGGCCTATCAATGCCAATTACATACCTGCCTGATAAACAGGGCATTGGGATAGACATTCAAGTAGACCGAAGCCCCTATGAAGTAATAACTCCTTAATTGACTGAATGCACTGCTTAGCTAGTGGCACTGCCCACCTGCTACGTACGTGGCGCCAAGTGATACTGCTAACCTGCAGGCGTCAAGTGGTGGTTCTGGGTTACCGTAGGGTGTTGTGTGGGTTATAGCCTCCATGGGCGTTGTTGGGGCTACCTGACCTCCGGTCATACCGTAGAGCATGTTATTGACGAGGATCACCTTTATGCCGACATTCCTCCTTATCGTATGTATTAAGTGGTTGCCTCCAATCGATAGTAAGTCACCATCACCGGCAAATATCACGACCTCGCTATCGGGCCTTACGAGCTTTATACCCGTGGCAACAGATAATGCCCTACCATGGAGTGCGCGCACGATGTTGTACTTAAGCGGTACTGGTATATTACCTGAACACCCAATGCCCGTCACTATGTATAGCTTGGAATCATCAAACCTACCCTCCCGCTTTAACTCATCGATCGCCCTAATGAAGTATCCAAGTATTATGCCATTGCCACAGCCAGGCAGAATATAGTCCTCCTCCTACCCTGGGTATACTCACTGCGTAGGTACTTCTGAATGAGTGGGTTCATGAGGTAACACCCCTGGCGACATTGTATATTTCCTCTGGCGTCGGCATTTTACCACCAAGCTTTGGAATAGGCACAGCACTTAAGCCGAGCATCCTGAACTCGTTGGCCATATAACCAGCATTCATCTCAGGCACAATGACCGTATTCGCACCCCTCATGGCGTTTTTAATGGCGTTTTCTGGGAATGGCCAGAGAGTCACAAGCCGTAGAAAGCCGACTTTATAGCCATCCCGCCGAAGCATCTTAACGGCCGCCAATGCCGACCTCGCAGTACATCCGTAGGACGCTATAAAGACCTCGGGATCATCCTCCACATATTTAACCTCGATTCTCGATATCTTATCCACATCATCCCTAATCTTCCTTATCAATCGCCACAATGCCTTAGCCGATAGTTCAGGATCATTGGCCACGTTATAGCCCCTCTCATCATGAAGCTGACTTTCGAGTAGGAACCTCCTCATCACCATGCGTAGGTGGTGTGACGTGGGGTAGCACCGGGTATTCTCCAGGGTCTGGTACGTAGATCTTCTCCCACAGGTGCGCAGTGACCTCCTCCGTGAGTAATATCACCGGTGTGCGGTATTGCTCTGATAAGTTAATCGCATCTATTGTTAAATAGAGCAACTCCTGAACATTGGCGGGACTTAGGACTATTATCTCGTAGGACCCGTGAGAGCCATACCTGGCCTGAAAGACGTCTTGCTGCGATGGCATCGTTGGTTGGCCAGTCGATGGACCGCCCCTCTGGACATCAACGATTAATAACGGTACCTCGGCATTAATAGCATGTCCAATACCCTCTTGCATGAGTGAGAAGCCCGGCCCACTAGTTGCGACCATGGCTTTCCAATCTGCCACGGAGGCGCCTATTGCCATGTTTATGGCTGCCAATTCATCCTCGGTCTGCACAAAGATACCGCCAACCCTCGGCAATAACTGGGACATGTACTCAGCAATTTCGGTTGCTGGTGTTATTGGGTAGCCTGCATAAAATCTAACGCCTGCGTAAATGGCGCCACGGACCAGGGCCTCACTACCCATCATCAATGAGTACTTACCCATTTGGTAGATCCCGTAGATTAGTAATTAGAATTAAATTAAAAATATTATATCACTATTGCCATGAAATGCCTAGTAACATTTTTAATAATCATCAATAGTATTTTTATGATGATACTCGATATATACACCGACATACTTGGTTATCTCTTTTGGGTACTCCTCTTCATAGCGATGTTATCACCGTGGCTATCAATGAGGTCGTTACAGCATACGAGATTGAGGCTCATTGCATTGATGGAGCGTAAGTATGGATCTAGGGTAATAACTATGATACACAGGCAGGAGAGGATTGGTTTGCTCGGCGTCCCAATTTATAGGTACATAGATATTGAGGATTCGGAGGCCATTATAAGGGCTATCAGGACGACCCCACCCAACATGCCAATAATGCTCATACTACACACACCGGGTGGTCTCGTACTTGCGGCATCACAAATCGCCAAAGCCCTTAAGTCACATCCGGCTAAGAAGGTCGTAGTAATACCTCACTACGCCATGAGCGGAGGCACATTAATTGCCCTGGCAGCTGATGAAATAATAATGGACCCAAACGCAGTACTTGGACCATTAGACCCACAGCTAGGCGGACCTGGTGGAACCTACTTACCCGCGCCATCAATACTTAGGGCAGTTGAGATTAAGGGTAGGGATAAGTTGATGACCAAACATTAATACTTGCGGACATGGCTGATAAGCTATTCGCCAGGTGAAGGAGCTGGTCATTGAGTTAATAAGGGATAAGGTTGGTGATGAAAGGGCGCAGCAAATAGCTGATAAGCTTGTGAGTGGTTATTACACTCATGATTACCCAATAACCGTGGAGCAGCTAAGGGAAATGGGGCTTAAGGTATCGACCGATGTGCCGCCTGAGGTTTATGAATTAATGACGCTATACCCACAGGCCAGGGCGAATAGGCCTGGGATTGAGTATTTGCATATCCAATAGTGCCAAGGCCTACAACAAGGGAGGCGAGAAGTGAGGTGGTATTTCCATAAGTAGTACCTGGACAGAGGAATTAAATAAAGAAAATTGATATTTTTAATTTGAATCTTATAGTTACGCATCATTTATTGCCTCGATCTTCTCATTAATATAATTATTATCGCTACCAACACGACAATTATTACTATAATTACGGTTATCAAGAACATGCTCTGATTGCCATAATTGGTATTGCCTGTCGGGCTATTTGTTTTAGGCATTGGTATTGTTATGTTTATTTGGTTTGTGAAGTTCTCGTTTGTTAAGTAAAAATTGTATGTTTTGAAGATGGTTTCTCCATTTATTGTCGCGTTAATCGTGATAGTGATAATATCCCCCTTACCTGGTAATGGAGGTGGTGGTTGTGGAATTACGGCAATACCCTCATTATTTGTGGTAGTTGTGCCGTAGGCATGGAGCATCTGGGTCGTATATGACTGGACAAACTCCATGTACGTAATTGAGGCATTGCGTAAAGGACCTACACCCTGGATTGTTACATTTACCTGTGTTGTGTTTTGTGATGCTAGTGACGTTATCGATACTATGGTTATCGCCATTAGTATTGTTATAACTACGTATTTAGTGAATTCATTCTTGTTGATCACGATTATGACACGATAGTACTAATGTATATAAGCATTACGTTATGTGCTAACTCGGCATCCGTAGATTACCTACAGGTATTGTATTCCTTAATTACTCTATTAAATAATTCGTGGTCTTTAGCGGCCATGCCCATAAGTTCGCCATTTAGGACTTTCCTTGATGTTTGTTCTCCATGAATTCTGTACCTGGTTAGGATAATTGGGTCATGAAGCACGGCATAGCATTGAGTTAGTACCAGTATGAAGAATAGGGCATCTGAGTATAGATTAATGCTTTCAATGAGTTCAAGCCTACGGGCTAATGCGTCCTTAATCACTGACAAGCTTGATGTGTTGTAAAATAATGACCAGTAATTAGCATTTAGCCAATCATTGACACTGGAACGCATGTATAAGTCGGCATTGTCCCTAATAATGACGCTTCTTTCAAGGATCATTGAGCGATAATAGGCAGGTAATTCATGGTAATGTAGCTCGTTCCCGTTAGTATCAATGAATTGAAATAGGTTATGGTAAAGACCAAGCCCAGCAATTTTACTGAATGCCTCATCTACATGACTAAGCTTATTCTGCAGCCACTCATCATCATCGTCAAGGAACGCAATAACGTCACCGCTCGACTCCTCAATGCCCCTGACCCACATTGGGCCTACCCTGGTGCTTGCATTGTGGATTACAAAACCGTATGGATTAACTAAGTCCTTAATCTCCCTGTCCTCATATGACATAACAACGATTAATTCATCGGGTTTCCTTGTTTGGTTTATCACTGAAGAAATAGCGTGCTTAAGCAATGGAACCCTAGACCTAGTGGTACTGATAATTAAGGCCGTTATCTCCACACGAAGAACTTACCTGTTAATCATTTAATGATTACCGCAGTTTTCCCGTAGACCAAACCCTACTCATGGTTAAAACCTGAAAATTATCAAGGCAATTACTTGCATAGTAATATAGTAACTCCTAAAAATAATCCAAGATTAAGTTAGATACGTGACACTATCATTTCCCAAAGGCTTCAGGTTTGGCTGGTCTCAGGCCGGTTTTCAGCATGAGATGGGTGTTCCAGGTGATGAGGATCAAAATAGTGATTGGTGGGTTTGGGTTCATGATGGGGATAACATAATGTCTGGTCTCGTTAGTGGTGACTTGCCAGAGAATGGGCCTGGCTATTGGAGCTATACAGGGTTTTTCATGATAATGCCGTTAGGATGGGGCTCGACATTGCCAGGATCAATGTTGAGTGGTCCAGGGTATTCCCGAAACCAATGCCGGAGCCTCCCAGTGGTAATGTTGAAGTAGTTGACGATAGGGTAATCAAGGTTGATGTTGATGAACGCGACCTAAGGAGACTCGATGAGGCGGCTAATAAGGCTGCCATTGAACACTATAGGGTGATCTTCAATGATTTGAAGAATAGGAACATATTCTTCATACTGAACCTTTATCACTGGCCGTTACCGCTGTGGGTTCACGACCCAATAAGGGTCAGGAGAGGTGATCTTTCTGGACCCATTGGTTGGCTCGATATTAAGACGGCGATTAACTTTGCGAGGTTCGCAGCCTACGTGGCTTGGAAGCTTGATGATTTAGTCGATATGTATTCAACAATGAATGAGCCGAATGTGGTTGCTTGGAATGGTTACATCAATGTTAAGTGGGGGTTTCCACCTGGTTATCTAAGTCCTCTCTTGGCGGTGAAGGCCTTAATTAATTTAATTCAAGCTCATGCAAGGCTTATGATGCAATCAAGTCAATTAGTAAGAAACCTGTTGGACTTATATACGCAAATAACTCCTTCACTCCACTAACAGATAAAGATGATAAAGCCGTGGAATTGGCTGAACGAGACGCCAGATGGTTATTCTTTGATGCGGTCATTCACGGTAACTTATATGGTGAGGTCAGGGAAGATCTTAGGAATAAACTTGATTGGATTGGCGTTAATTATTATTCAAGGGTCGTGGTTAAACTCACCAACGATAATTCATATACAATAGTCCCTGGTTATGGGCATTACTGCGAAAGGAACTCCGTAAGCCCTGACAATAGGCCATGTAGTGACTTCGGCTGGGAGTTCTACCCAGAGGGTTTGTACGATGTATTGACAAAGTATTGGAGGAGGTATCACCTGCCATGTACGTTACTGAGAATGGGATTGCAGATTCGACCGATTACTTAAGGCCGTATTACCTAGTCAGCCACATTTACCAAGTGCATAGGCCCTGAGTGATGGAGTTGATGTTAGGGGTTACCTGCACTGGTCGTTGACTGACAACTACGAGTGGGCCTCAGGCTTCAGCATGAGGTTTGGCCTACTCTACGTCGATTATGCCACTAAGAAGCAGTACTGGAGGCCCTCGGCCTACATATATAGGGAGATAGCCATTAATAAGGCGATACCAGACGAAATAACGCACTTAAATACAATACCACCAATAAGGCAGCTAAGGAGGTGATTATTGAAATGGCATCACTACATTAATGCCTATCCTTCTCGCAACCTCTCCCTGTTTATTATCGAGCGTTAAAAGAGGTAAGCCCCTGCTTATTGCTAATGCTACGTATAACGCGTCGTATATGGTTATTCTATTATCCATCGCTATCGTGAATGCCTTATCGACGTACTTCTCCTCAGGCTCTATAATAATGTTCTTGCTAATTAACGACATTAATATGTCACGAAGCTTGATTGAGTACTCCTTAGTAATAATCCCTCTAATTTGCACCTTCCAAATTACGTTCATAACCTCCTTAATTACATGATCAACAGAGACCGAGTTCATGAAATAACCAATTAATGACTGCCAACCAGGTTCTTTAAGTATGAAGGCCGTTAATGCCGATGCATCAATCACTATTACGGTCCTCCCTCACCGAACTCACCGAGAATCCCCTGGGAACGCTTATTGGTATCTTCTCGAGCTCCTCAACGACACGCTTAATATTCTCCTCAGCCTCCAACTCCCTAATCCTCTCCTCAACAAACCTCCTCAACTCCTCAGCCCAGTTAACCCTGTCCTTAAACCTCTCCATCTTCTCCTTAATTTCCCTCCTAACCTTAAAACTAACGACACTAGACATTAAGGTGGTGTAGGTATACCAATTAATAAACCTATTAGTATACCATGCATGGATTACCTAGTGCTAATACCGGGACTGCATTAAGCCGTGGCGATGCAGTAAATGACTAAATGCCATGAACACATAAAGAAACTGAGACTCCGATAAGAGGCATTTGGTAAGGTCGTGAGTTAGATTTTTAATCAGTATTGATATCGGTTTACGTGCTAAGAAACCTTGGCGGCATTAGATTGAGTTCCGATGCGTTGAGATACCTCGCCGTTCTCGCGTCTATATCGATAATTGCGATGTACGTGGAGATGGTTGTCATGCCATCCCTACCAACCATAGAAAGGCAATACGGCATAACAGAGTCAGAGGTCTCGTGGGTCTTGTCCTCGGAGACGCTGGCTGGTCTGGCCCTCGCACCAATCCTTGGTAAGTTGGCTGATAGTTACGGTAGAAAGAAGGTATTGCTAATTACATTGATTATCTACTTTGTTGCTGTGTTCTTCACGAGCATGGCGCCGACATACCCAATCCTAATAATGCTCAGGACCATTCAGGGAATTGGACTTAGCATAAATCCTATTGGCTATACATTGCTTAGGGAGAAACTGCCGCCTAGGGAATGGCCTGTTGCCCAGGGAATCATTGCATCAACATTCGCGATTGGGGCTGCCGTAGCATTACCAATAGGCGCATACCTAGCCAGTATTATTCCTGGCAGTTCGCGTACGAGACGGCATTGCCAATACTAGCCGTGCTAATACTCATGGCCTACTTGGTATTACCCGAGTCCGAGGCAAGAGTTAGCGAAAGCATTGATTATGTAGGCCTGGCACTATTGGCAATGTCCTTCGTAATAATTGGTTACTCATTCACAGAAGCTCCGACCTGGGGTTGGTTATCGGAGGATTTCTGGCTTGGCATTGCACTTGGGTTGGCCATATTGTTCCTATTTATTAATCATGAACTGTCCACGCAGAACCCAATAATAAACATAGGCGACTTCGCAAACCCCAACATAGCGGTGCCCCTACTCTCGTCCTTCGTCGCCGGCTTTGGTATGTTCCTGTCATTCCAAGCCCTTGTGTATATGTTTGAATTGCCTAAGCCATTGGTTATGGCATGACAATACTAAGGACAGGCCTCACACTGGCGCCCATAGCCTTAATAATGCTCTTTGCAGGTCCATTATACGGCATCCTAATGAACGCCGTCGGTTATAGAAGGGTGTTAATCATAACGTCTGGAATAGCAGCAATTGGAGGCTTGCTGATGGCGGCCACGGTTTACATACACGAGTTAATGATCACGATAATCGTGATGATCATAAGCATGGTGGGCATAGCCGGCATGACCGTGACCAGGATAACGTTATTAATATCATCAGCTTCTAGGGAAAGGATGGCCACAATGACTGGCACTAACACTGCCATGAGGCTCATGGGCAATACGCTAGGCCCGGTGATCGCGGGTTCTCTAGAGACCACCTATAGGACTCCACTACTCGCCTACTACCTAAATGGCATGCCCATATTCTATGAGGTACCTGGTAAGGAATCCTTCGTACTATCCTTCGTGATAGCCTCAATCACGGCATTCATAGTGATGATAATGTCGACGAAGGTGACGAGATAAACCTTAATAGCGTCCTCATAATACATTACCCATAATTTAATGGCGGAGCCATGGCTTAATAAAGCGAGGAGATTTAGGGATTATGCGAGGGAGGACTTAGCGAATAACAGGTTTGACTCAGCTGCATTTTTTTGCCCAGCAGTCCGTTGAGCTATTGATCAAGGGATTGCTCATTAAGATTGGTGGTTCACGACCAATCACTCACTCAACATCTGAGTTACTTCAATACCTAATGAAGATCCTGGGTAAGGAGGCACCTCAGGAAGTTACTAGGTGCGCTGAATTACTTGAGCAACACTACGTCCAGGCGCGCTACCCAGATGCCAGGATTAACGATTACAGGAGGTGGGAGCTGAGGAGGCCGTTAGGTGTATGGACGTGGTGTGGGATTATGTACAGCAGGTGGTTGGAGGCACTTAATGAGATTACTAGGCAGAGGGAGGTTAGGTTTAGGGAGGTGCTTGATGAGTTGTGCCGTAAGTCCTTAGTAGTAGTCTTATTTGGTTCCAGGGCTAGGGGTGATAATACTCCGTTGAGTGATTGGGATTTGATGGTTGTTATACCCACTGGTGATTATAGGATTGAGGTGAGGGATATTGGGCAGGTGGTTTGGTTGCCATTGAGTAGGTTAAATGAGGTTCTTGAGAGTTCTATGGTGATACTCGATGCCGTAACTGATGGTAAGGTGCTTTGCGGTGATTCAAGAATCTTTGATGACATTAGGGATAGGGTGAGGAGGTACATTGAGGAGAGGGGCTTGGTCAGGACTAAGAGTGGTTGGTTCCCAAAGGGCATAGTTAAATAGGTGTGGTACTGAGTAATCGGAGTAATGAGTTTCCTAAGTCAAAGTTTAGCAAGGATGATGCGTAGAGAGCACTTAATATAGCTCATGAGTTCGATGAGGTGGATAAATGCCTACTCTCGTAGATTTGCTGATCGATGTTAAGAGGATTAGGGATAGAATTCTCAGTAACATTGATTATTACCTAGACAGAATTAAAGACGTGGTGCTCAGGCTCGACCCCAATGCAGAATTAATGCTCATTGGTAGTTATGTACGTAGTAACTTCAAGCCTGATAGTGACGTTGATGTCCTGATAATATCTGATGTGTATGGTGATGACCCGCATAAGTACGTGGAATTGATCATGAATATCATTAAAGAGGTTGGTGATGAAGCACTCATGGTATTTGAGTTTCACGCGGTCAGTAGAAAGGCATACAATGAATGGTACAGTAAATTCATCGACATCTATAGGATTATTTAAATGCCCAGGTAATTGCACGTGTGAATCTCAAGCCCTAATTTGTCCTTGAGCACGTTAATGAGCTCACTCCCAGCACCATGAGGCAATGTGAGCTTTAATACCCTATCATTATATTTAACCTTGAATGCATCGTAACTCGTCATACCAAATATCATGCCAGGAATATTTAGCCCAGCAATGCAGATTATGGCTTCGCTGAGTGGTATGTCCAGTGATTCGTTAGTTGCAGTTGTGATATGCATGTAATCACTATATAGTAGGATATCCCTAATCTCATTCCTCCTAGCCTGGAGTGCTCTCCTAACTCTCCTAATTATGAGGTAATATGGTATGTATAAGCCAATCAGGATTAAGAGGATAACGGTATCGCTGAGCATGAACCTACCATGCATGATGTCAGTAGTAATTGCCCCCAGTATTACGAACGTGATTATTGCAATGAATATTGTGTAAATGACCTCACCAGACCTAAAACTCTTGCTAGGGGTGACCAATGCGTTGTTAAATCCCCAAATTGCATTATGTGATTCAACATACTCCCTCCTTCTCTCAGCACTTCTATAACCTCTATAGGCATAGATAAGGGTTCCAACACCAGGCATGACAAGAAGCCAAAGAGAACCGTAGAAGTAAATCCAGTCATGAACCTCCACTGATATTAACATTACAACAAGTCCAATGAGGATTAGAGCAAGGCCAAGCTTAACCAACGCGCCTGGTCTACCACCACCATAGGGACCAGAAACAATAATACTCATGATAATTACCCTAGCAGGCTAGGCTTGGTCTCTCAATCCTGCCTAACTTACCCATGTCCTTGACGACCCTCCCACCACACCAGTCAATCTTGGGCTTATTGTAATCGGTACTGAGCACCGTATTAAGCTTTCTACACTGTTCCGTGTCAATATGAAGTATGTAATCCTCACCATAGTGGCTTATCTTTAACCACACCCTGCCTGGATAATACGTCCCTACTGAGTATCGCCCTGGCTGTGTCCTATATGGCGGCGCATAGTCAGTTACACATGGATTAAAGTCCTCAATGGGTATTGTGACCTCATCCCCCTTCACTGTTGTGAACCAGACGTAGTCTTATAGAGTATGAAGTCCTTAATGTATTTTCCTCTTTCCCTAACGCTTTTAATTAACTGCCAAACCTCGAGCACTATGAATAAGGCAAAGAATAATTGAATTAATACGAACTCCCATAGTGGTATGTGATATTGCAGTGGTGCTAAATAACCAAACATAAACCATAATGCACCAGTGACAATCATTGCGAGCACCATCTTCCCAACCTCACTCATAGCCGTAGCAGGCCTGAGTTCAAGTACTGGCTCACTCATTATTAAATTGAAAGTAATTAGAATATTTAAACGTATCTGTTCAATTTCTAATAATAAACCTTAAACTTAAGCTCGATGTTAATTACTCAAGAACATCTATGCTCATGTCATCCTCATAGGATATTATTGTTATTAACTCCAGGTCTTCATTACCAATATTCATTATCGAATGTGACGTGTTTGGCCTTACGAATATGCACATGTCTGGTTTTATGTCAATGACGTCGTTATCCACAGTCATTCTCCCAACACCCCTCAGTACTATAAAGGTCTCCGCATAAGCATGCCTATGTAGTGGCGCCTTACCGCCAGGCTTAACCACCTGTCTCCTTACAGCGTATTTAGAGCCGTCGTCCTTACTCACAAGCCACTGGGTGTATACACCCACGGCACCCCTGATACTTAGTGGTTCCTCACGTACCTTCGTGATGTCATTAATAACCTTATAACTCGGCATGATAGTGTTATCCGCCTTATGCTTATACGTATTTCCCAATTGTTCATGTTTGTTCGGACTTCATTTTTATAATCTTGTTGGTCTCGTTCACGATTCTCTCAATATACGGATATCTAATTCTCACGGCTTCGGGGTCTAACTTCGCCTCGTGAAAGCCCCACACATGTAGTGCCATGCCCTGTCCCACGCTTCTCCAAACCAATCACCAAGTCTCTCACTTATGGCTTCAACAGCCTTTTCTAACTCCGTAACGGTCCATCTACCTCTTTCATTTACCTTACTCAGTATATCCCTTAGGCCGTAATATTGAGCCAGAGCCTTAACGCACTCCTCAGCAGCCTTGTAAAGCTTCTCGCTTGCCTGCACTGGATCTTTCTCGATTAACTCCTTACCTTCAATTAAGTATTTATTTGCAAGCTCTATCCTCGCCTCGATCATGGCGCTTGGGTCCAGGTTGATTACTTTCATTAACGCATCAAGCACAGCATCCTCGGGATTAAGCCCCCTCTTCTTCAATTCCTCAGCAATTATGCTTGGTATCATCACTTCCTCCGTCATTATATCTATATCATGCCTAAGTGAATTATATAACTTTGTGTAATTATAAGTGAATGAGAAATACTTAAAACCGGCGTGATTGTGGTGCTTCCGTGGACTTCGGAATATTCTTTGCGGCATTCGGTATAAGCCTACTCGAGCTCTCAGAGGCCGGTGCAGTCACGGCTATTTACCAGGGAATTTACAGGGGCTTTAAGCCAGTACTTTACGCGATAGCCGGCGTACTCCTGGTGCTAGTGCCTACATTCACCGTTGGTAAGTACATCATTTACCTACCACTCAACTACGTACTAGCTGCCTCAGCAATAATACTGTTCTACTTCGGGTATAGGCTATTGAGGAGCGCGCGTAGATCATTCAAGAGGAGCGGGAAGGGCAAGGGTAGTGAGGAGGAGCGTGGGGATTTAGCCGTGGTGTTTACGGTATCCGCCATAGAGGCCTTTGAGGCTGCCTGGTGCTCATCGCATTAATACCAAGGAGTTACTCATCAACTCATAGGCACTTTATCGGCCGCAGCATAGTAATTATCCTCACGGCAGTAATTAAGGACCAGATTGCCAGGATTAGGTTACCGCACCTGAAGTACGTACTTTCAGCCCTTCTCTTTAGCTTGGGAACACTGTGGGCCATTGAGGCGGCTGGAATTGACATAACAGACCTCGTACTAATACCATTCTTCCTAGCCTACCTAGGCATTAACTATCTAATCATTAAATTATGACTACGGTTCCTCACCCCTGGTTATCAACCCAACCCTATTAACCGGTGTCCTTAATGCAATGGGTATTGATGTTAAGGCCATTGCAATTGACACTACGGTTAAGGCAAAGTTCGATAGCTGCAGGAGCGTCGCTGGGTATGAAGTCGCGTTAGGCGTTATCATGATTACAGGTATAACCACTGAAAATAGGATTATAATGCTGGGAAGTGAAACGAGGGTGAAGGCTAGGTTCTTTGTTGACCCAATACCCGTGGATATCTTGAAGTACCTTGCTTTGAGAGCCCAATTAGCACGCTAAGCCCAGTAGTGAATAAGCCAACACCAAGTGGGGTCAGCAATACGGCCATTAATAATGTGTTTACTACATTAGGGGCCGTGAGCCACAGTGGTATTACACCATGGCCTCGGCAAGTAAGTAAAATGCCGCAAATGATGCTAATCCAACGATGTAGAGGGCCTTAATGAGCTCTTTATCGCTTAAGCCATTACCAAACAGTACTTCGAAAACGCCATTCTGCATGTCCGCCTGTATCGTGCCAAGTACGATAGTGGCGGATAATAGGGATACCATCATGGAAACAATGCCGATTAAAATAATTAGCATTAAAACCCTTGTGAAGGTTACGGCCTCACTCACGGCATATTAACACCATGAATATTCCTGGGATTAACCGTAATTATTATGTAATCAAACTGAGCGGCCACAAACACGGTGCCAGTAATAAGACCATTAACGTTATAAGGTAGTAAGTCCTGCCCACACTCCACGCCCTCCTGAGGTATGCCTTAATCATTCACTACCACCCAGTAACTCATCAATTACGGAGTTTCTAACCTCTAGTATATTGAACCCCTCAGACCTCAACTTACTCATAACGCTATTTAACTCATTCACACCAGCCTCAATAATCCTAGTCTCACGCTCTCTCCTAGCCACTATCCTCATAACACCACTAAGCCTGGAAACATCTCCGTGAAAAACCATCTTGCCATTCCTCATAATTAATAAGCCATCAGCCAATTCAAGGGCCTCGGCCATTATGTGCGTTGTGTATATAATAATGCCGTGTAAACTCTTCACAATTTCCCTAACCCTACCTGCGAAGTTCACGTCAAGCCCATCCGTTGGTTCATCAAGCACATAAACCCTAGGATCACCCAACATGGCTATGGCCACCTCAGCAATCCTTCTCTGACCATTACTCAGGGAACCCACCCTAGTATTCAATAAACCCCTGATACCAAGCCTATCAATTACCTCATCTAAGTTATTAGCGCCCTTAACCTCGGCATAAAACTCCAGGTTTCCCGCACGGTCATGTTAGGATCAAGTCCACTTGCATGACTAATGTAACCCACGTCACCTCCATGCAACGGTTTACCATCAAGCATTATTGAGCCGCCTAACGGCTTTAACACACCGGCAATGGCCTTAACAATGTCGTCTTACCCGAACCATTGGACCCAGTATGACTGTTCTACCTTCATTGAATTCCACGGTCAATCCATTAATGATTATCCTACTTCCATAACCAACAATCAAATTATTAATGCTCAACTTCATTGGCATTATCCTACTTCATGGAGTATTTACTTAAGATTTTCCCAGGAAAAGTGCAATTATATATTAAAAACCAATACCTTTTAAGGCCCTCAATAGTCAATTCTTATGTAAAAATGATTGAAATAAAGCTTAACCTAGATGAGATAGGTAAGTCAAGGCTCATGGAAGCTAAGGCCGAAATAGGAATGGCCGAGAAGTTCCTCAATGATGGATTACTTAGAAACGCCGCAGGCAAGGCTTTCCAGGCCTGGAAGTCTTACCTATCGTACTTAGCCACTAGGAATAGGGATTTATTTAATTTCGCAGGTTATAAGAGGGTTAGCCGTAACGTTAAGGTTTCGAGGAACGATTGAGTACTCGCTGTTATGCCTACGAATATGCTTATGGAAGTTGCGAGTAAATTAACCGAGAGGAGTGCCGACATTGTCGAATTAACATCACTCGCCCTGGTGATGCATGAGTATCAATACAATGGGCCAGACCCGACCAGCGTTATTAGTAAGATAACGAGTGATGAAATTGCCAGACAGGTAATTGCCAAGTTCATAGCTAGGGCTAAGGAATTGATCATGCAAGCCAGAGAAAGCCGTAATTAATTTTGATTTCCTTAATTTACTCCCTACTTAGGTACTTACTTGCTATTATATCCATAACCCTGACCAAGTCCTTGGTTAATGCATTATCCGCACCCTCCCTCGACCTAAGCACTACCTCATTACCCGTCTCGTTTATTTCGTAATTACTGATGTAGAGGGCGTTGGCGAGCCAAGTGGCGTACTCGATTGCCCTATTCTCACCAAAAGCCTTCACAGCGTCCTCATGTATTACCACCTCGAGTGGTTTAGCCCTTACCGTGACCAATGGTTTACAACCACCCGTCCTCTCAAGACACAGCTCAACGTGGGTATTCCCACCCAGTGACCGTAACACCAGGTTTTGATTACCGACGCTACCGTAGGTCCTAATCACACTAGCCGCTAATGTGCTCGTAGTGACCGGCTGAGAAGTAATTACTGGTGTTTGCGTAACCTCCCGCTGCGACTGAGTAACTGGGGGTTGAGCGATCATTGATTGATTAATTATGCCGAGTGATGCCAGTACCTCGCTGAATGCATTAATTACGGAATCAATGTTTTGACTAACCCACTCTGGGTAATGGCTCGGCTTCCTCCTTATCCTTAATTCAATGTCCCCACGCTCAACTGCCTCGTAATCCTCAATACCCAGCGCCCTAGCTAGCCTAACCGCCGTTATTCTAGCCGTCTCCACGCCGAATAATTCCATGAACTTCCTAGTCACCCTAATCATTGCGTTATAGTGATGACAGCCGGTGCTTAGTTCAATGAGTATTTCGGGGATCTTCCCTTGATTGAGTGTTGATAGGTTTATGAAGCATGATAGATTATCAATCCTTACCTCTTCAAGGATTATTTCAGAGTTCTTGTAAGTCCCAAGGCTTTTTAAGACGCTATGGCTCATAACCAATCATTAGCCCCCACTAATCTCAAAGTCACTTGATTGACTTGAACCACCTTGCTGCGACTGTTGGCGCTGCTGTGTCGGCGGTACCATTAATTGTGGTAGACCACTTGGCATCCCGGCCGTGGGCAGTATGTATATTGGGTAGTAGGGCACCCCAAGCATCATGTTCGTGGCCGCAGGATCACTCCTCTGGGCCATTATCTCCGCGAGCCTAGCCTAATCGCGGTGTTAACGTCAAGCCCAAGGGCCATGAACTGCACTACCCTCCTCATAGTCTCATCCTCAGGCTCTAGCCTGACAATCCTACATGTGATTAGGTGAACACCGACCTCGTCTAGGAATGACCTGAGACTTGCCGTTACGGCATCAGTGACCTTATGCAGATTGGCATAGACCTCATTTAGTGAGACTAGGTTAAGTACTTGGCTAACTGCTTGGTCTACGATTGGTGATACGTAGTTCTTGAAGTCCTCAACCGTGTACTTAAAGCCGCTGAACTGTACTGCGTTTATGAACTTGACGGGATCGGTAATCATGAAGTAATAGGCCACTTGATACCTCATTGGGACCAACTCCTTCGTCTGGGTGATACCCTCACTCCTTGCCTCATGCCTCGCCGTACTTGCAAAGAGTACCTCGACCTCCCAAGGCACATTACCCGCGTATTGGAACTTGGCGAAGAATTGGGATATTGGGTTAGCGGGTGTTTGAAGATCATGCGCGCCCGGGTCAAAGACGCCCTGTATCTGCCCTGTATCCTGACCACAGCCTTCTGGTTTGAGTATACGATGAGCCTCGACCTGGTCCTAACATCCACGGAGTGGTACTTCACTATTAAGTCGTCCGGGCCCATTTGATCAATTCCCTTCTCATCAATTGTGGATATTACCTGAGCCTTATCGACATATCGCTATTAAATTGTTAGTTTAATTTATAAAGTTTATTGCTAAATTGAAAAATTAATGTCGACGAGGGAGGTTAGGTATAATGCGGTGGCTGGTGTTGGTTATGCCTTCTTTGTGTCAGTGGTTACGTTAATACTTGAGGCACTGGCCAACGTATTCTACCCAACACCACTTGTCCTTAGCCCAATATGGGCATTAATCAGAGGTTACTGGTTATCCCTGGTATTGATTCTCGTCCTCTACGGGCTACTCATATTATTCGCAAAACCATATGGGTCTGAGGAAATGATGAGCTACAATATTTACTTCAGACCTGCCCAGAGGACCGTTATTTATGTTATAATTGCCGTGGCAATACTGGGCCTATTATTCGACATGTACCCAGGCCCTCTCTGGAGTAGGACTAAGATCGGTATTTTCATTGCGGTGAACATACTTGCGGGGGCCATAGGTGGGTATTTGGCTGCTCGGTTTGGTTAATTATTTTCAATGAAGGGTAGGGTTTATTAGTAATTAATTGTTAATTAGTAATTGAATGATAATAAACATTAAGCTCTACATGATCGAGGGTAAGGATGATAGATACTTAGAAATGATTAAGAGAGTTATTAAGGAAACAATGAGCGAATTAGGGCTTAGTAATGGCATTATTAGATTCGTATCAGTAAAGATTAGTAGGGAGTATATCGACGTAATACGCGGAATGCTACTTGGCGGTGAAGGCCCTGCTGAATTCATGCCAATAATCAATGAATTGAGGGAGTACGAAATATTTGACTTACCTGCGTTAATAATTAACGGTAGGAAAATAATTGAAGGAAGGGATTTAAGCCCCACCGAGGTTAGGCGTTTGATTACTAATAGAGTTAAAGAATTATTGCATGACTAATGATGCTAACTAAATCATGGGAATTCTCCTAGGTGTATTGCTTTAAAGGTAATAATGAATTTACTAATACACCATGCCTGACGTAACACCAATTGGCAGTAACTGGATTCTGTCCAGTTTAAATCTAGTTCCTGAGTTTAGGGTTGATGAGGGTAAGGTGATTATCAGGTTGACGGGGTGTGTTGAGGAACCAATTGTTAAGGTTGTGTGCCACACCGTTAGTTTTGAATTATCACTGAAGACAAGACCCGAGGATGTTAGGGAAATACTTAGGAGAGCCTATTACGAGTTGCTCGAGGCATTGGATACTAAGATTAAGGCTGCCAGGATTTTAACACATCTATACAGGGAGTTGCTTAATTCGTGTAAGGATGTCGTAGGAGTTGAATGCTGATTCCCATTCAATTACCAAGCTAGGTTTATAAAATTGAGCATGGATAGATGATCAATGTCCTCGGGTAATGAAGCAAAACCACCAATTTCGGAGTCCCCGTTAAGTCCATTAGAGCGATTGCAATTAATGGTGCCTGGGTTTAGGGGTTATAAGGTTAAGGACTTGATTAGGCAGGATGATTTCCTCGTTAGGAAGACCGTGGCCTCAATGCTCGAGGAAGCCCTTAACTTCATTCAGAGGGCTGAGGAGGAGGTGGCACGTAATAACCCATTCGACCCATTAATACAGCAGTACGAGACAGTGCTAAGTGACCTAAGGAGTTTAATAGCCGAGGTCTGGGGCTCACCAACCGGTGATGCTGGTATGCATGATAGGTTTAAGGTGTTTCCCGAGAACCTGGAGAAGCTGGTTGAGTATGACCTAAGGCTCGTGGATACTGCCAAGGCAATACTGGACTCTGCCAAGGCCAGGGCTAATCCGCAGGTCATCGACTCAATGATTAGGGATGCTAGGACATACTTTATTGAGAGACAGAAATTACTAATACCTGAGAAGCTCGGCGAGAAGTGGTGATGGCGAATCAAAGGTAGTTTCCCATTGATGACTTACATTCATTATTCAATTCCTCGATTAATCTCTCACTTAATCTTTTCGTAATCCTCCTCTTTAGGTTATTGGCCATGTTGTGCGAGTGAAGTATTGGTATTGGCATTTGAGAACCCACGCACAACCTCTTGATAAGGTTAACGGCGCTCCTCAGCGAAATCCCATAACCAACACTGACGTAGGTTGGCCTACTCGGCGCGCACTGGATTGCCCAGCCAATAACCTCGTTTGTGCCTATGTCAAGTATTGGTCCCTCAACCCCATCCACCTTACCGTATAGTAATGACTTAGCAACACCAATAGTGGGTACACGCATGCACACGCCGAAGTGGCTGGCGATGCCAAGCCTATATGGGTGTGCCCTACCGTGACCATCAATGAGGACCACCTGAGGCTTATTCCTCAACCTAAGGTAGGCATTCACCACAGGCTTTAACTCCCTGAAGGATAGTAGTGTTGGTACGTAAGGGAAAGTCACCGGACCAACCCAACAACTCCATTCAATAATCGACGACCTACCCAGGGAGTAGGTACTGGCAACTGAAACCCCTATCTCCACATCACCATGGTTAATATACGCCACGTCAACTCCTGATACTAAGTCAACATTATCGATATTGACTAAGTCCTCCTCAACAACCCTACTCGCCAATGCCCTCTGGATACTCCTGGCAGTCTCAAGGTGGAATCCCCTGGGCACCCTGGACTTCACGTAACCCTCACTAGGCCCCCTAGACACCCTCATGACAACCTCCTCAGCCTATCGATGTCTATGGAGAATGCCCTGAAACCCAACCTCCTAAGCTCAAGCGCACCCCACCTGCTGCTAAGGCCCCTGCTGCAGTATAGTACGTAGACCCTATCCCTACCCATGGCCTCCGCCATACTCACCAACCTATCAACATCCACATTTACAGCACCTGGGTAATGCCACGCCTCATACTCACCCCTACTCCTTAGATCAATGACCACGGCATTCTCGGCACGTGATCAATCTCCACATCGCTGGCACCAAGCATCAACCCATCAATGACCTTACCAGCCGCACTGGCCCTCAGGGTCACAATGCTATTAAGTAAGTTATTGATGAGGCTTTGATCGAGCTTTCTAAACTCACTATCCAACTCATCAATTGTAACCCTCGTCCTCGGCTTCTCGGAGAATATCGCGCAGAATTCCTCAGTCCTCATTGACTCCTCGTAAGTCCCAATCCTCCTGGCATAATCCATTATGTCATCCTTATCAAGGCCAATCAACGGCCTGTAGATTGGTATGTCGATGCCGTGCTCAATAGCCATTAGGTTATGTAGGGTCTGCGACGAAACCTGACCAAGCGACTCACCGGTCACTAACCCCAACGCGCCTATTGACCTGGCAACCCTGGATGCTACCTCATAAAGAACCCTCTTAAACAGCACGCTCCACATGTGTGGGTTAGCCTTGGCCCTAAACTCGCTGATTAATGGCGAGCAATCAATTATGAATAGCCTCGGGTCATAACCAATTGACCACCTACTGAATAGGGCGTGTGAAACCCTGAGGAAGTTAATAACATCGATGGGGTAAGCCAGGGAGCAGAACAACGCATCTATGTAGGAACCCCTCCTCATCATGAACCAGGCGGCAACCGGCGAGTCAAAGCCACCCGATATCAACGCCAGCAACCTACCCTCAGAACCAAGTGGTAGCCCGCCAGGGCCATTAATCACCTCGGTAAATAGGTACGCATTATCACCCCTAACCTCAATGAATAACTCAATATCGGGCCTCTCAAGATCAACACCAGCACTAAATGGCTTAAGCGCGGCACCAACGGCCTTGGCCACGTCCATTGAGGTGAAGTTATGCGAACCAACCCTGTGAACCCTAACCGCGAACCTCCTACCCCTAACTAAGTCACTCCATTCCTTAACCGCCGCATTTACTATGTCATTCAACTCCTTAAACACATAAGCCCTAACAGGAGATAAGGACTTAACACCAAAAACCCGACTAATCAAGTCAATACCCTCCTTAACCCTATCATCAGGCACCTCAACAAACAACCTACCCTGGGACCTTATGGCTTTAGCACTAATACCAATGCCCCTCAAACCACTAAGTATATTATGCATGAGCAATCCCTCCATCCTGGACCTCGTACCCACTCCCTTAATCGCAACCTCACCGTACCTAACCAATATCAACGCCATACAGCAATTATAGGTAAAAACACCCATGAATAAAAATCTACCTCAAGTGAACGACACTTGGCGTCACCAATGCAGCCTTGCTCAATAACTGATTACGTTACCCATGATTGGTAATGCGAACCATGAAACACAAAAGCACTAAATCAGTAAAGACCAACTTCATCAGGTTCTCAGTCCCGTGGAGGCACATCACCCACGAAGATATACGTATAAGTGGTTCTTAAGTCTTTATGGTAAAAAGGTACTAAAGCATCCCTTATTACTAATGAGTAGTCCCGCCGGCGTGGGCCGGCCGAGTTGGGGTTGACCCACCAATGAGGCTGGGCTCCTCCAGGGCGGGGCACATCTTCATTGATATTGATTAAGTCATTAGTGTAACCATGTATTGTTTAATCATTCAGTTCTTAGGTATCACTAATTTATTATTCCATACTATGTTAATATAATAATACCTCGGTGGTTTTCATTATTGTTTCTTAACTTACTATTACTATTTCAATTACATAATACTTAAAAACCTCTTCACATCTTACATTCTTAATGGCATCCGCTAATAATACAGAAGCAATCAATAAGTTGAGAAAAGTTTCGCAACTAATTAAGTACGGCTTGACTGTTAAAATGACAGAATGCGCGGAGAAGAACTACAATAAGATAACAAAAAAATGCAATTGACTCAATGGCCAGGTTATTCCCGGAGCTTATAAACGATGTAAATGATACGTTGAATAAGCTTATATTGGTTCAAAAGGCGGTTAAGGAGACTGAACAAACCAGTCAAATAGAGGATGCATTTGTGAGGTATTTGGATGGGCCATTAATGAATTTTGTTAAGTATGACGTCAACTCCGGTATTTATGCCTAATCTCCGCCTTCCAGGCAATGGAGGCACGTAGGATCTGTGATGATGAATCAGCCAAGTTCTTCCTAATAAGGGCATTTTCAGCAGGCTTACTATTTCAGTTCTATATCATACTCATTAGTTACCTCAGCATAGACAATGCATTTGCAGTAAATATCTTCAGAACCTTATACGAGGAAAAGGCAAAATAACCGTATGCCCCTCAATTGTTTAATCTAATTAAAAAGCAATATATTTATGACCAGGTACATCAAACTAACGAGGCAATTGTGGATGGGTAATGACGATAAGAGGTAAAATAAATATCCAGGTACGTATCCTATAATCGCAATGGTTGCAACGGAATTGTCTCTTCGGTTGAGCCATTGCCCGTTATTGTTAGTATGTCAATGCCATCCCCAGAGACTGGGTCCCTTGAAATGCTCTGGTTTATCGCCTTAATTGCTAATTCCCTGGCCTCCTTAACGGTCATACCAGGCCTGTAATTACTCTCGAGTATGGCAATGGCCAATTTCGTGCCTGTACCCACTGCTGCGTAATCATCCTCAATTAATGAACCGAGTGCATCCATTATGAAGAGGTGAGGTCCCTCGTCATCGACACCGCCAACCAACACCTCCACGAAGTATGGAAATACCCTGTTGGAGAATAACACGTATGAGAGAAGCTTGGCCGCGGACCTAATGCTCGGCCTAGTCTTAGTGTCAAGTGCGTAGAGTGACATGTATGCCTTGGCTATCTTGGTGAGGACCTGCATATCGGCTAGTATGCCTATTGAGGCGATGCCAATGCTGTCATTAACCCTAAACACCTTCTTACCAGACCTACTGAACATGGTGAATCCATAGGCAACCCTCTTTTCGGCAGCCAGCACAATGCCATCGCTCGCCTTAATCCCAACCGCGGTCCCCGTTATTAATTCCTCAATTGATGACATCAAGCAATTAATGGGCATTCCCTTTAAAAAGTTATACCCAGCAGCAATTAGTGTGAGCACACTCATTAGGGATGAGGGTGACATCCACGTTGAGTGCGACATGGACTATGGTAAGTATGTAATTAATGGTGTTAATTACGTGCCATGCATAATAAGGGTTAATGAACTCAGCGAGATACTGGATGTATTAATGAGCTACGTGAGGGGTGATCCCGTGCTTAATCAATTAATGATTAAAGCTACTGGTGATGAGTTAAGGATTGAAATGCCAATCACAATAATGAGTAGTGGCAAGTCCCTTGGCGAGGTAATTAATGAATTAATATACTTAATAATTGGTATTAGGCACTGCCTACGCTCCATTGAGGTAAAGCATTAAAGAGTTACCGTTATTATCTTCATTAATTATTCATGAAACGCGAATTAATAATTAAGCCATTGATTGGAGTAGTAACGTACATAGTGAGCATGGTTGAGGTTATTTACGTTTGGTTACAATTATTTAATGGGAGCGGTCACTACTACGGCCTTGGGGAATTGATCTTGAAGTCCATGGGTCTATCAAGCATTGACGCTAACGATCTTGGTCAAAGCCTATTACTTGGCCCACTGGTGATGAGCGGTTACCTACCAATCTTCATAGCACTCCTCATAGTAATCACAAACTCATTAATCGCAATCTACACGTATAGATTAAGTAGGGCTAGGGATTTGGAAATGGGCTTCACCCTCCTCCTAGTCCTCACATCAATAGTTAATGCCTCGCTCATCAATTTAATGACCAATCCCTGGCTTCCGCAGGCATTATCAACGGCATTGGCCATAGCCATGTACCACCACATTGATAGGGATAATAGGCTCGTCAGTGCCACCCTCTCGGCATTGATGGCATTCCTAAGCCCAGTCACCAACCTACTCAACGTATTGGTCCCAATAACCCACTGGTTCATTAAGAGGGAGTTTAATGAGTCGAGTCAGTACGTGATGACCATAGGCCTGGCAGCATTCACCTACTACTGGATAGCCGGCGCATACTCGATAATTCATGAAATAACAACGCAAGTAGTACTTAACCAAGTCATCTACCTATTATCAACAACCTCCTTCATCCAACTGGCCACCCTGGGCACAGCCATACCAGCCTAGTAGCTACGGTACTCGGAGGCGTTGGTTTTGTGGCTGTTGTTCCCGCAATCCTCATAATAACGCTTGTTGAGGTTCTCGGTAGGTTACGCGAGGGTAAATTGGCAGTATTAACGTTTGCCGTGGCGATAATGATGACGGTATTAACATCACCAATATCACCAATGTGGCCTCCGTATCAGGGAATCGGGCAGGTAGGTATTAACTGGGAACCATTGATTAAGAATTATGTCGATATTTACAGCCTTACATCACTTACACCAGATGGTTATATCAATAACACCATACTTCCAACATATTCCCTAATAGCCATTAATCCGGCAGGCAGGCCATAGGTTATATAACACCTGTGAATAAAGTAAACGGTATATACGCAATATGTGGTGATTACCAACTAGTGATTAATGCTACGTAGGCCCATTGGCAATAAATGATTACGAAATAATACCGAATCAATTAATTACTAATGCAATAAATTATACGGAGAATCACTACTCGTTAACAATACCCAGTGGGCTCAACCAAGGCATTATTTCGATAAATACCAGTGAGATAGTAATACCGCCAGGCACCTACACAATAACCACAATAATAAATTTATCACAAATACCCCAGGTTACGGCAACACCACTCACGAGCACTGTATTACCAATAAGCGCAGGTTCTACGATAACCTTTAACCTGAGACTTAATTTTACAGGGAGCGTTAACAAAGTGATTATCTATGGAGTATCATACACAGACCAACCAGCAATTCTATTAATGTCAATACTTAGGAACGGGCAAGTAATTACAGCTCAACCGCCGAGGCACCGTCAATTACACAGGGCATGAAACCATACCCAATAGCCTTTGATTTAAATGTAAATACTACACCGGGAATTTACGAAATAGACGTATTAACAGACCAGCCGCTTATCCTATACGTTACAAGAGACTCGGGCATGGAAATAATCAGTGGCAATACCGCATTTAACTATCCAAGTAATGTACCAGCATACGCAATAATGTACATAACGAATAAAACAGCATCCACATGGCTGACTATATCAATGAGCATAGCAAATCAATCAGTAGGCATGAACGTAACCAGTGGTGGTACCTATGAATTAAGGGATGTGATTACAGTAACCCATTGGATTAATTCTTCAATAAGCCTATTAATAACAACGAATGTACCCGTATTACCTACGAACATAACCATAGGCCCCGTATTAATAAAGTCCCTAGAGCCAACGTACTGCCCAGTGCCAATAATAATAAAGGCGCTCGAGAGACCGGACGAGTCATTGTTAATAAGTCTGGCGGCACTACCAGTAGCCGCTGCATTACCACTAATGCCGGGATTAAGGATTAGGCAAAGGATGAGGAGGGCATTGCTAATCCTCGGTCTAGTCCTAATGCTATTATTCTACGTAGTCTGGGCCCTGGGTTTCACAAACATGGCGCCGCAATTCTATGGTCCAGTAATACTTAGATTCTTCGGCGTATTGTTTATCATTGGCTTAATCATCACAATAATCTCATCATTAACCTGAAACAAAAAAACAATCACGCCTTCCCCTTCCCGTAACACTCACGAAAGTTCATATTCCCCATCATAGCTTATTCCGACATGGTATACGGCCTAACCACATTAATTATCCTCTTAATGATGGAATCCTCGCAACTAGACTCTTCGACCAAGTCCATGCTCTTATTATACGTGAAGACGCACTTGCCTGTATATACCCTGATTTTATGGCTGAAGTGCTTCATTAATTCATGATGGCTTAGGGATTTAATGTCTATTTTATGGAAGGGCGTTAATCCAAAGCTCTCTGTTATTGCTATGCTTGACCCAACCTCATGAATACCATTATTATTAATAACCATCCTAATTATTGATGGTACCTCTGTTAGGCTTATTAACGGTTTTGTCTGTTTTGGCGCCTTGAACCAATTTGGCCACCTTATCCATAGTGGGACTCTTAATAGGCCGTCCTTCACGAAGTACCCGTGACCGAGGCCTCCATCGCCAAGTAATTCCCCGTGGTCTGACGTTACGATGAAAAGCGTGTTGTCAAGGTAACGGCTTAGGCACGCACAATCTCGATAGCCCTGTCAACGGCATACCTAGCGTGGATGCCGTACCTAAACCTCAACTCACGTAAATAACCATCACTAACACCACGACCAAGAATCCAATCAGCAATGGCACCATTATAAAGCTTATCATTGAAATCATTGGGAAAGTAAGGACTATGGGCCTCCATCATATTAACAACCATGAAAAAGGGCTCACTAAGTTTAAGCCCATTCAAAATCTTTACCATAGTCCTAGAGCCCTTCTCCATTGTCAAATCAAGCAGTTTAAGTCCATTCAAAAAAAACATCAATATAGTACCTAAGTGAGTGACCAATCTTAACCAAGGCGTCCCTCACATTATCACGATTAAGGAGACCCAAAAAAAAGTCCTAATACTATCTCTACCATACTCATGAACCAACACATTGTAAAGCCTAAAGTGAAATAGAGAATAGAGCCTACCAGGTATTAGCATATTATTCATAGCCTTAAACCCAAAGTCCTGCGATACAAACGGATTTGCACTAATTACATACGTCTCATACCCATAATCCCTAAGCTCACCCAACACACCATAGCCTAACCTCTGCATACCCTCCCTCGATATATTAACCAACTCCTCAAGACCTACGTTATACGCCTCATGTATCTGGTGTTGGCTTGGGTATAAGCCGGTGATCATGCTTACGTGGCTTGGCAGTGTCCATGGCGCCGCTGCAATGGCATTCTCATACCTCACGAAGCCGAGATCCCCAAGCCTCTCCAGGCCCTGGCTGTAATCCTCCCTAAGCGTGTCAATGACTAGAATAACTACGTTCGGCCTCCTCATCATGGTCACATGTAACCATAACGCCTAAGCAACTCCATAATACCCTCCTTATCCTGAGCCCTCCCAGCCCTCTCCGGCGTAGCTCAAGATCCTGCTCCCAAGCCGCTTACTGCCAGTGGGCTTTGTCTCATACTTATCATCAATACTCCTAAAACCCCTATAATACAATGGATTAATGGGTAGTTTATTGCTTAGTGTGTAGTCCCAAACATCCCTCTCAGTAAAGGGCAATATTGGGTGGACCCTGATGTGCAGTGGGTTTTCACGCCTACTGAAGAATACCTCACCAGCCCTCGCCGGGTTCTCATCCCACCTAATACCAATGAAGACACCGTCGTACTGTCCATCCCTAATGAACTCGAGAAGTGGCACGGTCTTGAGGAGGTGGTTAGCAGCAATGTTGCTCAGGCTGAAGGTGAACTCGGGCTTGGAGTAACCAATCCTAAGCAACTCCTCCCTATCCCTAAGATCCAATTCATTAACCCTAACCACGTCACCGTACTTAAAGCCCTAAGCCTATCATTACCCTTGATGAAAAGCCTAAGGCCCCACTCCCCAGCCACCTTATTAATGAATTCAATAGTCTCATCAAAATGCATGAAATGATCAATGAAGACAACGTCAAACGACTTACCCAACCTACTAGCCACATTCCTAACAATATGAAGAACCACAGTACTATCCTTACCACCACTCCAAACAACCAGGGGCCTACTGAAGGTCTCGAGGCAGCCTCAGCCACAACCTCAGCAACCCTGGCCTTAAACCTAAGGGGCATGAGATCAATACGCCTAGGCCTCTGTGAGGAGCTGAGGAGCATGTTAACGTAATCACTGGGACTAACACCAATGGCATCACTCAACTCCAAAAGCCTACGAGCAACATCACCAGATATATTAATCATGCAAGAAGACACGATAAAGACAGCATTAATAAGTACTACTCACCAATTACCCATAGCAATCCCCCCTAGCCAACCCTAATTGACCCACTTTAAGACACCAAAGCCTAAACGTCCATGAAGACTAATACCACGCACTAGTCATCCCGAAAACCCTACTTCGCAAATCCATGAGTATTAAACTAGTCAATTCAATAAAAGCCATTTAATACCCCCATTGAAGTAACCGCGCGAGGTAAATAGACCTTAGGCAAACTTGAGGAGAGTACGGAGAGCTGTTAAGAGGACTATTGAGGAGCTAAAGGCTATTACTGACGCCATTAAGGCATTGGCTAACTACGTGAAAGGCGCGTCTTCCAGAAACTCAATAAAAGCTTGATGAGATGAACAAGAGGATCAAGGAGCCTTCAAAGTCCACTAATGAACTTAAAGTAGACATAGGCCACTGGGTAGAGAGTGCCCATAACCTGGAGAAGCTGCGCCTAAGGTTCTAATCACGAGACTAGTAAGGCTAATGCTAATACTAGAGAAGGTTGAGTATGGAGGATTATCCTTCGTAACCATCATTGACCCTCAACCTACATGGTCATCAATACAATGAGCTGGACCTGGACATGGCATTATCGAAGTTTAAGGATAGGGATTAGGCTGCCTACGACATAGTCAAGCTGATAAGCAGCATACTCAAGTACATAAAAGCAATAAAACCAAGGATTAAGTGGAGCAACGAGCTTGAGAATGCATTAATAAAACAATACTTAACCTACACCGCATTATTCAGCCACGAATGACATGTCGCCTATGGTTACAACATCCGCGTTGGTTAGCTTAAGCCCTTCATAGCTCCTCAATATCACGTGGAACCTGTACTCATAGCCCTCTAGTGGTATTTGCCTTGCCTTAACCTCTAGTTCGCGTATTAAAATCCTTACGTCGCCCTCGCTTAGGTCGCTCCACTCGACCTCGAATAGGTAAGCAACCCTATTGGCGTGGTCTATGGCCACCAGGTCTACCTCAATGCCCTTATGCACAAACCTGCCCAGCTCACCATACCTAATCAAGCCCCTGGCCAGTAGTGACTCCACGTACTTCCTAGCAACCTCCTCAAACGCCTCGGCAACATGCATCTCCAACCCACCCTTAATTAGCCTCAGGGCCTCCGTTGGTCGGTAATACCCGATGTAATGACTGGCTCTATCAATCTGAACCAGGTGGATAATACCCTATCCCTAACCCTATAAATACCCCTCCTCGTGAATAATACCCGCCCCCTCTCGATAAGGCCCAGCTGTTCAAGCACGTGCAGGTACTTACCAACGTGTTGCCTGGGTATTCCAGTTACGTTCGTTATTTCCAAGGGACCCGTGGCTCCCTGGGCCATGGCCTTAAGGATGCTGTAGTACGTCGTGTAATCCCTGAACTCCTCCCTAAGTAGGAAGATGACCTCGTCCCTAAGCGACGCCCCCGGTTCAAGAAAGAGCCTCCTAATTAAGTCGTCAATTCCCCAACCTCGCCAACCAATGCGTGATAGTGAGACACACCACCAAGTAGTGCATAAACCCTTACCCAATCCTCCCTACCTAGCCATGGTAGAACATGGGTATGTACCAGAGCTCTAACTCACTAATCCTCAGCCTGAACCCTGCCCTGCCGTAGAGGGGCGCGCCACCGCCTACTACGTCCCTACACATCACACAAACTAGGGTTTGGGCCTGTTCGTTGTTTTTCGTTGATTTAGGGTGCTTTTCGTTGTGTTCTTCATCTCTTCACCCTTGTTTCTCCCCTCCCTCGGCTTCATTGTTCATTAGAGGAGCGTTTGGGGTGGCCCTGGCGTTCCCACACGCGCTTTTAAAGCACGTGAGTGGATGTTCATGGTTCCGACCACATCCCTATCGGCGGTGAATCCGCACCTTGGGCAGTGGGCTAGCCTGTGAATGTATTCCAGCTTAGAACCGCACCTTGGGCATGTTCTTAACGTGCTTTTCGGGTCAATGAATATTACTGGTACATTGTACTCAATAGCCTTACTGACTATGGCTTGTTGGTCCTTCCCAAGCCAAGTACGCCACCTCACAACGAATCACGGCATTACGTCCCCCTCCCTAATTAACCACCTCATCATAATACCCGCATCCCAATTAGTCCCATAGAGTCTACCCAGCAGCCCTGGACCTCCACCCGTTAACTTCAAGCCTAACCCCACTAAAAACCACAAACAAAACCAAGGCAGCCACCTTAATACCTTAATTACCTGACGCACCCAAGACTTCTCAGGAACCTGGCGCACAAGTATTGATGAATCATGGATAAGGAATTAATGAAAACCAAGTAATGAGATGAGGATTTAAAGCATGAGCACCGTCGACATCGAAATACCGAAGACACTCTACGACGAAGCGACAAGGAGTGGGATCGACATTGAGGAATTAATACTAACGACGATAATTAAAACCCTAAGACTCGACCCAGAAACAACCATGAAGACCAGACTCGAGTTAACAATGAAGTACCTAGACGAGGGTAGGGAGTTGGTTGATAGGGACCCGGTGCAGGCCAGTGAGAAGTTGTATAAGGCTGCTGAGGAGGTTATTAAGGCCCTCGCCTAGTACTACGATCTACGGGACGTGCTGGATAAGGTTGAGGGCAGGGGTAGGTGGACGGTTACGGATCTTGAAAAAGCCGTACTGACAATATCGAGGACACTCGGCGATTGGGTCAGACACTCATGGGACACCGCCAATTACCTACACGTCTGGGGATTCCACGAGACGAAGCTGGACCCCGAGGACGTGAGGAAGAGACTACCAGACATAGAGAAGATGGTACAAGAAGCACAAAAATACTAACAAAACAAGGCAAATAAACACCCAACCCAGCATCACCAATACACACCATAACAAGAAACTTAAGACACCTACAACACAACAAACATAAACACAGCTAACCATCACCTCTTCCTAATAAGCCAACCCTGCATGTACGTGGTGTCTAGTCCTCCTAGGGCGAAGGATTTCAATGCATCGCTTGGTGTCTCGACTAGTGGTTCTCGTGCTGTATTAATGTCTCTATGATAATGGCATGTGTTGGGCTTAATAATGCGGTCTTCGCATGCACTATATGCCTATGTGATTAATTTCGTTAGGACTCTTTTAAGGAGTCTCCCCCAGGTTATTAGGTTTGGTGATGATTTATGCTTAGGGCACGATTAATCGAACCATTAATCACCCATGGCCTAATCAAACACCCAATTATGGCATTACCCCTTGGTGTTAAAGTCTTCATTAATGACCTCGACACACTTAACATAAACATACCAGACATGTTCGACAGAATGGAGTATTCACTTCATAGAGACTTCACACCGGCTAAGGGTGATGTCGTTGTTGATGCTGGTGCGTACATTGGTATATACTCACTGTGGGCCTCGAGCTTATCGGCGATGATGGACTTGTCATAGCCTTTGAGCCAAACCCAGAGACTTATAGGTGGTTAAGGAGTAATATTGAGTTAAATAGGGCTAGGAACATTAGGGCATTGCCATACGCGCTCGGGGATTCGATAAGCATTGCAAGGCTTTACATACCGAGGAGTAATGTCGAGGCATCATCACTCATCAAGGATCACTTAACTAAGAACCAAATTGGTAACCTTGGTTTAGTTAAGTATTATGATGTACCTGTCGTGACTTTAGACCACGTGCTGAGTAGGTCTAGGCATTTTTCGGTAAGGTTATTGACCGCATAGACATTATGAAGATTGATGTTGAGGGTTATGAAATGAGGGTACTAATGGGCTCGAGGAGCACACTAAGTAAGGGGCTAATTGATAAGCTTATCATTGAGGTCCACACAGACCAGGTCAGAACAATCGACGTAATAAACTACCTAAGTGACTACGGCTACAGACCGGTCAGGATTAAGCACTTAAACCATGTGAAAGACATGGCATACATAAGACTTAGGTATATTTAAATGCAATAATTATCTCTGAGTAATGTCCATTAATGCAACCTGGCACTAACCATTTAATTCGCAGAACCTAATCGCTAATTTTCTTATTCTCATTAATTGCCCATCATTTAAGCTATGTTTTTAAAGAACAGTTGATAAACTACCCATCACTTTTAACATATTGCTATTAGTCTCAAGAATAATGATTACAATCATCAATCTTCCGACAGAATTAGATTAGCTTATCACATCGGCTTTTTACTCCATATTACATAGAATTTCCTATCGTCAAGCACCCTACTTATACTCCCTGATACTTTGCCACCAATCATCAAGGCGTACTTCATTAGTGTTAGATTCCATGATATGTACCTAAACCTTGACCTCCTAGCCCTAAGCCTTATTGCCAGTGCCTCAGCAACATCATCAATGCTCGGCTTAATCACGCCCATAAACCTTAACCCACCACCCTCGATCATGGCTTAAAGACCTCCAGGTTACTACCCTCACTATTCTCAATAAGCATAACATCACCACCATCAATAATGTACTTTAGTTCTTCCTGATACATTTTATTAGTCCTATTTCCTCGATATTCATGCTGAGGCCTGGGTCTATGTAGCATTTGAAGTCCTTACTCAACCTATTGATTAGTACATCCTTACTTAATCCCGTAATGCCTGAGTGATACTCAATTATTAATTTCTTAAATAACCTCACATACTCATAATCATTGAGTATAACATCGTACTCACAACCCTCACAATCAAACTTAAGTAAATACGGTTCATCGATAAGGTCAAAAACATCCTTTAGTGTAATCGTTTCAACGTATTGATGACCTAAATCGCACGGTAATAACTTATTGATTAACCTCATTACCAGCCTATTATTACCATAATCTGTATAATGACCAGAACTTATTAAGCCCATCCTTGGAATCTTAATAACTTTATACGTATTACTTAATGCCCTATTTAGAACTATGACCTTATTGGCGATCCCGTTCAATTTAAGGTTAACTAAAGACTCCAGATAAGCCGTCCTTACTGGCTCAAGAGCTACAACACGCCTTGCACCCCTTAATGCGAAGTAAACCGCTGAATCACCTATGTTTGAACCTACGTCAATAACGTCACCATCAATACCAACATCATAGATGTTGTACTCAAAAATTTCGATTATTGATGGAGTAGAGAGATGCCTAAATTTAATAATGAAATTCCCAAAATCCTTAAAGTAATAATTTTTACCAAACCTCCAACCCAACTTACTAAGTTTGATCGCTGTCTCCAGGTCTGAGTTAATGTCGCAATTAACATTACTATTTAATATGCAAGCACCGTCTGGGTTAATTTGAAAATTACGTATAAGACTAGACTCAAATTAATTAACTCCTCATAAACAAGCTATCTAAGTAAAATTGAGGACCGTCTCTAAATTTAACGTTGATGAAATAACACCCCCTTAGGTAATCAATGAAGGCACTAAACCAATTATTAAAATAATAATACGAGTACTTAATGAACTCATACGCACCAACAAACCTATTAAATGCAAACACACTCATAAACTTACCTCTTCCTGATTAGCCAGCCCTGTATGTATATTGCGTCTAGTCCTCCTATTGCGAAGGATTTTATTGCGTCTTGTGGTGTTTCGACTAGTGGTTCTCCTGCTAGGTTGAAGCTTGTGTTTAGTACAATGCCCTCCCCCGTTAAGTCCTTGAATGCCTTTATGAGTTCGTACCAGGTTGGGTTTTCGTCCTTAGCCACTGTCTGTGGCCTTGCAGTCCCATCAACGTGATACACGGCTGGGACAACCTCCCTCATCCCATCCCTAAACCTGAACATCAGTATCATGAATTGGTGCGGGACTGGGTCAATGAAGTACTTACCCATGTCCTCAACAAGTAGCGATGGAGCCAACGGCCTCCACCACTCACGACCCTTAATACTGTTGACTGCTTTCCACATGTCAGTCCTCCTAGGGTCAGCAACAATTGATCTATTGCCAAGGGCCCTTGGACCCAATTCCGCACGGCCCTGGTACCAAGCAACTATGAAGCCCTTACTAACCAAGTCCGCAACCTCATTAACATCATCACCAATGTAATGAGCCTCAAAACGGCTACGCTCAACAACCCTCTTCACCTCATCATCGCTATACTCAGGGCCAAGGTAAACAGTCCTTAGTCTACTATTCTTCATCTTACCACCGAGCACATGCTCATAGACGTATGCCGCGGCTCCGACTGTGGTCCCCGCGTCATTGGCCGCCGGGAATATGAACATGTCACTGAATAACTTCGAGTAATGAATGGCCATGTTAGCCTTGGCATTAAGGGCCACACCACCGGCCAAGGCCAAGTACTGCTCATTAACATGGCTCCTAGCCCACTCAGCCAAACGAAGCATGACGTCATCAGTAAACTTCTGCAGTGCGTAGCAATATTCACAGCCCTCTTATCAAGCTCACCACGAGGATCCCAATCAATGATACCGCCAGTTATGAAATCGGCAATCCTCATATGTTGATTAGCAACACCACTATGTACATCACCGCCATAATTATTCATCTTAAACCTATCCCTTAATATGTATGGGTAGTCCTTGTTATCTAGGTCAAAAACGTCGAGAAACCTGCCATAAACATCCTTATCCAGCGAACCATACGGCGCCAGCCCATAACCTTACCAGGACCCTCGAGGAATGATGACCTAAAGTTCAGATTTTGTGAAACATAATCCCATAATGCACCTAGCGAACCATAATAAGCTGGTATTGCCAATAATTTCTCAAACTCACCATTCTTGACTCTCCAAATAACCGTTGAATCAATCTCACCATATGCATCCACTGTCAGTACCACGCATTGCCGAAGCCACTGAAGTAGTAGGCTGAGGCTGCGTGGGCTAGGTGATGCTCAACTGGGATTACCTTAATGTTAATCGGCGCGTCAAAACCAGCCTTCCTAATCGAGTACCTAATTAGGTAGTAAGCGTACTTGAGGTAATTATCTAGATTAACCCTGGACCTTAGGTAGTCAATGGCTAGGCCAAGTTCACCACCATCATAATAACCATACTTAACACCATTAATTATAACATGCCTAAGCCAATAAGCCCTATCAACACGCCTATAAAGCCTCGGCTCGTAATTAACGGCATAGGCATCAACATCACTGGGTGAAAGGCCGTACTTACTCTTTAGGAATTTGAGGGCTTGAACAAGCGCATTAATCGGCGGTTCATCAATCGAGTGCTTATGCCTAGTCCATCTCTCCTCCTCACTGGCAAAGACCAACTCACCATCAACAACCACAGCAACAGAATGATCATGCTCCACAGGCCAATTAAAACCAATGACGACAGTCATTAATGCATGCAGTGGTTAATTACTTTAAAGCTTTTCGGAAATGAATTATTGAGTACGTACCTGAAGACACCACATTCATGTCGAAACCACACCTACTTAATTTATCTTTTATCGGTGATGGCGCGCCATGAACCTCCATAACATACTCATCAGCATGACTAATAATATCACATGGCAATGTGAGTATTGAGTACTCACAACCCTCACAATTAAACTTAACAACGAAGTTACCCACCTCATCATAAACCCTCCCAAACTCCCTAGCTATATTAAGAACCTTAACCCTGTAAAGCCCTGGCTTAGAACATTCATAACCCTCAATCCAAAGACCATGACCAGGCTTATTAACATCAAGGCAAAACTCACCATCCTCAAACCACAACCCAGCATTCACAGCCCTAACAACATTACTAACACCATTCAACTCAACATTCCTAACTAAGTACTCGTAAAATAGCGTTACCGGCTCATACGCATAAACAAGCCTTGCACCTTTACCAATGAAGTACGGCGCCGTCTCACCAAGAAGCGCGCCAACATCAAGCACAACCCTATCCTTAACATTTAACGCTGAATACATCTTATTAAATTCTCAAACCCACTTAATATTGAGGAATTATAGGGGACATAGAGGGTTCCATATGGGGTCTTTAGTAAGATGTCATTATTTACCGGGGTAAGTCCGTAACCCAAGCGTTTAACATTAATTAATGCGTGAAAATCAAGGTCATTGGTTATTCTCAAACCATTATAGTAATAGGGTATTTTCAAACCCTCCTAATGACTTCATGAATGACAATCCTCAAGCCCAGTGCTCGTGTTACTTCAAAATATCTACGAATATCACTCATTGCCAACCTAACTAAAGTATCTCTTTATTAATGTATCCCTCTTGGTTTATTAACGCGTGCATTATTCCTAGCCCCAGCAGTTTTAGGAGCTTCCTAATTCCATCATGGAATATTATCCTTAAGCCCCATAGCAATTGACGTGCATAAAAGTAGAAATCCAACAGGCCTTTTCTTCATTGAGAAGTAATGCATTTAATACTTTTATCTTTAAACGTTGAGTTGATATGGTGGATATTATTAATATCATTAGAAAGCTTGGGGGACCAATTATAGCTAGGTCTTCAAGGCTTAAAGGATTGATTGGTTATTCTCGGTATAGTATTGCCTATTCCCAGGAGAGTATGAGGGCTCCACTTATTGAGATCTTCGATGCTTTGGATTCCGTCGATTTTAATAAAATTCGTGAGTTAAACCTTAGGTGGTTAAGTAATGCTCCTCGTAAGATAGATAGTGCTAACATACTAGCGCCGTTTTTCCCAAAAGATGCGAGTGCTGGTCCTAGGCAGGTAATTGCATTGGCTAAATTCTTATCCTCAAAGAGTATTGAGATTCACTTCACGCTATTCGACAATATTAAAAGTGAGCAGGTTAGTATCTTCACGAATGCTCTTAAGTTTTACGATTTAGGTGACAGTAAGGTTCATGTTATCAATAGGCTTAACGATGTCGAATCGTTGCCTCACACGACCCTTGGCATAGCGACCTACTGGACTACTGCATACCCACTGCTCTTTATGAATAATGTTGATGCAAAGATGTACTTCATACAGGATGAGGAGGGTTTCTTTTACCCAGCCGGTATGGATAGGTACTTTGCGGAGTTAACTTATTCTTTTGGTTACATAGGCCTTACCAATGACCCAGTCATTAAGGATTGGTATAGTAAGATCATGCCGTGCTTCCAAGTACCATACACATTCCTGAGAGTTAAAGCAAGGAAGGACCCAAGCAATCTGGGTGAGGTCAGGAAGGTGTTCACTTACTATAGGTATGCACCTAGGAATGCGCCTGAGCTTGTTTATGGAGTTGTTAAGGAGTTGAGGAGGTTATACCCATCAATAATCACGTACTTCGTTGGTGGTTATGCACCTGGTAATTATGGCGTTAGCCTTGGTTGGGTTAATACTGAAAGGTTATTGAGGATTTATGAGGAGTCTGACTTGTGCCTATACTTCATGTTTAACCTACACTCGGGAATAATACCATGGGAGTGCATGGATGCGGGTTCAGTAGTTATTACCAATAGGAAGTTGAATAAACACCCGTACTTAATCCACGGCTATAACTCATTAATTGTAAATCCAACAGTGAACTCTGTGTTAAGGGCTATTGAGACCGTGATTAGGGATAGGGAGCTTAGAAGAAGCTTGGTAATTAACGGCTACAAGACTGTTGATAATTACCTTAATGAGACACAGATTATGTGGGAGAGATTCTATAAAGACCTAACAACATACACGTTATAAATGAACATACACCTTAAAAGGCAACCCACAATTAGCATAACGTGGTTAGGGTTTCTGTTGTTTGGCTTAATTACAATAGTATGAATTTCATCGACATTGCCTTGAGAAGTCTCGAGTCTTTCCTTAACCTTGACTTTAACGATTACGAGTTGATTGTTGTTGATAATGCCTCCACGGACGGTAGTTTTGAGCGTATTAGGAAATTCATTGAGGGGCATAAACCGAGTAGTGTTAGGGTGAGGATAATCCGCAATGATAGGAATTTGGGCTATGCTGGTGGTATGAACATTGGTTGGGAGACCAGGGACCCGGATTCGAAGTACGTGGCCTTCGCAAACAACGACCTAATACCCACACCAGAATCCCTAGCAAAAATGATAGAGCACATGGAAGGAGACGAAAAAAATAGCAGCCACAAGTGGACTAACGTATATTGATTACAGGAGTAAGATAATTAATTCCGTAGGTGGTTATGGTAATGAGATTTGGAGATTTGGACTTATATGCAATAAATTAAGGTTTGATGAGTGCTATGGAATTGATAAGCCTCATTACGTTACTTATGCCGATGGTTCATACATGGTTGTTAGAGTCGATGCTGTTAAGAATTCATGTCCCTGGGGTCAGCCGTTTATTAGTGAGACTTTTCTTTATTTGGATGATAATTTACTGGGTTTAATTCTTTGGAATAGAGGATATAGGATAATGTATGTTCCCTTTGAGACAGGAATTCATTATGGTGGAAAAACTACAGGCATAACAGAATCAAAAATAACGATGGGATTTTACTATATGACACGGAATTATCCTATATTATCTAAAATTATATTTACAAAGTATTACAAATTACGAAATTTAATACTTAATGAATTAATTTATTCAAGCTATGCCTTATGTAAAGCAATAGATGGAAAATTCTGTTTTTACATTTATGGCTTTAAGCATGGAGAGAAATTAGTTAAGATTATTATGCCAAAAATAGGGACTAAGCTTTCCTTATACAGGGCTCCATATATTAAAGTTAATTTGAACGAACTTACTTCATATATTTTAATGTATGGGTATTTAGGCTTTCATAAGGTAATACCGAGTATGCTTTCATACGATTCAATTATCGAGTAATATTTAAATCCCTTGTATTTAATATAGGGCTTAAGTTATTTTATGAATATACTCGCTATTGTTGACGGTCTACCTGGTGGTGCGCGTAAGCATGCAGTTGAAATATTAAGAATATTAAGTAAATATGGACATGATATTTTAATACTTGAGGAACCATTTCATTTTACGCTTAGTTCATTAAATGAAGTTAGGGGTTATGGGTTATGGGTTCATGATATTAATTATCGCCTTCAGGAAGTATGCCCTAATTATATTGATGATGCATTAAAGATAATAGTAGAGCTTTTCAAGTTTTTTAATTAATAATAAAATTTCTTGTAAATTTATTTTCGATAAAATGATTAATGATTTAAAGTATAATAATATTAAGTTTGATATAATATTAGATATTCATGAAAGCGGCACGTCTCTCGTATATGCTCTATACCTCGCTAGGAAGCTAAGCGTTCCCATCATAAAGGTCCTTCATAATGAACCGTTTAGAACTCTTAAATGGTTTGGGAGGGGTTATAGACATGTTGATGGTGTTTATGGTTTGCTTGAGGATTCATACGTATTCCTGGAACATAGGCTTACTAAAGCTATTTATGAAGTAGCTATGAAGAGCGGATTACTTCGAGGCATAGCGTCCGTTTCGCAGGTACCTATTTATTACTCGGGTATTGATAAATTAGCCGGCAAGTATGGGGTTAAGCTAAGGGTTTATCGCTATGGTAATGCCTTTGATAAGGACCTAATTTATAATTATCGCAACATTCATAATAAAAGGAATTACGCAGTATTCTTTGGAAGGTTAACCCCAGCTAAGGGCATGTGGGATTTAATCAAGGTAGCCAAATACCTAGATAATATTGACGTTTTAGTTTTCGGTCCAATATCTGATAGGATAAAGGATAAATTTCTACATAGCTTGCCTAATAATGTTAAGTATATGGGTTATAGACCATTAATGAGTTATATAGCTATGTTGCAAATGCAAAGGCTCTAATATATCCTTCTCATGTTGATTCATTTCCATTGGTTATTTTAGAGACACTGGCGTTAGGCACTTCTGTAGTTGCTTATGATATACCGGCAATAAGGCTAATATATGGTAAATTAAGACCTGTACATATCGTTCATGAATATGACACAAGAAGTATGGCTCAGGAGGTAAGGAGACTAATTAATATGGATTTGAATGAGTACGTCACAGAACATGAGGATGAAAACACCATGAAATTCCTTGAGGAGCATAGTTCCTGGAACAACGTTGCCCAGGAAACCCTGGACTTCATTCATGAGGTTTTAGGTGAAAGGTCTCAAGAACATCCTTGAAGTTCTTAGCACATTTTTTTATACCTGTACCTATAAAGTATGAGGTACTGAAAGACTTTATGCCCAGGTAGATTCCACGTATATGTCTCGGTTAATGACTCAACGGTGTTCGGATTATTTAGACATAAATAATTAATAATACCATCACTCTCGTAGATTTCTCGGGAAATATCAATCAATATTTTTTTGATATCTGTTAGGAATATTCATAAATACTTTAAATAAGTTCATGAAATAAAGGAACCACATATCGGCATCTCTTAATTGGAATAAGCTTCTTGCCTTATAATACGTAAGTATTAAGATGGCATTAAGTATATTGATAATATTAGTATTCATATAATAGATCCCTCTTCGAAATGATCTAATTAATAAGTTATTAAGTAAATATGGATACCTTGAAAATAACTCTATCACCATATACCTACCATAACCAGGCATTAATGCATCAAGTTTGCCCGCCATGTGTAATATGTATTCGTCACCCGGAAGCCTAGACCTTTGACCCAATACCTCTGGACTTTCATGAATCATACCTCTAAATAATACTTTATTACGTTTAAATAATCGTAACTGCTTCGTCACAATTTTAAGCACTACTTCATATCTATTAATTACGTATCCATCGTACTCATTGTGATACCGTAAATTTTCAATAAGTTTTATATTGGGTATCTCATCGGTATCAAGGAGTAATACATAATCAGTATTTACCTTACTTAATCCATACATCCTAAGTGGCTCTACATGCCTAGCGGTATAGCTCTAAATATTACTGCCCTCTTTAAATTACGCCTTGTAAATTTATCCATTAGTCTCTTATGCTCAGGTGGATCTGATGAATCTATAATTACGATCTCATCTACGGCATTATTAAGCAACGTAGTTAAGCGAAGTACGCCATTTACATCATTCCTATTAAATATTAACAATCCATAGGTTAGCACAGTTCTATGAAATATTAATAATATTTAACCTAATCTCTGATTACTAAAGAGCACGTTAATGATGGTTCCATAGTTTACGCAATCAATTGCTTTAAACCCTAGCTTATTTAGCTCATTAATTATCCATAATGTGCCTGACCTCAACTCAATCATTAAGTACCTGGTTATCCGCAATGTCTCTTTCATGCCATGTATTGCCTCGGCTTCGGCACCCTCAATATCGATCTTAAGTAAGTCTATGTGGTCAATTCTTAATTCCTTTACTATATTATCGAGAGTGTCTGCTTCAACGACAATATCACCACTAGGGTTTATTGCTGATCCTCCTTCGTTGAACTTAACTTGTTTCATTAAAACCATGCCTTTTTCTTTCCATATTGCCTTCTTCACTATTATTACATTTTTACAATCATTAAGTTCTACATTCTTACGGAGTAGGAACACGGCGTTTTCTAGGGCTCAATTGCAATTACTTGATTTGCCTTTTTACACGCCCTAACGGTATAACTACCTATATATGCTCCAACATCGATAATAATCGGGTTCTTTATTTCGTTAAGTATTGAAAATAACCAGTTATGTAGTTCGTATTCCTCAGCTAATACATCATATTAAGTCGCCGCTGCATGGTCTAATTAAAAATTTTAAGTTATTATAAATTTTATCACGATATTTTACTAATATTAAATTATTTTTGCATGAGAAATTACGTGGAATACCTAACCTATATAGTATATAATTAAATCCATTTATTATGGGTATTTTCGTAAATAATTGAATGTTGTCCATTAATGTTGTTCCGCGGATATTGAATATATACTTAATGATGTGTTTTATGAGCCTTTTGGGCTTTTTGCAATTAATATTCATTGTTGGCGTTACCGTTTTTCCTTTTTAAAGATTATTGGTATTGCTGATATTAGTAATAGGTATGTTGGTGTTAATCCTGCTGTCGGTATTAAATACCATGGTGTTGATTGTTCCGTAATGTGTTGTGTAGTTATTTTTAATTTTATGATTAATTGAACGTTAGGTTCCACCACTGGCGTATTTATTGTTAATGATAGTGATGCTATGTTCTTTGTTTCCATATTCATTATTATTTCCTGACTTCCATTTATTCCGATTTCATTACCTAATATATCGATTGTTATATTTATTGGCAGTATTAATTGGGAGTTGCTTCGTGCATTTGTTGTTATTATTGTTCCTAGGGTGCATGGTAGTTGCTTTATTACTTGTCCTGTTGTTGCGTTTATGAGCAGTGCCTTTGGTGCGTTTGGTATTTGCTCACATACTGTTTGTCCCTCTATCGGGAATGTGAGTATTACGTAGTATATTCCTGGCTTTAGGGTTATGCCTGGGTTTGCTGTTATTGGTGTTGCCCAGGAGTGTGGTGAGCACCACCATGGTGTTGTGAAGGTGTATGTGTATATTGTGTTTTCTTGGTTGGGTATTGGTGATGATGTTATTGCTAATTCTGCTGTGGCTAAGCCGCCTATGTATGATGTGAATACTGTTATTGTGTTTATTTTTGTGGTTTCATTTATGGTTATTGGTTGTGCGATGTAGGTATTTCCTGGTACTCCTATTTCTCCTGGTCCTATTCCGCAGGTTATTCCCTGGGGTTGTTGTAGTTGTGTTTTTAGTAGTGTTGTGTTTAGTAATACTATTGCCTGTTGTGGTTTTGCCTCGGTTTTTATTTGTATTGTTATGTTTGTTGGTGGTATTTGGGCTATTGGGTATTGCCACGTACCTGGCAATACCGGGTTTATTACATAGGTGTTCTCGTAGTAGAACCCGTTGATCACCTTTATTGGCCCCGTATAGTTTGCCTTCAGTATCCATGCGCCATCATCAAAGGCGTACGGCTCATAATTACTGCCTCCCGTGCTGTATGGGTAGCCCGTCTGTACTAGTGGTGAGTATACCACGTACTGAGTATCGCTGTTGGGTCCGAAGAATGGTACTCCGTGGTTTCCCCATCCGTATCTTGTTATTGAGTACCAGGGGACTGCCGTGGCTGGTACGGCTACCGATGCGTTCCATGGTATGTAGTTGGCTAGTCGTATCATGGCTAGGTCGTATTGGTTGGCCACTGGTGTGTTCCAGTTTGGTATTGTGTTTCCGTAGTATAGCCCGGAGAGCGGTGTTAGTGGTCCCATGAGTAGTCCGGCTATTGTGTTTATTATCAGTAGCGCCGTTAATGCCTTTTTCCTTGTTTCGGTCCCTAGTTTTCTTAGTGCCCATATTGTTGCTGGTAGTGCGACTGCGCTGATTAGGATTGTGTAGTATACGTTGGGTATGTAGTATGGTGTGAAGTTTGTTAGTAATGCCGCTAGCCAGGGCATTAATAGTATTGTTTGTGGTTCAAGGAAGCTCATGAATGCCAAGGGGCCGAATACCTCCACTACGTATTGGGTCTTTATGTCGTATTGAGAAATGGCTTGTTGAATTATACTGTTTAATACACTAATTGTGTCTATACCATTGCGTGATGGGTCGATTGACAGCGTTCTAGTTGCTTTGAGGCTAAGCAATTTATTTGTTATGCTTGTTAGTAATGAGCTTAGTGCTGCTCCGTATAGGCTTGAGAATATGTTGTGTGTCCAGCCGCTGAAGTACATTACTAGGTAGTAGTCGGTTATTAACCATGCTATTGAGTATATGAGTGTTGGTATGGCTAGTTTCCTGAATTCCCTCGTTAGTGCTTGGTATATGCTTAGTCCGATGCCGAATAGTGTACGTACTCTATCGATGCCATGGCTAGGGTTAGTGATGCCCAGTAGGCCCTCCTGTCGTTTAGGTACATTGTTATTAGTGCCATTGCTATGAGTGAGCCTGCCAGGGTGACTACCTCGAATGGTGCGTAGGCGGTTGTTATCCATGGGTATAGTATGTAGAGTAGGGCTGTGGCTAGTGCGTGTTTTGGGTTGTTGAGTATTTTCATGCCTAGTTTGTATATTAGTGGCATTGGTAGCATTAGTATTACTACCTGTATTGTCATTAGTGTGTATATTGATGGGTATGCCTCATAGATTGGGTATATTAGGAGTAGTATTGGTGATGCGTGCACGCTGAAGAATGGTCCCGCGAAGCTCACTAGGAACTGCCTATAATATGTTAGTGAGGCGAAGGATTGTAGGTAGGTTGCCGTGTCTAGGCTTGCCCCTAGGCTTAGTCCGTAGTATGGTGGTACTGTGGCTAGGTAGGTTAGTTCGTAGGTTATTGCCAGGAATATTAGTAGGGTTGTTGCGTAGTACTTGTCGTTTATTGCCTGTCGTACTTGGTTTGCTATTGTTGGTGTTAGGAGTAGAAGGAGCCCCGCCGTGAATATTATTGCCGATGTATGTATTACTTCGTAATTATATAGTTGTGGTGTTATGTTTAGGTAGCCGAGTGTGAATATTACGTAGAATTGAATTAATAATGGTAAAGAGATTAATCTGATGATTGACCTCCTTTTCTCGACTTCATTAATAATGATGTACTTATTGATTAATCGCATTTTGCACGGTATTTTCAATATTAAATGTCATTATTTAAGTATTATTCACAGCATCCACGCTAAGTTTATTCCGTAGTCTTACCGCGTATCGCCATTGACAATGCCTTCATGAGTTTTCTTTTGAAGTTTTCTGGGCTATATCTCTCCCTGCTCTTGAATATCTTTTCTCTATCGAGCGTATTCTCAGCCTTACTTATTAGTTGTGGTATTTCCTCGGTGTTTGTGTATCCAAGTCCGTACTTCCCCTCCTCCACTATGTCTGTCCAGGGCCCTCCCGTCCTTGGTACTATTGGTATTGTTGCTGTGGCTATTGCGTCTAGTACGGCTATTCCGAAGTGTTCGTTGGGCTTTAGGTGTAGGTATGTCGATGCGTGTTTGTATAGTTCCTCCTTCGTTTTTTTCGTCTATGTCTGGCATCACGTCTATGTTGCCCACACTCCTCAGTGCCTTGATCACTTCCCTTGATTCCCTTGAGTCTGCCCTGCCTGCACTATGATCCTCCTCCTTATTTTTGGCGCTATTTTCATTAATTCTCTATAGCCCTTGCTCCACTCGAGTCTTCCTAGGGTTAGTACGTAGTCCTCCTTCTGCGGTATCTTGTCTGTGCTTATTGTGTAGTGTGGGCTTAGTATGTGCTCGAGGCTTGGTTCTATGCCCATTTTTGGTAGTAGTTTCTTGGCTAGGTTCATCGTGTACCTGGAGTTGTATATCATGAATGATTCGTCGTATATCCTGTAGATCCTGGAGAGTACCCAGAAGAGTGGTTGGTTCTTTATGTTCCCGTTCTCATCGATTATGAAGTCCACGAAGGATAGTCCGTGGAGCACTATTGGCCCCTTGCTATAGGGTATGTAGTTTGGGTGGTTGTTTATGACTAGGTCGCAGTCGCTGACGTACTTGCTTAGTAAGCCCCTGAGCCTCCTATGGTTCATGTAGTTAATGAGTAGTGAGACTGGGTCGTAGGATGCCTTGAAACCCACGTCTACGTGCCTCACTGGGTATTTAGGGTCAACCCTAACCTCGCCGGCAATCACGAAATCCACGGAGTGCCCAAGCTCCGTTAATGCCCTGGCCATTTGTAGGGCGTAGACCTGCCCGCCGCCGAGCCTTGTGAATTCCTCGAGTATGCATATCCTCATTTTGGTTTTCCCTAGGCCACGTTGAGTTAATAAGCATTGACTTGCTGAGATGACATGATTGAGTTGGGTAATGAGACTAAAACCATCACTGGTGGTTTTTCTCACCCTGCTTTAGCACCAAGTTCCTCCCTTAATGCCTTAAATTCACCTTCAAGCTCCTCACTCCACTTAATCCTCTGCTTTATCGTCTCTACATATTTAATTATACCACTTATTAATTTGATTACGTCGTAGGCAGCCTCCTCTCTACTCCCGTACTTCGATAACACCATATCGGATCCGGACCATTGTATTGGTAATCATGCAGGTTAAGCGCTTGTCAGTCCATAGTGATGCATCACCGTACCCAACCTCCTCAAGCAATTGCGACAGTGCCTTCATCCTACTCGTTGGAACCCTCGGTACAGCCCTTTCCATTAGCCACCGTCTCTCCTCCTCGGTCCCACTAACCTTAACCAACCTATTAACCTCAAGCCTCAGTAAGGCAGCCAATAAGGCCCTCCAAGCCTGAAAGGCCTTACCAGCCGCATTCCTGACCAATCCCTCGTTTAGAAACCGCAAAGCCAGATCAGCCTCAACCAAAGCCTCCAGTAACCTGGCATTGATATAATACTCCACGGTGGGCTTAGGTAATGGTCTTTCAATGGCTCAGTATTCACAGATTGCTTGCTGGTTTTCCCTATAAATGCTTATTGAGATTGCGTTGTTGAGGGTGAGCGTTGAATTTCTGTCATTAACCTAATTTCCAAGCGTTTCCAACGCCCTTTTCACGACCTCCCTATGGAGTGGTGTCTGCCAGGCCACGTACTTGCCAATGCCCAGCTCGGGATCCCTCTTTGGTGGTGGTTGGTCTATCCAAAACCATGGGTCTCTATCATGGAGGTTATAGAGTATTAGGTTCATACTAATTAGTTCATTAATTAACTCCCCGGGTGCTTCGGGGCTCCATAACACGTCTGGGTCCTCAACGGCTCCCCTGAGCCAGGTCCTCCATTTGTTAATGAACTGCGGCGTTATGCCCTTCTCCCTAATGAGTTCCCTTACTACGGCATCGACGCTCCAACCAGCCCTGTACAGTCTAAGGAGCATCCTCGGGTTCCCGCCTGTCTCCTGCCAAGCATCGTTAAATGGCGGTTTCCCGCCGGGTATCTGTTCGTAGAGTTTCTCGAATCCCCCCTTAGCCATGTTCCAGGTTGGTTTAAATTCAGCCCAATTATGGCGTCCTATTTCGCGTAGGCTTAATCCCTCACTTGTTGCCACGACTGCTACCACCCTCTCATACTCGACCGGCGGGTGTTCTAGAATGCCTAGGAGACCCTTAACGTATATTGCCGCCTTGTCAATGCCTATGGCTTGGAAGATGTCGTCGACGATTACTGCCAGTCTACGGGTGCCAGCCTCAAGGGCCTCCCTGGCAATGTCAATAACAGCCCAAATGACCTTACCCCAGGCGAGTTGGCCCATGGCCTCGCGTATTAAGGCTAGAACCTTCTCACGTAGGTCATCAACGCCCAGCTCTACCCTGGCAGTACTCTCGATGGGATTAACGTAAATTACGTTAAAACCATAATCCCTGAGCAGCTCAACCGACTGCAATAACCAGGCAGTCTTACCGCAGCCTCCGGGCCATAGACCACTTGTACGGGGTACGTGCCCTTCTCAGCCCAATCCCTAACCTGCTCAAGGCTCTCTCCCTATCAACGAACTCCACTTGCCGATCAGCAAAACTAAGCTTAACCCTCCTCACTATATTAATCCTCTAAGCCTGCCTTTTATCCCTTCCCAACTTAATTAAGGATTTCATGAAGCATGCAATGAGTCATAAATCCATCAAGTGCGTTGTATAGGGACTAGGACGCATTAATGCGCACTCATAAACATCACTTCCCAATAGGGAAGTAATGATGTTGAAAATCACTTAACAATGAGGCAACTACTAAGGCCTAACTACAGGTGTTTAGGCCTTAAACTGTGTTGCTCCCTACATGAGGGAATTTAAGGCATGTTGGTTAATTGTGGGTCGTTATTAGTATGGCTCTTGCAACGGCTTGAGTGCTTATTCCATATTCGTTAAGTCACTAAATCCATAAGCCTACTCAACGTGAGGCTTTATCAATGAATTCGTCACCGCAATCCCCCGCTCACTTAATGGCTTTCCTTAATTCGTTTAGTGCGTTCTCGAGTTCATCGTTCCACTTTACCCGCGGCTTTAGGTTCTCGATTCTGTTCGCCAACTCCTTTACGAGACCCATCACAGCCACCGCAGCCTCCTCCCTACTCCCGTACTTCGACAGTGCCATGTCCGGGTCTGGCCCGTTGTACTGGTAGTCATGCAAGTTCAACGCCCTATCCGTCCATGCGGATATTCCATAGTGACCAACCTCCTCAAGCATTTGTGATAGTCTAACCATCCTCGTTGTTAGTACCCTAGGCACTGCTCTCTCCATGAGCCACCTCCTTTCCTCATCAGCCCTCGTGGTCTGAATTAACTTATCTAACTCAAACCTTAGTAGAGCTGCTAAAAATGCTCTCCATGCTTGGAAGGCCTTACCGGCTGCATTCCTAACGAGGCCATCCTTGAGGAACTTAATGGCCAGTCCAGCCTCAATTAGGGATTCAAGTAGCCTGGCTGCTACGTAATCCTCTGTACTTGGCTTAGGTAAAGGCTTCTCAAGGGCTTCGGTATTCACAGTTTAAGGCAGTGATTAACCTCCTTAAATACTTACCTTGTGTTAATGCTTTGTATTCTTCAGTCCACGTCTAATTCCAGTACCTTAAGTTCCTTGATTGTATGTCGAGACTACTATGCAGGGATTTAGTGATGTCATGGTTGAATTATTGTGAGGACCTGAAGGTTAGTGGCGGCTTAGCACCAGGGCTGGTGCAGCATTATTTCTGTTGCCTTAGTTTTGGGTATACGAAGACCACCTTAGCAACCATTGCGTAATACCTAGTTTCCAGGCATACTCGATTAGGTCCCTCCTCTTTGTTTCAAAGCCCTCCTTCTCTATTAAATCTGCGATCTCATTCATCTGCTCGATATCCACCATCGTGTACTCATTCGGGTCCTTATCAAGTAACTGCCTAAGTCTCTCATAGACCTCCCACGTGTAGTACTTGGTCCTCGGCACCGGTAGTAGTGTCTTCACCATGTCCCTGAGAGTCGGTGCCTCCGTCCATGTGGATATACCCTTGGTCTCCAATGCCGTTATGAGAACCTCAGAGAACTGCGTGAACGCGTTTTCAAGCCTTTCAATCCTAGCTTCAATACTACCAATCCTACCCTCAACCCCATTGATTCTACTTTCAATCTCATTAATCCTATTCTCGATCTTATTGATCCTATTCTCAATTCCATTAATTCTACCTTCAACATTATTAAACCTCTCTTCAATACTATTGAATTTATCTTCAACCTGGCTGAACCTTAAATCAACATGGCTAAACCTAGACTCTACCTCCGCGAATTTCCTGCCGAGCCAGTAGGCTAGGGATGCCGTTGATGATGCGATACTCACCACCACGGCTATTATCGTAATAACATCAACCAAAGCCCACGCCTGATTAACAATGACGTGCTTAATATAAATACCTTATTATGCCTTGATGTTACCGAACTAATCCCTTAATTGGAAATCCTTAAAAACGTGCTACAGCATCGATGCGTAGATGAGGATTTTAGTTACTGGTGGTGCTGGTTTTATTGGAAGTAATTTCGTTTGGTATCTTCTTGGTTTAGGTCATGAGGTTATGGTGTATGATGCATTTACCTATGCGGGTCGCCCTGAGAACTTACCAAGTAGTGTTAAGGTTGTTCGGGGTGATATAGTTGATAAGGATAAACTGTTTAGCGTTGCTAGGGAGTTTCAGCCTGATATCATTGTTAATTTTGCTGCTGAGACTCATGTTGATAGAAGTATTAGAGATCCTGAACCATTCATTAGAACAAATATTTATGGTGTTTACACACTTTTGGAGGTTGTTAGGAGGATTGATACGAGGCTTATTCATGTATCTACCGATGAGGTTTATGGTGACCTAGAGGGTAGAGAACCTGCCAGTGAGGATACAGTACTTCGTCCAAGTAATCCGTACTCCGCTACTAAGGCATCCGGCGACATGCTATTAATGGCTTACTGGAGAACATACAATATAGATGCCTCCATTGTTAGGCCTTCGAACAATTATGGCCCACGCCAACACCCAGAAAAGTTAATACCTAAGACAATAATTAGGGCGGTTCATGGCTTACCAGTTATTGTGCATGGCAATGGATCTCAAAGGAGGGATTGGCTTTATGTAGAGGATACCTGCAGAGCAATATGGTTAGTCGCTGAGAAGGGTAGACCTGGTGAGATATATAATGTACCTGGCTTTAATGAAAGAAGTGTGCTAGAGGTTGTTGAGAAAATACTTGAATTATTGAATAAGCTAGAAGCCTTATTCACTTCACGAGTGATAGGCCGGGCCAGGATAGAAGGTACTTAATGAGGGGTGATAAGATACTATCACTTGGTTGGAAACCATTAATTAACTGGGAGGATGGGTTAAGAATGACTATTAAATGGTACTTGGAAAATGAGTGGTGGTGGAGACCCTTATAAATGATGAGTATTTCATTAAGGATACGCCCTGGCAATAATTAAACACTCTCTATACTATTTTCCTCACCAATTATAAGCCTCACCACGCCATTGGAAAGCCTAATTAAGGACTTAGGCCCAATAATACTGTCAATAAGCCTGGCCCTACCCAACTCGAGTGATGCATCGTTAAGTATTAATGACCTACTCAGGCTCCCGCCATTTATTGAGACGTTTGATTCGACATCAACGTAATGCTCAATTACCGTATCCTTACCAATCACCGAACCCCTCCCAATGTAGGCCGGTCCGTGAACCCTACCCTCGATTACTGCTCCTCGCTCTATAATGACCCTACCATTAACCTCGCCCCTGACCTCACCCTCAATCCTCTGCTTAGCCTCATCAAGCATTAGGTAGAGTAGGTCGAGTATGTCCTGGGGTGTTCCCATGTCCTTCCACCAACTATTGGTCACTGAGTACCCCACCCTCCTGCCGTTATCAATGAACCACTGAATTAGGTCTGTTATCTCATACTCACCCCTTGCCGACGGCTTAAGCGTGCTAAAGGCCCTCTCCACATCCCTGGAGTCCCTGAACATGTATATCCCGGTCATCACCAGGCTATTGGGTGGTGGTTCCCTAGGCTTCTCAATGAGCCTTACTATCTTGCCATCCTTAATCACGGCATTTCCAAACCTAGTTAGGTCTTTATGCTTTGTTAAAACCACATAGACGTCATAATCACCATCCCTAAACTCACGGATGAATCTGTTCAGTCCCTCGCCGAAGTAATTATCGCCTAGATGAACAATTAATTCACCATTTGCGCCCTCCTCAATTGCCCTATGTATTGCATGGGCAATACCAAGTCTCTCCCTCTGCTCGGCGTATTTAATGCTCACGCCCATACCCGACCCATCACCGAGAGCCTGCCTAAACAGGAAGCCTAGGTGCCCGACAACCACGTAAATATTACTAATGCCGTTACTCATTAATCCCTCTATTATCCTTGTGACCAGGGGCTTACCCATTATTGGTATTAATGGCTTTGGTAACGTATACGTTAACGGCCTAAGCCTGGTGCCTTCACCGGCAACGAGAATAACGCCGTTTATAGGCATTAATTACCTCCTTATGGGATTAATTTTAAAGTATTTTATGGCGTCATTATTAACGTCCATAATATTTAAAATGCCGGGTATGGCTGATTCGTGAATGGTTAAGGAGAGTACCGTTACCGCCATTGTGCTTAATTACCTACCACCGCGGCCAACTACGCATTGGCGATAGCCTACATAGTTGTTTTAACGAGGTACATACCACTGGCGCAGTACGGTTATTACAATGCATTATTCGCAATAATAAATTCAATAGGTGCCTTGATACCGATACCGGGTATATCAGGCGCAATCGCGAGGGAGGGCGCCATTAAGTATGCCAGGGGCGGTGATGCCAAGCCCTACTTCTCAGCCATGATCCTAATGTCATTGATTATGGCCATCGTCTATGGCCTAGTGATTGCCCTGGCCACCCCATTATATGTGAGTAATGGCATACCAAGGTGGTTGTTTGGTACCGCGTATATCTATATAGCCACGGTCTTCATACAATCAATAGCTGGCGCCCTTGGACTTTATCTATGGTTAGTGGGTAGGGTTGCGTCCCAGGGCATGGGCTCTACAATCAACATGCTCGTAATGAGGGTGTTCCAGGTGTTGTTAATAATCGTCATGCGTAATGTCTATGCGCTGGCTATATCCGTACTCCTGGGCTCATTGGCTCAGTTGCTTTATTATGTGGGCATCGTTAAGGGCTTGGTAGATCCACTACTTGGTATTGACGTGATAAGGCGTGGTGTGAGGGGATTCCTGGAGTTTGGGTTTCAGTCATGGATACTTGGTTACATGGGTACGCTGAGCTTCAACTTAATTATGTACTTGGTCTACATTTACCTTGGCCCTGGATTTACGGGTATTTACGGATTGGCAGCCGCAATTGCCAACGCCGTGACTGCCCTAGGCCCTGCCGTGTCCACGGTGATGAATAGCAGGTTGTCCCAGGGACTTGGCGTTGGCATTGACGTGGGTAGGGCATTCCGTGAGTATGCAATACCGTCCTTCATAGCTGCGTCACTGCTTGCTCAATTAATAGTCCTCGCGTTACCTGCCCTGCCGATGATGGGCATTATTAGTGGTGAGTACGTTAAGTCAATACCCTACGCCTCCGTATTACTTGGTTATACCCCATTAGCCGTAATAGCCGGTATTTACGCGTCATATTACTGGGTAATTGGTAGAGGTTGGTATGCATTACTGGCGAATGTCGTCGGCCTTGGCCTTGGGGTGCTTGCTTACGTGCTTCTTCACTTCCTTGGGATTTACATGGCCATAGTCAGTAATTACCTAATTTACATGTTGACGCTCATAGCCTTTTGGTTTAGTGAACGGTGGAGTGTCAGAAGCATTAATGTGTTGGTTATTGGTTTGTCCCTGATCCTAACCATCGTCTCCTCCTGTGCTGTGCCAATTCCAGATCCGCCAATTACCTGGCCATTGGCTCAATTAATTAGCATGGCCATACTGCTGATGGCCCTCTACCTAGTTAAGCCATTACCTAAGGCCTTAATTAATCAGGTTCCAGGGTTCGCGAGACCATTAATTACGCCTTTTATTAAGACTGAGAGATAAGACTGGCAATCCCCTTCGGTATTTCTATTCCCCATTTGTTGAATGCATCCTTAATGCTAACTACCCTGCAGTCACTCGTCCCGTAAGCACCGCCTAGCTTGTCAATGCCCCTGCAGTAGTCTGGGTGTAGCCTCGGTAGGTTATCCCAAACCCACTTGGCTATTATTGGGAATTTATCAATCAACGAGTCGAACATCAACCAAGCAATAAGCCTAATCTCATGAAAAGCCCCAAGCCCCGTCCTAAGCGGTACGAAGTTTAGGAAGAACTCCCTGGCATTCATCTGAACCCAGACCCTACTGGCCATTGCGTTTGGGAGTAGGTACCTGGCATCCTCGGGCGCCAATCCCTCCCTAGCCTTTATGTAGGCCTGCGACATACCGTCTAAATAACCAGTCCACTCACTGGCTAGGCTTGGTGGTAGTACATAGCGTAGTTGCCCCTTGGTGTAGTCGACGTACCTCTGGCTCTCCTGCCAATAACTAGCCACCCTATGCCTAACAAGCTCATGCGTGAACGCCCTACTACCCTCAACAAGCCAACTCGCACCCATGAACTCAAGGACGCTGTGGTGCCCATCCCTAAGGAAGCCCGTTATCCTCCTGGCCACGAGCTCGGGTCTCTCCCTAACCCTCCTCAACGCATCCTCAATGGAGTAGGCCCTATAAACAATGTCAGTCATTGCCGCAACCAACTCCTCACTACCCCAGATAAGCACAAGCTCAACCCTTGGTTTAATTATGTTAACCACATTTATCCTTACCTCTTGCACGCTTATAAATCAACACTTAATTAAAACTGAGTAGGATGTAAATTAAGAGGTATTACTGCTGTTAATACGGCCAGCAAATAACCTGCCTATTATCGACCATTATTTACTAAGTTTCTCAAGCTCTGCCTTAAACTCCTCGTAAGCCTTCTTAACCTCCTCAACGCTAGCCTCATCCTCAAGCGTCGTTACATCACCCAGCGGTTGGCCTGTAACGACGGCCTTAACCAACCTCCTCATTATCTTGCCACTCCTAGTCTTCGGTAGTTTGGTCACGAAGAATACATTCGATAACGCGGCTATTGGCCCCACGAGCTCCCTAACCGTATTATTCAACTCGGCTTTCAACTGCTCAGAGGGTTGGTAACCCTGCTTAAGGACTACATAGGCCACGGGAACCTCACCCTTCACTGGATCTGGAATACCTACAACAGATGCTTCAGCCACTGCTGGGTGCTGTATTAATGCTGACTCGAGCTCATACGTGCCGAGCCTATGACCCGCAACTTTGATCACCTCATCAGCCCTACCGAGTATCCAGAAGTAACCATCCTCATCCTTAACGGCGTAATCGCAGCATAGAACATTCCGGAAAACTTACTCCAGTAGGTCTTGACGTACCTGTCCGGGTCCTTCCAGATTGTCAGTAGCATCCCTGGCCAAGGCCTCTTAATTACGAGATAACCTCTCTGCCCCGGTTGTACTGGGTTGCCATTATCATCAACAACATCCGCATCAACACCGGGCAGCGGTGGCCCATTAGTACCCGGCTTAAGTGGTACCAGGGCGAGGCCTGGTGCATGGGATATTAATATGCCCCCCGTCTCAGTCATCCACCAGGTGGAGCCGAAGGGCACCTTCTCCCTGCCAGCTAATTTCCAGAGCCACCTCCAGGCCTCTGGGTTTATTGGCTCACCAACTGAGTGGATGAGCCTTATCGTACTAAGGTCGTGCTTCTTAACCCAGTCGTCGCCAAACCTCATGAGCGTCCTTATGCCTGTGGGGCTCGTATACAGTATGGTCGCTCCATACCTCTCCGCAATCGCCCACCAACGATCTGGGTTTGGGTAGTCGGGCGCGCCTTCATACATTATCGTTGTCATACCCTCGAGGAGCGGCCCAAATACTATGTAGCTATGCCCGGTTACCCAGCCGATGTCCGCGGTGCAGAAGTGGATGTCGTCCTCCCTGGCGTCGAATACCCACTTCATGGTTGCGTGGAGTAGTACCATGTAGCCGCCTGTGTCGTGAACAATGCCCTTGGGCTTACCCGTTGTACCGGACGTGTATAGGATATATAGCGGGTGCTCACTCTCCACAGGCTCTGGCTCAACGTATGTGTTTACTGGTACGTCACTCATCAACTCATGCCACCAGTAGTCCCTGCCCTTAACCATGTTAACGTCACTTAGCCCAACCCTCCTGTAGACGATTACGTTCTTAACCGTGGGTGACTGCTCAAGGGCCTTGTCAACGATTTCCTTAAGCCTAATCACCCTACCACGCCTATAACCACCGTCAGCCGTTATCACCAGCTTAGCCTCGGCATCATTAAGCCTGTCAGCCAATGCCTGAGCCGTGAATCCGCTGAAGACTACTGTGAATATTACGCCGAGCCTTGCAGCCGCGAGTATCGCTATTGGGAGCTCGGGAATCATTGGTAAGTAAATACCTATGGTATCGCCCTTCTTAAGGCCGAACTTGTTCTTAAGTACGTAGCGAGCCTATTGACCTCACGCCATAGGTCATAATACGTGAGCTTACGAACCTCAAGTGGATTACCGTTTTGGTCAACCGGCTCACCCTCCCAAATAATGGCCACCTTATTCTTCCTACCGCCCTTAACATGCCTATCCAGTGCCAGGTACGACGCGTTCAACCTACCACCAACAAACCACTTATAAAACGGTGGTTGCGGATCAGCGGCAAGTACCTTATCCCAGGGCTTGAACCACTCGAGTTCCCTGGCAATATTTGACCAGAAGGCCTCAATGTCCTTAAGACTCTCCTGGTGAATTCTTTTATATTCCTCGGGATCGACTGCCCTCTCCTTCCCAATCTCGGGGATTATTTTCTCTTTAAAGGGTAGAGCCCATGTAACTGACATACAAGGTAATACTATGTTATAGAGTTTTATAAGCTTTATCAACAATGTATTATTTTATAATAATATAAAACGACAATATTCAGATATATAATTAATACTAACCAAGTCCTACTAAACATTATTGAATGGACTTCCTACTACTCAGTATGTGCTCCACCTGCCTCTCTATGTAATTCACCGTAAACCTCACGCTGTTGAACTTCTCATCAATCTCCTTAATCCTGGGCTTAATCTCCTCGTTATAGATCCTCCAGGCCCTGGGCTGAAGCATACGCACTAACTGCGCTGTCTTGTACATGGCAACGATTTCGGTAGGCCTCAATTCCCAGGGAAGTCTCAACTCCTCGAGTCTCCTAACCCTAACGTACTTAGCCCTACCCATTTCAATAGCGTGCACGTGATGGGCAAATAGGTGGAGGAGTGTGTTCATGTCGATTCTGTAATTAATGAGTATTATTGACTCCTCTGGGAAGTACTTACCAGTAATTACTTGGCATTGTTGATCCTTATCCACGTACTCAATGCACTCATTCGTGGGGTTTACCGTGGCTATCACCTTGGGCTTCTCGATATTAATGCTTTCCGAAAGGTTCTCGAGAATCCCCTCGGCACTGCTCTCAATGTCCTCGAGGGGTTTTAGGATTGAATTCTCAATCTCCATAATCACCTGGTTGATGAAGTCCCTACCTGCGGACATGAACCTATTATTATTAATTCCGAGACTTATAAATCCTCCCTAGGCCTTTACCTAAAATAGATTAATGCCATGTAATAGGGACCTATGCAAAAAAATGCACAGTGCATTATGCCTAAAGTATACCAATACTCATTGACTGCTTGTGAGGGTTGGCGAATTGACAGTTGACCTAAGGGGTATTGGTTGCCCATACGGCAGTACACTTGCCATACAGAACTTCCGCGATGCGCCGGTGGGAACCGTGATAACGTTCATACTCGATGATGAGGAGTGCTACCTAACATTGAAGAGGTTATTCCCACTGCTCGGGCAGAGGATCGTCAGGTCTGAGGAGCAGAATAGGGTGTATAGGCTCTCGGTCCTCAAGGTGAGGTTTTTCTAGATTGGGTAATGCATATTAACTTCGTTTAACGCCATACCACGTGTCCTTTGATAGGGCTGGTTACCTGATTGGTAGGAACTTCGTATACCCTGATTATAGGATTCAATTCCCCAGACACTACGGTTATGCCCTGAGACACCTAAGGGCTCAAGTAAGGATTAAGGCTAACGAGAAGGCAATAGAGGGGCTGGCGGAATATAATGTCGATGTACCACTAGGCAGGGGCTATATTGAGCTTGACGCCGCAGAGATGAGGATAGTGTCGGTTAAGGTTGATGGGCAAGACGCCAGGTTTGAGTATGATGGCAGGACGCTGAGGGTATACCTTAACCCAGGTAGCCACATGGTGCAGGTGAGTTACGAAACAAAGCCCAGGAAGGGCCTCTACTTCGTACTGCCAGACGAGCATTACAGGGATAGGGTGCCCATGGTTTGGACGCAAGGTGAGAGTGAGGATAATCATTACTGGATACCAATACCCGACTACCCAAATATTAAATTCACAAGCGAGTTATTGATAATAGTTCCGAAGACCTGGACTGCGGTTTCAAACGGTGTTTTAGTGGAGACTAGGGACCTGGGTAATGAGGTGTTGTGGCACTGGCGGTTGGACAAGCCTCACTCGGCATACCTCGTGGCCCTTGCGGCTGGCGAGTTTGAGGTTGTTAGGGAGGATTGTGATGGGGTAATCATTGAGCACTACGTGCCTAGGGGTTACGGTGATAGGGCTAGGTTTAGCTTCTATAGGACATGTGACATGATAAAGTTTTACAGTGAGTACACGGGCGTTAAGTACCCATGGCCCAATTATAAGCATGTTGCCGTTAGTGAATTCATTTATGGCGGTATGGAGAACACCACGGTAACGATAGTCACAGACACCACGCTACACGATGAGCATGCCCATTGCCCAGGGTCCAGGTTCCCATGCCCAGGCATGGAGGACTTCACATCAGATGGCTTGGTCGCCCATGAACTTGCTCACCAATGGTTTGGTGATTACGTGACGACGAAGGACTGGGCTAATATATGGCTTAACGAGGCCTTTGCCACGTATTTTGAAGCGCTCTATATGGAGCATGCCAAGGGACGCGATGAGTTCCTATACGAGCTCTACCAGAACCTCAGGAATTACCTCAATGAGTATGGCAATAGGTACGCAAGGCCAATAGTCACGAGGTTATATAGAGACCCTGAGGAGGTATTTGATAGGCATACGTATGAGAAGGGCAGCCTAGTACTGCACACCCTCCGTAACCTACTCGGTGATGAAGTCTTCAGGAGAGGCATAAATCTATACCTAACCAGGCATGCCCACGGTAATGCCGATACGGAGGACCTCAGGAAGACCCTTGAGGAGGTCTCTGGGCAACCGCTTGATTGGTTCTTCACCCAGTTCGTATACTCATCAGGCCACCCCGTTATTAAGTATTCCTGGAGTTATGACCCAGGTAATAAACTTGTTAAACTAAGTATTAGCCAGGCCCAAGGAGATGACTCATACCCAATCTATAGATTACCTCTAGAATTCGAGATTAAGTACCCAAGTGGTAAGGTCGACATATTTAAGTTTGAATTGAGTGAGAGGGAGGCCACGATATACGTACCAGCCAGCGAGAGGCCACAGTACATATGCATTGATCCTCAATTCAAGGTAGGCGTTAAGTCCGTGAGTGCCGATAAGGGTATTGAGGAGGCCATTGCAGAATTAAGTAGTGAAAACATGCCCTGTATGAGCACTAGATGCATTGGCCAGGGATGGTAGTGCCAGGGCTGTTGAGGGGTTGAGTAGGGCATTGATGAGCGACTCATTCTGGGGTGTCAGGCTGAGCGCCATGGCGAG
>NZ_BBDN01000001.1 GCF_001316265.1 Vulcanisaeta sp. JCM 16159 | reverse complement strand
TTACATTAGTATTGAGAGGGTTAATAATATATATAGGGCCGTGGCAAGACCTGTTGAGAGCATTGAGCTTGCATAATTGACCGGCATTTATTCATGACATGTTTATTGCCTAGCCTATATACATTATTTATGTAGTTATTTCGATAACCACGTTAATACGTACTCTAGTGATTTTGACATGGATTGCTAGGCAATAATATTTATCCATGAGGAATAGATCTTTTATTAATTACCTACTATTTAGGATAAATATAGATAAAGTTTAAAAGACAAAGCGTGAATTAATGCTCATGATGTACTACAGAATCTATAGGGCTCTCACTGTGCTATCAATACTAGCAATAATGATAATAATCGTCCAAGCCCATGGCGCCCACGCACTTCAATCAATCTACACACTTCAATCCTTAACCATAACCCCCTACGAATGCAACTACATGCCCCTCAACTGTACAACAGATCTCAGGATCATCCTAATACCATACTATGCAAACCCATTCAATGCGTCATTAGCCGGCATGCCAAGCCTGAGTAGCCTACCCATCAACTACCCAAGCCAGGGAACCAGTGGACCTTGATTTGGCTCCCATATCCAGCCAGGGCTGGTAATGGTAGTAGGACTTACATACTCGTGAGTAGGGGCACGGAGGACAAACTCCTCGTCTTCCTGGAACCCGGTGGTGCATGCACAGATTACTACACCTGTTGGTACCCGGTGCTTGGTGTCAGTACTGTATTAACCATGAACGCCACATACCCAAACATCTGGGTCGACCTCTTCGCATATACAGGAATATTCAACAGGAGTAATCCACTGAATCCCTTTAGGAACTGGACATACGTATTCATACCATACGACACAGGCGATGTATTCTCTGGGGATAGGGTCATGGAGTACTGCGGCATTGGCATTAACGGCATGATGGACTGCGTGACGACTTACCACGTTGGTTTTGTCGATGCAATAATGGCGATGAGGTGGGCGGCAGCCCAGGGACCCTGGAAACAAGTGGTCCTTGCAGGGTCTAGTGCCGGTGGCGTAGGTACGATACTGCTGTCATACTACGCAATACAGATATTCAATGATTCACACTTGATTGTAATCGATGACTCAGGGCCTGGCCTCACATCAACAATCAACCCACACTTCACCTTCCAAACCACAGAACAGAGCTGGGGCTACCTTGAATTAGCGCCTCCTGGTGCACGCGAAATTATTAATGAGACGGGCGAACCATTACTTGGCCTTGAGTATGGGCTCCAAACAATTGGTAAGAACGCCACGTTTGCACTTTATGAAATGCAGGAGGACCTAGTCATGGGCACCCTATTCCTAGGCTACACACCTAGTGAGTATCAGCAAGTCCTACTTTACTACACTGGGGTGCTGAGGCAATTCGCTCCGAATAACTTCTTTAGGTATCTACCCATTGGCTATGCGCACATGGTACTAGTATACCCAGTCCTATTGCCACCCAATGCCTTCTATACCTTCAGCATTTGTGGACTGCCCGTGTATAAGTGGGTGGATTTATTGCTCGAGGGTAGGCCAATTGACATAGTTCAGATAACGCCATACATCTGTATCGTTAACTCCACACAAATAGTAACCAATGTATCGATAGGTTAGGGCGTAAATTATAAACTTATAATTAAAACCATTGGTTTTAATTTAATTTCTTCATGGTAATTAAGGATAATCATAATTTATTAGCGCATTGTAATAGTCAGGGTCTATATAATAGGATTCACCATAAAGCTTAAAATACTTAAGGGCGTAATAAGGCAACGTGGTCATAAAGGTAAAACAACCAAGGGGAACCCTTGCTGAAGACATTATTTACCACGCGAAGGCGTTAATCACGGGGTTTAAGGAGGTCGTGGAGCCAAATAGACTCACGATACAGTACCCACGCGAGGTCAGGTGGGTTCCTGAGAGGTTTAGGGGTTGGATAATGCTGGATATTAAGAAGTGCATAAGCTGCTTCCAGTGTGCCTGGGCCTGTCCAGTGAATGCGATTCAAATGTATAGGGCTCCCAATGGTAAGTTCTACCCAGGTATTAGGTATACCGAGTGCATTCTGTGCCACTTCTGTGTTGATGCGTGCCCAGTCGGTGCCTTGATCCCCACGCCTATTCATGACATTGCCTATGTTGACTTTGATGAGGTTAAGTTTAAGCCTGAGGATATGGCTAAGCCTCCTGAGTATGTCTTTGATGAGTCTGAGAGAGTTATTAGGTATGAGATTAAGGATGGTAAATTACTAAAGATAGCTCTTCCCAAGGATGAGATTAGGAAGAGACTCGAGGAGCTTGATAAGGTTATTGAGCAGTCTGGCGGTGCTACCGCCGCCGAATCATCCGCATGATCAATGCATCGCCCTGGTTTGAAGAGTAATTGGTTAATAACTTAGTTTTATCTTCCAATTAATGAGTATTAAGGTTAGGGTTGGTATTAGGGTTCCCAAGTTTCCCAGCGTCATTAGTGGTGGTATTCGCATACTCAGTGAGTATAACTTTGACTTTGGTGTTCAGCTTGATAGGGCTAAGCTCCTCAAGCTAATAGCTTCGGCGTGGCCAGCCCTACGGAGCTTATTAGGAGGTTGAACATGCCCAGGGCCAAGGTATTCAGGTACTTAAACGCCCTCATTAGGCGTGGTTGGTTGGTTAGGAAGGATGGTGGTTATTACCTGGCCGCTACAATATTCCTTGTTTATAGGGTTAGGGAGTTCGGTGATTACGCGGTTCTCGAGGTTCTCAATGATAAGGGTGCGATTGTTGATCAGAGGGCTGGTCTTGTGATTATTAATGGTAAGGAGTCGCCGAGGGCTTGCCCGAGGTGTCCAATGCTTCAGGAGTGCACCAGTAATATTAGGAGTATTAGTAGGTCTCTTGGTGTTACGATCAAGTCCGTGACGCCTGCCGATGCTTACCTCGAGTTGATTAGTACGATAATTAATGAGGGCCTAGTTAAGATCCTCCTTAATGATTATATTGATCTTCACATAAATAATAGTGATTCAGCATGATTTTTATTGAAGTTTGTTTACTATGATTTTAACGTATGTACTGCTTGATTAGTTTAACAACCTCGGTGGGTGTTCTGGCCACGGGCACATTAACCTCTTGGAATGCCTTAACCTTGCTTTCGTAGGAGCCCATGCCCATGCTAACAATGGCTCCAGCATGTCCCATCCTCTTGCCTGGCGGTGCTGTCCTGCCCGATATGTAGGCTACCACGGGCTTCGTGACCTTCCCAGACCCTATGTACTTAGCCAATCTCTCCTCCATTGTCCCGCCTATCTCGCCAATGACCACTATGTACTTCGTCTCTGGGTCCTCCTCAAACATCTTCACTACCTCGAGCGTGTCTGTGCCTATTATTGGGTCTCCGCCAATGCCCACGACCGTTGACTGCCCAATCCCTGCCTGGGTTAGGTGGTAAGATATTTCGTAGGTTAATGTTCCACTCCTGGACACAATACCGACCGGCCCCGACTTGGTGTATATGTGGTTTGGTAATATGCCGACCTTAGACCTCAGTGGGCTTACGACTCCTGGGCAGTTGGGGCCTATTATGGTCACGCCCTTCCTCTTTGCGTAGTTCACGAACCTTAGGGCGTCGTGTATTGGTATATGCTCTGTGATTATTACTATTAGCTTGATGCCTGCATCGATTGCTTCGTATACCGAGTCAGCCGCAAATTGGGCTGGCACGAAGATTATCGACGTGTTTATGTCAGGGAACTTCCTAAGTGCCTCCTCGACCGTATCGAATACAGGTACGCCATGAACAGTCTGACCACCCCTACCCGGCGTGACTCCAGCCACCACCTTTGTACCGTATTGAAGCATATACTCCGTATGCCTTGACCCCTCCCTACCCGTTATTCCCTGGACCAGGACCTTCGTGTTCTCATTAACGAGTATTGCCATGCCCATCACCTCTTTATAGCCTTTGATAGCGCCTCCATTGCCTCCTCCGCGGTCTCATAGGTTTTAAGTCCTACCTCAGCCAGTATCTTCCTGCCCTCCTCCTCATTAGTGCCCTTTAGCCTAATGAAGATTGGCTTATTGGTCTTGACTTCGTTCAGCGCCTCAACAACGCCCCTGGCAACCTCGTCGCACCTCGTTATTCCACCGAATATGTTTATTAAAACAGCCTTTATTCTATCATCAGTCAATAGCATTTTCAATCCCTCCTTAACCGAATCCTTACTTGCACCGCCGCCAACGTCGAGGAAATCGGCCGGCTCATGACCATACTCCTTGACTAAATCCATGGTTGCCATCGTCAGGCCTGCGCCGTTGGCCATGATCCCCACATAGCCCGTCAACTCCACGTAGTGTAGTCCGTACTTCCTGGCCTCGAGCTCCTCCATTGTGTAATCACTATCCTCAACACTGATGTCTGGATGCCTAAACAGTGAGTTGTCGTCTATCATGACCTTAACATCAAGGGCTATTAACTGGCCATCGGTTGTGAGCGCCAGTGGGTTTATCTCCACAAGCTCTGCATCGTATTCGGTGAATACCCTATACATGGCCTTGGCCACGGTCACGAAGTCCTGCGCCGCAGAGCCTCTAGACCGAGTTTTTGGGCTACTCCCCTGATCATGTAGTCCCTTAGTCCCTCGTAGTCATCTATGTAAAGCCTAATTATCTTCTCAGGGCTTTTCTTCGCGACTTCCTCTATATCGATGCCGCCCTCCGTGGATGCCAGCATTAGGTAGCCCCTGTTCTCCCTGTCCAGGGTTATGGATACGTAGAGTTCCTTGGCCACGTTAACCCCCTCCTCGAACAGTACCTTTCTAATCGGGTAGTCCTGAATAACCTTGCCCAGGTAATCCCTGGCCGCGTTCTCCGCATCCTTAATGGTGTCGACCCTCCTCACCAAGCCCATCTTAGCCCTACCTGCAAAGGGTACTTGGGACTTTGCAAATAATGGGAACTTAAGGGTGTTGAGTACCTTAATGTCATCGAGGCTCTTGACTATGGCGCCCCTGGGTATCTTAACGCCGTACCTATTCAACAACTCCTTGCCTTTGTATTCGAGGAGCCTCACGCTAATTTACGCAAACTAACCTTAATTTAAGTATTTGCACTATATAAAGTGATTAAGGACTACTAAGTCTCCTTATTAAGCATTACGAATCTTATGAACGCTTCATCAGTCTCTTCCTTCCTAGGTACAGCGATTATTATCGATATTCCAGGCATGGAGAAGGCGACAGACCTCGCCTTACTTATATCTGGGAATTCCTAGTATCGATGCCGTGAATAAGAATAACCCTACCTCCAAACCTACTTGGGTCCATATACCTAATTATGTACGCCCTTATCTTATCCTCAAGCTTTTTCATCCCAGCCAATTAATTAGAGCGCCTTAATTTTTATTTACTGCCAATGAGGATTATTTTTAATGACCACAATGAATGAGTTAATTAGGGAATTAAAAATTAATGATATTATTAATGCCTTAATGGCGGCATTCAAGGCCGGTAATAGGGACTACATATCATCAACCGCAGAGCTGCTGCATGAGGAGTTCATGTACACGGTATCCGAATCTACGGAATTAACCGGAGATACGCTAAGGCGGGCGTCAAAGCTCCACGCACTTTACTGCGTAAGCCTTGGTCTAATTAAGTTAATGAGCAGCGAGCCAGTGAATGGCAATCCCACTGATTTATTAAGGATTGCGGTGAGTGATGGAGATTTATCAAGCTAACGTTATCATTAACTACGGCAGCAGCCCTGCTCATTAAGGGATTTACATCGTGGATTAACGAATTCAGTGAGACCGCTCAAGGAATCGGCAATGACTTCATTAAGGAAATCGTCTCTTCATTCCTTGAAATTGCCAGGTTAATTAGTATTGTGAATCCTTGATTAACATAACCATGTTCTTACCCTCAACCTTAGTAATCCTAACAAGACCTATGCTCTCAAGCCTCCTGACGCTCCTCCACACGGTCGTCCTCGGTATGCCAAGATCCTTGGAGATATCGACCTCAAAGGCAGAACCACCCCTGGACCTCAAATAATTCAGTATGGCCTTTTCGTATTCGTTAAGATTCAAGGCAGTCGTGGATATGGCCTCCCCCCTCTCCCCTTCACGTTTTCTCATTAGCACATAGAATATGGATGAAATCGCTATAATTGCTATGATGATCGCTATGATGATTCCGTAATTATACGAATGTGTTGTTATTATTGGCGCGTGCTTCGGCGGTGTCGATATTGGTGTCGGCATTATGGTGTATAGAAACTCACCAGGTCCCCTAGCAGTTATTACTAACTCGTTATTTGTCATGTTCATGTTGATTATTGATAGTGTCATGTTTGCAATGAGTATATTGCTTGGGACAATAATCTCTACTGTGGAGTTACTAACGTTTATCCCAACGAAGTTGTTCTTTATGAATACCTTTGGTACATATTTTACCGACACATTGGCGGTTCCTAGTACAGGTATTATTATTGATGTACCGTTTATCATGTATGCCGTTGTCGAGCCATTGACAAGGACCATAACGTATGATTGAGGCTGAACGGGTAATTGCAGCGTCACGAACTCGCCGGCTAAGGTTGTGTTTAAGTTCACAACTGATGTACCATTACTATATAGCGTTATTATCCAGATGAGCATTAATGGTATTACCATAGTTTTAATTATACTACAGAATTTACTGCTCTAAAAGATTTTCCTTGGTAGCGATAATGATTAAGTGCCAAGACCCCAACTGGTTATGTAACGTCTCTGTTCTTCGGTCAGTTGGTCAATCCTTATGCCCATGGTCTCAAGCTTAAGCCTTGCAACCTCCATGTCGAGTTCATCAGGTAGCTTATGAACACCGAGTTGTAACTTACCCCTATTCCTTACTATGTACTCGACGGCGAGCGCTTGGTTGCTGAAGGACATGTCCATGACCTCGCTCGGATGGCCCTCAGCAGCCACTAGGTTAACGAGCCTACCCTCGGCAAGCAGGTAGACCCTCTTACCGTTTGGTAACCTATACTCAACCACGTAGTCCCTAATCCTCCTCTTCTCAGCCGCAACCCTCTCGAGGCCCGCCACGTCAATCTCTACGTTGAAGTGACCTGCATTGGCCAGGACAGCCCCATCCCTCATCTTGAGTATGTGATCCAGGGTTATTGCGTTTATGTCGCCGGTGGCCGTTATGAATATGTCACCGACCTCCGCAGCCTCGCTCATGGGCATTACCTCGAATCCATCAAAGACGGCTTCAAGCGCCCTTACAGGGTTTACCTCGGTGACGATTACCCTACGTGCACCAAGGCCCTTAGCCTCATGGCTATTCCACGGCCAACCCAACCGTAACCTGCGACAACGACTATCTTTCCCGCGACTAGTATATTCGTGGCCCTAAGTATCCCGTCCCAAGTTGATTGTCCAGTTCCATACCTATTATCAAATAGGTACTTGGTGTATGAGTCGTTAACGGCGATTATTGGGTACCTGAGCGTTCCCTCCTTCGCCATTGCCCTCAGCCTAATGACGCCTGTGGTTGTCTCCTCAGTACCGCCGTAAACACCGCTTATTAATTTAGCGAAGTCCCTGTCACCAGCTGTCTCCAATGCGTAGTTCGTCTCACTGCTCTTAACGCCAAGGGCAAGCTTATGCAGTGTTACGGTTAGGTCGGCACCGTCGTCCATAGTAACGACCGGTTCCTGAGAAATGGCAAAACCAATCGCGTTGTAGTACTCCCTCTCATTCATGCCCTTCCATGCATACACGTGTACGCCCTCCTCAGCAAGTGCGGCTGCGACCTCATCCTGCGTGGATAGTGGGTTTGAGGGCACTAGGGTTACTGTGGCCCCGCCAGCGACTAGTGTCCGGACCAAAACTGCGGTTTCCTTAGTCACGTGTAGGCTAGCCGATATTTTAACGCCCTCAAGCGGTTTATCCTTAATGAATCTCTCCCTAATCTTCATTAAAACCGGCATGTGCCTCTCGGCCCAATCAATGAGTAAGCGTCCCTTCTCGGCAAGAGATACGTCCTTGACCTTATACGCCATCTAGGTCAATACGTTGGTTCACTAAAGTATTAAAATTTTAACAAGGTCTCTATCCGTATAGTAACTTCTCCGTTTGCTTATCGAATATCTTTATCTTATGTATATTGAAGTACATGTGTACGGGTTCCCCAAGTCCAAAGCTGGTTGATGAGACAACCTTAACCTCAGTACTTTGTAGCTTAACCATCACGTTGAATTTACCGCCAGCGAATTCCGATATTTCAACAATGCCCTTACCAACATAGATTAGGTCATTATTATTAATGACTTCCTTAGACAGGATCACATCCTCGGGCCTTATACCGAGAATCACGTCTTCGTTACCTCGCACGTTTATACTACGTGGTAGTTGAACCTTCACATCACCACCATCGAAATAGACCTCGTTGTCTTTACCGATGATTAAACCATTAAATAGGTTTATATCACCTATGAAGTTTGCCACGAACACATTTACTGGTTTATCATAAATCTCGTTGGGAAGACCGATCTGTTGAATGGAGCCTCTCCTAAGTACTGCGATCCTATCTGCCAGGGTTAATGCATCGGCTGGGTCGTGGGTCACGAGTATTGTGGTTATCCCAAGTTTCCTCTGGATATCCTTAACGAATGCCCTTGCCATGACCCTGATCCTGGCGTCAAGGTTACTGAATGGCTCATCCATGAGGAGCACCTGGGGCTCCTTAACCAACGCCCTCGCGATTGCCACCCTCTGCTGCTGACCACCTGATAGCTGCCTCGGGTATCTATCTAGTGTTTCGGCTATACCAAGGACCTCAGCTATTTCCTTAACCCTTTTCTCGATCTCATTCCTTGGGAGTCTCTTAATCCTTAATGGGAAGGCTATGTTGTCGAAGACCTTCATGTGCGGATAAAGGGCCCAGTTTTGGAATACCATACCCACGTTCCTATCCCTTGGCGGTATGAATATGCCCTTTCTCGGTGACGCAACGAGTGTATCACCTATCCATACCTCGCCCTCAGTTGGTTCCTCAAGGCCTGCCACGATTCTGAGTAACGTTGTCTTTCCATGACCTGACGGCCCCATTACAACCATGAACTCTCCAGACCTTACCTCAAGCTCCACCTTATTTAGTGCAACTACGTTCTTTCCAAATATCTTCGTAACTTCATGAAGGTAAACCCTCACCATGACTCTACAGTGAGCACTGAATTATTTAGTAAAATAAATTTTTCCAATAGGTTGGGTATAACCAGTTTAATTATTATGCAGAGTAAAATCGTATTGATTCACAATATGCAAGGTTCTAATTGGGGAATTTATTAAAATGCCCTAAATTAATGTTTCAAGAAGCAGAATGAGCCACGTTAGTAAACGGTTTGAACATGCAGCCAAAATGTGGGGTAGGGATGTTGATGAGTTCATAAAGTCCGCCTTAAACGGTTTCGGCAGTTCCATGTTCATAATGGGCCTATACTACAGGAGACCTAATTGGGCTTGGCCAAGGTGGTTGAGACAGCAATTAGAGCCTGCCGGCAGGGGCTTTGAACCTGCCCAGTTAATGCCGTTTAGGAATATTCACTTTAAGGATTGGGGCATGTTGGTAGTGTTCAGGGTGTTAATGAGGCCGTGATAGACCCGGCAATGCTCTTTATGGCCCGTAAAAACGTCGCATTCGAGGTGTGGATCTACGACGAATCAAGGCTTTACATGCCGGGTTTGCATGGTTCGTTTAGGCAATACCTCGAGAGACCTGGTTATCCAATAATAATTAATGAATGGGACCTTGGCCTTATGAGGGTTGTTACGAGGTCAACGGTAGCTAGTAGGTCTGGGTTGATGTGTTAATTATTGACCTTGGAATAACTGGTTTACCGGGCAATTACATTATTTATTTAGTGACTAGGCCGTACAACGTCGATCACATGGTCGAGGTGAAGAATGCTGGTATTGAGGGTGATGGGTGGTTCGTAACAATTAATGGCGAATTAGCCTTAACTACAGATAGGGAACCGGCGCAATTTGGTTCATACGATGCAAATAAGGATGCGAGTGAGGATGCGGCCCTTGGTAGGCTTAACGGCGAGCTTTACGTTAATGATGAATTGGGCTGGGCTCACGCAGCCCTTGGCTTTAATGCCGTTATTAATGTGGGTAATGAGTGGAGGCTCAGGGTTAAGGCACCGATGGATCCCCTCAGGAATACCCCGCATAATAGGGCCTTAGTCAAGGCGGTCAGTGATGATGATGTGGTTGCGGAATTACGTAATTGGGACTCAATAAGTGAGAGGTCGTTCTCGGTACTAATAAACGGTAGTGTCATTGGTGATATTCTCCATCAATCGATCGCAAACTTGGTAATGCTTTGGGATGGGGGTAAAATAACGCCGGGCCCATTGATATATCACCTATTCTGGATAAGGGATGGCTCATACATGGCCACGGCCCTCACAATGTCTAACCTAACGGACATGGGCAGGGCCGTTGTTGAGGAACTGTTAAGGAGGGTTGACACAAGCGGTTATTTCAAGGCCGTGGATTTCGAGGTGAGGGAATATGACGCCAATGGGCAGGTCTTATGGGCTGTGAGTAAGTATGTGCAGTTAACGAGGGATTATGATGCGTTGAGGAGGTGGTACCCAATGATTAGGCGTGGTGTTGAGTGGTTGGAGACGAATAGGGAGGTGACTGGCGATGAGTCAATAAGGGGTTTATTACCACCGTCCTGGTCTGCCGAGGATACGGGCCCATGGACCACCATTACTGGGACGATATGTGGGCCATAGCTGGGTTAAGGGAACTGGGCAGGGTGCTTAGGGATATGGGTCATGAGGATTATGAGTGGGTTGAGAAGTTGCATAGGGAGTTCGTGGATGCCCTGGTTAACTCGATAAATGTTGTTAGGGCGAGACTCGGCGTTGAATACATGGTGCCTGCGCCGGAGAGGGTCGCTGATTCGGCAATGACTAGGGTCATTGCGGTTGTGTGGCCTACAATGGCGTTACCACTCGATAATCCATTGGTCAAGAGAACGCTCGAGGTCACTGAGGAGTTGTATGGACTAAACGGTGGAATAATGAACACCCACCAGTGGGGTACCTACGGTAGTTACCTAACGATGAACTTGGCACACTCTTGGGCTATACTTGGCGATAGGGAGCGTGTGGGCAGGTACTTAACGTGGATTGTTAATCATGCGTCACCGACCTATGGCTGGGCTGAGGGAATATCAATAATAACTGAGGGGGGTGGCAGGGTGATGCACCGCATGGCTGGGCTGCGGCGGACTTCATAATGCTTATTAGGGATTTAATAATAAATGACTTATTCGAAGTACCAACAATGCTCAGGGGCATGCCTGTGGATTTACTGAGGCGTGGAGTTACGGCCAGCAATATATTAACAATACATGGGCTAATTAAGAACGTGAGCATATCGATGAGGGGTAAGGAACTCATGATTAATTACGAAGGCCCAGGTAAGTCCGCTGGGGATGGGCAGTACGAATTATTAATTGACTCACCAATTACGCCCAGGGAGATTCAATGCAGCAGCTGTAGGTATGAAGTATTATCAAGCAACACTATTAAGGTTGTGCACGGCGGTAAATTCACCATTAAAGTACTAGGTCCATAACGGTACTCCAACAACTTTCGAAGAAACTCTCTATTAAATTAACTGTCAACATAATATATAGTAAAAGTGAGGGTGGAAATGAAGGGAAAGGAGAGGGAGGTATTGGTTTTTAAATTGAGGATTCTTAACCACGTAACCAAACTACGTCTGAAAGCCCTGGTATACCTCCTCATAGCTTATGCAAGTCCATGGCAATGAGGGTGGGTATGGGCATATCGGCACTGTGTATATCTGCGTATACCTCACATTAGAGCTCTCGGCAGTGTTCTGGGCCAACGGACTCTGATAAAGTGGTAAAATAGAGCAGTAATAAAACGTGCCAGAACCACCATTGGCACCGGCCCAAATAACATTAGACCTGTACCAACGATTCGTCTGCTGAGATGGAACAGAAATACTCCCAACCCATCCTCCCTTGTTTGGTACGTATAATCCTGCGGAGACTGAGGAAACTCACCATCATATCCATCACCCGCTGAACCAGGAGTATGCCATTATATATACTGGTGCTGTGTTGTTCATGTATGGCTTTATATTGCCTATGCTTATTATTTCCGGGTTTCCGGCAATTGGCGGCTTGCTCACTAGGTATATTGTGGGTACCTCAGTTATGTACCTACTAGTCTCGATCAACTGCTGGGCTGTTGGCACAGCATTTGGGCTTGGTGGTGAGAAGCCAATTAAGTTATTCTTGACCATTAACTGAACCTCCCCGGTCTCGCTAGCGATACTGCAGACCGGTAGTGCGTAGGGGACTGCTGAGTATAGAACTATCACGATTGTATCACCTGGCTTGACGTGGACAGCTGAAAACTCTACGTTGAAGTCCGTGTATATTGCTGGTATGTTCTCGGCCTTGACGAACTGCCAAAATGTCGTTAACTTACCTGGCACATTTTCATAGGTCTTTGTTGTCGCATTGTAGTAGACGTATGGGTATGGTTGGTTAGTTGCGTTAATTAATGCAATGATTGGTTCGGATTGATTATCAATGGCCGTTAACCTGCCATTTATGTAAATGCCAAGCCACATGGCGTTCTCCAGATTTGACAATCTAAACGCCGCCGACAGCGTCTTATTAATGATGCTCAGTGGGAAGTCTATGGCTAGTGATACGTCATTAATGGTGAAATTACCATGAACGTGATAAACGAGGACTATTGTCGTATTGCCAGGTACGAGGACATTGTAGGAATTATTACAAGCAACACTACCATAAATAATCGATTGCGGTACCAGTGTGGGGGGCTTAGTAACATGGTTCATAACGGGTCTCATGATGAACCTACTGACAAATAGAGAAGCTATGATGCGATTACCACAGCCACTACTAGCCACTTCACTCTTAAGCCCATAACCATCGGTTTTACTTGATTCACAGGACTTTTTTTATACATCGGGTGTTCAGAGAATGTGAGCCGAGCGGGGTTGAAAATTCCTCTTTAATGCCCTTTACCAACGTGTGTTGGTTTAGCGCGATACTTAATGATTAAGGGTGCATGGGTAGAGAACGACGCATCATGGTTCCTAAGGCCTGCGGGACTTGCCCATGGGGTTAAGTAAATCGGGTGATAAGGAAGACCCTATCCTCCAGGACAGGGAATTAAAACAAAAAGAGATAGGGAGATGGATGAGGAGGTGGGTGTGCCGGGGTGGTTGAGGTTTACTACGGTGATTGTAGACCGGGTAGGAGGTGTATGCCTGGGGTGCCTTGGATTAAAGTCGTGCCCAAAACTTTGTGAAGTTCTATATCAAATTGAGGATGATAAAGGAAGATGGAGAGTAATTAAGAGTATGCGATGGTTCGCCCAAGCGCCTGCAGAGGGGTCAGATAGAAAAGGTAGGAATTGTTTATTCTTGGTATTATTTTATTCCATGAATAAATAATCATAATTGATTTCTATTTCTTATAGTACATAAACACATGAGATGCATAATATATTATTAACTTTATAAATAACGAAAGTTTAATTTAAATTAAAATATAAAGTCTAGGCATGACTTGGTTTAATCGGGATGTCATAGGCGTGCTGGACTTCGGTAGGGAGGATTTTGAGGTATTGTTTTCTGAGGCTCTTAACATGGAGAAATACGCCAAGTCACGGCTTGACCTTCTCGGTGATAAGGTTCTCGCCCTGGCCTTCTTCGAACCGAGCACCAGGACTAGGCTTAGCTTCGAGACGGCTATGCTCAGGCTTGGTGGTAGGGTAATCGGTTTCAGCGGTACCGAGGCCACGTCGATGACTAAGGGCGAGAACCTTGCTGACACGATTAGAATGCTTGATGCATATGCAAATGCCATAGTCATTAGGCATAGCCTTGAGGGTGCTGCTAAGTTCGCAGCCGAGATCGCCGAGTCACCTGTGATTAATGCTGGTGATGGTTCGCAGAATCACCCAACCCAGGCCATGCTTGATTTGTACACGATTTGGCGGGAGTTTAAGGTAATTGATGACCTATCCATTGGGATACTCGGTGACCTTAGGTATGCGAGGGTCGTTAACTCGCTTATTCAGGCCCTGTCCTACTACAGGGTTAAGCTTCATTTAATATCTCCGGAGCTACTCAGGCCCAGGCAGGAGCTTGTTGAGTTCATGAATTCGAGGAACATGAAGTATGACTGGACCGACGACCCATACGGCGTGATTAATGACTTAGACGTGCTTTACGTCGTCAGGATACAGAGGGAGAGGTTCCCTGACCCAATGGAGTACGAGAAGGTTAAAGGCGCCTACAAGGTAACGCCCAAGTTAATCGAGAGGGGTAAACCAAGCCTAGTAATCCTTCATCCACTGCCCAGGGTTGATGAGATTGACTTCGCCGTCGACAACATGCCGCAGGCCAGGTACTTCAAACAAGCCAGCCTAGGTGTTCCCCTGCGCATGGCATTGTTGAAGCTCGTGCTTGCTGGTGATAAATCATGAGCAGTAAGAGGGAGTTGATAATTAGTAAGATTAGGGATGGTGTGGTGATTGACCACATACCAACCGGTAGGGCACTTTTGGTGCTTCGGTTACTGGGCATAAGCGGTCGTGAGGGGTTTAGGGTGGCGTTGGTCATGAATGTGGAGAGTAGGAAACTTGGCACTAAGGACATCGTTAAGATCGAGGGCAGGGAATTAACTAAGGATGAGCTTAATCTAGTGGCTCTCGTAGCGCCAACGGCCACGGTGAATATAATCAGGGATTACGAGGTAGTTAGCAAGTTCAAGGTGGCGATACCAGACGTTATTGAGGGATTACTCAAGTGTAAGAACCCGAGGTGCATAACGAATCAACAAAGGGAGCCCGTAAGGAGTAGGTTCCGGGTACTGTCTAGGGAACCACTAAAGCTTGTATGTGATTACTGCGGCACAATACATGAACTCAACGACATTGAGAGGTACTTTGGACTGACGTGATGGCAATGCCAAGCGATGAATTGGCAATAAGTCTTTACAGGATAGGCGCAATCAAGTTTGGGCGGTTCAAATTAACCAGCGGTATTGAGAGCCCAATCTATATTGACTTAAGGCTTGCAATAACCCATCCAAGCATTTATAGGCAGTTGGTTAAGTCTATGGCCGATTTACTATCGGGCTTCAACATTGATGCTGTGGCGGGTATAGAAACGGCTGGTATACCCTGGGCCTCAATGGTTGCTTACGAACTCGGTAAGGGCATGATATACGTTAGGAAGGAGGCTAAGGAACACGGTACGGCGAGGCTTGTCGAGGGTGATTTGAGGCAGGGTATGAGGGTTGCCGTAATCGATGACGTAGTGACCACGGGAGGCTCAATAATTAGGGCTATTAGGCTGTTAGGAGCCACGGTGGCGATGTGATTGTGGCGGCAGCCTTCATTGATAGGGAACAGGGCGGGCTTGATGCAATCAGGAGGGAGGGCGTTAACGCCGCTGCCCTACTTCGGATTACGGAGGTGATCGACATTCTCATCAAGAATGGGTTAATCAGTGATGAGTTACGTAATTCAATAATCAATTACCTGGTGAGCACGCGTGTTAACCCAGGTACTCAAACTAATTAATTACCTACCTCCTGAGTTCACCTACAAGACCTCACATGCACTCATTAGGAGTGGTATTGTTAATTACCACAGCCGTGGCATTGAGATGCCAATCGAAGTTAACGGCAAGCTTCTTAAGAATCCATTGGGACTTGGCGCGGGGATTGATAAGGATGGATTTCTGGCGTCACGAATCACATCAGCGGGTATTGGCTTCATAACCATTGGCTCAATTACGCTTAAGCCGCGTCTTGGCAATCCGAAACCACGCATCGTTAAGTACCCTGGTTTAAAGGCCATGGTTAATGCCATGGGTTTACCATCAAGGGGCTTCGTAGACTTCGTAAGCCGATTACCGAGTATTCTCAATAGACTGCGCAGGCTTCGTACTTACGTAATTATTAGCCTGGCGGGGTTCTCAATCGGCGAGTTTATGTACATGCTTAATAAATTAAGGGGTTACGGCGTGGACGCCGTGGAGTTAAATATTAGTAGTCCCACTTACCGTGGCTCATGGATATCGGATAGGGAGTATCTAGGTGAATTGCTTAGGGGTGTTGAGGCATTTCCAGGTACGTTGTTCGTAAAACTGCCCCTTGGGGTTGATATTGAGTTTTACAGGTGGGTTATGAACATGGCTGGTAAGCGTGGGTTTGGGTTGACGATAGCCAATACCCTGCCAACTAAGGAGCCTGGGATTTCCGTTGGTTATGGTGGATTAAGCGGCTACCCGATCTACCAATTGTTAAGTCGTTGATCATCAAGGTTAGGAGGTGGGGCTTTGGGAACCCGGTCATTGGGCTTGGCGGTGTCTTCCATGGATGGCAAGTAATTGATTTAATGAGGAGTGGTGCGAACATGGTTGGTGTGGTTACGGCATTCGCGTACGAGGGCCCCTTCGTGTTTAATAGGTTGTTTAAAGAGGTATTGATGAGTCTGAGTGAAAGGCTTTAATAATTATCTAATCACCACGTCTTGATGAACATTAATTATTGGGGTGGTGGTTATGGAGTGCCATTTAGGCCGTATAGGCATGAGGTTAGGGATATCGTGATTGCCTTAATCATCATGACAATAGCCTTCGCAAACCTCTTCAGTACATTACTTAGCGTTGGCGGCTTAATGGCCACATTTATTGCAGTACTGACTGGCTTCCTCGGTCATGAGCTGATGCATAGGGAGGTGGCGAGGAGGTTGGGTTACATAGCGTATTTCAAGGCCTGGTGGATTGGGCTTTTACTTGCCCTGGCAACGTCCTTTTTCCATTTCATAATAGCCACACCCGGTGCCACAGTAATAGGCCCAAAGGTTTGGGGTTACCCCACGAGAAATGATGAGTTAAGGATAGCGCTTGCGGGTCCTGCTACGAACATTGTGTTTGCCGTGGTCTTCCTACCCCTATCGTTATTACTACCTGGCCCATTCTCCTACTATGCTGGCCTCGTATACGCGATCAATGCATGGCTGGGCTTTTTCAACTTGTTACCGCTGGCCCTGCCTGGTATAGTGCTTGATGGATTTAGGGTGTTTAGGGGTGACGTTAGGGTTTGGGCCTTAATGTTCATAATATCTATCGCATTGTTAATACCGAGCTTAATACCCAGCATTCTCCCTTAGTTATGATGGCAAGTATTATAACTGGCCCATCGCTACGGAAGTTGTGAGATTTAATTATGAAGTGATTAATGAGGATTCCAACATAGCCATTGTGACCTTATGGAGCGGTATTGACCAGGTGAAGAGGCTGCTTGGTGACTCGATTAAACTCGTGGGTATAATCGGTAATCTATACACACCAATAGGTATTAACTACATAGTAGCCACCCTATCAGGATTTAACTGGGTCGACACATTGATAGTCTTTGGCCTTGACTATAATGGTGTTGGCGATTTACTGATCAAGTTCTTTAGGGATGGCGTATTGGATGTCTTGCTCGTGGACAGGGATATTGCTGATGGTGTTAGGTCTACCGTGAGGGTGATAGACCTTAGGGAGGCATTTAAGGCGCGTAACGCCGACTTATTGATAAAGACCGTCCATGAGAACTACAGGCCTGGGCGCAAGCCCGTTAGACCATCGATGCGTGTGGAGGTTCGTGAAAATGAGCATGACGGTGGTTGGGTGCTGCCGCTGGTTGGTGGCTTCATTTATGAGAGGGACACCTACAGGTCCTGGGTTAAGCTCGTTGACTTGGTACTAAATTACGGCTTTGATAAGGGTGATTATAGGGAGTTGATAACGCCGCTCGTGGTAATAGACTCGATGGGTAAGCCACACCCATTCAGGAGACTCAGTGACGCTGGACTTAAGGGTTTTGAGCCACCTGCCGAGGTGGTCGAAGCCATGGTCAGGGAGTTGAGGATTAATCCGTACTCAATCAATGCTGTTTATTATGGGGGTGATTACCTGGTTCAGGGTGTTATAAGTGGTGATTATTACAACCAAGTGGTTTATTTGAGGAGTGTGGACGTGCTCAATGACTGGTGCAGGCAGTTATATAGATGGTGGTCTCTTGCGAGGAGAATCGTCGAGGCCCTGAATAGCGAATTCAATGCCTGGTATAGCGTGGGTTCCATAGCCGTAATGCCGTTCTCAGCCAGGATATACGCCAAAGACTTGAGCAGGGCTGAGGAGTTCGTGAGGAGAAACGCCAATGTATTCAGTGAGTTCGTTGAGGACCCAAGGGGTAACTTCCTGGTTATGAGGGAGGGCGAGTCCGTGATTGTTGAGCATAGGTTGCCAATTACTAACTCACTGCATAGGAGATTCTCGTTTAAATCCCTTGAGGAGGCATATAACACGCTCAAGAATAGCAATCACTTCACTAATTACTCACATGCCATGTACCTCGGTAAGGAGTTGGCGAGGGTGTTCCTTCTCAGGAATTATGAGCAGGATAAGTTATGAGAGAAAAATTAATCCGTACCTATGCAACGATGAGAATATGGTTAGGAAGAAGCCATACCCTCATAACAATGACATACTAAATGCAATGCTTAGGGTGTTTTCCAGGGAACCCTTCGTAAAGCCGATAGACTTCCCGGACAAGGTCCGTGAGGAACTCGAGAAGGAGGCTTCTACGTAGGCCTTGTTTCCACAAAACGCATCTGGAGGATTTATGAAGAAGCTGTCAGGAGGGGCTTCATCTATGATTATCTAAACGTGGTGTTTTATCATGGTGAGTACTGGGAGGAGTAGGTATTACGGTGATGCCGCGTTGATAGCCATGATTAGAAATTTCTAAGCGAGGGCTAAGCGATACGTTGGTTCATGGGCATGATCTAAACGTAATCATCTCTATTAACCCTATTCATAGGCATCTCTCCCCTAAGGTACCTGATCACGTTCTCCACAGCCCTAATCATCGCGTACTCAGCAATCTCCCTCTGAGCCCCACCAGCTATGTGTGGTGTACCCAGGAAATTAGGTAATGCCGTCAATGGCGTCCTCGGTGGTATCTCCTCATGCACATCATGTACCCACCAAACATCGGTGCCAAACCTAATGTCCTGCCTCTCCTTAAGAACCCTATACAAGTCTTCCTCCTTAACCACGTCACCACGGCCGACATTTACGACAATGGCACCACGCTTTAATGCCCTAAGCTCCCTCTCGCCGATTAAGCCCCTCGTATGCTTATTCAGCGGTAACGCTATTGCCACTATGTCGGCCCTTGGCAATACATCGAGTAACCTACTTGTTGGGTGGACCTCATCGAAGTACTCAGCCGGCTTACCGCCTCTATTAATGCCGATATTGTAGGTCCTGAACCCCTCCTTACCAATCCTCGCAATCTCCCTACCAATACCGCCAGTGCCGAGGACGAGTAGTGTTGACTCAATGATTTTGCGTGGGCTCGTTAATTCATTGCCTAGGTACTCCCTGGCATTTAGTACGGGCCTGTGCAATCCCTTCGAGCGTTAGTATCATGGCCCATGCATGCTCGGCAACGGGCACCGAGTAAGCCCCTGCATTGCCATAGATCTCTATATTACTTGGTATTGCGGTGAATGGTAGGTGGTCAACACCTGCCGAGAACGTCTGAATCACCCTTAGCCTGGGCATGGATTTAATATTGCTGGCCAGGTCAAACTCCCTACCGCACCAGCACATTAGTATCTCGGCGCTGGATAACGCGCTTGATTGCTCTTCCTTGCCCAGCTTCGGTAGTTCGTAGAGGTTGACATCATAGTTCCTTAGCATCTCCCTGGCCTTTTCAGGTAATTCCACCGTACTGACTATGGTTATTGCCATCCAAAACTAGGCAATAACTGACTTATTTAATTCTTCACGGGCAAAAATACTTTTAACTGGGCTTTCTTCCGAGTACGTGAATGGCGAAGATAAAGCCACCCAAGGAGCGTAAGTATGGGAGGGCCGTAATTAGGTGTCAAAGATGTGGTACTCACGAGGCAGTCATTAGGAAGTACGGGCTCTACCTATGCAGGAGGTGCTTCAGGGAGGTAGCACCACAACTAGGGTTTAGGAAGTACTACTAGGTATTCATTGGTTGTCATAATTACGTAGGGATTATAAGCACCAAAGCGCCTAGTTAGTTATGGCTAGGATACCCGCAACACTTAGCTTGGACAAAATTATCGAAGTAGCCAAGGTACTGGCATCGCTAGACCTACGTAGGTCCAACGCCTTCGATCCAAGGTTTTACCCACCTAAGGATGCGGATATAGAGGCTACGTACAATTACTTCTTGGCGATGGTGGCGATTGACCATAGGACGAATATTGGGGATTGGCAATTCACTAGGCGGGTTGGCGATGAGGTTTTCACGGGCTCCGACCTACTTTGGAGGTTGGGTATGGAGATGTTTAGTAGGGATAGTTCCTTCTTCAGCCCAGCCAACCTAAGGAGGCTTGAACCAGCGGTGGTTAGGGACTGGCTCATTGGTGATTACGGACCTGTTTGGGATTATGGTGTTAGGGCTTACCTACTTAGGGATGTGGGCTCCTACGTGCTTAGGAATTATGGTACAACGATTAGGCTTTTCCATGTCTCAGGTATTGAGGAGTTGATTGATAGGTTATCCGGTATGGCAGCCTATGAGGACCCCGTAAGGAAGAAGGCATACCTATTGATTAAGTTCCTGGTGTTACGTGGGTTACTAAAGGTTAAGCCGCAGGAAGTTAAGCTACCAATTGATAATCACCTCACAAGGATTGCCTATAGGCTCGGCATTGTAAGGCTTGAGGATTGGGTTCTCGAGTTGATGAGACGTGATATGCACTTTAGTAGGGAGCTTGATGTTGAACTTAGGTTGGCAGTTCGTGATGCCTGGGACGCGGTGATTAGGATTGGCAAGTTAGACCCAATAGCGTTGGATGACTTCCTATGGAGGTTTGGGAGGACTGTATGCACTAGGGACAAGCCGCAGTGCGATAAGTGCCCATTGAAGGGTATCTGCAGTGCATATGCTAGGGGTTCGTTTATTAACGAGCACAATCACTACCTAACGTATTATTACTAATTAATGACAATACTTAAATGAGAATAGGCCACTACTGAGTTAATGATTATCCGCGCAGTTACGTTGTTTTACCCCGTGGAGAATGGCAGGGTTAATGCTGATGAGCTTAGGCAGGAATTGGTTAAGCTACGTAATGTAATAAGCAGCGTTAGTGGTAGGAGAGGGATTGAGATAAGGACTTGGAGGGTTACACTACCCTTCACTGGGCCGTCCTGGGACTTTGAGGAATTATCAACAACGATAAATAAGGCAAGCACTGACCTTGGGTACATACATGCATCACTCAATATAGCCATGGATTCAAGGTTCGAGCTAAATAAGTTGGTTGATGCATTCATTGAGTCGGGGAGTTACCTGAGTATTTGGGTTGGTGATTTCAAGGAATTGAATGAGTACAACGCCGGGTTATTTACAAACGTGCTTAAGAAACTTGTGGAGCTAAATCAATGGGCCTTATCCAGGAGGATCGCCGCATTAATCGGCGATGCAATACTCACGCCGTACTACCCAGACTCAATAAACCTCGCAATAGCATGGCATAGCCTATCAATACTATACCCAAGCGAGTTAAGTAATGAGCGTAATCTACGTAATGACCTCACCAGGGTATTTAGGACTGCCGAGGACATTGGTAGGGAAATTGCAAGTGAATTGGGCATTGATTACCTGGGGATCGATGTCTCACTATCACCCTGGGGTGAGGAATCCGTTGTCGATGCCATTGAGAGGATTTATGGGATTAGGTTCGGCGGACCCGGCACACTAAGTGCTATTTATAGATTGAACAAGGCCATTTGGGAAGCATCCAATCAATTTAGGGTGACTGGATTTAACGAGGTAATGCTGCCGCTTGCTGAGGATGAGCAGCTTAAGGCTAGGGCCAGGGAGGGCTTAATCACATTCTCCAAACTCGTTAAGTACACCATGGCCTGCGTGGCGGGTGTTGACATGGTACCAATACCAAGCAATCAACTATCGCTCATTAATGGGTTAATCAATGATTTACATGCCATAGCCAGTATTAAGCGTAGGTCGATTGGGCTTAGGTTAATTCCATACCCAGGTGGTGAGACTGAGGTTGATCTTGGGGACTTTGGTAAGACGCCAGTACTTGACGTGATGAGGTGATTCTCGTGCCAATACACCTGAGGGTTAATCCTGGGGATATTGCCGAGAGGGTGGTGATAGTCGGTGACCCAGAGAGGGCGAGGCAGTTAAGCGAGTTGCTCGTCGGTGCGAGGCTCGTTAATGAGAATAGGGGGTTAATAACGTACACGGGTAAGTACAATGGTATCGACATTACCGTGGCGACCCACGGAATTGGGGCTCCATCGGCTGCCATAGTGATTGAAGAGATGATAAGCATGGGCGCCAGGTTCATTGTTCGCCTTGGAACCGCAGGGGCGCTTAGGAGGGAGATAGGCATTGGCGATGTTGTCGTGCCCACGGGCTCCGCATACAACTACGGAGGAATATACACGCAGTACCTGGGCAGTTTCATAGCTTACCCAGCAATACCTGATTACCACCTAATGGGTGAGTTAGTGAGAAGTCTTGAATCGATGAATATAAAGCCCTGGGTTGGCCCGGTATACAGCAGTGACGCTTTTTACGCAGAGGAGGATCTAGTCAACGTACTTGGTTCGAGGGGCTTCCTGGGCGTTGAAATGGAGACCGCAATACTATTTCTCCTAGGTCTCATTAGGAATGTGAAGACGGCAGCGGTGCTCATAATAAGTAACAACTTGACTGAGGGCAGGGCTGGAAGGTTCTTAACAGCGAGCGAGTTAAGGGATACTGTGCTCAGGGTTGGTAAGGCTGTGTTAAATGCGTTAATTATGGTCAAGGATTAAGCACGGTATCATAGTATTGAGTAAGTCTTGGCTTAAAGTCCAGGAACTCCCTAATAGCCCTAACCTCAAAGTCAACCCTTCTTTCGGGATCCCTATCTAAGATCAAGATACCCTTGCTCACAACTTCATACGCCAGCAACAACGGCGCCTTATTAAGATATACGAGATCAACCTTCAACCCTAGCGAGTCCTCTAGGTCCATTGCCATGCTCACGAGATCCTTCCAACCTAATTCCTTGCTAGCGAATATGGCGATATCCACGTCACTTCCTGGGGACACCCTACCGATTGCCCATGAACCAAATACGTAGGCGAATAACACAGAGTTAGATCTCTCCAGTACCTGCCTAGCCCTATTAATTATGTTAATAAATCCTCTATAGCTAGTAATAGATTGATTATTATCAGGATCTATCGACCTATTTCTAACGAAATTACCAATCTCATTAATTACCCTATCTAATTCATCAACCTCACTTAAAGCCTCAATCAATCTCTCGGGATCTATCACGGCATAGCCGTGGACAAGCACATTCCTAAAGCCAATCCATAACTCAAACAACTTACCGGTTTCATCACTAAGGACATTGGCGCTCACCAATATTCTCGCAACATCCCTATACCTCTCGGGTTTACTAAGATTGAGAATTGAGCACAGTCTCATACTAACATCAATGAGGGATTCAACAGCTAAGTGTAGGTAACGCTCAACGGCACCCCTAAGCACAAAATCCCTACTTAAATCATCGACAGTCCTCACTCTATCTCTAATTGACCTTAGAATATTTACATAACTCCTAGCCATCGCCAATTTATCATTAATTAGCACACTACCACGCCAAAATTGTAACCTCATTACCCAAACTAAAAACCTTGCACATACCACCTGCAAGGACTTAATGAAGATGCGTCAGCGCGCAGGTCTTAGGTCCTCACCCATCAGATCCGTCCCCGCTTAACATCACCTACCGTTTATGATCACTAAAACCTAGTTAATAATTTTTAATTACGTAACTTAATGCATGCTTAAGTGCTATGCATTTAAAATGGTGCTACTAATGATCTTACTCGACATTTACCGCATGAGTAATGTTGCTGGTGTTGAATAATCACTAATCAAAGCCTAACTAATTCCAATATGCCGATCTTAAATCGTTACTTTAATTAATAAAGCTAGGTATCACTAGGTCACTTAGATTTATAGTTCATGTATATATAATACTACTAGGATATCTCGTGATTATTTTACCTAGGTTAAATATTAACTTGCGTATCTCTTTCGATTAGGTATGTCGTATTGAAAGGTATATTATGGTTTAAGTAATTTAAGTAATTATGGATGTTTTTATAATTAAATTTTTATATTTTTATTCGTAATTAAGCTTTTATTCGTAACGTGTATGTAATTGAATTTTCTTTTTAAATATAGTTTAGCCCATGTATTTGTTATATATGCCATCAGGAACCATAAAGCTACTGAAAGAGGCATTGTGTAGAGCGATACCAATGCAAGTTGTAGATTCTGCATGATTGTATTAAAGTTGAAGGAATTTATTTCAAGCATACCTCTCATTATCGCATTTATATTATTGTAAGCCGTAGTTATGCCTAAGTATGTTCCTTGAAATGTCATAGTCATTGATTAATTCAATAGTAAGGTAAGGAACATTTATTATTCACCGCGTTAACTATAGAGTTTAATTTTATTTGGCTTTTACAGTTAAACCGTGAGTATAATGAGTAACATAGACATGGTTAGCCTACTGACTAGTGTAAATCCCGTGGAGTTGGAGAGGGATTTTGACTCTAGGGTAGTCACTAGCATTGTTAAGCCGCCAATTGTCGTTAGACTTGATGGGGCTGGCTTCGGTAAGGCACTTAGGGACTTTAATTGGCCCAGGGATGAGAGGGTCCATAGGGCATTGATTAAGGCTGCCGTTGAATTAATGAGGGCCTTCTCCGGCGAGTACTCGCTAGTGATTAGCGATGAGATTAATGTCTTCCTCCTTAGTTATGTACCGTTTAATGGACGTGAGTACAAGCTGATCAGTTCAATGGCAGGCCTCGCCTCAGCCATGGTTAGTAATGCCCTTGGTAGGGTCCTTTACTTCGATGCCAGGGTTATACCACTCAATGATAATTGCCGTGACGTTGCCAGGTACATGCTTTATCGCGTTAGGGTTGGCTTCAATAATTACCATATCGAGATAGCCCAAAGGAGTGGAGTGGTTCCGCCGGAAAGTACTCCACACATAGACGAGGTTGTCAGGGCATTGGGGGGTCCGAGACTCACCTGGGAGTCCCTGGGCACGTGCCTAGCCAGGGCTAGGGTGGAGCTTGAGGGCATTGACAGGAGGAGCGGTGAAAGGATTAAGTATGTTAGGAAGAGGATTATTGAGAGAAACCCAATCGATGTCATTAATGAACTTAGCAGGTGTGGTCCTAATGTTCAATAAACCTGTTAATAATATTTAATAACCAGATAATTATGGAATTAATCATATGGTTAGTACCCACGAGAGGCTCAGGGAATTAGTGGGTGATTTATGGAGTAAATACACTAGGCATGAGTTCGTTGAGAAGCTTAGGGATGGTTCACTATCAATGGACGTCTTTAGGTATTACCTAATCCAGGACACGAAGTACGTGAGGGAAATGCAGAAGGCCGTGATTGAGGCGGCGAGTAGGGCTCCGCTTAATGAGGCCATTGACGTGTTAACGGCGGTATTCAGCAATGTGGAGAGGGGTGCGGAGGTTCATGAGAGGTTGTTCCGCGACTTATCAATAACCGAGGAGGAGATTAATAATACAGGATTTAACCTTGTTAATTACGCATACACAAGGCACCTGCATTACTACGCATCGCTAGGTTGGCCACAATTCCTCGCCGCCTGGGCCCCATGCATGTGGGGCTATAACGAAATTGGTAAATACGTGCTCGGGACTAAAAACGCATTATTTAATGCGTGGGCCGAGTTCTATGCCTCAAACGAATATTGGTCTAGGGTTGAGGTGATCCTAAGGACATTAGATAAGTACGAGATAACGCCGGAGATTGAGAGGGCCTTTAGGGATAGTGTGAATTTCGAGATAATGTTTTGGGAAGCATCGCTTAAGAAGGACCCAACAATACTTTACTGAAATGTTCAGCGTCACGGGGCATAATCAATTACGTGCTTCACATATTGATTATCACCTAACGACTTCACTAATGCATTATCAGCTGTGTACATGACCGTGTTAAGTCTCATGGCTAGGTCCACGTATATGGCGTCATATATCGAAATGCCGTACTTAATAGATAACTCGCTCGCGCTAATTACTGAGTCCCACGTAACATTATAAACACGTAATAAACTATTACTCAATAAGTCCAGGGCTCTCCTCATATAATCCTCACTTATTAATTTACGTAGATAATACTTCCTCAGGGCGCTGGCTACCTCGGCGATGGCTATTGATGGTATAGCGACCGTGATGTGGCCATTAAGATGGTCAATACGTATCCTCTCGGCATAGTCGCTGTAATCCTCCTTAATAACCCACTTAACTATAACGCTTGCATCACATACGATCTGCCTACCTGGCATTCCTATCCTCCCTAATGAATTCTACGGCAAGGTTACCCCTTATCAGCGGTGAATCCCTCAAAAGCTCCTCGTACCTAGCCTCAAGCCTCTTCGCCAATTCCTCACGAACCCTCCTCTCAAGGAATTCCCTAATCTCCCTCGAGTAGTCAATACCAAGCCTATCCAACTCCTCCTTCAACCACCTGGGTATCCTAACAGACAGTACTACACTCATTGTAAACTATTAATTGAATACGATTATAAGGCTTACTGTCAATAAATACTGCAGATGTATTCGTTATTCAAACGCCCTAGAAATAAGGCTTAAATTAAGACTTGAGGCCAATTTAATAAGTATGGACCTAAGCGAGTTAATGAGCCTACTCCTCAGTAAGGGTGTGGACTACGTTATTGTTCAATTACCCAATTGGATTAGTAGGAAGGAGGTCTCGAGGGAGGATGCGGAGTTCATACTCATGTACGCAATGATGAATAGACTCGATGAAATGAGCAAGAAAATTGATGGATTAGGTAATAAGATAGATGAGTTAGGTAAGAAAATTGACGTCAGACTTGACGAATTAAGTAGAAAGATCGATGACTTACGTAAGGAGGTGGTCGACAGACTCGACCTGATAAGCAATCAGTTGAGGGTCTTGAACTCAAACATAGCCGCGACGTACGAATTAACGTCGAAGGTAATGACTAGGTTGATGGAGAGTAGTATCGCACCTGCACGTACATAATGCGTAAGACGAGTATTAACCGCCACAGAACTGGTTCGTGTATTGGTTCTCAAAGCCCGTCACCTGGGCTCCGGAGCTTGGGAATCCGCTGGGCATTTCGTATTGGCCGTAATTGCTAGGTATCATTCCTGGGCATGAATTCATGGTTATTGCGTAGGCGGTGTAACTTGGTGAGGATAAACTTGTTGGTGAGATCCACTCACCGAGGTTATTATCGTAAAAGGCAATATCATACACAAGGACATAGCCTAGGCTTATGATCGCCAGGTTAGACACTCCGCTGGAATATGAGGGCCTCTCGTTGATGCATTGAGCCCAAACAAAGTAATTGGCGTAATTATTAATATAGGCGTTGATTGAATAACCATTGGTGGTGCCGTTAGGGTAATTAATAATGAAATCAACAAACCAATCCTGTTGATCGCCCGAGGTTGATCCCTCGTACGACACTAATATGTACAGTAGTGAGTAGGGTGTTGGTAAATAGGGGGAAGATACGGGTTGGCCTTGGTAAGTCGGGTAGGCAGCCCATTCCAACTCGTCGAGACATTGATCATATATGCCCTGGAAGTAAACATTGAATGGCCCCCAGTTCGATGAAAACAAACCATTGGGTGGATCTAGCCCAACCCAATAGGCTATACTACTTGATAATGAGCAACTGGCATTAGCGACCGTGAACCACGCCATAGCCGCAGTTAAGTCATCACCACTACTAATACTGACTGAATAGCCAGCCAGTTACTGAGTGACGCATTCTCAATGGTGTATTCAATATTGTTTAGGGCTAAGACCTTTGTTCTTGGTATGAGCCTTACACTTATTATGATAGAGCCATTTTGATACTGGATATTAGCAATTATTATACCGATTCTCGTACCGTTTTCTGAGAGTGCATTAAACACGAACTCATAACCAATACTAATGGCGACATAATCATTACCTTTAAAATGACCGGACCAGTAAATACCGTAGGACGCCAGCCTAACATGACCATTACCCAAGTAGCTCTTAATCTGGGGTATCACGGTGAAGTAGTAGATCAGTATCTTACTTAGGCATTGGCTCACCGTTAACCTACCAAGCCTCATATTCAACGTTTCATTGGTTATACTGTTCATAATCTTCGAGATCATGAGACCCCTCATGAAAGTACTCGTTGAGTTTGGGATTCGAATCGTGACATTAATAATGAAGGGTAATGTTGGGCAAAGGTTATTACCTGCGGGAATTGGTAATACTTACCAGTCTGATTATAACCGACCACCGCCATTGCGGCCTCGGTTATAACGGCATACACAGTGTATCTACTCCCATTAAGATTAACGGTCTCCACCATGTTGAGGGTGTATGGGCTGAATCCATAGTGATGGAACATGTATAGTGGGTCCTGCACGGTTATATTAACCAACTCGCCATTAACAATGATTAGTGGGTTGAGGAGTTGCTGCCTTGGTATGTTAATTACCACACCAACCATGAACCTGCTGGGAATGGCTCGCTTTGTATGTTCAGTAAGGTGATCAACGTTAGTACTAGGACCGTGCCAACGACAATGAATACCACAGTTAAGGTCTTAATGCTCATGTCAACTTACAATTCATGATTAAACCTAAGATATAAAATTTATTCCTAATGACTGTATCCTTACTAACGTTTTTTTTCTCGTCAACCGTGGCTATATTTTTCAATTAAGAATAATGTTTATTAAGGGGAATTGAAACTTAATAATCACGATGAGTGAGGGGTTGAGTGAAACAGTAACGATAATAATACTCGTGGCTGTGGCCATAACATTAACCATAGCAATAGCGGTTTGGGTATTTGGGATAGCCGGCAATGCATCAAGGTCGTTTGGCGTTAGGGTAATGATTGAGGGCCCAAGCATGTCACAGAATAACGCGACATTTATAATCATTAATTCAGGCACGGAATACGTAGAACTGGCATACATCATAATCAACAATGTCGACTTCGTGTCAAGCAATAGATGCGCCATACCGCCTGGGAACTCAGCGCTATTAACCATAATTAGTAATGGGACGCATTACGTAGGCGCGGCGTTGAGGGTTGGGAATTGTACCGTGAATTACAACGGTGATTCGAGGATCTACGGTATAAATACTGCAGAGGCTGTGTTCACAAACGGTCAGCAGGTTCTTTACGAAACACTGAACCTACAGGGTCAATGAGATTCACTAGGCCCTTAACTGCGATATTAGGACGCCGGTGAGTGTTATTGCCGAGCCTATTACCTCCATCTCCGTAGGGGCCTTACCAAGTATTAATAGAGCGAACAAATATGCAGATGCAGGTACGAGTATTGAAATTGAACTAGCGGTCACGGGGCCAAGGTCCTTAACACCCAAGAACCACAGTAGAAAACCAGCTACCTGAGCCACTAGCGCCACGAGTATTCCCCACGCTATGGCATCTAGTGATAATGCCATGTATGGATTAATGAGTAACGTTGGTGAGGCTATTAATGCTGAGATCACCGCCATTGACGCATTCAATCTAATGAGATTCTCCTTAGCGAGGTTTCTCCTGTAGTAATGGGTGCCTAAAGCCCATATGAAACCACCGAGGATTGCAATTGCATCACCAATATCGAAATTATAGACACCAACTGCTATTAATAAGCCGATGAATGCTAGTATGATGCCGATTACCTGCAACATTGTTGGTCTCTCGCCATATAGTATTATTGATAGTATTAGCACAAAGATTGGCTGCGTATAAACAAGCACCGAGACCAGGGCTGGATTCAGGCTATACTCAATGGCTAGGTTCAGAAAGACCACGAATAAAGCTCCGTTGAGTAATGCGTTGATTACGTACTTACGACTTATCGTTAATCCCCTGCCAATTAGGAGTAGTACCAATCCACCAAAGACGAACCTATACATTGTGAGTACGAAGGGCGACATGTAGTGCATTGCCATCTTGGAAATAGAGTATGAGGAACCCCACACAATTAAAACGCCAATCATTGCCAAGTACCCGCGCAATTTACTGTCCATAACTCAATCACGAGGATAGCGTGGATTATTAAAGGATTACTTAGCGGTTCAATAAAAGGCGGGGATTCACGGTTCATAAGGTATTTAAAATACATAGTGAGAATATGGCAGTATGGGCATAGACGCAAAGACTCTTGGTAGGCTTGTTTGGTTTTATGTCGGTTTTGTTATTGTGAATTTTGCGTCATTGCTATGGCTTTTCATAACTAGTTACCTAACCATATACACGGACATACCACTGCCATACTTCATGCTCTACATACCCAGCAACATAGCAATGCTGGCTCTGATCACTCTAGTGTTAATACTAGGCCTATACACGTACCTCGGCGTTATGCTTGTGCGTAGCGGCTTGATAGGGGTTACGTGCCCATAGCGTTTACGGCAGCTATGATAATAGGCCTAGTCCTACTATTGACTAGGCAGTTCATAGCCTCAGTGATATCCCTAATAATTGCCCTGGCGCTAATGATTGGTAGTTACGGCGTACTAACCAGCATTGCAACGCATAGGGCTTCAAGGTACATGTGGTTAGTGAGCACGATGCTGATTATTGCAGCTATAATATTAATACTCGTCAATAGGTCGGTCATTAATTACGTGGGAGCAGCAATACAATCACTATCAATACTCGCCTGTGCAATTGAGGTGTGGTCAATAATGGGTAAGCCAAGCCAAAGGCAGGGATCCTAATGCTCACCGTGGAGGTAGTAATTGTTGGACCCCTTGAAACCAACTGCTACCTTGTATGTGATGATAGTTCCTGCGTGATAATTGACCCTGGTGATGAGGCTGAGACAATACTAAACGCCCTAGGCAATAGGAAGATGTTAGCCGTGATAGCCACGCATCTTCACTTCGACCACGTGGGTGCAGTTAAAGAATTGACTAATGGCCTAGGCGTCCCATTCATGGTTCATAAGCTTGATTGGGAATTAAGGGATATATTCAATGAATTAGCCACCGAGTGGGGATTCACGAGACCGGAACTCCCGGAGCCCGTGTTCATTGATGAGGGATCAAAACTACCGCTTAACTTAAAGGTTATGCACACTCCAGGGCATACGCCTGGCTCAGTCTCAATAATTGGCGATGGCTTCGTAATCACCGGAGACACATTATTCGCTGGTAGTGTTGGTAGGACCGACCTACCGGGAGGCGACATGAATAGGCTCAGGAATTCCGTGTGCAGGCTATACAGGGAACTACCCGATAACTTCATTGTCTACCCAGGCCATGGACCATCAACCACAATTGGCGAAGAGAAGCTCAGTAACCTGGTAATACCCATGGAGGCGTGCTTGGGTGAGGGCAGGGCGCAATTCATATGAACACCCGGTGTAAAAAAAGTCCCGCAATGAGAAGGACCACTATGCCCAGGCAAATAGGCAGGGCACGCATGATCACCCTGGCAATATTCTCAATGGCAGTCCTCTCAATAACCCTGGCAATCCTAGCCCAAACACAGTAACATCGGAGCGGTAGAGTCTCTGCCTAAGTCTATACGGTCCGTCGTCTAGACTGGTCTAGGATGGCGGCCCTACCTATACCCATGGCCTGGCTCTACTGTGTGTCAGCTGAGCGCCGCTGAGTAGGTTCATTGTTTGATTAAAGCGTTCTGAGTAATTCCTTAACCTTACCTATTACATCATCGATATTTATTACTGAGCCCTGGCTTAGGACTGGCCATAACTCCTTCACCGTCGGTAACTTATCTGATAATCGCATTATGGCGCTCGTCACTGGCTGGTCCGTCCAATGGCCTATCCTCACCGCATCCTGAGCCTCGGGTAGTCCCTCCCTAATTGCCAATGCCTTGACTGCGTAGTTGAATGCCCTCTTTAAATCATCAATTGGATAGGTGCTGGTCCTCGCCATGCCTAGCTCGTGCCCCGCACCGAGTATCTACGCGTCTACGTCGTTGAGATTAGAGACCCTTGATAAGTTAAGGAGGTTTCCATGGAGTAACTACGGCATTTACTATGCTGTTCTCTTTGGTTCCATAGTTAGGAGGGGTTTTGGTGAGGATGCCGATATTGCGGTGGAGTTCATGAGAGACCTTGACCTAGGTAGGTATTCACGGTTACTCTTTGACCTATTTGATTACCTGGATACGGATAAGGTGGATCTAGTGCCCATTGGTGACAATACTGATTGTTACCTGATTCATGAGGTTTTTAGTGATGGTGTAATACTGTACATGGCGGGTGATGATGCTTGTTGAGGATGCATAGGAGGGCCTCTATTTGTGAGGACTTCCTCATTGATGTCAGGAAGTTGGACCTAGTGGTTAATGCGGGTAAGGCGTTGGTGATGAGATGGCGATCCTAAATGAGTTGAGGATATGACTAGGAAGCTCGATGAACTGGTTGACCGTGGCTATGACCTAAACAGTTGGCGAGACCAACTGGCGTCAATGCACGCACTCCAGGTTCAGGCCTTCATTGACCTGTGCCAGCGGTTGTTGTCGAACATGGGCATTACGGTCGAGGATTACTCAGGAATTGCCAGGAGGTTAAGGGAGATGGGCTTAGTGATGGGTGAGGAGGAAATCCCGGTCAAGTCGTTGGTGGGCTTTAGGAATGTGGTGGTTCACGGTTACGCCAAGTTAGATCTCAACGTGGTCGATAAGGTACTCAAGTCGAGGGATTATAGGAGGGTCCTCGAGCTAGCCCTGGCGCTTAGGGATAGGGCTAGGCAGTATTGGGACCCCTAACTCCAGGGTATTGCATTTAAGGCATTGCCAAATCACTAATTAATGCGTTGGTGGGAACTCACCTGGCCTGAGTTCGAGAAGGTGGATAAAACAGTAGCCCTACTACCGACTGGCATTGTCGAGGCCCATGGTCCACACTTACCGCTTGGTACGGATGCGTTAATGGCTACGTACATAGCCGAGGAGGCCGCCAAGAGGACAAATGCACTCCTACTACCCACTGTTTGGTATGGGAATACGTACGTACTCGATAAGTTCCCAGGAACAATATCCATAAGTAATGAGACGCTATATATGCTGTACAGGGATATATTCAGGGAAGTCGCCAGAAACGGCGTTAGGTACCTAGTCGTAATCAATGGGCACGGAGGTAACGTAGACGCCTTAAGCATGGCGGCTAAGGACGTGGCCAAGGAAACGAACCTAGTCATAATAATCATTAATTGGTGGATAGACCTGGCAAAGGAAGCCAGGAAGAAGGTCCTTGAGACGCCGGAAGGCCATGCCGCCGAGGACGAGACCAGCGAGGTATGGGCCGCATACCCAGACCTAGTCAAGTGGGTACCCAGGGATGGCTCGGCTGATGAGTGGGTCGAGGCCAGGTTTAGGATTTACGGGAAGGAGGTCTATGCGCAGGAGTACACGAAGGCCGTGCAGGGGTACCCATCAAGGGCAAGCCAGGAAAAGGGCAGGGCAATACTCGAAGCAGCAATAGACGAAGTCGTCCAGCTAATAAATGATTTAAGAAACGGAAAACTACCAATAACAAAGGTTAAGTAGGGACGATCTATGAATGACCATCCTGTAGGGGTATTAAATGTTATTGAGGCATGTTTAATATTGGTAATAGAATGTGATGAGCCATCTGGCATTCACCACCTAGGTAATAATTTGATTCATTAATGATTATACCGATTGGGTATATAAGTATTGGTTGTGGGCCAGTTATTGGCAGTGGATTGCCAATTATTGTTATGTAAAAATTAGTATTCCTAGGAACAATTATCAGGGCACCTAGGTTGTTATAGCCATATGATATCATGGTCGCGGCATCATTGTTTATAGCATTCGTTATGTATTGATTATTGTCAAACGCGTTTAAGACATACACACCAATTACTAAGGAGAGGATTGTAGAATCTAGATTAATTACATGGTTAGGCATTGACGTATACATTACCCACCAGGGAAAGTAATATCTAATAGATGTTAGGTCTATGGCGGGCGGAATTGCTTGCGAGCAATTATTAGTAAGGCCCTTACCCAGACTATTGATTATTATTAAATGCCCCTTATTACGTAATATTTCGCTGAACATTCGCGTTAATGATCCATTACCGATGTCTAGGTAGGTGTTGAGCCTTATCGTTGAGTAACTTATATCAAGGAGGGCTGGTGCTAAGGCCATGGTGCCGTTTATCCAAGCATTTACCTGAGAGATGCCGAATGAATTCACTCTGTATAGCTGAAAGGATACGTTTGCCATGTATGAAGGTATGCCATAATATACAAAGCCCTGATGCGGAACGAAGTACTGCACTATGGGAGGTTCATTTTCGGTTTTAGAAAACATGGTGTTGCTAATAATGATGCCACTGGAAGGTGAGAGTACGTAATAAGTGCCTTGTATAAAGTAAGTAGGTCCTATGGATATTAGGCTTCCGTTTTCATTAAGGATATTATATATCCCGCTATTGCTTATGTATGACCCAACGCTAATTGAGGCGAGGAATAAATTCTTTACGGCATTTATACCCCAACCAACAAATATTAACGGTACGCCACCACTAAATATGCGATATTGCTTAAGCACCCAAACGTAAATATCCTTATTCGTATTTACGGTATTTACCGTTAATGACTTTACATCGTTAAAGTTAACATACAAATTAATTTCCACAGGCCTCTCCGTTACTACCCATGCCGGATTGTACGGTATTGCAATTACGGCTGTCCTAACGATATCGCCGACGCCATAAGTTATGAAGGCAATTAATGAGGGTCTAATCGAATCTCCGTAATCCCTAAGCCACACATCTCCAATACTAATAAGCCCGTTATCTCCCGCCTTAACGAAAAGATGCCGATCCAAGTCAATACTAACAGAGCCAAATCCCCGGTAATAACCAAGTAGGTAGATCTCAGTTGGGGTGTATGCATATAGTGTTACGATGATTGATGCGGGTATGCCATTGATGGTTCCATGTATTAATAGGGTTGGCCTCTAATGGGTAGTTTATAATAATTGATTTCGTAATTGGAACCAGAGATCTCCATAATAGGCTTATTTACAATGATCCCAATGCTCATGAAAATCACCAGTATCAACGCCATCATTGCCATATTGAGTATGACCATGGTAGCATTAACACTATGTAAAGCCATACTAACCGCTTAAATTAATGGTCTCTAAGTTAATAAATGTTCTAATACGTTAAGTTCAATAACCAAGTCCATAGGTATTGCCCGATCTCAACGCAGAATATAACTCCCCACATTAGTATTCCTAAATTCAGGGATACCTTCTCCATTCTAATAGCGATAATGCAAGAATGATAAAACCAGACGCGGTGAGGAGACTACCCATCACATTAAACCTCATTATGAAGAACGTAACACCCATTGAAATAACCAGGATACTGAGCATGAAAGCCCTGTACTGACTAAACACAGAACTTCTAAAGAGTATGTTCATGTAGATCAAGGCTAATACCACAAGTAGGATTATGGTGATAATGTAATATATGCCGTATGACGGGATTGAATATAGGCCGGCTATAATCACCGCAAATATCACGCCAATATTCAAAAATAACATCACAAGCATAAAGTATGTGAAATAACGATAATTATTGATGATCCTGTCAACCTTATTGATGAAGCAATAATCATATAGGAGATAGAACAAGAGACCTACACCAACCGTTATGAGAGACATTATTATTAGAGGTAATAATGATGAGGGATAGAAGTATACCAAAGATCTCACGGTATTCATAATCAAATAAAGCATTGAGATGAACAGTGCGAAAATGAGCACAGCAAGAAGTGCGATTTCATAACGCCCGGCTTGAGTATTGACATCAGGGCATTTAGGCATATTGGTATATGGTATTAACTAAAAAAATCATTTAAAATGTTTAGTCACAAATCTAAAAGGAAAGTAGGTATTTTGCATTAATGATTTCTCAATGGTTCATTTCATAATTCGCTCATTAAATGCCGTCATATCGAAATAATTAAGTGCGTAATTAATTAGCTTTGACCTCAATAACTCAATTACTATAGTCCTGGCTTCATTGAATACGGTTACTGCTGTCTTATTTAATACGCTAATCGCCGGAAATCCATTGGGTAATAGACATAGTTATTTCGGTTACGTCGCTACTCGTGCATATCCCGATCATTATCTGCCCTGTCTCCCTAGTCTCCTTACTAGCTATTTCATAGCAGTACACGGTCTTTTCACGCTATTTCGTAGAATTCACGTAATTTACATATGTAATGATTAAGTAATCGACGCTAAATTCCTCAGAGACTATGCCAGCATTAACATTAGATAAACAGGTTAAAGCTAATTCTGTTCTAGAATCATTCTAATATAACGTGTCCAGAGCCTGTTCAGGTTCCACAATAACCGCTGTGCCGTAGGCTATTATTTCATCCATGTACTCACTGATCTCATTACTATCGAGCCTGAAGCTAATAACGGCGTTAGCGCCAAGCTACTTAGCATGTTGAATCATCCTCTCAATAGCCTGCCTCCTGGCCTGCTCTGCTAACTCGGTGAATTCCCTAATCTCACCACCAGCCAAGGCCCTTAAACCCGCAAGAAACCTACCACCAAGGCCCCTCGACCTCACCGTAATGCCAGGGCAACACCCAAAACCCTCACTATCCTATACCCAGGAATGTAGGGTGAAGTAACAACTATGACATCACTTTCCCTAATCGCCATCGCCTGTGTATCAATACGAAATATTAAAGCTTTATTGTAATCCCGTTTAATCATTACGGATCCCTAAAAGGCCAAGTAAGGGAGTATACAAGCAAGTCAAGCAGTATTGATTTTAGAGATGTGGATTCCGCTGCATTATGCCGCACCTACACTTAGTTAGGGGCATTTAGCATTATTACGTTGGGGCAGTTATAATACGGTGAGTAGTTGTAAGATATTCCATTGACCCATGACCCACTTGGCGCATTTGTCTGTGATGCCGAGAACCAAAAGCTCACATTATTTGGACTGACAATCATGCCTGATGACGCAGGCATAACTCCTATCATCCAGTCCATGTTAGCCCAAGCATCCCAACACAGCGTCTTAACCTCAGCGTTAAATGGCACATAAACCCAGTAGGTATTGCCAATTGAGAAATTGGGCATGGCTAACTCCCCAATCATGCCTGGACCACCGACAATGAAACCATTAATGAAGTCGGCATTGCTTGATAGGTCGAGAGGACCGAAGCTATAGTAAAAGTCCCATGTATAGTTATTTGCATCAAGCCCGTAGGCCGAGGCTGGTGGTAAGTACTTACGCTAATACCCTCGGATGCCCCACCTATTGATGGTAGTGTATACTCAACAAAGATGCTAGCGGACTCATAACCTATACTAAACCCAAAGGATAGTGAACCATATGACGACCGTGGTGTGGGTGAGTACCCACTGCTCGTGGTTATGATAAACGAGTTGGTTAAGCCGTTTACGTAATCCTCATAACTGGCATATAGGTCAAAGCCACCAATTAAGTTACTCAGTAGCCCAGGCCCTGGCACGACGAGTCTATTGGCAACCCAGGAATTACCGCCTGATGGGGTCATCACGTAGGCAACATCACCTATTAACTCAATGGGTATGTTAGGCGGTGTATCCGTGTAAAACTGCGTGGTGTTGAGGATCAAAATGCAGGAGTCATAGTAGAAGGTGTCACCGTAATTGTCCTGCACCGCAGCGATGCCGAGGTTATGATTCAAAATAACGGTTTGCGTTGCCTCACTGGCTAATGCCTGGGCACCCCATATGAATATGTACTTACCACCACCGTATACGCCCTCCGAACCACTTGGTGAATTTAATAGGCTTAGCCAGGTTGTGTAGCAGGGGTCCGTATTCTCGTAACCTGGGTCCGAAATGCTTAATGGGGTTGTGGCTATGCCGTATCTGCCAGTGGACATTAACCATGCAATCATTAAGCCGGGCATATCATGCATGCTCAATGGGCCCACTATCAATGCCGTCACCCCACCACGCTATAAACGAAGCCCGCAATTAACGTGTAGTTTGTCGTTATGGGCATTACTGGTATGCAATTAAATACTGATTAACTGGGTATGGAAATGAATTAACGCTTGTGAAGCCGCTAACCTCGACACCGCCGGCCCTGGCAAGAGAAAACGCTAAGATCAACTCGGCAATGGGTAAAGAGCTCCTATTGACGCTTATCAAGACTAAATCACCGCGCCTAAACAAGTTTACTAAGGTATTAATAGCAGGACTAGCGGCATTAACCATAGTTCTATTAATTAAGTAAAGCAGTGGCCTTATCGCTGACCAATCAATAACCACAATGCTGTTGTTTGGTAGGCTTGGTAGTTCATTAATGGTTATGGGCTTGATCAGTGACTGATTTATGCCGATGCTGATTAGTTTCTGCGTGAGTGTTGTTGGTCCGACTACGTATATTGGCGTGTTAATGACTATTGGGGTTGGTTCATTAACCACGCCAAGGCCAGCCTCACCAACCCTGTTCACGGCCTTATTCACGGACCTACCAACGAAGTGGATTGTCAGCACAGACGCCAAAACCAACACAAGCACGACTACAACCAACCACCTCGTCCTTAGGCCCATAACCATCAGCTTTACTTAATTCACCAGCACCTTTTTTTTACTTCGCCTATTCATAAAAGGTGAGCCGAGCGGGGTTGAATGGGCTTAGGTCGTGGTTAATGCGTTTTAACAATGCGTTGATGCGAAACTACTTAGTGTTGGTGGCATTAATTGGCCTTATGAAGTAGATTGGTTGTGAAAGGCAGAAGGGGGCTGGGTTTGGTTCGGCAATCATCATGGGAACTGGGTAATAACCCTGCAGGTTCTGGATATAGACGTTCTCGTTCAATTCGTAATAACCGGGGTCGCAGAAGTAAACATTTGATGATGGCGCTTCGGTACTGCTCACTAGGTTGTAGACCGCGTTCACATAGCTCGTACTGCTTAGATCAATGCCCACCGTTAGGTAGTCCACCTGTGGTGGGCAGTCTATTCCCATTAGGTAGCATATCGCCGCTGCCGGTATACCCACCGCGTATTCATTTGATGAACCGCTTGATACTAATGTAAGTGATGTAATTCTATAAAATGAAGCTGGCCCGTAGGTGCTTGTGATTGGTTGGTACTTCAATAAATTACCACTGGCTAGTGCGTATACTAGTTTTGATAGCCAGGTACTTTGGGCCGTTGGGTTCGTGTCTATGTAGCCCCCCGCCGACCACTGCCCATTGCCTGCGGTGCTCGGCGCGAACCAGGCGGAGTATGAGTAGTTAATAGCCTCACAACCAAGTTGTGCTATGCCTAGGTAGTAGGTGCATTCATACTCCGTGTAATTAAGTATGTACTCGGTACCGTAGATGTTTATCGACATTAAACCACCGTTGGAGCCGAAGTCAGGTAATTGCTGCTGCGTAGTACTGGATGTGGGGTTTCCATAACCGCAGACGCTGCTTGGTTCATTGGAGGTTAATGAGTCATGGAAGAAGCATTGATAATTCAGCAGCATGGTGCTTGATGACGTACTTGTGCTCCAGCCATAGCCTGGCCCTGGCACCTCAATAAATGGCTCGCCACTGCTTGTTGGGACTGCTAAGCTCATGTCGAAGCCTATGTATGAGGATGTGGAGGTAGATATGGCAACCTCGGCCGACTCATCAACCTCATAAGTATAGCTTGCCGAGTGTGGGTATTGATTGCTGGGCCCTATGTAAGTTATGACTAACGGGAGCGGCGCATCACTGCTTTGGGCAATTACCTTGGTCTCCTCCCACTCAGTGCAGACCTCGAATGGGAAGAACCAGGTGCATGAGCCGCTTATCGTGCTTGGCGGGCCTGGGTCTTGGCTGGCCGTTGATTGCGGTTGATCGCTAATGGTTAGTTGGCTTATTATCTGTGGTGTGAAGTTCACGTCAACAGTCACCACACTACCCCTCGCAAGCCCCGGTATCACCGGTATTGTTATTACGTCAGTCACGGCATAAAGCCTACCACTCTCATTAACTATGGTTGTTATGAAGGCGAGTATTGAGGGGCCCGAGTTAGTTGGATTACTGTGCAATTGCCTGATCAATTCGATGGCGGGCTTCACGTAATTGCTCACGTTGATTATTATTGATGCTGAGCGCCTACTCAATGATTCATTTACTGAGTATTCACCGAGCTCATGAAGCCATTAATTGTTGGCGCACTCAGGTAAACACTGACAGTACCAACTATTACTCGGCAGGTTACCCACCTTAATCGTGACCATGGGAAAGACAACCGACGGGTCAGGGGCCCGGACATCCAGCAACGGCCAGGGGAGTCCGGGGTACCTAACGTAGGTAACCGTGTAGCCAGCCCCTACGTACTTAAAGACAGTGCGGCCTATGTGGGTGTAGGCGAGCAATGAGACGTAGACGGCAACAATCACAAGCACTGTTACGAGTAACCACCTCGTCCTTAGGCCCATAACCATCAGCTTTACTTAATTCACCAGACCTTTTTTTTACTTCACCTATTCATAAAAGGTGATTCGAATAGAGTTGAATGGTTTTATTACGCCCAGTCGCCTGTCCTTATTACTAGTGCGTCTCACATACGTGGCGCCTGACAATTGGGATTTTGACCTAATATGGCGATTTTAATGAGCAACGCATTTTTACTGGCCCGTGGTAATGATTGTTCCATTTATTGGTTAACCCTGACTCTTACCTACTATCTGCGCGGCACTTACTCGCATTAACCTTATCGTTATCTTTAATGGCGTCATCATTATACTCCCTTGTTGCGTCCTGAATGGGATATACTCTACGTATATTATTCCCATTACTGTTCTATTCTGCGTAATTACGCCCATCGTATATTCAATGCCCATCACATTAATAACTAGGTAGTTCCCGACCTTGGTCGTATTCGTTATGAAGCCCTCACCGACCAAAATCAGCCTGCCACTGTCGATGTAATCCCTTACTGTGGGTATTCCCATCAATAACCTCACAGTCCCGTTGAACCCCTCGCTTAGGTTGGCGCCATTGTACCTCAGGAACTCATTGATTAATTCCTTGGCGTTATTTATTGCGCTTGGTGAGGTGAATATCCGTATTGGGATTAAGAAGCTTGGAGAGTTACCATAACCAGATAATACGTAGCACGTGTAATTGATAATACCAGGCGGCGCAGTAATATTAGTCAACGTACTACACCTTTGCATATTAATTACTTGGTAACCAATTATAAATGGGAGACCACTTGGTGGGGACCAACCGCGAAAGCCGGCGCACAGGCATGGGGGACCCACAATAAGCGATTTATTGAGTATGGGTTCATTACCATTAAAAACAACGAGGTCTGCGCTAAACGCGGCAGGGCATAGGCAAATACGAGGATGAGAAAGCTCATAGGCAACCTTAATAGATAAGAAAATAACAGCAGCGGTAATTACCATAGCCACCACTAACCACTCCAGTTTCGCTACACCCCTGCCCATGCGTGGTCACCCTGTATTACTTAAGCTGAGTGATAATTATTTCTAGGCTTTAATAAACCTCGTTCTAAGAGCTAGTGCGCAACGAACCATGATTAATTACGGCAACTAAGTAATGAGACCGTAAGAGACCATTATTGGGCAAAACAATGCATTGGCGATCATCTTAATTTAAGTGAAATTGAGACTCACTATTTATCAGCCAATGTTCCCCTTATTACTTAATGCGCCTTGCGCCTAGGTCTACGTCTACGTAACTATACACCACGCTAACGGTATTGTCGTAACCTAGCGTTCAATTAGCTTATTAATGCTAGGGCTGTGGCGTGAGAGGATGCATGTTCATAAGAGTTCCTAGAATTATTGTTAGCGCCCTGAATGGTATTACTTAGGCCACATCGTTCAAGTCCTACGCACTACCGTAATTGAGCATCTCGTTACCTGTTTATGAGTAATATAATTTGAGTAATATAATTATCGCTCTCGTAATTACCACTACTCAGGTTAGATCAGATAAATACATAGTACGACACGATAACTAATCAATCAATGGTTTATTTGTGATTGCTGCTGCATTATTCCATCATCATTAATATGCATGCTGCTGCATCATATGTCGCTTTACATAAAGGCTAAATCGTTTTATTACGGTTTGATGCTGCTATATTGCCAATGCTGTAGGGAGGGTCCCGCACTTATGAGGTCGCCCATTTCTTTCTAGTAAATTATAGAAGTGACTTCCGGTGCGGAGATGTTTTATATGAAGGCTTGAACAGGGTCGTTAGCTGTAGCTTGATAATAATGGTATTGTTATGTTTCCAATGCTTGTGTTCAATACGACATATCCGTAGGGTAGTTGGGCAATACTGAGTGGGAGTGTGTGGTTCGCATTGCAGGTGATTGATGATGTGAATAATGATGTCCAATTACCTGTTAATGTTACAACATTCAGCGGCATTATAACATTCAATTGCATTGAGGTGGAGCGATGTGACTGGGCTAGTAGGGATACGTTGATGATGCTCGTTGAGTTTATTATTAATGACTTATTTAATTTGCACGAAGTTAATAATGAACCATTATATGCGTATACGCTATAACCATTAATAATTACGTTGCTCGGTAATGGATTCTCAAGGACTAAGTTAATTGCATTGATTGGGGATCCACAACCGTAGATAATGCAATATAAGTACGGTATTACGGTGTATTTTGCGAAGCCCATTGGTTTATTTACCGGTATTATCTCGGTTATTGAGGTGTTATACATAACCCAAGCTGGTGCTAGGTTATTGTTAATTATTGTAATTGATACCTTCATACCGACCAACTCACTTGTGAAGTTAATGCCATTTAATGATTTAAAGTCAAGATAGCCGTATCCCGCGAAGTAGGTACGTGTTGAGTTGTATAGTGCTATTGCCAATGGTAGCATTACTGTGGTTCTTGGCGGCACTAAAACCACCGTTTGACTTGGTATTAATTCGCTAAATATTGGTGGTCCAGCATACACAGCCATTGTTATGCACATGGGTTCATTTGTTGGGTTCGTTATGTTTAGGAACAACGCGAAGTCGTCATTAGCATTAGTGTAGGAGTAGAGCACGGGTTTAATCCTAATTAATGATCCATAAACCGCGTCCACAAGGCTTGTATAATTAACCCTCAATTCATTGTACTGAGATTGAAGCATTGTATAATTCATTACTAAATCCCCGTATTCTGCCTCAAGGTTCGTATAATTCGTAATCAATTGAATATATTGTTCCTGTAATACTGTGTAGTTTGTTCTCAAGGTATTAACCTCACCCTGCAGCGAGGCAATTTTTGACTCTTCGTTACCAATTACTACGCCCAGGAAGGCAGTGACAATAACCAATATGATTACTATAACGATGTATACAGAGACCTTTATTCTCATGGTTACCCCCATTAAAGGTAGTTCAGCCACTTTATTATTTCTAGGCTTTAGTTAAGGGCATGTTCTAGAAGTTAGAATATAGCTAATAAATCACAGAGTATGTTTCACTGAATCACAACTCACCAGGGCATAAGGTAAAGGAAGTAAGTCTCAATCCAATGATCACGCTAAACCAAGACCTACCTATTCCTCTTAGTATTGGTTTAGGTAATATTCTAGTTTGCTAAAGAGACCCATCATCAACACTTCGGAGTAACCTTTTCAGTTTAGTGATTTGTTCCCTGAACTCGATTATTGAGAACGTGAGCAGCGAGGCCAGGGCTATCAAAGCCATTGGGTCAAGCCTCATTAGTCCAAGCACCACGGTGATTGCGTAGGCTATTGTTAGGGTTGCTGAGAATCCCAGGTAGAAGGCTGATTTTGGGGATCACACTAGACCAGAGGATTATTGCACCCTCAACAACCCCATTCCTTCTAACAGCCCTATATCCATCAGAATCCCTGACAACGAGACCAAGGGCCTCAACCGCTCCAAGTGGTGATAAACCTGCCCAGGGCTTGATAAACCCAAGGCTCTCTGAATCTCCCTAATGCTCATGGGCTTGTCCTCCCTAATCAGCAGTAGGTATATCCTAAGAGCAGTCTCGCTCAGGCTAACCTTACTGCCACTGCGCATTCACGGCAATCCATTCTTAAGTACTTAAAGTTCTAGGGACTGGAACATCACGTACTAATGATTAGAAAAATTAAGTCCTACGCATTAAGTGGCCCGATGGGCAAGGCCCAGGCATTGACATTAATGGTAATGGTATTAATGGTATTAATCGCATATGCGGCTCACGGGGCATGCCCAGACGATATGGGACTGGGCATGGGTAATCAAGTGATGGTTAGCCCAATGATATTGCTAAGTAATGATACATTGATTGTGTATCTGGTTGGCGTAAATAACGGCATTGATGGGGTATTGGTCTATAACGCCAGTTCAGGCTTCCCAATAACGAGTTGGTTGCCATCACCGGTAAATCAGTCAATGAATTACTACTTAGTAGCCATTACCTGGACAAAAACGATTAACCTAGGTTATACGGAGATGGGTGGATACGAATTATCGAGTATCCTGGGCAGGGGTTTAACGTACGCATACTCATGGATTAGGAAGAACATCGCGCTAAGGCCCATCAATGAATACCCAACATCAAACGTTGATGTACTCATTAAGATGCCAAACGGCGAATTAGTACAGGGTGGTGTCTTATGCGTAGTTCCTGTGGTGCCCGTAAGTCCGTGGGTATTGACTCGATATGAATACATACCTAACACTACACCTACTACGTCATTTCCGCCCATATCTCTATGCACCCGTGTCAATAATGGCGTGGTTTATTTAAGTGGGCTGCTCTCAATGCCTATATTCTATATTATCAGGGTGAGGTAAACCTCGGTAGTAATACCACGGTGGTAAGCGTGTTCCATAAAACGATCAATGTGTATGGATACTCGGTTAACGTCACGGTGATTGAATCATTAGTCAATAAAACGATCCCTCAGTCATTAGTAATCCATGGCTTAAAGGTTGTGGTGCCCAGCAATAACTCCGTGATAATCACGGTATATATAAGGCCAATATTAATAGGACATGCTATGGCCAATAATACTTGCATGTTTGTGTGCTACCCAACGATTAATACCACCCCCACTAACGCTGGTTACCCCACTTATATTGTCGTAAGCCCCAGTAATAATTATATCATTGGCACACCACCCTTAGCATCGCCAACCTCATTAGGGCCCACCTCTATATTAGGCGAAACTCAGACATACCCCGCGTTCACTAGTAATAATTATTACCTACTACTCATAACCATGGTACTACTGGCCATAATCATAGGTATAATAACCAGCATGATAGTCACAAAAACCATCTATAAACTAAACAGGCGTAACCCATCGCACAATAACTACTTTTATTCATGACAATAAGATGAGCCAGAGCCGGAACACGTAATTAGGAGGAGCAATATATAACGGCAAAACGAAGCCATACTAAGCGATAATTTATGCATTAATTAAGCCAACTAAGAAAGCAATACCGTATACAAAGCCCATTACGAAATTCACCCAGCTCAAGGAATGAAAACACGAAGAACAGGACTCAGCAAAACAAAACTAACGCAGCACCTAAAAACCAAAACCCTAGGTTTACCCAGCCAATAAGAATAGGCATCACTCGCCGTACAAAACTCAATCCTCAACAAACGTGGTGCCCCGGCCGGACTTGAACCCTATCCCAAACCCTACCCGGCCTGACCGGGTGGGGTTTGACGGGACCTACCGGTCTTCAGCCGGTCGCTCTCCCAGGCTGAGCTACCGGGGCGAGTTTCTATGTTTTGTTGAGGGATTTAAGTTTTTTTGCCCTGGGTTGGGTTTGTGAAGCTGCGTAGGTTGACGCTTCAACGGCGTGTTTGGTCTTAAGGTCTGCTCTCTTGTCTGTATATTTCATTTATAATATTTAGATTATGTTTGGTGATGTGTTAAGGTTTTATGAGGGTCACTTAATGCTATTGACAAGATGCATTAGGTGTATTGATAAGAGGCAGAGAATGCTGGGTAGTAGTTATTACGGTCATAGTACAAAAATATCGTTTATTTCATAGTAGCCTGAATGTATTTAAGGCAATAGTAGGAGTAGTTTTGGTATTTGACATTTCATGATCTGTGCTATTTTGTCCTTTAATGCCTGTGAGGTTTGGTCCCATAGTTTGTTTTCTGTGTTTTGCCACCTGATTATTCTTAATGCTATGTTTATATATGTGGCTAGGTCTATGAGCACTGGGCTCTTGTATTCCGTGGCCATGGCATTAGTCTCGCCCTTTAGAATCGTTATTAATTCCCTCAGGAATTTCTCGACATCATCATTATTGCCCTGGCCTAATAATTTCACTGCTTTATCGTAGTTCCCAATGCCGATTAGTAGTACCGTTAGTAGTATCCTCACTTTCCTCAGGTTCTTCTGGTCGTTGATGGTTAGGTAGTGGTTGAATGAGTCCTGTAGTGTCCATCCATGGATTGGCCCTAGTAGTTCTGGGTAGTCGCTGCAGTCCTTGTTCATTAGTGCCTTGGCCTTTATTAGGTTGTGCATTGCCGAGGCTGCGAAGGGTATTTCGTTAAGTTCTAAGGCCTCTTTAAGTGCATCACTGAACACGGCATTTTCAATCCTCATGCCATCAGAAATGCTTTAACGCCACATCTATGGGCCAACTCAAGTGGGTTTGCCTGGCACCAAAGCGCGCCAGTCGTAGGCATGTGGTTAACGCCTCGTTGCTGGCCTCGATTGGATAGTCATTAAGTTCTACGTACTTACTACCATACTCAGCTAGGGCAACATCCCTCTAGGCTCCTCGGTCTCGACCTATAGTACTCATATAAGATCTTTCCTCTCGCAATTAACGATGCTGAGGTAACTTCCCTGCCCTTCTGGCTGAGTTTAATCTCGTTATCGCTTATCATGATTAGGTCTCCGAGTGAGAGCTATAGGTACTAATGATGTGTTTAATATGTTCGTTAATTCGCCCATATCTATAGTGCCCATAACCTCTAGCTACTTAAGTGCGATTTCACGCTGTGAGCAAGCCATCTCTGCTTTACTAGCTAAGCTGGGGACTTAATTTGATTGCTTATGAGGGTTTAGGAATAACTGCTTCGGTATAAGACTTATTAGGGTGCGTAAAGGGTAGGTTATTGTGTCTAGTTCCAGTGATGCTGATAGGCTTAGGCTTATTTATAATGGTGTTACTGAGATCTTCAATGGTTATATCGCGGGCATCATCGTTGGCGTATTGTTCGTGGTTTTCTTCCTAGCAATGCTCTTCTCCGTGATATATTCGATTCAATCATCGCCATTTGGCGTATCAAACGAGTCGACCGTCGAGTCCGTAATTCATGATGTTGGCTACTTCATAATATCTGCAGTAGTGATTGGCGGCATACTCCTCTACAGGTTCTTCTAAGTTTTACTTACTTGGCGAGAGCCGACTCTGCCAGGTATGGTGTTGGTAGATTGGGTGTGCTTTTATCGTTTGTAATTCTTGGGGCTAGTTTCGGTATAGGTCTTTGGTTTGTTTTGACAAGTATTTCCGTGGGTATGTTGGTCGTGCTTGACGTCATAGTAGGCTTGGCTGGTCTTGCGCCTTTAGTACTCATGCTAATTGCCCTTTATAGGCTTGGTGATGAGTTTGGCGTTAATTATTTGTCTCTTGGTGTTATCCTATCCTTAATTGGTGCGATCTTGCAGGTAGTACCGGTCATTAGTATTGTTGGCGGCATTCTCAACCTTGTGGGCTTTATATTACAGCTCGTGGGTCTTAACGAGGTTAAAAGGGTAATTATGAGTAGGTTAGGTAGAGCGCCGGGTTGATATTCATAATTGACTTACTTACCCATCAAGTATTCCCTTTTAGTAGTTAGTAGTAATAATAGGCAGGAACATTGTATTAACGATGCTTGTGTCAATAATCAATATTAAGGTCGGTGTTGCCTTTAAGGGGGTATATGAGTTCAATTCTAGTCCTCTTATTGCGGCGCTGTCGTGTTTACGGAGTTTTAGTCTCGGTCATCATGTTAGTAATTAACGTGGTCTATGGTTTATGGAGTTCATAAAAATGTTAGGGATGGATTTGGAATTAATGCTGGATCAGCTTCATAGTTCATGTGGAATTCAATTTAAGGGTTTTAATGTCGGTTGTGACTAGTTACGGCATCTTTCTACGAAAATGCTGCCCAGGACTTACCACAGTGTTTATTGCCTCATCAAGCCTTAAATACTTGCCTTAACTCATTAACTTGGTGATTTGGATCTCGAGTGCTGAGTGTTGTGATGAGGGCTCGCAAAGATGATCTCTCATGCCCTGCTGGTTACGTAGCCGTACTGCAATGCCCTCCTGTTCATCCACACGGCGAGCATTGTCATTGGGACTAGGCTTATCTTTACGGAGAGCTGTGACGCATCAGTAGTAGTAGCACGTTGTTTGGCATAGTGCCGTAGAAGGCGGTTGGTATGAATACCAGGGTGTCGATGGTCATTGCCACTGGGTCCGAGTAACCAACCCTCCTAAGCACACCTCCTCCCAGCCTACTCACGAGGAATACGTCGTAGGTCTCGGAAATGAGGAAGGCGGTTATTGAGGCTATGGCGATCCTCGCAGATTGACCCATTATGCTCGTGAAGGCACTCTGCAGGTTCCAGAATGGGGCCGGCGGGTACACTATGACCAGCCAGTTTATGATGAATATAAGTGCCTGGAGGTAGGCGGCGATCCTAACAACCCAGTAACCAACCCTCCTACCATACCTGAGCGTTAGGAAGTCAAGCATAGCCACACTGGCGCTATAGGTGAAGACACCCATGGGTATCACCAGGGGCCCAACGAAGGAGCCAATCTTGGATGCTGTGTATTGGCTGATTGTGAGGAGGAGTATGTAGTTCATTGCGGCCACAGGGAGCAGCAGGTCATCCCTACCAAGCCTATGCAGTAGCCATAGCACCCCGGCGACGGCTATGTAGGTTACTAGGGCGTAGCGTAGAGTTCAGGCAGGCCTGCCAGGTTATTCAGAATCATACAGGTTATTCCTGAGTGGCAGGTATTAAAGGAATACCACAATGCACTGGGCTAGGCGCATTACTGTATTTAGCTTATTAGGGGTTGATTGATTAAATCCCTCATAACCACTATTGCGCCAATCAACGATGATATAAACGCTTTTATATCCGGGGTGAGGGTAATTCCCTGCTGAGTAATGGAGTCTATCGTTGGTCCGGTCATTGATAGGCTTTGGATGCCGTGATGAAGAAGGTGGAGAGCGGTAAGAAGTTAACGAGTGAGGACCTAGTGGTGTTAATGTTAGGCATGTTCAGGGAGACCAACAGGAGGATTGATGATTTGAATAAGAGGGTTGACACATTATTCGAAGCGCTCAGTAAGAGGATTGATGCACTGGAGAATGAGATTAATGAGAGGTTTAATGCGTATGATGAGAAGATGGCTACGCTCGATAAGAAGATAGATGACAAATTTGCAATACTTGATAGAAAGATTGATGAAAGATTCGCCGTACTAAATAATAGAATTAATGAATTAGATAAGAAGATAGATGAGAAGGTTATTGAATTAATGAGAGAGATTAATGAAGTAGATAGTAAGGCTGAGTCACGCAGTAACTCCCTGAGTGCTAAGATTGACTTGGTAAATACCAGAATTGACGCGGTATACAGTGAGTTAAGTAGACGTATAAACGAGTTGAGAGACAAGATGGATGCCAGCAATAAGGTGTTGGGTGAGAGAATCGATAGGCTTTATGAGTTGTTGGGTAGGATATACGAGGCCCTAATTAGGCAGGTAGGCAATGCATAACGTCAATACGGCATCTCCTGTGACCCACAATTACTTCTCGCCATTGAGTCGAGCCTTTAACTCGTTAAGTAGCGGTATTTCCCTGAGCATTTCGTCTGTGACGAATTCCCAGTAAATACCGCGTGGCTTTGGGTCAACCCTCTTAACCCTAATCACCCTGCCTGGAGTGACTATTACATCTACAGGTAGGTCAAAGGGTTCCCTGGGTATTTCGTCATTCACTAACTGTAGTTCGTGGACTGTGGTTATGACCGGCGTATTCTCATTGACCTTACCCAAGGCGCTAGCTATAATAGGTAATCCCGCGGTCTCCGCTTAAGTATTACTCCCTAGTAATGCTTAATTAGCATGGCCGTAACCGTAATACCCGTTAAGGTCCTCGAGACCGATGAAAATGCGAAGATAATTGCAGAATTATATTTTAAAAATACGCTACTATGTGAGATATTATTTTTATTGGGCCCGTGGGCCCTGGGCGGGGCAGCTCAGTCTCGCCATCGCCTTGCTATCGCCCTTGCCCTCCTCTCCTTCCCTTTGTTTGCTGCCTCCTCGTGCATCCTTTTCAACACCTCGCAGACCTTCCTCGCCAGTTCTTGGTCTTTCTCGATTACGTACATGCTTACGTAGACCTCGAACCCGCCTTTCAACGGCCTCAGCCCAGCGTCGTAGCCCGCGTTCTTAAGCCTCTCCAGGATCTTCACGGCGTCCTCAAGCTCCTTACGCCAAGTCTTAAGCTCGATAGAACTGCTACTGTTCACGTGGACGCTCATCCTCACGCCAACTACCTCGATTGATGAACGGCCCAATGGCCTGGCTCCATGCCCGCCAACGTTATTAAGCGCCTAAGTCTCTCTGCATCTGGCAATTGGGCCAAGTTCTCGATCAATGCCTTGACTGCCTCATCGCTAAGCATTTTCCTAGCCAGTTCGATGGCTTTAGAAGAGTTAACTGCGTAGGCTACGGCATACCCATTATCGTTTTTCTTCCTAAACCCTAGGCTCTTTAGCCTCTCGATTATGCCGCCCCAGAGCTCTAGCTTCGACTTACCCATGGTGAGCCTAACCGACTTCTCCTTAACGTTCACGTTACCATCGCCGAGTATTGCGTACAGCATGAACGTTGGGAATTCCTCATCGCCGAGCTTGCTCGCTTCCTCGGCGACCTCGGCCTTATTCTTGAACGCGCCCTTGTGATCAACAGCCATTAATCGCCACATGACGCTTACACCACTATCGTTAAGGTTCAAGCCGTGTATGTACATGTGGTTCCTCCCGGGCCAAGCAATTAGCCAAGCAATGACCTGCCAAAGCTGTGCCGTATCCATCATTGGGTAGCCCCTCACATGAATCGAGCCATCCGTTAGCAAAAGCCCACATTGCATGGCCCTTAGTTTACCATCGCCAAGAAGCCTAGGCACAACCACACGAACGCCCTCGAGACCGGTGAACGATACCCACATCGTTATGTTCCCCCTCTTGGCAACCCTATCTACTACAATCGCCAAGCCATCCATGTATAGGTGGACTGTGAAGCTCACGTCCTTATCGAATGGATCACCGCTTATGATTATCTTCACCCCTCCACTCCTCAACCTCTCAACCAACTCCTCGAGCTCCCTTCGATATTTCTTCAACCACCCCTCGCGTGCCTCCTCGGCCAGCCTTAGCATTGCCCTGCCTATGTCGAGCATTGCATTCCTCAACCTAATGATGCCCTCACTACCGCCCTCCCCGACCTTAACCTTAATTTCCTGCAGCCAGTTGCTTAGGGCATTGATGGCGTTATCGAACGGAGTGGCTGATTCGCTGAGCAGCACGGCTTTGTGCTTCTCTACTCGGTCTAGGAACTCGTTGATTAGCCTCATGACCTCATCAACGACCCTTGGGTCGTCGATGGGTTCGCCGCACTCGAGTCGGTTGGAGCCCCTTACCTTCCTGCCCCAGCAGATGGTGGCTGGGCCCCTCTCCGCACCGGGCAGCTCACGCAACCTAGGCAGCTTAGCCATTGGCTCATTGCCCCCGACACCCCCAGCAGTGCCGGGGGCTGAGGAGGATGTTTGGTTTTGAGCCTCGCCCGCCCCTGGGGAGGCGGGGTCATAGGGAGACCTAGTTTTGATATTCTCGCCCATACCCGACACCCCCTGTCTTTTACCCCACGCGGGGTTTCTCCCCAGCCATTGCCCGGTAGCCCTACACGGGACTAAACGCCCCTATCGGACACCCGGGTTGGCTGGGTAACACCCCACGTGGGGCATCACCACCCACCTGGCAGGAAGGAAAAAGGAGGAAATCAAGGAAGGAGGAAACAACCAGTATGGGTAGGTGCCCCACGTGGGGTTTCGACCCCACGCGGGGTAAAAGACAGGGGGTGTCGGGTATAGGGCATCCCTCTCTTCACCTACCTCCCTTAAATACCTATTGCTCCCAATCGGCAATGCGTTTATTAGCCTTTTGTTCTGCAGCCCCCTAGGGGTTTGCTTACTTATTTTTTTACGTTTTTTTTGGTTTCCTCATTGATTTCTTGTTCTAGCATTTGCTAGAACAAAGTTCTTTGTTTTGCCCGTTCATCGCGGTATTTTGGTCTCTTCTGCCTGGGGTCTGCTGAACTTCTTTTGGCTTTTGCCCCTGTGCCTCCCTCACCGCCCTCCCGCCTCTCCTCGGTGGTGGCTTAGGATCTAATGACCCAATCGCCACCCCGAGGGAGGCGCTCTCGGCTCTTCGGATCCTGGGGCTTAGGATCAAGTGACCCAACAGCCCCCCACACCCGCCGGGAGCCCCCCTACGAAGGGGGCCTCCGGCTCTTTGCTCAAGAGGAGTGGGGGAGGAGGGGTGGTGAGGGGAGGGCGCAAGGGCACACGCGCTTGATTGGCTAGGCAGTATTCGCGCTAGCCCCTCTACCCAGCCCACGGCCCATGGATCACCCCCGAGGAATTCGCCGGGGCTAAACCCCGGCGCTATACCTCAGGGCTCATCACACCTCACTATTATTTTAACTAACTGACTGGATTTATAAGGGTAGCCTCGATCAATAACCGTTGGGGCACGGCAATACGGCAATGCGCCTCAACAACGAACATCCACAACCCTCAACACCCCATTGAAATCCTCCCTCATGCCCGCTGTCCTGGGCCCGTTTAAGGATTACGAGCATACCCAACTTTCAATATTCTATTGAAATCCTCAACAATGGGCACAGTAGCGATTTATGTTGAATACCCCCATGGCTTTCAACATTCTGTTGAAAATCCTCGCTACTCAGCAACGCCTACCCACGCCGAGGGCACGCACGACACCGTGCATGCTTAACAATCCTTAGTGCATTATGCGGACATTTACTTAGCCCTGATCCACCGCATATGCCGACCTCGGGCGCAAGATCGTCGTTAACCACCTAGTGTTTTTACGGCGAAAACAGGGTGATTAAGAATTCAATCAAGGCGTTTATTTATAAGGTTGACACAGGGCGAGTCGATGATGAGGTTATTAAATATTCAACCCCTTAATGAACCATCTTGTGAGTTAATGTCCTAGCAAACACCAGGGCTTTGCAGTAGGCTACTGACTAGAATCCTAAGGGTGCACGGCTATATCACAGAATCCGTAAACTTAATGGGCCTTGAAGCTTAAATGCGGGAAAGAGACTATTAACCTACAGGGCTTATTTAAGCTTAGGCCCTAGGCTTAAAGAATTCGCTGGCATGTACTTAAGCATCACGTATCAAGTAATTTTCTTCATTCCTTATTATTAAGAGGTAAACTATCGAAGTACAAGTAATCCAGTATTGCTTAACGCTAGCTTATCATACTGTCACGTGAAGAATATTAAAGCAATGCAAATTGAATGTTAAGCTAATATGAGTCAGATAGTAGTTTAGAGAATGTTTTGAAATAAGGATTAAGTTTTAACATTAATTCTTTAACTCTTTTTTTCCAATTTCATTAATTACTACTTCGCCTAGATCAACTACCTTTCTGCGATCTTCAGGTTCAATAGATGATATTCCAACACCTAGCTTCTTTTCAATATAAGCTCTCATCAATAAGCTACGAGCTCTTTCACCAGTAAGCTCTACTTCCTCATCGCTTATGAAGCTTATCAAGCCCATTCTCTCCAGTGATGATAGTCCTCGAACCACTTTAATTAACTCCTTAGATTCAAGGTTCCCTAAGTGAAATCGTCCTTTTTCGATTAGCTTCCTTATGACATCGTTATATATTTCCTCGCCGAAACCTCTAAGCTCTTTCGATAACCATGCAAGTAAAGTTCTTAACGTCTCGTCCTCCTCACCAAATATAGGAGTTATTGTCCAAGCGCTATAGTAGCCCTCAGCGGTAGGATAAATGAAGCCAAAGCTCTCTAGATCTCGCAAAACGTTTTGCGGGTACCGCTTAGCATCGTCAGATGTAACGAAGCCCCTCTGTATGAACTCTTTAAGCACATTGGCATAGATACCTGAGCTCTCCAAAATCCTCCTAACACTCCTCTCAACTTGTTCATAGATTTGTTTAACATCGAACCGTTCGGCACCCTCTATATTTCTCAATCTTGCAGTAAAGATCCTTCTCGCCACCGTTAGTGGCAACAATAACTCTTCATCTCCTACCTTTATGATCTTAACTACACCGAAGGTCTTATAGCTTGCATCGGTCGTGAGGGCAGGTATCTTCAAACTTTTCTCCTTGCCTAACATATGCTTAACCCATCTTTCAACCTTGTATTGACCCACGATGTCACGAAGTACCTGGAGAGCTTTTGTATTGCCGTTTAAAAGGTCATTTACTGTTGGAAACTGTGTTACCACATCATAGTACACTGAAAGTACAGGTATCCAAGCTCTTGAGGGGATAGCCGTTAACATATCGAATCCAACATGGAGAAGTTTATCAACCACATCGATGCCCGTATTAAGTCGTGGCGCTATGTATTCCTCGTCAACCACCTTAACCAAGCCAAAGGCATCTGCTTCCCTGGCATAGCAAGAATATCGCGCTTAGTAACGTTCTGAGGCCACACAGCTAGTGACTTTAATGCCTCTTTCGCTCGATCTAAAGGTATTATCGTACCCTCAATGTGAGGTGGAAGTGAAACGTCGGTAACGCGCGCAATACGTATAGGAACGTTAACTACCTGTCTCGAGAGTGCGCTGAAAGGTACGCTACTAATGCCTGATGCAGAAGCCATCTGTACAGCTGTAGCCAGCTCAAGCGTTATTCCGTATAGTAATGGCGGACCGATAGTCTCTTTTAATCCATTGATAAGCTCTCTTAATTTAAGTGCGGGAACCGCTATATCAATGTCAACTATAACTGAACCCAAAGTCTTCATCTTCGCATTATCAGCGTAAATCTTCTCATCGAATAGCTTGTTTAACTCGTGTGGTTCTACTTTCTCGTTCACTCTTGGTCCGAGAAGGGCAGTCTTAAGTTCCCAATAAACTTTCCACCCTTTTTCAGTAAGTTCGAGCCTTACAGGATTCTCTTGCACCTTCCTTATTAGGTCCAGGTCTTTTCTCTTTAATAATTCGGCTATAAGCGACCTGACCCTGGAGAGACTCCTATTGGTAGCTCTAGCTATCTCTTCGAAACCCGGATTCAATCCTAGCTCCTGATAGGCGCCTATGGCAAGCACTGCTCGTGCATATGATTCGCTTAAGTGTTTATCAGAGGCGAGCATGCTCACCCCCAATCATTAAGTATTTTTCAGAACTTTTAAACCTTTCTCCTTTCTATTTATAAAGTTAAATAATACGTTAATTACCTATGCATGATATTGGGCATAATTCACTAAGCATTCATCCTCGCCTTTCCCTAAGGTACAAGTTGATTAAGTCCCTGAAGCTCGTGTTAAGACTTACAATATAGTCATCAGGCCTATTCTTGAGCACTTAATTGATAATGGCTAATGGCGGTACTGCATTGGCTATTACTTCGTGGCTAGGGTCTTTGGTAAATGCTCAATCCTGTACTCACTTGGGAATGTTCGCAACGCCTTATACTTTCAATCAACCTTGGGCCATCAGGCCTAAAGACTACTGTCTTGAACCTACCGTGCCATGAATTCCCAGTTAGGCTAATGCCCAGGCATTAGTGTGGATCGGCCTATCAATTGGCGGGGCTGTCAGCAGTCAAGTGCGTTTGAGTACTTGGGCTCAATCCTTATGCCTAGTTCATGGGCCTTCCAGGTAATGTTGAGTACCACGAACTGCATGGCTGGCTTGCTTGGGCGTACCCTCCCATTTAGGATGTCGATTATCACCTTGGCGTCAGTGATCCACACCAGCACCTCGCCCCTAATGCCCATTGCCTTGAGTATGTCGAGTACGTGAACCAGCGCCATCCCCTCGGCGTATAGTGAATCATAATCAATGCCCAATACTCTAGAACCAGCACTAATGACAGTGCCACCCCACTCAACCCTCCAGCAAATTTCGGCAAGCCCCTCATGCACGGAGGCGTCGGTGTAGGCGATGAGCATAAGCCCATGCCGGGAAGGGCTTAAAAGCCTGACTCGGCATGGAGACTGGGGCGGTATAAGCTAGGATACAGCCAAGGATGGTTCAAAGGGAATAGTTCGTATCACAACCCCACCGCCGCAGGGTGGTGGGAGCGATCCGCCCCACCAGCACGGCTTAAGGCTTATATCTCTATGAGTGAGGGGGGTTGGGGCGGTAAGGCAGTGGGTTAGCGGTTAATCGCACGCGGAGCGGGACAAGACCCCGGTACAACCCCTCGGCCGTAAGGCCGTGGGAGTGGTCTCCGCCCCACTAGCCACGACTTAAGATTTATATTTCTAAAATTAAGGGTGGCTAGGGCGGTGAGTGAGTTCCGTAATGCTCAGCCTGACTCGTGTCTCGTGCCGAGGGGTCTAGCGAAGCCGAGGAAGGTCGATACCCACAGCCGAAGGGCTGTGGGAGTGTGATCCGCCCCACCAGTGGATGGGCTTGGCCGACGGCTTTAGTGACTCGAGCCCGTCTCATCGAGTCGCCCCACGAGTCCCAACATACCTCCTTTTAGGAATTCCCTAAACGCCCCCAGCCGAGAAATTCAGGCACTCACGACGCTCAACCTCAATGGACCCGTGAATAATGAGCGAGTAGGCGAGCGAGGCTGTTGAGGCGATTGTTACGGAGACGATTGCCGTCATTTTCAAAGCCTTAGCCAACGCATTTAATGAGCCGAGGTTTGTCAGTACAAGTACGGCTAAAACAACGGCATCAATGATTATTGGCACTAGGTCGATGCCTAGGCGATTGATGTGAAACACGAGCAATGAGTACAAACCGAGGGCGCGCATGAACTCTGGGCTGGCGAGCAGGCGGAACTGAAGCCAAACAAAGAGCAGGTAGAGGGCTAAGAAAAACAGGGCACCAACAAAACCGGCAAGCAAGTGCCTGGCAAGGCTCATTGAGGCGCCACAAAAAGCACCCAACTTAAAGCTTAACGAGGACGCAACCTACATAGCCCCGCCAAACCAGCAAATCGGCAACGCCATAACCATGGAGTGCCAAGGCAATTACCACCTAGAAGTCCTGGACATGGATGTCGAGGTCTTTAAGAATGTTAAGGTGTTGAACAGCTACATCCTCAAGCCTAGGTACAGGGCAACCTACATCCTAGTGGGTAGTGAGGCGAAAACAGTCAGGGTAAGGTACGTATGTGGAGGCGAAGCCGGCGAGCGTGAGATTACCCTAAGCAGGACAATGAGGCACATAATCGAGTTGTTAATGAGGGTCAATGATTGAGCCAGCAAAGCTGTGGATACACTGACCACGTGCGTGGTGGACGGCGACGGGGCAATCACATACTCAATCGAGGAGGAGGGCAATGAGGACGGCGTTAAGCCAAGGCACGCGTTAGGGAAGAAGCGCCTGGCGACTACTCATTCGAAGACGTAACCACCGCCTAAAACAACAAGCGTTTCAAAATCAAGGCATTAAACCACACCCCCTCAATCTTTATTCCCAAACCCCAGGCGCCGGAGAGCAAAAATCAATATATTGCCAAAATGATCATAAATTATCCTACGCATAGCCGGGCACCAGTTATAATCCCTGGCAGCCTTGGGAATGACGCCGCATTCCTCTCCTCAAGCAACCTCCAAATCCTCTCCCTAATCGCTTGTTTAATGCCCTTAACCTCCATCGTTAGTACTCATGTTTACGGAGGGATTAAAATAAGCATTGCTCTACCTAATAATCAGTATTAAGCCGTGATTATTAAAGACGCACTGCACGTTAGGTAGTTGTTCTATGATATTGTTGAGCCCTTAATTCCATTAATCATTAAACTACTTCGTTATTGTCCATGAAATATAAATAAACAACTTACTAATCTATTAACGCGTGATTAATGTTGCTGATATTAATGCCTTAATTCAATGGATACAATCCCAACAATTAATACTAGGTGCCCCAAACATTACCGTTAAATTCAAGGATAGGCATAACGAAATAACGAACCTACTAAATGACCTACGTATTGGCGGCGTCAGGATTATCTATGGACCACTTGGTGCGGGCAAGACAACGCTGTTGAACCTGCTTGCCAAGTCTCTCAGGGCTGTTGGGGTAGGTGATACCGCAGTTATTTATGTGAATTACGAGAGTAGGGTTACCGACATTATAATGCCGGGTGCACTAGGCATTGGTGGGTTGGTCAACGACCTTCTCAATAGGCTTTCGGCAACCATAATGGGGTTACGGTCGGTGTTGGTCAGGTGATTGAGTTAGCTAAGGTCTTATGGAATTACATTAGGGAGTTGCATGGGGTTAACAACGTTCTAATAATACATGATGACCTGGATAGGTGGTTCATGTCTGGAGGCGTTGGGCGTGGTGCTGTTCAGGAACTAATCACGATGTATGCCGGCGAATTTGAGGGTAAGCCTTTGGGTGAGGCTCCATGGGGTGATAAGTACGTTAAGGTATTCATATCAATAAGCGATCAGTCAGCGGCGGAACTCGCGTGGAGGTATAGGGGTAAGGGAGGTTTAATGACAATGCTCCTCTGGAACCTACCGCGTGATGCCTTCCTTGATGTTGCTCATGATGTTAAGAAACAGTTAATGAGTAATGTTGATATTGAGCACAGCCTACTTTGGCAACTACTTGGTGGTAATGTTAGGGCGTTGATGGACCTGGCGACGAATTATAACTGGGACCTAGGGACCTGGTTAAAAGGTATCATAAATCACGTGAGGAACTTAATGTATAGGGAAGCATTAATCCTCAATTTGCCAGACGTATCGACATTAATAGCCAGGATTAGGTTTAAGGTGGGTGAACCAAGGCCTGACGATTTGATGTACGGCGCAATGCTTAGTGACGAACCACTCATTGAGGATAACGTGTTAATGCGCATCATAGGAAAGTCTCTCTCACAACTACCAAGCGAGGAGTGGGTGGGCGGTGACTACGCCTACCAATTACCTGCTTACTACTGGGTCCTCGAGACCATGATTAATAAGGGGTCGATAAACATCACGGGCGAGGAGGTGGTAAACGAATTAACGAAATACCTACATAAGTAATTACTCCATATTTTGCAGTAAATATCCTACGAACCACAACATACGATTGCGTAAAACTCCCTACCATTATCATCCAATAACTTCATCAACCTCCACCTGGAGTCGCAATCACCTGTTGAGAATACGAAGATGCCACCGGGAATATTACCGCCAAAGCCCCAGCCATTAATTAACGGGTAAGCCCTAAAGCCGATGGGGACGATGACGGAATAATCCCTTAATCTATCCTTCTCATTAATTACTTCAACCACCTTAAATTTCTCCCTACATAAATACGTACTAAGCTCGACATAGTCACCTAGTAATCTACAGTCTCTAGGGAATAGCATGAGCACGCCGATTATGACCGCTAAAATAAGTACTAAAAACGCAATGGTCAGCGTGATTAATGGCGGAATTAATTCATACGTGCTTAAGGGTACCATGATGCTAATAGGTATGATAAGTATTAAGATGGGAGTTATTAAGCCCATTTTACTAAAACAAATCCTCACAAGTACTGAGTTAATCTGGGTAAGATTTATAAACTTTTTTTTAAAAGATGATGTGCCGCTAGAGGAAAAGTTCCAGAGAGACATTAGGGATGCCATAACACGTAGAGAGTTGTTAAAGGCTTTAACTGCAATGTCGGCCATAGCACTATTGCCAATTTCAAAGCGAGTTGAGAGCTTTTGGCTTCACGAATTGAATATCTCTGTTGATGGTTTTCACATGTTTTCCTCAGGAGGTTTAGGGATTCGCCGGTGAAGTTGTCATCTAGGAAGAAGGAGCTTTTTAAGGCGCTTTTGAGTAATGGGGGATATTGGTGACTTACTATGATGCAGAGTTTCTTCCTGACTTCCTGGGATATATTCAGGCTTGTCATGAGTAATTGGAGCACCCTATTTGTTATAGCTGTATTGCCGGCGGTGGTGCCGTTGGTAATACTAGTGCTTATATGGATGTTGGGTATTAGGCATATTAAGGACAGGGGTAAGTTAAGGGTCTTTAATAGGGTCATGATTATTACCGTGGTAATCTTCATCGTCGTTATTGTGATTAACGTGTTCAGCCCATTAATCACGCTCCCTGGTAAGTACGGCTACTCCATAGTCAATAACACACTTACCCTCTATTTGCCCACGGGCAGGTTCATCGTGAATTTATCAACGGCTAATATATGCGTTATTAACGTGACGCAGGCCATGAGGATTGAGGGCTTCTACTACGGCCCGCTCGGCATGGGGCTATTCCTTGTTAATGGCAGGTACATGAACGTATTCTTTTACGCACCTGAGGGCTTGCGTTGGATATACGTGATTAAGTATGGGCATGAGGTTCTCGGCATATACGCACCGGGGCTTCAACTACTAATTAGGTGCGGTAATTAATTCGACTGAGCACATTCGGTAACTGGTCATTGTGGTTAATCACTAATAATGCGGTTTCTGAGGTCTTAAGAAAGGAAGATTTATATCATGCCTGCATTAACGAATTTAATATGGGCCAAGCATTAAATGAGACCGAGGCGAGGAGACATGCCAAGTTAGCCCTGGAAATGTTTAATGAGGGTTTGGGTTTTGTTGGTAAGGGCGATATCGTCCAGGCCAGTGAGAAGTTGTATAAGGCTGTGGAGAAGGCGGTAAAGGCTTTAGCTATTGCCAGGGGTCTTGATGAGGCTAGGGAAGCATTAAGCAGAGGCAGGTGGACCGTAAGCTACTGGATAAGGCTGCGCATAGATTGGGAGATGCTACATGGAGGGCTTGGGATGCTGCATATTTTCTTCATGTTAATGGTTTTCATGAGGTTAGGATTGACATTGATGAGGTCAGAGCTAGAGTACCGATTATACAAAGCTTAATTGATGAAGTTAAGAGGAGGTTCTCTATTGACGTAAATCTTGATCTTGGGCTGGGGCTTGGGTAATGACTCAATGGTTTGTTTAGTCATGGTAGGTTTATTGGTGCTCTTAGCCATGTTTATGACTGGTTAACCATGCCCTGCGGCTTAAGGGAGTTAATAGTCAAGGTGCTCTCAATACTGGAGACCGTAAGCCTCAGAGAGTTAGCGGATATTATTGGGGCCTCGATCAATGATATAATGAACTACGTAAGTGAATTGATTACCATGGAGGGCAATACCGTTAAGCTCAATGAAGCAGGCCTTAAGGAGGCCCTGAGCATTGATTGTGAGGTTGAGGCGTACGGCAAGCTCTATGAATATTATAGGCTAGGCCGCGTAGTCTTGAGAGGGATGTTGCCATTGCCGAGTACGGCTATAAATACGCCGAGTACCTAACTTCCCTGGAGGCATCTCCAAGGAGGTTCTCGAGGTGTGCCTCAGGCTGGCTAGGTTTGGTTTTGAGTCTAACGTTGTAGAGCTTGCCCGTAAGTATGGGGTTAGGGCGTTCATCATCGGGTTTAGGGTTGGTGATTACTGCAGTGCCATTGATGGATTAAGTTACGCGGTGAGGAGGGCTGATCCATTGGGTTTAATGCCATTCATTAATCAGGCCATTTCAGTTAATAAGGAATTGATCAAAAACTGCATTATTAATTACACTGGGTTAATGCTTCACATTGGTGACGGCTTCGTAAGCCGTGGCTACTTGAGGTCACGTGTTACCTAAGGGTCAGGCTATTGAGTACTAAGGCCCAGGCGTTGACCGGCATGGGTAATTATGAGGAAGCAATCAAGGACCTAAACGAGGCTTAAACACCTTAAGTAAGTGCGCCATGGATGAAATGACTAGGCGCCGTGCGGCGCTGGAGATCTTGGATAGGTTGGGGGTTGTTAACTACATGGTGGGTAATTACGCCGAGGCGTCCCGTCATTTCCTAAATGTTTTAAATGAATCTATTAGGCTGGGTGAGGAATCATTTACTGCGTCGTCTATTCATAATTACGTGAAGTCGGTAATACTCGGTAACGCGGACTGTGCTGATTATCCGCGGTATCTCGAATCGATAAGTGGTTGGAGCCTATATGACTCACTTAGGTACTACTCATCAATTAATGATAGTGCCAACCTAGGTAAGGTTAGGTTGTTGATGGCCGTGCTTCTAATAGGGGTTGGTAGGTTTGACGAGGCATACAAAATTATCAATGACGGTGATGGTGGGGAGGTTCATAAATTTCTTAAGGAATTGCTCGAATTATTCCTGGGTAAAAGAGATTTCGTAAGTGCTGATTATGTGAGTATGAGGTTAGCAATGCTTGGGAACCTCGTTAACCAATTAATCCAGTTACTCAAGCTGGGCAGCGACAGGTCACTGGGCAAGGTCATTAACCGTGAATTACGCTCAGTAGTTTACGAAATATTAACGTGTAGGTTGCCCAAGTTACTGCTGATTTTGTGATTATGTCGTGATTTGCAAAATTCTTAAATAATTCCTAATCATTTAGGGCGATAATGGCTAGTGGTGGAGGGCAGGGTGGTGATAAGGAGAGGATGATTTATCTTTATCATGGTGTTTCGAGGATTTTTGATGGTTATATAGCTGGTATAGGCCTAGGTGTATTGCTTATCATAATCCTCGCGATCTTTATCCTAGCCAGTGACGATAATGTTGCCGCCCTTATACATAATTTCGGCATATTTTTCATAGTAATCGGTGTTCTAGGCATTCCTTTCACTTACTTTTTCATGTACGGGGGCTTTACCTACTTGGCGATGGCGGATAAGGATAGGTACGGTATTGGCGCACTCGGTGCCATTGGTTCATTGGCACTAAGCCTAGCTCTCATTCCGGAGGACGCACTCCTCCTCGTGCTAAGGGCCTCCTACTCAACCTTCCTGGTATTGAGTGTGGTGACAATTATTGTCGGCTTCGTATTCGAATTGCTCATGTACATAGCCCTGTATAGGCTTGGCGATTACTTCAGCGTGGGCTACCTAACCGCCGGTATTATTATTTCATTATTTGCCACCCTACTTTCAGTGATACCCGTGATTGAAATTATAGGGGGCATCATAGGCCTTATTGGCTTTGTGCTGATTCTCGTAAGCCTTAATGAGGTTAAGAAGAGCGTTGAGAGGATTATTGCTGGTCATTGATTGTGGTGATTATGAATGTCTGGGCAGGTTAATCAGAGGTTGATATTTATTTATAATGGTGTTTCCCGTATTCAAACCGGTATAAATATCGGTGTAATGCTTGGTATTATATACGGTATAGCGTTGCTCGTAATAAACCTACTTGGTTCAATGTCTATTGAAGCCATGATACGTGGTTACGGCATACTCCAGGTGGCCGAGGTTGCTGTTGGTTTACCAGTACTTTATCACTACATGTATAGGGGATTTAATGAACTTACGAAAGCCGATAGTGCGAGGTATGGGATAGGTAGGTTAGGGGTTATTTTATTACTCGTGATTAGTCCCTTGCTCCTGGCGGAGGGCTTATACTTCATTCTCGTAGACGTTTCTCAATCAATATTTCTTCTATTGCGTGTGGTGGATAGTGTTGTGGCGTTAGTAATATACGTATTAATCCTAGTGGCGCTTTATAGGCTAGGTTCGGAGTTTAATGTAGATCATTTAAGGATTGGCGCTATCCTGGTTATTGTTTCTGCAGTTATATTAGTAACGCCGAACATACTCGCCGCAATAATAGGGCTTGTGGGCGTTGTCCTGACGATAACGGGTATTGGTGAAGTTAAGAGGGTTGTTGAGGAAAAGATAAAGGGTATGTAATTATGTAATAATGATGTATTAAGAGTAAGAATGCATGCTGTTTCTCTAAAATGTGAATAGTCACGAGTTATCCCTCATTTACATGAGCATTTTAGGTCTTCACGGGCCATCTCGTAATAATTATCATAACAGTATTGATCCTAAGTAGTACCTGGCAATATTTATTCTGGTAGTTATTTAGGCATTGCTTATTGGTATCGCACTGGTGAGTTCATTAGTTGGTTCGTTGTTTAGGGTGGGTATTGGTTTGAATTATTCAATTGCTCAATCAATAAGTAAGGTTGTTTCTAGGTATCGCTAAGTGTACAGAGAATTTGGTTTTTATATGGATTTGTTTTTGATATCGATTGTGCAATTGGGATAGGGATGTTTGGTTGCTTCTTGCCTCCAGGGGCTTGAGGAGCGTGGCCGGTGGCGCGCTTGGCGTAGTTACTGGGCTTTACCTGTACTACTACCTGCATTTATCATTAACTGAGGTTGGCATTTTCTTTGGTGTTGGCGCATTCACGGCACCACTCCTCTCACTCCTCTTTGGTAGGTTGGGTGATAAGTACAGTAGGAAGGTGATCCTACTACTGACGCTTGCCTTCCTGCCGATAGCCACGGCAATACTCCTAATCACCAGGTATTACCCATTGCTCCTACTTGCAGCTGCATTGGGAGGCTTCGGGACCGCGGGTGCACTGGCTAGTGGTAGTGTTGGTGCCGTGGCCGCGCCCGTCCAAACGGCTATATTGGCCGATAAGACCGAGGGCATGGATAGGTCCATGGTATATGCAGTATTCAACCTAGTATCTGGAACGGCATCGGCAATCGGGGCATTATTAGCCAACCTTAGCTATCGAGACGCATTCTACGCGGCTCTTGCATTATCGGCGATTAGCCTCTTCGTGGTATTACCAATTAAGGAGGAACATAAACCTAAGTATCGAACTAATGACGATCCAAATGGTAATTCCAGGACCATGACCCAGCAGATCAGGAGGGATTTAACGTACATAAAGAGGTTCGCGATAGTCGGTGCGTTGAATGGCACAGCCCAGGGATTAATAACGCCATTCTTACCAATAATATTTAAGATGGTCCTTCACGTGAGCAATGGCGTTGTTGGTGATATATTCTTCATAGGTGGTCTAGCAGCAGCCTTTACATCGCTCACGGCGCCAATATTCTCGAGGATCTTTGGGCTTAGGGACGCCATAATTATTCCGAGGATAATATCTACGATTGCGTTAATTCTCATTCCATTCTCAACGACGCTTTACTTGGCTGTGGTAACGTACGTGATTTATGTAATGTTTAGAGTATCGTCATTAGCTCCACAGCAGGCCTTGATGATGGAGCTCGTGGGCAGAGGCAGCAGGTCAACAGTGTCTGGCGTTAATCAGGCGGCGCGATTACTACCATCAGCAACGGCAACCACAGCGGCGGGACCCATGCTCGATTACCTACCAATACCAGTACCATTCGCCATAGCCTTCATTGTGAATGTCATAAACATAGCCCTATACAGAAGGTTCTTCCCCAACCCAAAGCCAATGCGTGGAGGGGTAACTGTAATTGAGTAATGGCTAAATAACCTCGGAAGCCCTAACCTCAACACCTAATTCCCTAGCCAACTCAAGCGCCCTCTTCCTAATCGCTGGACCAACGATGAGTAGTCTTGGCTTCACCTTATTGACCCTCTCATATAGGATTCCCTCCCTATATAATTCAGCCACGTCGCCACGGTCAATGCTCGCCTTGTACTCAACGAGTATGTGCTCATTATCCCTAACAAGAACGTCAACATCAATGACCAAGGGATGACCGAACACGAAACCCTCACCATCATAATAGGTCCAACGCCTAACCTGGTAAACCCTAAGTAGGTCACTGACTAAGTACTTAATGGACTCCCTAAAAGCCTCCTCGGTGAACAGTCCATAACGGTAACCCAATGCCGTTACTGATGATGTTAGCTTCTCAATACTACTATGCATAATGAGTATAACCTCTCCATGCCTCTTAATATCCTCACTTAATGTCTCTATAACCTTCCTAAGCTCTTCTACGGCTTTTCTCATTTCACTTATCTCCTCGCCATGTTTAGCAACGACATCCTTTAAATCAGTAATAGCCTTAACTAGGTTATCAACTGAGGACTTAAGATCACTGATGCCTAATAAGCCATTACCGCATACCTAAACTCCTCATCCTCCTTCAACAGCCTCAGAAGTTCCTTCCTGAGATCAAAACCCATGCCCTATTATGAGTTCATGACTTAATTATTTAAACCTACCCATGGCAATACTTTATTAAGAGCCTATAAATGCATCCTTAGGATGGTCTCGTGGGAATTAATATTCAGCTTCAGTATTCATTGCCGAGGAGATGGGCGTTGCACTACGTAGGTCAGCCTTCTCACCCAACATTAGGGAACGTATGGACCACAGCTGCGCCATAACAGACGCCGAGGGTAATATCGTGGCCCAGGCAGAGCATATACCTGTGCACCTTGGCTCGTTCAGGGTAGGCGTTAAAAGCTGCTTAACTGGCTTGGTAGGGAGGGTGTTGAGCTCGGCTCTGGCGATGTAGTGCTTCTCAATGACCCATACATATCGGGTACGCACTTAAATGATGTCATGGTTATGGAGCCGATCTACGTTAATAATAGGCTCATTGGTTATGTCGTTAATAAGGCTCACCATGTAGACGTAGGTGGGCCCGTGCCAGGTAGCATAAACCCAAGCGCCAGGACAATCTATGAGGAGGGTTTAATCATACCACCAGTCAGGATAATGAGTAAGGGCGAGCTACAGCGTGACATGCTCAATATAATACTTAGTAACTTCAAGACCCCGGAGACAGCAATTGGTGATATAACGGCTCAATTAGCCGCGAATAGGGTTGGTGTTGCCAGTTAGGGAGTTGGTGGAGAAGTACGGTGTTGATGAGGTTGTAAATGCGTGGAGGGAGGGTATTGAGTACGGCAGGAAGTTAACCCTAATGGAGATTGGTAAGTGGCCCAGGGGAAGCTACGATGCGGTGGACTACATGGAACTCGGTGATGAGTTACTACCCATTAAGGTTTCCGTGGAGATTAACGAAAACGGTATCAAGCGGACTTCAGCGGCACTCATGAGCAGGTTGAGGCGCCAATAAATGCTGTTTATGGTGTAACATTCTCCGCAGTATCATTTGCAATAAGATCATTAATACAGAGTGACATACCAACTAACGAGGGGTTCTACAGTGTTATAAGAGTCGTGGCGCCCGAGGGCACACTCGTTAATCCAAGAAAGCCTGCACCAGTGAGTGGTGGCAATGTTGAGACCACGCAGAGGATAGCCGACGTGATATTCAGGCATTAGCCAAGCGCTGCCAAATCGCGTACCTGCGGCTGGGTCTGGAACAATGATGAATGTAATGATTGGTGGTTCATTACCAAGTGGTGGTTATTGGGCTTATTACGAGACAATTGGTGGCGGGACTGGCGGTAGGCCTGGCAAGCCAGGCGTAAGTGGTGTTCATGTTAATATGACCAACACGTTAAATACCCCCATTGAGATAGCCGAGAGGCAATACCCATTACTGTTCACGGGTTATAGGATTAGGGAGGGTAGTGGCGGTGATGGCCTTTACAGGGGTGGTGATGGAATTATAAGGTCATTCAAGGTGCTGACAAGGGCTAGACTCTCAATAATGGCAGAGAGGTTCAGGACAAGGCCCTGGGGTCTGTGGGGTGGTGACGAAGGAGCACCGGGTAAAGTCACCGTTAGGAGGAGTAATGGTGAGGTCATTAATTTACCGAGTAAGGCAACAATAGACCTGGAGCCGGGTGATGAGGTAATAATAGAAACACCAGGCGGTGGAGGGTATGGTTCAAGAAGGTGATTTTATTAAGGTCCAGTAATATACTGTGATGAGCGAATGGGTATTAGGGAGGAAATCAATACATTAATTAGGAGGGCCAGGGACTTCTTAAGGACGGCTGGCTTTCAAGTGGAGAATGGGATGTATGATCTAGCTATTTTTAACCTTGAACAAGCCCTTCAATTATTCCTGAAGGCAAAGATCCTTGAGTACGGCGCTCAATACCCACGTACGCATAGTATACGTTATCTGCTTAAGTTTTTACGTGATATTGTGCCAAGTGATAAGAAGCGTGTTGTGAGTGAATTATTGGATAAGTATTTATTCGAACTGGGTGTACTTGAGGACGCCTATATTGGTGCTAGGTATGTGCCAAGGGAGTATACGAGAGAGGAGGCTGAAAGGTTAATTAAGGTTGTTAATGAAATAATGAGTAGTGAATTATGATTATCTAATTAAGGATGCTAGGATGCGTCAGGACGTATTCAAGAATCTTGATAAATACCTTCACATCATTAAGGAGGTTGTTAGGTCCATAGACCCTGATGCTGAGGTTTACCTATTCGGTTCTGTTGCTGAGAATAGGTACGCACTATCGAGTGATATCGATGTATTAGTAATAACCAATGCCGACCCAGGGACGGTTCTCGAGAGGTTGTGGAGGGCAGGTATTGGACCTCCCTTCGAGGTACACGTTAGAACGCCAGATAAGTTAGTCTATTATGAAAGGTTTGGTAAGTTAATTAGGATATGATCGGCCATTTCAGGTATTGCACGTTATTCGTCCCATGTATGGGCTTGAGTAATTGAGTATTATGCCCATCGGCCAATAATAGTTATTACCATTGTTTTGCGCCCCGTTCGTGCCTATGAACGTTAAGTATAATTGATTTATCCCTAATTGCGTATTTGAGGCACCAATCATTACTTGTGTTTGCGTGTAATAAGTACTCGCCGTGACCGGTTGCGGCACAAACAGCCCAGCAAATGTCATGGCCAGGCTGGCTACGATACCCCAGGGATCAGGTAATAATGATAACGCGAATGCGCCTACCGCAAATGCGATACCAACTGGGTTTGGATTATACGTGGTTATTAATGAGCTTAACGTAAGTGAGACCCCTTCCGGTCCTAGATTAATGCTTGGTTCGTTTTGACATAGTGGTGTTCCGCTTGTCCCAACTACTTCATAGCCGTCATAGATCGATGGTTCATAGCCGAAATAATTAATGTTCGCGAACATACTCGTTATTGGCCCATTACCCATATCAACGCCCGGCATTAGGTATAATGTGTTTGTGTCGCCACTGGGCATTGTGTTGCTCCCAAAGCCCAGCATGTACGTGCCGTTGGCCCAAAAGATGTAGTTACCGGTGTCGTAGTAGAACGAGACAAAGGCGATGTAGCTATCGAAATACGCATAGGCAAACCCAGGTCCATTGACCTGGTAAAGTATTGTGCTGCCCACTAAGGCGCCATTAGCCGTGCCCGGGGTTAAGGATGTGTCCGGCTCAATAGTGATCGAGTTATAACCATTCCATAACTCAATGTTCATATTATTGCTAAACTCAAATAATGGACCAACGAGCTCCAGGTATGATGGACCCCACGTGCCCGTTGGGATGTAGTAGGCTGTCCTGTTCAGGGCTCCGTAAGGGCCGCTACCCGATTCCACGTAACCATTTACCGTGAAGGATATGCCGCTAATACCCGACTTGGTTAGGACATTCTCGCTCCATCCAATGAAGAATTGGGGCCATGGACCCTCATACTCAATGCAATCAGCTAGAATCCACGCGCCAGGTCCTGGTGGGTTATTCTCAACTACACCATTACTATTGCAGTTACCTATATATGTAAACCCTTCGGGCGGTGGTGGCGAACCGCCACCGCCACTTATTACCTGCGGCTTAACCATAAATGGGTCTTTAATGCTATTAATTGGCTTAGGAGTCATGAGGTCGTTTCTTGTTATGTTCGTATTAACTACGATTGTTAATGGCTTACTCAACGCTAGATAACTAGGTGGGTATGGGATGGTGATTACCTTCGTGTATACTTCAGATGATCCATTCACGTATGTTATAAAGGCTATTAATGACGGCCATACCGCATCGCTATAGCTGCCGTACCAGTCACTCGCTATCTTCACGACCAATGGGTTATCTAGATTTATGGATACCGTGCCTAGGCCTTTATAGTAACTGACTGCGTATATGTGTCTTAGTGTGAAGGCGAATAGGCTTACCGTGACCTCAATGGGCTGTCCATCCATGTATACGTGAATTACCAAGGTTGGATGCCCAGTGGCACTGCTGCTGTAATATTCGATTAACGCTGACTTTGTCTTAATGGTCTTAAACGGTATTACGTAGCTTTGGCCGAGACCTACGTTAACCGTCAATGTCATGACAAATATCACGGTGATTATAGTAACTATTAAGGTAATCGTAATCAAATACTTAGAACCTAATCTCATGGGCAACAAACATTTATTTCTTGCGGTACTTTTTTTTAACTCTGGCTGTTCTTAAAAAGTGAGTCGAGGAAATCAAGTTGCTTCGGTATTTCGAACCATTAATGGTATTCGATCTTCATTCCTCGGTTAAAGTAATTCTTATGCCAATGATGACTTATATCGTAACCATACTCCATGATTAGCATGTCCTTGGGTAAGCCTAGTTTATTTTGTTTGTTTTCTTAATTAATGGCTCATAATAATTCAATCATTGATAATGTATAGTAGGTTTGGGTTTATTGATAGGCCGTTGAATCCAAGTGGAGTTCCGCCTATTGAGCGTAGGTACTCGCCAGTTGGCTTTGAGGGTGAGCTTGAGAGGGTTAGGGCTGCAATCAATGCCTTCCTTAGGGGTAGTGATAATATCGCCGTTGTCATTGTTGGGCAGTATGGTTGGGGTAAGAGCGAGTTACTTGATACTGTGGAGGCCGTGGCGCAGGGCCTTGGACTCGGGGTTCTTAGGCTACCGCTTACCTTCGGTCTTGACATTAACGTTGTCATAAATTCATTACTTAAGGCGCGCAGCAGCTCTAGTGAACCTCTGCTCCTGCTTATTGACGAGACTGATGAGGTTAGTAGGGCTGTTGAGCTTAGTAATGCACTTAGCCCGGGCGATGCCGGTAAGGTTAGGGACTTGGTCATTAGGCTTGGCTCGTTGATTAGGGCCTTGATTGAGCCCAGGAATTATAGGGATGTTCTTGGTGTTGACCCCAAGAGGCTTGGCAAGGTCATGATGGTCCTAGCCTTCACACCGCAGCTTTATTATAACATACTCAAGAACATGGTACCTGACGTGTTCGACATAACGAGGGGTAGGGTGTACATGGAGATAGTGCTTGATGAGAGGATGCCCCTATGGCTCTACGAGGCAATGCTACTGCAGCGCTTCAATGCCTACTCCACGGATGAGAGACTTGACTTGGTTAGGAAGGGCTTAATAAACGGTCTTCACCCATTGAGGCGTGAGTACTTGGCCACGCTTTATGAGCTGGTGGCCAACACTGAGGGTGGTAACTTCGCCAAGGGCCTTGGTTAAGTTCACGTCTAAACTCCTGGACATGGTTGTGGAGAGGGGTAAGGAGCTTAATTACGAAGTGTTCGAGGAGTTCCTGAGGGGCGAGGTCTTCAGTGGTGAGTTGAAGGCATACCTTGACGTGATTAATGAGGGACCTAATGATGAGAGAGGGTCCAGGGTATTTAAGGCATTGCTTCTGTCAGGCATACCGAGAGGCATTGGCGATTTAAGTTCGGAGCTTGGGTTTGATGTTGCATCATACATCAATGCGATGGTTAAGGCTGGGCTAGTTGAGGAGGTTCAAGTCGCTAGGTTTAAGCTTAATAATGATGGATTAAGTAAGGTCAATAATGAGCTGATTAAGCTAAGCATGGCGCCTATTGAGGGTGACCTTAGGGACATATCGATAAGCTATGGCTCGTATTACACGGCGTATGAGGGTGAGCCCATAATCTATGTGGTATTTCCAGGTGATGCTAAGGTTTCATCATTCACAAGCATAACTAAGGCATATCAGGTATCGCCCCGGTTACATAGGATGCTTGTTTTTGGTAAGGAGCCTGAGGAGGTCATTAGGCTAAGGAGGAGGTTGGTAAGGCCATAGGCATTGTTAATGCGTTTCGTGAGGACTTGGCAATGGAGATAGTTAGGGCGGCGCTTGGTTCGCAAGTAACGCTTTACCCACTGTCAGGTGCTTTGTTTGGCGTTATTGAGAATCCGCTTGATGTTAGGATTGGGGTTATTGTGAGTATGGATGGGGAGCCCAATCAGCTCATTAAATTGCTGAGTAAGGTGGTTAATGAGGGCGTAATTACGGTTAATGGTCAGGAGAGAGTTATCGACTCGCTATTGGTCATTATAGTATCGAGGACCCTACTTACCAATGATATCGCGAAGAGCATTGTTGAGCCTATCAGTAGGTTATCCTGGAAGCTCGTGCTTGGTCCAGTGACTGACTTTACGTACTTCTCCATATTTGGTTCTGATAGGATTGATGAGCTTAGGTCCATAGTGATTGGTTCCAGGCTTGAGAGGTTGGATAGGGTTCCTAGGGAGTACTCGATCTTCCTCGAGAGACTTAATGACTATAGGGATGAGGTGTTGGCGTTTAGGGATAGGGTTAGGCAGAGGGTTCTTCAGTACACGATGGCCATTAGGCGTGGCGCTAAGGAGTCAAAGGATGCTGTGATTAGGCATATCGTTGAGGCTTGGGTTAAGGGTGAAGGCCTTGAGGATCAACCGAGGTCTTTAGGGATGAGGGTGGTAGGGCTAGGGTTAGCCCTGTTGAGTTGAGTTTCATAAATTACCTAAGGTCATTGGGTAAGCAGAGCTTCACGGTGAAGGAGCTCGAGTACCTCATAAGGAGGTTATACCCTACACACCTGTGGAGGGAGTTTAAGGAGGGTGATTTAATTAAGTTATTAAGTCTTAGGGGATTGTTATTGCCAGTTAATGATGACCTGACTGAGTATGCCCCATACTCGCCCGAACTCGTGCCTAAGGTACTAACCATACTCAGCGAGCATATGGGGAGACTTAGTGAGTCTCTCCGTAAGCCATTATCGATAAGTATTGATGAGTTGAAGATGAGTATTGAGGTTCAACCTGGGATTAATGCTCAGGATAGTGATTGTGAGAGGGCCTTCACATTGTTGAAGGCCGTGCCTGAGACATCAAATGAGTTCCTAAAGAGGTACTCATTATTTATGCTATGCATTGATAGGTTGGAGGGCGAGGTTGATCAGAGACTTGAGGAATTGAATAAGGAATTATCGGCATTATCATCATCACTGAATAATACGATTAAGGACCTATCGAACAAATTGGGCAGCGCCAGGAAGGGCATTAATGAGTATTTACCAGGGCTTTCAAACGAAATTGATTCAAGGATCAACAACTTAATCGAGAGGATCAAGTCATATATCCTGAAACTCAATGGTCTTGAGTTGGAGAATATTAAGGAGAGTTTACCAACAATACTCGAGACGATTAACTCCGAGGTTAATGGCATGATTGAGCTAATGAATATTCTGAGAGGAATTGAGGATAGGATTAAGGAGTACGTAGAATTAACGGGCATCTTAAGAAACGCGTCGGTCATATTGGGTAAGGGCATCCCTGAAATGACCATTGAGGACTTTGTAAACGACTTATTACCATTAATAAGGCATGGTTCATTGGACTTATTGAATAATTACTTAAACGAACTAACACACATTGTTGAGTTAAGGCGCAGGGAGCTTAGTGAGGTCTTGGGCAATGTTAATGCGTTGATTGATAAGTACGCTAGGATAACTGCATGGCTTAAGAAGAGAATAAGCAATAAGTTAGTTGGTAAGTTATTAGGTGATAGTGTTCCCGAGATTCCAAGCCCATCACCTACACTCGACAATGCCAAGTACATCAGTGATGCCATTAGGAGCATTGATGAGGTAATTAGCGAGATCAGCAAGGAACTTAACGTACCCAGGGACTTACTCATCAAGGTTGTATCGTTGGGACCTAACGTGGGTATTGATGAGGAGTTCATAGCCAGGGAGCTCAATATTGATGCTTCCACGGTTAATAAGTACCTGGAGAGTATGTGGAGGGCAGGTCTAATTGATAGAAAGTATGTAACCTGAGGTGGTGCTCATGAAGATTGCGATTCTCGGGCTAGGGAGGAATTGCATACCCAATGAAGTATTTAGTTGCGAAGATACCAATGATACGGCTGTGATCATCGACCTAATCGGCGGTCTTAGGTCCTTGAATGTTAAGGCTCAGTTAATAGTCTCATCGAACCCTGAACCTCTCGTACCGGTTAAGAGGCGCGTGGTTGATGAGATTGCAATTGGTAATTCCGTGTTAAGGACTTTAATAGGTCTTGGGGAGCTCGATGGTGACGCCGTTATTAAGGGTGTTAGGGGTGAGGTATTTGGCATTTCGGTGAGTGGTAAGGTCGTGCTCTTCGCAAGGCCATTACTCATCTACCTAGTCCATGACCCTGAACCGCTCATTAACGAGCTGAAGCTCCTGCTTAGTAATGCCCCACCCAGTGTTAGTATTGATGATGTTGTTAAGGAGTTGGTGTCATTAATAATTTCTGAGAGGCGTAGTAAGAAGGTTTCACGTACATTGGCTTACCTGGAGGAGTTTCTTCAAGACGGTGATGTTGGTAGGTTGCCGCCATACATACTCGACTTACTGACTAGCGTTGGTGCTGTGCAGGGTGATAGGGTTAATAGGGAATTGATTGAGAGAATAATAAGCGAGGTGAAGGCCAGGATATACCCAAGGAGGAGCTGAGATGTTTAATGACGTAGTAATAAACATGCTGGAGCTCATTGAGACCAGGATAGCCCAAATGAGGGATAGGGCACTTGACCTACTTAACAATGCAGGTAATTTCATCGACCATGTAATCGAGGTGGTGCCAAGCAGGGATTTTACTAAGTTCATAGCCGTTGATTCCGGGTTTACGGAGGTAACGTACCTCGGCTTTAGGATAGCGATCATTAACATAGCCCTTCTGGTGAATACTGACGGTAAGGGGCACATAATAAATAGGTTTGACGCTATACTCGGCGTTTCCAGTGAGGAGTTGGAAAGGATGGCTTTGGATATGGAGGCCCAATACGCGCTGGAGTACTTAAGGCTCTTTCCAGTAGATGTGGTGCTGCTTGATGGTGCGTTGATGGGAAGGAATTACGTGAGTAAGTTTAGTGTCCCATTGATTGGTCATGTTAAGGATGTTAGGAGTAACAGGTATTCGCAGGGGATAGTTGATGGTGGGTTCAGGGACTACGTCAATAAGGCTTTGCAGGTGATGGAGGAGCCCTTGGTAATGCATATGGTTATGGAGACGTATAGAGCTAGGAATAAGTCAACAAATACCCTAATCACTAGGCCTTACGTGGTCGGTAGGGTTAGTGATAGGGAGGTTTATGGGTTTTATGTTCAATACCTACCAGCGACGTTACCAATATATACTGAGTACGTGGGTGAGCCCGGCATGATTCAGCACGTGGTATCACGTATAGCCCCATTGTCAACAATGCCGAGGCTTGGTTATCCAGCTCCACTGTACATTGTTGATAGGGTTGCCAAGGTGAACTCGGACTTCAGGGGGATGGTTAGGTTAATAATGGAGAAGTTGGGCGGTGAGGTCTTGAGCGAGTTAAGGGGTATGTACTTAAGGATGGGACTTAACGAGTATGTAAAGAGCAATTGATCAATTAAATTACGCATTTAAGAGTTTCATACCTTAGGTGAAGCATCATCGGGTTCAATTCATCATATGTTCAGTAGCGTCCTTGACCTAATCACCAAGTAAGGTGCATCATCCGGGATTTAATTCTTTTTACTTACAATGACCATTAAGCAAATAAAGCATTAAGGGATTCGATTGTTAGATGTTGATTTATATTGTGCGTGCAATGAACGAGCTTAGGAGGTGCCTAGCCCTCTATGATGAGTTTGAGTGCTCGGCATATCTTAACAGGACATATGGCACATGGATGGTTAGGCTCAGTAGTGATGAGGCTAATGCGATCCTTAACGAAGCATCCAAGGTATGCACACAGGTTGAGAGCAGCTTCCTCTACTGTATATTCTGCGTTGGTTCGCAGTGCAGTATGGAGCCTTCGGAATCTGTGGCCAAGTACATAATTGATTGCCTCGATAAGCTCAACATAAAGCAGGGTGTAAGGGATGCACTGAGGAACATGCTTAATAAGGCTGTGGAGATTAATTCTGAGGTCGCCTGCACCGGTGAGTGACTAATGCTTAAGCAGGCAATCTTTGGAGGAGCCTTCGATAAATTGCCACAGGACGTTTACAGGAGGTGGTTCATCTACCAAATGAGGGTTTCCCAGGCGTTAATAATAATCTCCATGGCATCCTTCATAATTGGTTCGGCCATTTTGGCGTTGAGGCATGGTCGCCTACATGGGGATTTAATGCTTGGCGGCTTGGTATTATTCTACATTGGCATAATGTTCAGCCAGCACCCTGGCTTCACGAGGGTTATGCCAAGCCCACTCGCGTCAATACTAATTGGCTTATTAGCCATTGCCTGGTTCGTGGTTTACGCATTGGGAATGTGGTTCAGCTGGATAGTGGGCGTTATTCTCGCGCTATACTACGCGCTACTATTGATTATTAGGGGTGGCTTAGGCAGGAAACCCCTTTACTGGCCCAACACATTCTTCCTAAGCGGCTTGATTAGCTTAATGATCGCCCTATACCTAGGTGGCTTTAGGCTAGTAATATTCCCCGTGGCGTCGATCGTAAGCCTCATGAGGCGTGTTGAGAGTAGGCAAAGGCCTATCTATGTCATCGATGTACCATACGCGGTCCTACTCCCTGTGATGACGTACTACCTCAATAACCCATAGGCCTGGCAATACTTTCGCTACTCACGTTAATAGTCATTGGTGTACCCAGTAAATTCGGGCCCGCGTTTAAGACTATATACTCAAGGGCCTACCCAATCGGTTCATCGCTTGGTAGGGCAATGCTTATAATCACCGCAATCCTGGCATTAATTGGAGTTCCGCTGGGTGATGTCGTTCACGCGCTTTTCATAGGCTTCATAGCTGTAATAATGTCCTCACTCTGCATACCAATGCTTAACCCAGGCATCCTCTGGTTCTCAATGAGGCGCTATGGCGTTGTGGGATTCGAAATACCAACGCTCCTCTTCATATCAGCCGTATTAAGGGCAATTTACTACCTGGTTGGCCCACAATTAATTGCTGCGTCTCTAATCCTCGTATTCATAGCGTACATCGAGGTCGCGGCGTCATACCTAAGCGGTGAGAGGGTTAAGGTACTCTAACGTAGTTAAGTAGCGCATTCGCTATCAACCTTGCGACTCTAATTGGCTCGGGCCTCTTACCCTCCTTAACAAACTTCCTAATTATCGTCCTAGCCGTCCTATAGTCAATCCCGGTAAACCTCACGTAAACCCTCAAACCACCGGGTAATAGCATTTCCTTAGGCTTACCCAACTTCTCATAAAGCCTCACCCTCACGTCTGAATCACTTAGAAACAACTTCCTCAGCGCATTTACGACATCACCCCCAGGTTCCTCAAAGGTCAGGCACATTATGGCAGGCCCAACTCATTCGCTAGTCTCTCCAGGTCAATTATGTTGTACCAAGATATTATACAGCCATCGATCATCAACAGCTGAATATCATTCCTATTAAATGACTTGTATAGGTTTATTACGGCATCTGTAGCGTCTAAACCACCTACCGTAGTCCTACTAAGTGATACGCCATCAATAATCCCATCACTCCTCATGACAACACCAACCAATATCGAGTACTTAAGGTCAAGCCTAAAGCTCTCGGCTATACCAAGGGCCCTCACGCCGGACTTACTAACAAGGGAATCAGTACCCATACTGCTTTAATCATGTAATGTCCCATAGTTTAAGTTATAATACTTAACACATTAATTCAATTAATACTTACTAGGCATTGATCCCTGGAATTACAGGAACTATCCTCATTAACAACCTTGATCATTAAGTAATTTGAATAACCTTGTCGTATTTACACGTATATATTACTGAGATCTTATTAAGTATGGGTAGCGCCATACTTAGTATTGCGAGTATGCCGTTGCCCCCATTAACTTCATCAACGATACAAAAGCACGTGGATTGAATTCTTTAATGCTGGTGTTGGTACGAACTTGTACCTATCAGTAATCGATGCATCGCAGGCCTATGGCTTACCGCATTTGGCTTTGTACTTAATGCATCTAAGCTCAGAATTGGGTATTAAAGCGGCTAATCCAAGGGCAATGCCGGTGAACCCAGAGCTAAGTTGCGAACACTAATGTTTGAGGCTTTAGTCATTATGAATGCAATCATTAATGTAGATCCTAATCTATGCATCGTATTCATTAATCACCAGCTAATTTTATCCGATATATTGCGCTTCAAACTAAAAATGCAATGATTATGGAGTTATACTGATACAATACATGATGCACACCCTACTTATTGCAGTATATGTTCCCTAGGTAGGGCTGTGTCGAATTAATGATTATACCCACGGGGAATGCCTCACTACTCACCGAGCCGTAGCTATACTTCATGGGTGTTCCGTAAAACGCCACATAGTATGCCGAGCCATAATTAGCGACTAAGTTAACTACAGTATTGAAGTAAAAGAATGACGAGGAACCTGGCGGTGGAACCATGAGACCAGCTATGCCAAGGGCCACAGACGTGGCTAGACCTGCCAGGAACTGATCACCGCCAAATATCGCGGCTACGCTTGAACCAACACTTGGGTAAGCAAGGATTAAACCAGCCATGAATAAACCCGCCTCTGCAGCCACTCCATATGGGTTAGGATTGAATGCTGATGCAGCCACACTTAGTGAAAGGTAGCATCCTGATGATGTACAGGTTATACTGGGGCTTGACGTGCATAAACCATTATAGTGATAATTACCGTTACTATCCCTCGAAATGAAGACATAATCATAAACATAGCTTGGGCTAATTAAACTGAACCTAGGCGCTATCTGGCTCATCATGAAGCTCGCAATGCCATTGCCGAGGTCAATGTCCGGCCATACCCACAGCACATTATTATGTATGGCACCTGGTAGTAGGTTGATAACTGCCGTAGCATTAGCATATTCATCAAGTGGATGAGTATAGCCGTTCTGATCGACGTAGTAGCCTTCGAACTGTATTAAGGCTAGGGTGCCATTGATACCTAGGTAAAGGAAGTCGGGTCCCCTATTGACATAGTAATAAAGGTTTGGGTATGAGTACGATAACGAGGAACTTGACGAAAATGCGAAATGTACATAGACATTATCAACATAGTTATAGCCGTTATAGCCTCCATAAATAGGTAGATTACTTGAGAACTGTAGTGTTGGTCCAACAACCTCAAGCCCAGAACCGGGAACATTAGCAGCTCCATATAGCCAGAGCCTTTTGAGCGTAACCGCCTATACTCAGTACTATTTCGCCGCCAATATTGTTACTCCATGCGTCCTTGCCCCAAGCAATCCACAGTATGGGTATTGAGCCATTAAATCCAGCGCAGGCACGTGGTTCCCAATAAATAATTCCTGTACCGGCATATGTTGGTGGTGGAGCGGCATTCAGTACATTAGTACTTCCGAGGCAGTTATATGGTCCCACGAAGCCGTATGGGTCAACCGAGGATTTCATTATTGATAAAGTGGTATTTATAGTGCCATAGCTATAGTCAACCTTTATTGGCTTTACCCTGCTGAAGTCTACATATAGGTTTATTACTATTGATTCATTATTTATTATCCAGATTGGGCTATACGGAATTGTCACTACTACAGTTCTGGTCTCGTTTGTGGACTTATTAAAGTACGTAATGAATGCAAGCAGAGATGGCCATACCACATTTGGTGAATTCCCATTTAAGACGAGATCTTTCACGGTCTCCCTGGCAATGTCCATTATTGGCTTTGACGTTAGGCTTATGTTTACTGAGCCGACTCCATAGTAATAACCTATTGTATAAATGTGCCCTTCACCTAGGGCGAATAGGCTTACGGTTAATGGCGCTGGATTATTGCTTAAGTATCCATGTACTATAAGTATTGGTTTCCTTGCTGTTGCATTATAGTAGTAAACCTGGTATGCATTAGTACTGATCATTAGTATTGGCTTGGGGTTCAGCGACTGAGCAAATGTATTCAATGCAATGAGTATGATAATGGCAGTAATTGATATAGCCAGCACTGATATTGCAATACCCCTCCTATTGATACCCATGGACATCAAATAATCATTAATCACCAAGTTTTTACTTCGGGTGTTCTTAAAAGATAGTCGAGCCGAATTGAATGAATATTTAAAATTTAATGGCATTACACCCTGGGCTTTAGTCCCAACCTTATTAATCCATCCCTAAGCCTCTGCACCTCTGAGCGCTCAGTGGCCTTAGGTATGGTTCCTTAACGGTTCCAAAGTCATAACGTAGTAAGTGGACTAGCTTGTAATAACCATCAACGCCTGGGTATTCCTTGATCAACTCCCTAACCCTGGCTATTAGGTCCTGCTTCTCCATGGCCGACTGAAGCTACCGGCCCTGAAATCGTTGAACATTTCTCTCATGACCTCCGGAAGCACGTTGGCCATCGCCGAGATACAACCCTTTGCCCCAACCATGAGCGCCGGCAGTATTGTGGAGTCTGCGCCATTGAGCACAGTTATGCCTAGCCTAACGTGGTCCATTATCTGCGTTATATCGCCAGTACTATCCTTAACACCGGCTATTCTGACGCCATCGCTTAATAATTTCGCTATTAAGTCAGGAGTTACGTTGAAGCCCGTGTTCTGCGGTATGTTGTAGATGAATATTGGTAACTTCGTTAACTGGGACAGCTTCTCGTAGTACCTCTTCAGCGTTTCATAATCTGGCCTATAATAGATTGGTGGTATTGACGAGATAGCCACCGCACCATACCTCTCGGCAAGCCTCACCGTCTCCACAACGTCCTGCCAATCAAATGAGAAGACATGAACCATCAATTGCTTATTCGTATTCCTTGAAATAACCTCCAAGGCCTCCCTCCTCTCCTCAAGCGTTAGGTATGGTCCCTGGCTAGTCGTACCAAATGGGTAAAAACCATCAACGCCAGCCTTCGTTAGTGAGTCAACGTGCCTCGCAAGAGACTCCTCATCCAATTTACCGTTTTTAAAGGGTATTGCCAAGGCTACGAATATTCCCTCCATCGTAGGTATTCGGCATAAAGTCCTTAATAAAACTATTTACTTACAAATCATAATTAATTGGTTCACTGGACAATCCTCCTCTCATTACCCTCCTTAACAAGCCTAATAACACTATACTTAACATTAGCCTCCTTGGCTGCTTTCACTATGTCATTAACCAAATCCTCTGATTGAGTCGTGATTATTACCTGACCAACCAAGCCCTCATTAATGAACCTAGTTAATAATGCCGCAAAGGCCCTCCTAATGTTCACGTCAACGTAGGGTATTGGTTCATCCATTAGTAGGAAGTCAACATTGTGGTTAGTGGCCCTATAGACACTTAGCAGGAATGAGAGGGCTATCGTCAGCCTCTGTCCATCGCTTAACCTGGATATTGTAACCTTCCTACCGCCAGGCCTAATCGCATAGAGTGTGTATTCGCTGACTACTCCGACAACACCCCTATCCCTAACCGTAACCTCAATACCCGCACCCTCAAGGTCATTGTATGGGTATAGTAGCTTGAATATTGAGCCAACGTTGTCCCTAACAATCCTAATCATTTCATCCCTAACCCTGGCCTGGACCTCCCTAATACCAGCCTAATCCTGACCAACCTGTTGTAGAATTCCTCAAGGAAGTCAAGTCTCCTCCTGAGCACTGAGGGGTCCTCCTTATCGAAGCCAAGACTTGACAGTGCAAGCTCAAGCCTACTTAGCTCCGCCGAGTCATCACTTAACCTAGCCCTAACCTGGGTCAACCTCTCATCAATATACCTAATTTGGTCTTCAATACTCGTTACAGCCCTCGTATCAACACCAAGACCACTGAGTTGTTGCCTAAACTCCTCCTCCTGCTGCTTCAGGGAATTAAGTTCCCTATACTTCCTTAGGTATGAAATTGCCCTGTCAACATCGTCAATTTCAGCCCTAAACTCGTCAATAAACCTCGTAAGTACCTGAATTCTCCTATCAATATCCCTAATGGACTTCTCAATAGTCTCAAGCTTCGAGACCACAGCCTCAAACCTAGACCTAACATCACGTGCACGTTCAACGGTGGTCTCGTAATCATTAACTATGGGCAACAAGGTCTCCATATTAGTTAAGGCCTTCTCCAGCTCATTCAGTTTATTCCTCATCTCCTCATTTTCGTCAATACGACTCCTCGATAACTCCTCAATCCTCCTCTTAATTTTTTCATAATCCTCCTCACTCAACGGCCTATTACAGACAGGGCACCTCCCCTCATGATTACTCAGTATGTATTGTAAAACGTTTAGTAATGATACCCTAAAGCTCTCCTCGGAACTAAGCTTCTCAAGCCTACTCTTCAATTCCTCAATGTCCTTCCTAACCTTAATTGGCTCACCATACTTATCAACCAACGCCCTATACTCCCTAACCCTGGGCTCCTCCTGGGAAAGTCTCGCCTCCAACTCCTTAAGTGATGCCTTCAGTGACTCGACCTGGATCTCGAGGTCATTACGAACATTACTAAGGTACTCCCTATCCTCAACCAGCTTATCCTTAAGTTTAATGAGTCCCTCAAAGGCTTTGTATATATTCTCGCAGCCTCAGCCAGGTTATCATTAGTTATCACTAACTTACTAACCTCATCAGCCTCATTAACAAGTGCGTACTCCTCAAGCTTCTCAACCAATGAATCCCTAAGTTCCTCAAGCCTAAGCCTAATGCTCGTCTCATTAACCTCCTTAATGCCCGCCCTCTCAAGCTCCTGCTCAAGGCCCTCCCTCCTAATCCTAGTAGCGATATAATTACTGTATACCTCCTCAACACCCCTGAAGTTCTTCAGTATTTCCTCCCTCTTTCTCAATAAGTCATTGTAGGCATTACCGAGTTCCTCCTCCTCCTTCCTCAACCTATCAATTTCCTCCCTAAGCTCATTAACCTTCTCCCGCGCCCTCTCGATGGAGCCATACTTAACAATTATTTCAGGGAGCTCCTTAACACTGGCAAGTCTCTGCCTAAGCCTATTAATCAATTCCTCAAGCTGAGACATGGGCAACGACTTATTTAAATTATCAAGCGCCTCAAGCCCAAACAACTTATCAATGAATAAACTCCTCTTCGTGATATTACCATAGACTAGCGCCTCAAGGGTCCTATGCGTAACTAGCACAAGCCTCTCAAAGTCATCATCATCAACACCCAGGAATTCTATGACCCTAGGATTGACATCATCGCCCTTATACCTAGTGCCGTCAATTATGGCAGTAGGGCTCTCCCTCGCAGTTTCACCAGACCTCTTAAGCTCCCTAACAATCTCGATACCACCAGTAAGCACTAGCCTAACAAGTGAGGAATTCGAATCCTCATTTATTAGGTCAACCAACTTCGAAACCCTCTCCTTAACCTCCAACTGGGTTCCATAGAGCGCATACTCAATCGCCTGAACAATACTTGTCTTGCCAGATCCAACGGGTCCATGAATTATATTAATACCGTCATTAAAAACAACCCTATGCTCACCTCTAAACCCCCTGAAGTCCCTAATGATTAACTCATTAATCCTAACCTTCACCCTCACCCACCTCAACGCCAACCTTACTCAACTCCTCATTAATCGCCTTAATAACGCCCCTCCTACCACCCTCCTTATAAGCCATGTAAAGCTTAATAGCCAATTCAGCATCCTGCCCGAGCCTCTCCCTCAGGAACCTAATTATTAATTCATCAAGCTCACCCATTCCCACCACCCCTCCTCCTCAACACCTCAATCCATGGATTGTTACTGAGGAAGTCAGGTAACTCATTACTAATTGTCGAGCCCTCCCGCGCAGCGGTATTAGACGTTCTTGTGCCTTGCGGTCCAACACTCTCGAGCCTATTGAGGCGTTCAATTAATTCATTAATTGTTTGTTCAATCCTCATCACCCTATTCCTCAACTCATTAATGTCCTTGGCCAATGCTGAATGTTGATGCCCGATAAGGAACTCCTCACGTCATTAATCGCCTTCTCGAGATCATCAATTCTCTTCTTAATACTTTCATCAATACCCTGCTGTAGCTGTATTGGTATGCTCGGTATTAACTCCTCCACGGCTCTTTCAGGATCACTTGATGATAGGTCATAAATATAAACGCCAACCCTGTTACTCCTGAATAGTTTACCATTGATTAATCCCCTGGCGCTCTGTGGAAACGCTATATACGCCTTATTGTAATTAAACCTATTTCTCATGACATTACTAAGCTCATCAATTATGTAGGACTCCGTTGGGAACTCCTCGGTCGATATTCTGAGGTAGACCGTGTTATTACCCTCCATGAGCACGACCTCCCTCTCACTCAATTTATCCACTACCCTGAAACCCCTCTGCAATAGCCACTCCTCAAGAAGCTTCCTTGCAATCTCAATACTCATTACACCTACACATTACTAATTAACAACTCACTTTTTAACCTAATTGAATCATAGGATTAGAATGAAAGGGCCTATTGATGAAGGTAATACCAACCCTCCTTAGTCCTCTCATTCCACTTCACGTTACTGGGCAGTGCATAGCCGTATATAATGGCCCCCTTCCAAACACTGAATTGCGGATCCTTAACGATACTGATACTTAACTTATTAGCTAGGTCTGGAAGTCTCTCTGATACCGTTAACCTGATCTTATCCACGCTATTAACAGCCACATCCTCGAGACCAGGCGGCACAGACCAATTAAAGGCACCACCGCTAAGTATTATCGTGCTCATTATCTTATCCTGAATCTCCACAGGAACCTTCCTAATACTCGTTATCAATGCCTCAGCAATATCCATCTCGCCATAAAACACCATATCACCAACCGTGGCATCCTCAATTACGAGCCTACCCTGCTGAATATAACTCGTAAACACCTCATGCCTTGGATTGAATATAACCTCGCCAATCAGGAACCTCATCCATGCAGTATCCCTCAACTCAACCTCAACCAGCGGATTAACCCTAACCTTAACCGCAAACCTATCGGGATCCTCCCTAGCCCTCTTAATGGCATCGTCTAGATTCCTCGGCACTAGGCCAACGGCTCTCTTCACAATTTCAACCACGTAATCATCCTTAGCCAAGTCACCATAGCCCGAGTCCTTAAGGACCTCCCTAGTAACCGCATTTGCCTCCGCACCACCTCTATTAAGTGCCACGATTCCCTCCCTAATCGGCCCATAGCTAATCGGCACGAGTTGTATATTGCCATGCCCAGCCTCAATAACAGTGCAAGTCACCGCCTTTTCGGCGATTGCAACGGCAAAGGGTTGATCAATTATGGTCACCGCCTGGAGTAATTTACCGTCAAACTCCTCATCGATCTCCTTATGAACCTCAATCATCCTATCCCTCATGTAGTCAGGCGCCAATGCCGATAATGCAACGACAAGGAAGAGACCCCTAAAATCAGGTCTCTTAATAAAGTCCGGGTAGAATTGCGAGAAACCATACCTAGCAAGCTCCTTAATTATCTTCCAGGAATCCTCATCTTCTCTTCTAATAACGCCATCCTTAAGTGGATAACGCAGGTTCCTGATGGCATCCCTAATGGAGCTTAAGTACTTAGGTATGTCATCGCCAACCACGACACCCCTCTCAAGAACCTCCTTAGGCACCAGTAACTTAATGCTCTCTGGTAAATCCCTAAGGAATAACCCACGGCTTTGAATCATGTATGGCCTGTCCTTAAGAGATATTGGACCATACTTAAAATACCCAGTACCGAAGTCCTCCGCATACACGTAGTTAAGCTTATACTTACTCTCATCAATCATACCGAATCACCAGATCGCCTTTATTGCTACGAACTCATTATTAAACATTATTACGTACGTATCATCAAACGCCTTAACCCTGGGCTTTAAATAATCTCTTAATTTATCCGGCAATGAGTTAATGGATCCATTAAGGCAATTGAGCACTTGATCAAGGGCGTCCTTTAAATGCTCGCTTGTGGTCTCCACGTAATACATCGCCTGATACTTAATCCCATTATCTATGGCTATGAACTTAAGATTAAGGCTATTCAGTATGCATGATATGAATTTACGTCCCTCCCTAATAACGTCATCCTCATCCTTTACCTCGCCAACCTTACACTCCTGACAGCTCACGTAAGTTTATTAGCAATAAGGTTTATAAGGAGATTGCGCCTCTTGTGACGAGATTATAAGGTGCATAGTATTATGGAGAGTGAGTTAATCCTCGAGGTTAAGGATCTTGGAAACATTGTAGTTAGGTTGGAGCCAGCCCTATCCCCACTGACATACGCTAGGTTAGGTAAGTCATTACCAGCAAGGGCAAATGCGATAAAGTATAGCCAAGTCATACTAATACCACTAGATCTTGGCTTAGTTAGTGAGGGTAAGAGGACTGGCCTAAAGCCATATGAGGTTGGTTATTGGGTTAAAAAAAAGGAGTTTAGTAATCGCGTTGGGTAATGTTGACTTAGGTGAGCAAATTAATGTACTTGGTTACGTAATTAATGGTGCCGAGCTTCTTAGTAAATTGAATGGTGGCTACTCCATAAAGCTTTCGATTAGGTAATTAGGATTAAGCTTTTAAAGGGTTGGGGAGGTACCGAATACGGCGAAAGAGGTATGAGCACGCAGGAAACCACAATACTAGTGGGTAAAAAAACCAACCACAAGCTACGTAATAGCCACGGTAATGAGCTTCAACGCGGGAGCCAAGAAGGTAATACTAAAGGCCAGGGGCGGTGCCATCGCTAGGGCCGTCTCAACGGCAGTAATGATAAGGGATAGGTTCCTACCAAACCAGGTAAGGATAAGTGACATAAAGCTACTGACCGACAAGGTAACTGGGCAGGGAGGAAAGGAGAGGTCCGTTGCGGCAATAGAGATAGTGCTTGAGAGAGTCTAAGGAGACAAAACATCAACGAGAACTTCAAAAACTAAATAAATACAATAAATTAATTTATTATTGTTGTATTTCTTCATTGCTATACTTCGTCATTTCAACAAGATAATTCTTAATCTCTTCAAGAAGTGTCACAAGGACGAACAACGCGCTTCTCCTATTAGTGGCTATTAATGGCATTACCTTAACCTCATACGGCGCCTTTAAGATATTCTTAATAGTAAACGTATCTACTGCGGTGGGTATATCCTGCTTATTCGCGGCAATTATGTGCGGCGTTGATGGGAAGTTCTCCCTAAAGAAGTTATACATACCCAGGGCCTCCTTAACCCTCTCCTCACTCGAGCTATCAACTATGAACAAGTAACCATGCATACCCCTGGCAATTATCTTCCACATGAAACTAAACCTCTCCTGGCCGGGAATGCCGAATAAATGCACGACAAGGTCCTCCCTAACCTTCATCCTACCGTAATCAAAGGCCACAGTAGTACTTTTCTTGTTATCCATAAGTCCCTTCGTTATAGGTGCCTCGGTATCGATAGGTAATACCTCACTTAGGGTCTTTACGAATGTTGTCTTGCCGGCACCGTAGGGTCCAGCTATTACTATCTTTATAGTCTTCACTGGCATGTTATTCACCTCATATGGCGGCCTTACTCCTTATGAAGTTAATCACATCTTCAATATCCTTAGGCGTTATCTCAACATTAACAACCTCAACAATTTCTTCCTCGCTGGCGCTAAGTAACTTCCTTAATAAGCCGTATAGCTTGTCAGCGTATTTCTCAAGTATTATCCTGGTGAGACCTATTGATGCCTCAGAATTAATTATCACCATTATATACCCCACATCCTTGATACTCATTAGTTGAATAATGCCCTCAATACCCTGCATCAGTACGTAATTAATTCCTCCAATAGGTAGTGCCGACACTAGGCCCTTTAATGACGAGATAAACCTAGGCGCTGCAAGGAATGTACTACTAGCATTAATTAGCATGGTATTTGTGACGTAGGTTATTACCGTGCCATCCTTATCCATAATGTAAACAGCCCTTATTTGATCAGGACTTTCTGAAACTATCCCCTCAGCTGACAACTTAACCTCATTTATGATTCTTTGAATATCACTATCCACAATGCTTTCTATTTAATATAATTTTTAAGTCTTTCGATTCCATTCATATTGATTAAGACAATAATAATTTCAAACGTCGAAAGAGCATAGGTTATATCTAATAAGTTTTTTTAAATGCATGATGTGGGTTAATACGGATGATAACAATAAAGGGTTATGTAGTAAGTAAGACCCTGGTTACTGATCCAACCGGCAGTAAAATGATAGCAATACAAATTGTTGAGGAGAGGGAGACACCAGGTCCGGTCATTACCGGTACTGACGAGGCATCGCAAATGATGAGGGACGTGATGCCCCTCGTCCAACAGCTACTTAGATCAATGCCCATGGTTGGCCCATTAATGAGCGGTAAGGTCCCAATACCCAGACTCCTAATTTGGCTTAATGAGGACGAGGCCGAGGCACTGGGCCCCAAGCTGGATGTCGGAGATGCTGTGGAGATTAGGATAGATAATGGCAAAATGGAGTTGGTTAAAATTTAGTGTTATAACTTTACGTCAAATTCCCTACTTAAATCAAGTAAGTCCTTCAGCTTAATCCTCACGTGCTTACCGTTTGGTAACGTCCTAACGATAATAAACGGGAGTAATCCTCTACGAACCTCCTCAATAGCAATGTCGATTGGGTCATACGTACCCAACTCCTGTGGGTTAATAAGTGGTTGAGCACCCATGGCCAATTGCTTCGCCCTAGACGCCACTATCCTGGCGAGCTCATACTTAGTTATCCTCGGTGGATACGTCAACTTACCCTTAATCAAGTCATTAACAATGCCCAAAATACCGGCTAATGCATCCTCCTTAAGGATTGAATTTGAGGTTTGATTTGACGATGACATTGAAGAATACGGAAATAAATTTGTTTAAAAATCTAACTTTATGAACGCCAAATTTTTATTATTCAGACTTTGATTCACTCTCCTCGCCACTGCTTTCGGTCTTTGACTTACCAGCACCGCCGGTCTTTGTCTGGGCAGCTGCGACTATGTCATCGATCCTGAGTATCATTATTGCAGCCTCAGCGGCGCTCCTAATCACGTGGGTCTTAACCAACAGTGGGTCAACAACATTGATCTTGGTCATGTTGGCAATCTTACCACTAAGCACATCAACACCTGCATCGAATTCACCAGCATCATGTCTCCTCCTTAGCTCGGCAATAGCGTCCACCGGGTCTAAGCCAGCGGTTAGGGCTAGTATCGTCGGAATGTGTTCAAGAGCCTCCGCAAACTTAAGCACTGCTAACTGCTCCTTGCCAGGTAACTTCCTACCCCACTCCCTGAGCCTCCTTGCGATCTCCATCTCAAATGCGCCACCGCCAGGCACTATCTTAGGCTCCCTGTATAGGTCCCTAATTACATGTAGCGCGTCCTGCATTGACCTCTCAGCCTCATCAAGTATCCTATCGGCGGCGCCTCTAAGGAGTATTGTTACTGCCCTTGGGTTCGGACACTGCTCGACAAACACCATCTTCTCCTCACCAACCTTCCTCTCCTCAACAAGCCCAGCAGTACCAAGGTCCTCGGGCTTTATGTCCTTGATGCTGGTTACGATCTTGGCGCCAGTGGCCTTGGCGAGCTTCTCAATGTCGCTCCTCTTAACCCTCCTAACGGCCATAATGCCCTTCTTAGCTAGGTAGTGCTGGGCAACCTCATCAATGCCCTTCTGCGTTATAACAACGTTGGCGCCAATCTCGGCAAGCTTGTCGACGTAGGACTTCAGTATGTTGGACTCCTCCTCGAGGAACGCCTTTATCTGCTGTGGTGATGAGACTGATATCTTCGTGGTCCACTCGGGCTTCTCAATCTCAAGTGGCGCATCTAGGACAGCTATCTTGCATTAACAACCCTCTTGGGCATTCCTGGGTGTACAACCTCCTTATCAAGCACAATACCCTGGACCAGCTGCGTCTCAAAGAGTGACTGTCCCTTCTTCTTCTCGATCTTAATCCAGTCTAGGTCAAGGTTGTACTTATCACCAACCTTCTCCACGGCTATGGCGGAGGCATCGACGGCGATCTTTGCCAGGTAGTCCCTGGCCTCGGCAACAATCTTACTACTCAGTGAGTTCATTGCAACAAGTGCCAGTTGATTCTTATCCTCGGCATTTATTGGTTGGGCGATTTCATTGGCGACCTGTATTGCGTAGTCCATGGCCTTCTTATAACCATCAATAATTATTGTTGGGTGAATACCCTCATCCAATAACTCCTCAGAGAGTTCCAGTAACCTGCCAGCCAGTACTACGGCCGTCGTCGTTCCATCACCCACCTCTGCGTCCTGGGCCTTGGCAACCTCAATGAGTAACTTAGCGGCTGGGTGTTGAACCTCCATCTCCTTGAGTATTGCGGCTCCATCGCCGGTTATTGTTACGTCACCGAAGGCATCAATGAGCATCTTATCCATTCCCCTGGGCCCCAGGCTCGTTGATAGTATCTCGGCAATTACCTTGGCAGCCATTATGTTGCTCCTTCTGGCATCCGCGCCAGTTGTCCTTTGTGAACCCTCCTTAAGAACCATCACTGGTACTCCTCCCTTTTGCTGTGTACCGCTGCTCATCGGCGTCTCCGTAAAGCACTTCTATAAAAACCTTTCTCCAAAAAGGGCGAGTAAAAAATAAGTACCGCAATAGCTACAGCCAATGCAATGGGATTGGGGCATTTATTAATAATGCTTGTGGTTATGTCGTTATTTATAATACCGTGGGCGGTGGTCAGTTCGTATTCCATGGAGCCAACACTCGAGGTTGGCGATCTAGTAGTAATGGTACCACCAGGTAGATCCTGTGGTTCACTTCTGGGACATGTGGCCATTTACTACTCACCAATATACTACGACTATATAGTACATAGGGTAATAGCCATCAAGAATACCCAGGGATGCATATACACCTTTAAGGGTGATGCAAATTCACTATCTGATCCGCCAGTACCATATAATGATGTTGTTGGCGTTGTGGTCTTTGTAATACCTCAGCTAGGTTTTCTAAGCCTTTCATACAGGACCCCCACCGCCGCCTTGTATACCCTAGGGTTCATTATACTGGTTGTAATCCCAGCATACCTACTTGATAGGTAATGATATTTTATGAGGAAAAACGTATTAAGTCTCGCGACTCTGGGATTTTAATGGGAGAGGATGTTCGGGATATAACGACTAAGTTGAGTGGTCGTGAGTACATAAGGGGTAGGGATGGCAGGGTATTCGTGCTTAGGGAGTTTGAGATAACGGATCTAAATGCTGTTGTCATGATAAACAGGAGGGTGCTGCCTGAGAACTACCCAGAGTTCTTCTTCGTGGAACACTATAGAAGCTTTCCCAAGGCCTTCATAGTGGCTGAGCTTGAAGGTGATGTGGTTGGTTACATGATGAATAGGGTCGAGTTTGGTTGGAGCTACATCTGGAAGGGTAAGCCGACTAGGAAGGGTCACGTTATTTCAATTGGCGTATTACCTGAGGCGAGGAGGTTGGGCATTGCGTATAACATGATGATTAGGGGCATGAGGCTATGAAGCGCTTCTACGGCGCTGAGGAGGTTTATCTTGAGGTTAGGGTTTCAAATACGCCTGCCATTAATCTTTACAAGAAGTTGGATTATAGGGTAGTTGACTTAATAAAGGGTTATTATCATGATGGTGAAGATGCCTACATAATGGCTAGGCCGCTAAACAACTTTGAGTGATGATAAACTTTAATTACTCACCGAACTTCTCGAGCGTACCTAAGTAATTAGCTATGATGTTCATAACATCGATACCCCTAATCCTACTCCAAAAACCCTTAGCACAAGCCCTCTCACCGAATTGAGTAATGTCATCTCTCATAACGTCAGGCCCCCACGCCATGAAAGGTACTGGGTCACCCGTATGATCCTTAACCGTTATTGGCGTTGCGTGATCGCAGGTTATGAATATGTAGGTATCGCTGGACGCCTCCTCAAGGAACCTCCTAATGCCAGCGTCAACCCTCTCAATGATCATCGCCTTACCCCTGGCATCACCATCATGTGACATCGAGTCTGTGGGCTTTACATGGACGAATACGAAGTCATGGTCATTTAAGGCCCTAGCCGCTGCCTGGAATGCTGCCATGAAGTCATCATCCTTAGAGCCTATGTAGTTATTAACACTAATAGCGTCCATACCCAACGCCCTACCAATACCCCTAATTAACGCGACTCCAGCAATTATCGCTGGCTTAATCCTATACTTAGTACTCAATGGTTCAAAGTTCCTCAGGGAACCCGCACCCCTGAGGAGGACCATGTTTATTGGGCCCTTACCCTCCCTCCTCCTCCTCTCATTGAATTCTGCCTTGCTTAGCTTTTCATAAACGAGTTTTGTGAATTCATTAATGTAATTAGCCGTGGTCCTAGCATCATCATTCAAGGCCCTAGTCTCTAAAACCCTGACACCAGTGGCATGTGGGTCAGTATCGCTGACATGCGGTGATACATTACCTCTAAGGACTAGGACACCCCTATGCTCCACAGTCTGCTTATAAACAGCCTCAATACCATACTTACTCCTTAATACGGGCAATACCTCGTTATTGATTATATTCTCTATTTCCCTAACCTCGTCGGGATTTATGTACCTACCACCCTCCTATCAACGATTACTAAGTCATTGTTGACAGTGGCTACGTTCGTCCTAAAGGCAACATCTCCGGGGTTAAGCGTTAATCCCGCACCCAATGCCTCAAACGGTCCTCTGCCAGGGTAATACTTGTACGGGTCATAGCCAAAAATGGCCAGGTGAGCCGTGTCACTACCTGGCCTAATGCCTGGCGATATTACGTCCATAAGGCCACAGGAACCCTCAGCAACCAACCTATCAATTGTGGGTTTAACGGCAAATTCCAACGGAGTCTTTCCACCAAGCTCTTTAACTGGTCGGTCAGCGCAGCCGTCTAAAATAACCAGTAATGCCCTAGGCATAGGACTAAGCAGTACTAGGGCGTTAAAAGTATTTGCTTTAAGTGGGGTTAACTTCGGTTCAGCGTTTCATCAATCCACCTCAAGTACTCATCAAGACCACCAATTATTGGTAACGCAATGATCTCGGGGACCTTATATGGATGTCTCTCCCTTATTGATCTTATCAATTCATTAAGTTTATCCCTCCTTGATTTAATAATGAGTAATGCCTCATTATCCTCCTCAACCCTCCCCTCCCAATAATAAATACTTCTTAACCCATCAATAATATTCACACATGCAGCCAGTTTGTTATTAATTAACGACCTAGCTATTTCGGCACCGACATCTCTGCTAGGCACCGTAACAAGAATAATTACGTAGCTATCCTCAACCATAACTCCTCCCCATAATCTATAGGAATAATTTACTAAAGCATTATCCTCATTGTAAATTAAATCAATTTGTAATGAACATCGTAATAATGTTTAAATGCGAAATAATTAACGTCATTCTCGATGGAGTACATAAACCTTGGCAAGACTGGGTTGAGGATTTCAAGAATAGGTCTCGGTGCGTGGCAATTCGGTGGTGATGTTTGGGGTCCCTACGAATATGGGATTGCCAAGGAGGTTATCGCCAAGTCCGTTGAGCTCGGTATAAATTTCATAGACACCGCGGCCGTCTATGGGCGTGGACGTAGTGAGGAGATTGTGGGCAGGGCAATTAGGGAGTTGGGGATTAGGGATCATGTTGTTATTGCCACTAAGATACCCGGTGATTGGCATAGGTATGATGATGTCCTCAAGGCAGCGAGACGAAGTAAGGAGAGGCTTGGTGTGGATGTTATTGACCTCCTTCAACTCCATTGGCCAGCCTGTTGGCATAATGTACCAATTTGCGAGACTATGAGGGCAATGGAGAGGTTGGTTGATGATGGCGTAATTAGGTACATTGGTGTTAGCAACTACCCGCTCCAGCTCCTTGAGGCTGCTCGCTCATGCCTTAAGAAGACTGACATTGTCAGCTCCCAAAACAGGTATAATCTGATCGAGAGGGATGCGGAGAAGGAACTCCTGCCTACTTACAACGTGAGGGGATTACACTAATTGCCTGGAGTCCATTGGCGAAGGGTGCAGTCACTGGTAAGTACAGCCCGGAGAATAGGCCAGGGGTGACCTTAGGGAAAACGAGCCGGTATTCTATCCTGATAATCTTAGGGAGGTAAGTACTAAGTTAGTACCAGTGATTAGGGAATTAGCGAGTAAGTACGGCAAGACGCCGGCCCAAATAGCGCTTAATTGGCTTATAATGCATGACAATGTTGTGCCAATACCCGGGGCCAAGAACGCATCGCAAGTCATTGAGAATGCTGGTGCGGCCGGTTGGAGGTTAAGCGAGGAGGACTTTAAGAAGCTCGACGCTGCAAGTAACTCCTTAATCATAACGTATGTTACATGGTGATTAAGCCATTAAATTTATAGTTATTCATCACGTATTTCCAGTCCTAGAAAAATAACTAGGCTAACGGTTAAGATACACTGGCAATGTGTAGAAGACTGAACAAAGCAAAATAAGGGGACCGCAGGTAATAACATTGTATGAAACTTCCTAAGGGAATATATGGAATAACGGATACGAGTTACACGGTAAAGAACCACGTGGATGCAGCCAGGGCATTCCTCGAGGGTGGGGTTAGGATTGTTCAGTATAGGCGTAAGGAGGGTAGCATTAGGGTCATGCTTGAGGAGGCCAGGGCCATTAGGAGGCTTTGTAATGAGTATGGGGCCGTATTTATCGTTGACGATAGGGTTGACATAGCGATACTTAGCGATGCGGACGGGGTCCACGTGGGGCTTGACGATGCGCCCGTGGATGAAATTAAGAGAAGGTTTAGTGGCCTAGTGATTGGTGCTAGTGCCAGTACGGTCGGTGAGGCTGTACAGGGCGAGAGCTGGTGCTAACTACATAGGCGCAGGTTCGGTATTTCCAAGTCCAACTAGGCCGGATTACAGGGTTACGGGTATAGATGGGCTAAGGAGCATTGTGAGGTCCGTGAATGTGCCTGTCTATGCAATAGGCGGTATAACGCTTGAGAGTATACCAACCATTAAAGCTACTGGTGCCTGGGGTGCGGCCGTCATTTCAGGAATACTGGCGTCAAAGGACCCGGTTAAGATGGCTAGGGCATTCGTTGAGGCATGGGAAAATGCCTAGTTCTTTCTATTAGCGTAATTTTATAACTACTAGTATATAAGGATCTACGCCATATTTTACCCCGAGAAATCTTTATTAATAACTTGATATTTAGCAAATAAAACGTGGCAACTACTACACCACAAATGAATAGAAAGGAGATCGCTAGACATTATGCTAATGCCATAGTTAAGCTCGTGGTATACATAGTCGTATATGTAGTAGTCGCCGCAGTAGTTCACTGGTTGATAGTGTATTTACTGCCAACAATGTTTCACATAGATGTTAAACCATATGAGGGTTACGTAAATGTACTGCTTGCACTTGCCTTTGGCTACCTAATAGTGTCTGCCTTCGCCGACGTCATTTATTGGGCCATGAGGTTTAGGTATGACCACCCAACAGCTAGGGCCATGAGAAACGTATTCCTACTAATAGGCATTGGTGCATTAGTCGCTGGTATCGCGGGTGCAATTGGTGGAGGAGTTGCTGGTGTGGCTGTCGGTGGCTTTCTAGGTATTGTAATCGGCTTTGCTGTCCAGCAGGTCCTTGGGCAGGCAGTGGCAGGTCTATTCCTACTATTGGCTAGGCCGTTCAAGATTAATGATCACGTGAATTTGCTTGGCGAGGATGGCATTGTTAATGATGTGGCAATACTATTTACCGAGGTTATCAAGAGTGATGGTAGTAAGGTCTTGATACCGAATAATTCAATAATCGGTAATAAGATATACCTGCTGCCTAAGCAGCAGCCTCAACAGCAGCAACAACAACAGCAGAAGTGATTCGTCAACATAAATAATATTAAATTTATTAATTGGTATTGTTTTCATTTCTCGTGCCTTTACAGAGCCATGTTCAGATTGGCATCGTCGGCAAGCCTAACGTTGGTAAGTCCACATTCTTCGCCGCGGCAACTATGATCGACGTTAAGATCGCACCCTACCCATTCACCACGATAGAGCCTAATGTGGGTATTGGCTACGTTAGGATACCCTGCGTGTGTAGGGACCTGGGCGTTAAGGATAATCCCAGGAACTCCATATGCATTGAGGGTAATAGGTTCATACCAGTGGAGTTAATCGATGTTGCTGGCTTAGTCCCTGGGGCTTGGCAGGGTAGGGGCTTGGGTAATCAATTCCTTGATCACCTTAGGAGGGCTCCTGTGCTTATTCACGTGGTCGATATGGCCGGTGCGACCGATGAGGAGGGTAGGCTTGTTAAGCCTGGCGCTCATGATCCATTGACTGATATTGAGTTCCTTAGTAATGAGGTTACCATGTGGATGGTTCAGATGCTCAGTAAGGATTGGGATAAGCTTGTTAGGCTCGTGGATTACGCGAAGAAGCCTCTGCTCGATGTATTATACGATAGGTTCAGTGGGCTTGGCATAACCCAGGCGCAGATAAGTGATGCCTTAACTAAGCTGGGTCTCGATAAGAAGCCACTTAGTAAGTGGGGTGATGATGATATTAGGGGTTTCGTTTCCATGCTTAGGGAGTTAAGTAAGCCCATGGTCATCGCGGCAAATAAGATGGATATTCCTGAGGCTGAGGATAATTATAAGAGGGTTGTTAAGGAGGTTGGTAGTAAGTACAGGGTTATTCCCGTAAGTGCTGATTACGAACTTGCACTGAGAAGGGCTGCTAAGGCAAATTTGATTAAGTACATACCTGGTGATGACGACTTTGAGATCATATCAAGTAGTTTAACGAATGCCCAGAGGGATGCCCTGGAGAGGATCAGGGACTTCATGCATAAGTGGGGTGGCACTGGCGTTATTAAGGCGTTGAATACTGCCGTGTTCGATGTACTCGGCATGATTGCGGTCTACCCAGTGGCTGATGAGAAAAAGTTCACAGATACCGAAGGCAATGTGTTACCCGACGTATTATTATTACCCAGAGGTGCCACGGTTCTAGATCTGGCCAGGGAAGTTCATAGCGAGATTGCTGAGAAGGCTGTTACGGGTGTTGATGCTATTACCGGTAAGAGGCTTGGTGTTAACTCGAAGCTTTGGCATAGGGCAGTCGTGAGGATCTACATAACGAAGTAACTCGACATTACATTCTTCTGAGTTTGGGTATTCCGAGTATATCCATGGCATTTCCAAGTACGGTTCTCACAGCATTCACGAGGTTTATCCTAAACTCCCTAATACCCGGCTCAGCATTAAGTACAGGATACTTCTCGTAATAACTGTTAAACACCAGGGATATCCTATTCACGTACTCAATGATGTTCTCAAGCCTTAACTCCTGGGCAGCCTTGGCGATTACCTCGGGATACTCACCGAGTAGTAATATTAATTCCTTCTCCTCATCAACAACGTTGTCTGGCACCTGGGTTATTCTAGGGATCTCACCGGCTTTCTCGAGTATTCCATTTGTCCTAACGTATGTGTACTGAACAAATGGACCACTATTCTGTCTCAGGTTCAGTACCTTATCCCATGAGAACGTTAAAGGCTTGTTCGGGCTTACCGAGAGGAATGAGTACCTAATCGCGCCGACTGCCACGGCCTCGGCAACCTTACCGGCTTCGTCAAGCGAGAACCTGCCTTTCACGATCTCCATAACCCTATCCCTGGCCTCGTTCAATAATTCATCAAGTGATACGTAAATCCCCTTTCTACCGCTCATCTTCATTCCAGCCAAATTAACCATTTCATAGGAATAATGAATAAGGCTCTTGGCTAAATCATGATAACCCATGCATGTAATGCCAATCTAAGCTGAGCTTGTGGGTGGGCTTGTTCAGAGCCAATAACCCTTATCAACTTATCAAACTTAAAATTGCTCCAGAACCAAAGGGCGTAGGCGATGTCTCTCGTTAGGTATAGGCTCGTCCCGTCGCTCCTGAGTAGGGTGGCCTTCGGTATGTACCTAGGTAGTTTAAGTTCGTTCCAAAGCCCAAGGTCTTGTGCATACCTATCTGCCCTAAATACCAAAGCCCCATTATCTCTCTCCATGTATTGCGGAACCTTCCTGAGTAATTCGTTAATGACCTTAGATACCCCGCCATTATCAACAGCAACCTCGCTCTCGAAATCCCACGAATCAAAGCTTATGCCGAGCCTATCAAGGGTTATCCTAAAGCCCCTGAGCACTATGTCCACTGCTTCCCTAATGACCTTCCTAACGAATTCATCACCCTCCTCATAAGCTCTAGACCACTGCTTAACCATTAATGGAAGATCCTCAAACTTACCTAATCCCTTAAGTAAACCCTCAGTAAGTTCCTTATCCCTTTCCATAAAGTTGTTGATTACGGAAACCCACTCATCTCTCTCGCTAATTAGTTTATTCGCATCCTCATACTTACCCTCGCTCTTAAATTGCTCAATTTGCTTACTCAATCTCTTAATCTCACTCACCGCATATGTTACTGAGTAAATGATGCCCATCACATCATCAGGTTTCCAACCACTATTAATCCTACTTAATACCAGGTCCTTAGCCACGTAATAGCCAATACCGACGTATGGCATTTGATCTCCGCAATCATTAACGTAGAAATGAACCCTGACGGAGGCACCGCAGAACCTTAAAAGCCTAGCCAGTGAATCGCCGAGCACGGCATTCCTACCATGACCAATATGCATGGGTTTAGCGGGGTTCGCACTCGTATGTTCTATTACATAACTGCCCCCTGGACACTTATTAGTAAGACCGTATCTATTACCGAGGTTGTTAATTGCTGACAAAACCATGCCTGTGTAGTTCTTCATATTAACATCAATGTTTAAATAACCATTAACTAATACAGCCTTATTAATTAGCCTTAATTGATTCATTACCTTATTATTTATTATTTCATTAATATTACTATATTCCTTTACGATGTTATGCATTGGGATTGCTAAATAACCATATTGTGACGGTGCCCTTATCACGTTATTCACGTACCCAGTCACGTCAGTACCAATTTCCGTACTTAGAAGCTCAAGAAGTCTCTGCACCTCCCTAATTACTTCATCATAGGATTATTCATTCAAGAGTGTTGTTACTCTCACATATATTAAATGTTTTAGTGTCATTGCTTGGCCATTGGTGTAAGGCTTATATAACCTTATGATCCATATATCACCGTGAGTTCGGGGGGTAGGAGGAGGAAGACTGAGGAGCGCTTTAGGAGGATTCTTGAGCATGAGTACATGCCTAAGGCTGAGATAGTGCCCAAGGAGGAGGTTAAGGAAATACTCAAGCAATTGAATGCTAAGGTGTTTCAACTTCCATGGATTAGGCGAGCGACCCATTGGCTAGGGCCATAGGCGCCAAGCCTGGTAATGTAATTAGGATAATTAGGAAGTCAGACACGGCCGGGGAGTTCGTCACGTATAGGTTCGTGGTTCCAGGCTAATATACAAAGCAATATAAATAAGTTCTTTATAGATTAGTAGGAGCCATGGCTGTTCGGTTTATGGATTATTGTTCTGGAAAAAAAGAGTTTAAATATTAATTTAAGCATGGGGTGATTAATCATGCCGATAGATAATCCTAATGTTGATCGTGGTAAGATGGTGGATTCCGTGTCAATACCGATACTTAGGTCTAAGAGGGCTTACACGGCATTCCCATCATCAGACGATAGGTGGGAGTTGGTAAGGGCATTTATTAGGGAGGGCGGCCTCGTTAGGCATCAGATTGATTCATTCAATGACTTTGTGGAGAAGAAGCTGCAGGAGATAGTTAATGAGAATAACATAATTGAGACTGAGGTTAAGGGCCTCTACATAAAGCTTGAGAGGATTGAGGTTGGTAAGCCAAGGGTTAGGGAGGCAGACGCCAGCGAGCATATCCTATATCCAATGGAGCCAGGCTTAGGAACCTGACCTACGCGGCGCCGCTTTACCTAACAATGGTGCTTTACGTGAATGATGAGGAGGTTGATAGACAGAAGGTCTACATAGGTGACTTACCAATAATGGTAAGGTCAAAGTTTTGCAACCTATACGGTCTTAAGCAGCAAGAGCTAATAAGTAAGCTTGAGGACCTGATGACCCGGGTGGTTACTTCATAATTAATGGTAGTGAAAGGGTCATTGTTTCCCAGGAGGATCTAGCCCCGAATAAGCCGTTTTACGATAAGGGTGACAAGGCCAGCATTACGCATGTGGCTAAGGTAATATCAATTGGCGCCGGTTATAAGACCACGGTCACGGTCGAGAGGCACAGGGACGGTATTATATACGTGACGTTTCCGGCAATAGCCACTAGGATACCATTCCCAATAGTGATGAGGCGCTTGGCCTAGAGACGGACGAGGACATAGTGCTTGCGGTGAGTGATGATGCCGATATACAGAATGAGTTATTACCATCACTACAGTTCTCCGTACAGATAGCCAGCACCGTTGATGACGCATTGGACTTCATAGGCAGTAAGGTGGCCATTGGGCAGCCCAGGGAGGTTAGGATTGAGAGGGCGAAGCAAGTGCTCGATAGGTACTTCCTCCCTCACCTAGGCACTACCGAGGATGCTAGGTTGAAGAAGGCATTGATGGTTGGGCAGATGGTTAAGGGGGTCATTGAGATGTACCTTGGACGTAGGCAGCCTGATGATAAGGACCACATAGCCAACAAGAGGGTTAGGCTCGTTGGTGACTTGATGACTCAGTTGTTCAGGGCCGTATTTAAGCAGGTGCTCCAGGACATTAGGCAACAATTGGAGAGGCATTACTCGAGGGGTAAGATACCGAGCTTGGTTACTCTTGTAAGGGCTGACATAATAACCGAGAGAGTTAGGCATGCATTGGCCACGGGTAACTGGATAGGCGGTAGGACCGGGGTCTCACAGATGCTTGATAGAACTAACATACTATCAACATTGAGTCATCTAAGGAGGGTCGTATCCAACCTAAGCAGGACACAGCCCCACTTTGAGGCAAGAGACCTGCACCCAACCCAGTGGGGTAGGCTTTGCGCCATTGAGACACCGGAGGGTCAAAACTGCGGTTTGGTGAAGAACCTAGCCCTACTCTCCACAATAACAGTTGGCGTTAATGAGGAGGAGGTAGAGAAGATGCTTTATGGCCTCGGTGTTGTCCCGATACTGAAGGCTAGGAAGGAGGGCGTTAAGGGCACTGAGGTTTACCTGAATGGTAGGTTAATAGGTATTCACACCGATCCCGACAAGCTTGTGAGTACGATTAGGGAAATGAGGAGGAGGGGTCAGATAAGTCATGAAATTAATATTGCAAGGATTAGGGACAAGTACTTGGATGAAGTGAGGATTAATTGTGATGGTGGTAGGTTAAGGAGGCCATTGATAATTATTGAGAATGGGAAGCTAAAGCTAAGGCCTGAGCACATTGAGAGGCTGAGGAAGGGTGAGTGGACATGGAGTGACTTAATTAGTAATGGCATTATTGAGTACCTTGATGGTGATGAGGAGGAGAATGCCCTTGTCGCCATTAATCCTGAGGAGGACATGAGCAAGTACACGCATATGGAGATTATACCGTCCGTCATGATAGGCGCCGTTGCGTCTATAATACCATACGCAGAGCATAATCAATCACCTAGGAACATATACGAGGCCGCAATGGCAAAGCAAAGCCTCGGATTCCCAGCAGCCAATTATAGATTTAGGATGGACAGTAGGGGTCACCTACTTATTTATCCTGAAAAACCATTGGTTATAACGAGGGGTATAGAACTCAATGGTTACTTAGAGAGACCGGCTGGTCAAAATGCCATTGTTGCATTATTGACATATACCGGTTATAACATGGAGGATGCCGTAATACTAAACAAGTCAACTATTGAGAGGGGAATGTTCAGGAGCGTGTTCTTTAGGACGTACGAGACAGAGCAAATGAGGTACCCCGGCGGTGAGGAGGATAGGATAGAGATACCATCGGCCGAGGTCAGGGGTTACAAGGGGCCTGAGGCCTATGCGCACCTGGACGAGATGGTATCGTATCCCCCGAGGTATTCGTATCAGGTGGTGAGGTTCTCATAGGTAAGACATCGCCGCCCAGGTTTTATGGTGTTTATACCGAAGCCGTTGTATCTAGTGCGAGGAGGGATTCCTCAATAACTGTTAGACGTGGTGAGAAGGGAATCGTTGATAACGTCGTGGTCACAGAGACAAATGAGGGTTATAAACTTGTTAAGGTCAAGGTCAGGGAGTTGAGGGTGCCGGAGCTTGGTGATAAGTTCGCCAGTAGGCATGGGCAGAAGGGCGTCATGGGTATGATGATACCAATGCAGGACATGCCATTCACGGAGGACGGAATAACACCGGACATAATCGTTAACCCACATGCATTACCGAGTAGAATGACCGTTGGTCAATTACTCGAGTCCATGGCAGGTAAGGTCGCAGCATTGAGGGGCGTGATGATTGATGCGACGCCGTTTGAAGGCGTAACTGAGGAGGAGCTCAGGGACTTGCTCATTAGGTCCGGCTTTAGGTGGGATGGTAAGGAGGTAATGTATAGTGGGTTAATGGGGAGGAGGCTCGAGGCTGACGTATTCATTGGCGTTGTTTATTACCAGAAGCTTCATCATATGGTTGCTGACAAGATACATGCCAGGGCGAGGGGTCCCGTACAGATATTGACTAGGCAACCAACGGAGGGTAGGTCTAGGGAGGGTGGTCTCAGGCTTGGTGAGATGGAGAGGGACGTGTTGATAGCTCATGGCGCGGCTGCCTACTTAGGGAGAGACTTGTTGAGTCCAGTGATAAGTACGTTATGTATGTCTGTGAGGATTGTGGAATGATTGCTTGGTACGACTCCAATAAGGGTAAACCTGTCTGTCCAATACATGGTGATAAGGGTAGGATTGTGAGGGTTGTTGTGCCATACGCATTTAAGTTGTTGCTTCAGGAGTTAATGAGCCTTGGTATTTACCCAAGAATTGAGGCGGGTGATTTAATTGAGGAAAGGAGGGCCTGATAAGGTTTATTTAATGGTCTGTCAAGGGGGTGATGAGTAATGGCGACACAGACAGAGAAGATCTCCATTAGGGAAGAGGAGATACCTCTAAAGACCATAAAGGCCATTAAGTTCTCTATCCTTTCACCAGACGTTATAAGGTCGATGTCGGTCATGGAGATAACGACATCGGAGACCTACGATGAGGCAGGTAGGCCAATGGTTGGTGGATTAATGGACAGGAGATTAGGCGTCGTTGAGCCTGGTGCCAGATGCGAGACCTGTGGCAATCCACCGATAAGTGCCCTGGGCATTTCGGTAGGATAGAGCTTGCAAGGCCGGTAATACATGTTGAGTATGCCAAGTATATACATGATCTGCTCAGGACAACGTGTAGGGAATGTGGTAGAATATTACTTACGGATGAGGAAATTGAGAAGTATAGCAAGAGATTGACTAAGTTAAGGGCCAGGTGGAAATTGCTTGCGGATAGGCTTATTGAGAGGATTAGGAAGAAGGCCATGGAGAGGACCGTATGCCCACACTGCGTGCTAAGCAGTACAGGGTTAGGTTTGAGAGACCGTATACGTTCTATGAGGAGAAGGAGAATGGTGTCTTGGAGAAGCTGGACCAATGAAGATTAGGGAGAGGCTTGAGAAGATTCCGGATAGTGACCTGGAGTTATTGGGCTGGGATCCGAAGCTTGCAAGGCTGAGTGGGCCGTTTTAACCGTGTTGCCAGTACCGCCACCGCAAGTTAGGCCCTCAATACAGCTGGAGACTGGGCAGAGGAGTGAGGATGACCTAACACATAAGCTTGTCGATATTGTTAGGGTTAATGAGAAGCTTAGGACGGCCGTTGAATCAGGAGCACCAAGCAGTGTTGTTGATCAGCTATGGGACTTACTTCAGTATCATGTGGCCACTTACTTCAACAATGAGCTACCAAACCTGCCACCCGTTAAACACAGGAGTGGTAGGCCTCTAAAGACCCTAGCCCAGAGACTTAAGGGTAAGGAGGGTAGGTTCAGGGGAAGCCTATCAGGTAAGAGGGTTGACTTCTCGTCAAGGACTGTAATTAGTCCGGACCCCAACCTAAGCATTAATGAGGTTGGTGTGCCAATTGACGTGGCAAAGGTATTAACGGTGCCCATGACAGTCACTGAGTGGAACCTAGAATTAGCCAGGCAATTGGTGCTCAATGGACCGGAGGTCTGGCCTGGCGCTAATTATGTGATTTACCCAGATGGTAGGAGGGTCGACCTTAGGTACTTCAGGGATAGGCGTGAACTAGCCAATAAGTTAGCCCCTGGATTCGTAATCGAGAGACACTTAATAAATGGTGACATAGTACTATTCAACAGGCAGCCAAGTCTTCATAGGATGTCTATGATGGGCCACATAGTGAGGGTATTACCGGGCAGAACCTTCAGGCTGCACCTTGCTGTTTGTCCGCCGTATAACGCGGACTTTGATGGGGATGAGATGAACCTACACGTGCCTCAGAATGAGGAGGCCAGGGCAGAGGCAAAGACGTTAATGCTTGTTCAGAACCACATAATAACGCCTAGGTACGGCGGACCAATAATAGGCGCTAGGCAGGACTACATAACCGGCGGCTACCTACTGACTAGGAAGGACACATTCATAAACAGGGAATTGCTCATGTACATACTGGCCGCGGCTAATTATGACGGTGAAATAGATGAACCAGCCATAATGCATCCGAAGGAACTTTGGACTGGTAAGCAGGTAATATCAATGCTCCTACCCAAGGACCTAAACTGGGTTCAGCCAACGGCAATTAAGGAGAGTTGCAAGGACCCATATAACTGCTACACTGATGAGTACATATTAATTGTTAATGGTTACATGGCCACTGGGGTCCTTGATAAGAAGTCCATAGGTGCTGAGCAGGTTGACTCGCTATGGCACGTGATAGTTAAGAGGTACGGCAATGACTACGCAAGGAGGTGGGTTGACTCGATACTAAGGGCATTACTCCGGTTCCTGGACCTTAGGGGATTCTCGATGGGTATTGATTCACTGGAGATGCCACCCGAGAGCTATAGGGAGCTTGAGAAGCTCTATGAGGAGAGTGAGAGGAAGGTCCTTGACTATATACAAAAGTATAGAGAGGGAAAACTTGAGGCTGAGCCGGGTTATACAATTGATGAGACCCTGGAGAATGACGTAACAATTGAATTAAGCCGCGTAAGGGAGGCTGCGGCCCGTGTTGCGGAGAAGTACATCAATAAGGACGGCGAAGCCTACATAATGGCTAAGACAGGTGCCAGAGGTAGCATCGTTAATATAACACAGATGGTTGCAATGATAGGCCAGCAGACAATAAGGGGTGAACGCTTAAAGAGGGGTTTTGCTGAAAGAACCACGGCGCACTTTGAGCCTGGTGACCTGGGTCCAACGGCAAAGGGATTTGTTAGGAATAACTTCAAGGTTGGCCTAACACCGCTCGAGTTCTTCTTTCACGCAGCCGGCGGTAGGGATGGCCTAGTAGACACTGCCGTAAGGACTGCCCAAAGCGGTTACATGCAGAGGAGGCTCATTAATGCGTTGCAGGATATTTACGTTGCTTATGATGGGACGGTTAGGAATGCCTCAGGCTCCATAATACAGACTAAGTATGCTGAGGATGGCATTGACGTTAGCAAGAGTGATCACGGAAGGCTTAATTTAGATGAGATATTTAGGAGGGCGGGTATAAGTAGGTGATGGGGATGTCCGAGGTAAAGAACGTGGTCTCCCAGGAGGAAATAAGCAACTTACTGGCGCAGTTAGCTAATATATTACCTCCAAGGATCATTAATGAATTAAAGAGTAAGTTGTCGAATGTGGAAATCACTAGGGAACAATTGGCGAATTTAATAAGGATATTGGTTAATGAATATTATAAAATGCTTGTTGACCCTGGGGAAGCAATAGGCATTGTTACGGCGCAGTCAGTTGGCGAACCAAGCACCCAAATGATACTAAGATCGTTCCACTTCGCAGGCCTTAGGGAATTCTCAATGGCACTTGGTCTACCAAGGATGATAGAGCTTGTTGACGCCAGGAGGAAGCCCTCAGTACCTATGATGACCATATACCTAGACGAGGAACATGGGAAGGACCCAAACAAGGCTCAGGAAGTTGCCTACAAGATTCAGTTAACAACAATAGAAAATGTAACAAAGAGTGTAGAGGTTGATTACATAAATTCGCAAATAATCATTGAGATTGACGAGAACGAACTCAAGCAGAGGGGCTTGAGTATGGAGGATGTTAGGAAGGTTGTTGAGAGGATCAAGGGTAAAGGTGCCCAGGTGGAGATTGAGGGTAATGTCATTAGGATTACGTTGGAGGAGGCCGACATAATAAAGCTCAGGAGAATTAGGGATAAGGTAATGCAGACGAGACTAGCGGGCATTAAGAATGTTAAGAAGACGTTGGTTAGGTATAAGGATGGTGAGTGGATAATAGAGACTGAGGGCACAAACCTGGAGGCTGTCCTCACGATAGACGGTGTTGATTATAGGAGGACAATAACTAATGATATTCATGAGGTCGCGGAGGTACTGGCATAGAGGCCGCCAGGACCGTCATAATGAGGGAGTTAAAGAAGGTCCTTGATCAACAAGGTCTGGATACGGACATTAGGCACTTAATGCTTGTTTCCGACGTAATGACTTGGACAGGCAGGGTCAGGCAGGTTGGTAGGCATGGTGTTGTGGGTGAGAAGGAGAGCCCGCTGGCCAGGGCTGCCTTTGAGGTTACGGTTAAGAACCTAGTTGAGGCATCGATTAAGGGTGAGCCTGAGAACTTCAGGGGCGTTGTTGAGAGCGTACTCGCCGGTAAGTACATACCCATTGGCACCGGCATTGTTCAGTTACTAATGGAGTTTGAGTAAAATATTATCTCACTTATCGTTGGCATTAGGTTTAAATAGGGTTTTTTTCAGGGCTGTCTTGAATGATTGATATTTCACGAGAACTACAGGTAGCGTTGAACACAGGTAAGGTGACCCTTGGTTATAGGGAATCACTTAAGGCAGTAATTGATGGATCGGCGAAACTAGTAATAATAGCGTCAAATGCGCCCGCTGACGTTATGAATACAGTGCAGCATTATGCAAAGATCTCAAATGTGCCAGTATATGTGTTTCAGGGATCAAGCTGGGACCTTGGCGCAGCTGTTAGAAAGCCCTTCAAGATCTCAACAATAGCCATAATTGACCCAGGAGAAAGCAATATATTGACTTTAGCAGCACAACGTACCGGGTGATCATAATGCCAAGCATTAGATTAACAGAAGAGGAAATCAGGTACGTGGCATTGTTTGAAAAGATAACTGGGATAACGCCGAGGGATACGGTAATTGATTCTCAGTATAATAGGATAATATTCATTGTTGATAAGAATTTTGCGCCGCTTGCCGTCGGTAAAAATGGTATTAACATTAGGAAGCTAAAGGAATTAACGGGTAAGGATGTCGAGGTAGTCGAATACGGAGAAACACCTGAGGAACTAATTAAGAACAGCCTATATCCAGCAAGGGTTATTTCAGTGAAGATAACCAAGTTACCAAACAATGGCAGCATTGCCATAGCCACAGTACATAATGAAGACAAGGCAATAGCAATAGGTAAACAGGGACGAAACATAAACAGGGCCAAACTACTGGCTAAGCGTTACTTCGACATTGACAGAGTAAAAATAGTATCACCGGAACAAAGCCAGTGACGTGAGGAAAAAGTAAATAAGCACTTAAATCAACGGTGATAGCAATGCCCGGTAAAAAAATCACCACTTGGCATGTTCGCAGCAAGGGGATTGAAGGAGAGGAGGAAGAGGTTTAGGTGGAGTGATACATATTATAAAAGGAGGGCTCTTGGTATAGCCAAGAAATTCGACCCACTCGAGGGCGCGCCAATGGCAAGGGGAATAGTCCTTGAGAAGGTCGGTGTTGAGGCAAGAAAACCAAACGCTGCCGTGAGGAAATGCGTCAGGGTCCAAATAACTAAGAATGGTAAGGTGGTCACGGCATTCGTGCCGTGGGACGGCGGCTTAAACATAATAAATGAGCATGATGAGGTTATAATCGAGAGGATAGGCGGCCCTGAGGGTAGGGCTTATGGAGACCTACCCGGCGTTAGGTTTAGGGTTATAATGGTTAATGGCGTTAGCCTAAAGGCGATTTTACAGGGTAAGAAGCAGAAACCCGTTAGGTAATTTAATAGATTTATGGATTTTTATATATTTAACTTAGTCCTCAGATTCTTGATTATTATCATTACCTTGATTGATAGATCCTGTGTAATTACCTTCGTTTTTCTCTTCATGCTCACCAACGGGCTTTATAGTTATTAATGGTTTGTGAGCAACATTGGGTGGTCCCTTGGGGTTGGGCTTAACCGTGTAGTAAACGGTTATTGATACTGTGTAATTACCTGGTGTTAAGTACACGGTATACTCATCCCTATGTAGATTGAGAATTAATGTCTGATTACCAATGGCTACAACAACTGTGAAATTACTAAAGACGTCATCCAAGCCTTCATGGTGAAGTTCAATCTTGAAGTATCCCGAGGAGTTAACGTATAGATATGCCATGGCCTTAGCGGTGCCGCTCATTCCTGGTGTTAGGTTACCGAGGTTTATGTGGGCAGCAACGGTACTGTACGTAGGAGGTGGTGGTAGGATTAGGTGATAGCTTAGGTAGCGAGTACGCCATTCATGTTTGCGGCAACAGCCATGCCGCTGAGTCCTGCGAGGAAGGCCAGTGCTATTAATAGCCAGGTCTTCATATTAAAAAGAGAAATTGATCGCCATTTAATAAAAGTTGCGCGACATAAGTATTTAAAGAAGATTATGCTAGACATAATTTAAAGTGATGTAAAGGTTTCCGGCCTGACAAATTGATGACATCACCCCTTACTGATGGCAACTCAACCCGCCTTATACTCCCTTAACTCGTCACTAAATACTCTATCGAATACGTTGAATGCCTCATCACCATAAAGGCAAATAATTATCCTCCTCACACTCCTAAGGTCCGATGCCTCTCTCTTAATTGCCTGCGCCATTATCCTTGCCGCATCCTCATATGGGCACCCGAATATACCGGTACTAATTGCAGGGAAGGCTATGCTAGTTAATCTCAATTCCTCAGCCTTCCTAAGCGAGTTTGTGACTGCATCATCAAGCTTCTCAATGGGCTCAACACCGCATCTAGGTCCAACGGCGTGAATCACGTATTTAGCCTTTAACTTACCCGCACCGGTAACGGCAACACCACCAACCGGGACAGGACCATGCTTCCTAACCCACTCCCTGGACTCCTCCTGAATAACCCAACCACCCCTCCTAACAATGGCTCCGGCAACACCACCACCGTGTTCAAGATATGAATTAGCGGCATTAACAATGGCGTCAGCCTCAATTTCTGTTATATCGCCCTTAGTTAACTCCACAGTGACTCCATTGGGAAATCTGAAGCTGGGCATATACAATATTTAACTTAATAAGGCATCCTTATATGCATTAAAGTGTAAACTTTATAACTGGCTACCTACCCAGTTACTGTAGGTAGCCAGTGCTCTTTGATCCAAAGCCTAAGGAAAGAAGAGAGGATTTGTTTGATAGAGATGATGAATTGAACAAGCTCAGGACTGGGCTTGATTATCCGGTTACTTTATTGCTTGGTATAAGGAGGAGTGGTAAGTCGTCATTAGTTAAGGTGCTTATGAGTGAGGAGAAAGACGTAATATGGATATACCTTGACCTGAGGAAGTATGAGGCCATGCATACATAACCTATAAACATCTATTAAACGAATTTGAGAGGGCATTAAATACTTGGCCGAAATTCCTGAGGGAATTACTGCGTGGAATTCGTGGGGTGATTATTTCAGGGTCTGGGTTTGAGATTAGATTAAGTTGGGGTAAAGATAGAGTTGAGCTTGCTGATTTATTTGATAGGTTGTCCAGCATTAGTGAGCGTGAAGGCCGTAGGGTTATAATCGTGTTTGATGAGTCCCAGGAGCTTAGGAAGCTGAAGGGGTTTAATATACTGTATCCGCTTGCCTATGCATACGATAATCTTAAATTGAGCTTCATATTTACTGGGTCTCAAATCGGCATGGTTTATAGGTTTTTAAGACTTAAGGATCCAAGTTCGCCATTGTTTGGAAGAGCAATGTTTGAGGTTCGCGTAAATCCATTTACAAAAGAGCAATCAATTGAGTTTCTTAAGACCGGGTTTAGGGAGGTCGGTATTTCCGTAAGTAATAACATACTTGAAAGTGCATATAATGAGCTGGGTGGTATACCTGGTTGGTTAACGTACTACGGCTTTAATTACCTGCAATTCGGCAATCATGAGGAGGCGATAAAGAGGACGCTGGAGTATGCAGTACAACTTGTTAAGCAGGAATTTGAAAACTTCCTGAAGGGTAGGGAGGAGGCTAGGGAACGTTATTGCGTCATAATGAGCCTATGCAAGAATGGATGTAGGTGGAGCGATGTCAAGAGAATGCTGGAGGCTAGGGAGGGTTATCGCATTGATGATAAGAAAGTAACAGAGTTGATACAAAACCTAGTGGATTCATCATTTCTGGTTAAGGATGGTGACATCTATAAGCCAAGTGACCCATTGATAGCTAGGGCATTTTAAATGCCATTCACCCAAATAGAGGTACCTTGGTACGCTTCGGCGGCTTGGGTACAGCAACCCATAAAGCACCTGATATAAATGCCAGTACAAGCACTATTAGCAGGGCGTGTTCTAGGGCGCCGATCTCGCCATAAATGGGCACGTAATACTGCGCGAGCAATCCTGTTATTAATGAGCCAAGAACATTACCGCCTGTAACCGCGCCATTCCAGACAATAGACGTCGCCCAACTAACCTGTTCCCTCGGGAATAAGTCTCCAAGTACGGCCATTATCAATGGGAAGTTACTGAGTACGAAGAGTATGGCGAAGAATGCGAAGATTAGGTTTCCCGTGTATATGAAGGCTATGAATAGTATGGCAAAGGCGAATGTTGAGAAGGAGGCCATGAACCTCCTACCAACCCTATCACTTAACCAGCCGAGTATTGGCTGACCTACTATAGCTGAGGCAAGCAATATCGATAGGACCTCACCGTAGGTTATACTAAGTTTTATGCCAAGCACCTTATTTATGTATATGCCAAGGAATGTCTGTATACCCTGCCCAGCGGTATTCCTAAGCAATGTTATTAAGAATAGTAATATTATTAGCATTATTGATGCCTTAAGGGCCCTGGAATTACTAGGTGGGTCTCTCCCGCCGTCCTTTCTTTCGTAAGCCTTAATATCGAATTTGTAAATACCATATAATAATACTACGAGACCCACAATAAAGGTTGTCAGGGCGAGTAGCCATAAGTTATAAACGGCACTTACAGTACCTGCAAACACAAGTATTGACCCAATTAATGGGTATAGCGTCCTACCAAGACTCCCAAATGCGCCGTTTATGCCCAGGGCAGAGCCGGCGGTTCCACCATAGGTGGCCGATAATAATGCACTACCTATTGGGTGATAGTAGGCGGCGCCTACACCGGCTATAACAACGCCTATATACACGAGGTATAGATTATGTGTCAAGAAGCCTATTGCTGATAGCCCGATGGCGAATGCCCATAGGAACATGCCTAATGCCATGGCCCTCATGTGGCCACCAAGCCACTTAATGCTAAGGGGTACCAATGGACTCGCTATTGCTGATACTGCGGCATAGAGTGCTGATAATAATCCAATTATTGCATAGTTAACGCCCATTTGATTTAGGACAGGAAGTATTATTCCGGGTATTAGCCACATGTTTCCATCATTAATGAAGTGCCCTATTGATGTTAATCCAAGTATTGTTGCCCTATCTTTGCTTCTTTCTCCCTGTATCATTAGCGTTAGGGCTACCCTAATGCTTTTTAAACCAATCGCGTCTAGCGAGAATTCATGAAACGGGTAATGAACCACTAACAGGCGCGTAATGCACATAAATTAATCAATGCAGTGGGACACGATGTCGAAGGTAGTCTTCCTAATAATGAGTGACGACGTTAAGATGGATCTAGCACTAACGATGGCCGCAAATACGGTCGGTACGAATAGGTATGAGGACTTCAGGGTTATCTTTTGGGGCCCTGCCCAGGAAAGGCTTCTAAGGCTTGAGGGTCCTGCTAAGGATAATTTTGAGAAGTTGTTAAGGCTGGTGCAGTTGATAGTGCATGCATTAATTATGCGAGGAATAAGGGAATAGACCAGCAGCTAACTAAGATGGGCATTAAATTGCACCCTGCCGGTGATAGGGTGGCGTATTACATAAACAATGGGTATCAGGTATTGGTATTTTAAGTTAAGTATATACTGAGGCTTCGATTAAACCCTCCTTAATTTCTCGATATTCTCTAGATTTATTGCACCAAGCCTATTGCCATTCTGATCATATGCATAGACCTTATTATCCTCCTCATCACGCACAAGCTTATGCTTACCACTGCATATTGGGTATGTGTCACTCAAACCACACATGCATATCCACACTGACTCACCACTTGGTGTTTTATATTCGTAGGGTCCCTTTGCTGTGTGAAGTATTATCCTCACGAAATTCATACTGGGTAGTGCGCCATTAAAAGGGTTGTTACTAAGTTCGGGAATAATGATGAATTATTATTGATATAAAATAACCAATTCTTTACCAATTATTAACGAATACGGTGCTTACTTAATCAAGTAATTCTCAAGATTAGGCAATTCCAATGGGGTTAGGTACTGAATTCTTAGTGCGGCGACCCTATTGCCTAGGTTACATGAATCTTCAGGGCTTAGACCTCGTAATATACCAGCTATGTAGGCTGCATTAAATGCATCACCAGCGCTATTGTAGTCACCACATTACCCACATTATGAGCTTGGCAATGCCTAATTAAGCCATTACGCACTAAAACGGCACCCTTACTACCCAACTTTACTACAGCAATAGCGTCAGAACCATGCATAGCGCTAACAAGCCCCGTTATATCACCAAATAACCTTCTCATCTCCTCCTCATTCATAAAGACAGTATTTACTGATTTAATTAGATCGATTATGAGGTCTTCATTGTTAATGGAGGGTCCCGTATCGAGGAAAACAGGTATTGAGCGTTCATGGGCGATTCTGGCGACTTCCACGAATGCATTAATAATGTTCCTCGTAAATGCTGCGTAAAAACCATTGATAAAAATGGTTCTTGAGACCCTAATAATGTTCTCACTAATATCGCTGATTGTTAAGTCCTTACCCACTCCTAGGTAACCCACGAATGCGTGCCCGCCAGTACCAATAATGTTATTGGATATTGTCGTGAAACCATGCACCCTTTTCATGAATCCTGTATACACACCATTATTACTAAGGTAATTAATGAGTATGTCCGAGAAGGGGTCATCACCAACCCTATCAATAACAGCGACTTTAAGACCGAGTTTACGCGCAACCAAGGCCGTTGTGCATGCACCACCTGGTGATAACGCGATTATATCGGATACAGAAACGTCACCAGCCCTAATTGGTAATTCCCTAACCCTATAATAAATATCCAAAACACAGTCAGAGATTATTACCAGATCAAATTTATCCTCATTACTTCTCATGTTCCCACGCACTAATGCTAATTCCCTTACCAGTCTCAACACCGATTAAGTACCAGACGAGGGAAGCTACGAAACCAACACCGAATATCGTAACCGCCAATGCTAGATACAAACTCACTGGCAGGTAAGACGACAGGAATATTACTGGTATCGAACCACCCAACGACATAACCCTAACAGCCGCAGTGTAGGAACCCCTGCGCCTCGTAACCCAATACTCAGATTTCAATGTATCTTCAGTTAAGAAGTACGTATTTACGAGTATTGAGAATAATACGAAGAGCACCCAGAAGATGTATTGATTATTCACGAGACCACTAATTAATGATAGTATAAGTACTGAGGTAACTAGAGATCCCAACGATGAGACGAGTAACAGTAATTTCCTACTAACTCGATCAGCGAACATACTTACCGGTATTCCGGAGATAAAGGATACCACTGAGAAGGTGAAGATAAGCCAATTAGTGAGACTGGGGAAATAGTAAGGTCCGAAGGTTAATACCATTAGTGTGAAACCGGCAGTGTATGACCAGCCAATTAAGCCTCCAATTACTACCCTAATTGGTAATGGTGGTAGCCTTATGGTTTTTCGATTACCTTCCTCTAAATTAAGTCCCTGATCCTCAGGAATAACCTTCCTAGTCCTGAGCCAGTATGGTGATTCGGGAATTAATGACCTAAGTAGGTAAAGCACTAGGATTATTACGAGTATTGTCAACCCAAGTGCGAGTTTTTGAAGCGTCACTGACGTTATATTGGCCAGGGCCAAGGCAGCAGCTAAAACGCCGCCAAAGTTCGTGAAGTTAAGAATTAGGTAGACAGCACGACTCCTGACACTGCTTGGGAAATATTCATGGGATGATACCATGACCGTGTTATACTCACCGCCAACGGCGAGCATTAATATGGCTATGGAAAATAGCAAGAATGCATAGTTAATACTGAGTATTAGACTCAGGGAGCCCACTACGTACATAATTAACGATAAGTAGAGGCTCCTTCTCCTACCAATGGTGTCCGATATGGGTCCCATTATAGCACCGCCAATTAGTAACCATAGAGGTGGCCAGACAGATAGTAGGGCAATTAGGGCCCTCGGTACTGAAACCCAGTTGGAGGCTATGTAGGCTATGGAGTATACGTAAGCCTCAATCGTGGTGCTTATGGAAAATACCGTGAAAAATAACGCATGCGCTTCATTCCATTTTTCACTAATCATCATGATAGGATATACATCCTATTTATTAAATACTTCCCAACACGAACCCGCTAATGAATTAAAGCATGATTTGCGCAAGGAATATTAATTAATCACGATCATTAATAAATGATGGATTTATCGTTGGTTTTGGGTATTGTTGGGCCTATAGTTACTATTGTTACGATTTTGGGTACGACGCTTTATTGGCTTGGTGGTAAGTTTAGGGAGATTGACATGAGGTTCCAGCAGATAGACGAAAGGTTTAGGCAAATCGACAGAAGGTTCGAGGAAATAGATAAGAGATTCGAAAAGATAGATGAACGCTTTAATGAAATAGATAAGAGGTTTGACGTAATCGAGAGAGATTTGAAGAGTTACGTGGACACCAGGTTTGGTGAACTCAAGGGTTATGTTGATTTAAGGATTAATGAGTTGAAGGGTTATGTTGACTCAAAACTTAGTGAGTTTAGGAATTACATGGATGGAAGATTTAATAGGCTCATTAATGTTATTTCTGGCCAGAATGAGTTCATCACCGAGTTTCTCGGTTTTAGGGGTGTTCTTGATAGTAAGGATGTAAGTTTCGTTAAGGCTACGCTGCGCAGTATGATTACAATGGCTATTAATCCGCTTACAGAGGCTGAGAAGAGGAGGTTGCTTGAGCTCATTGATAAGGATGAGTTAACGCTTGAGGAGGCCGATGAGTTACTGCAGTTGGCTAGGAAGTTCGTCATGGAGTATGGTGATAAGGGGCCTGATGTTTGGAAGTTGTTATGGTACGCGGCGGCAATGCACGGTATAACGCTTAGGAAACTTGAAGAGAAGAAGGCGAGGGAGGGTCAGGGAAGGGGTTCTGGTGAATAGTTAGGGTTTTAATTGCCTGGGTTCGTTGGTTCTCTCGTGAAGATTGATCTTGGTAAGGATTGGGTTGACTTCGTGGTTGAGAATGAGGATGACCTATACGTAATTTACCTACTAATTGAACCTGGAGATATTATCTATGGCTGGACTGTTAGGGAGTTTAGGGGTAGGGAGGGTTCCAGGGGTGAGAGGGTTAGGATATATGTTGGCCTTAGGGTTGAGGAGCTTGAGTACCACGCCTTCAGGGGTACGCTTAGGGTTAGGGGCGTGCTTATTGAGGTTCCTGAGTGGTTTGAAGGTGCCAGGGGTAGTCACCATACGATGGAGTTGTCCTACGGGCTTGAGTATAGGTTAGTTAAGCCTAATGGGATTGATAGGGAGTTCATTGGCAAGGTCCTGGATATGTTCAGTGGGGCTTCAATAAGTGTGTTGTTGGTTTCGGTCTCCATGGAGGAGGTCGCTGTTGCTCATATTCGTAGGTTTGGTAGGGAATTGCTTGGGACGATACCAATACAGGGCAGTGGTAAGGAGGGTGAGGATTCACTTGATAGGTTTAGGAGGTCACTTAGGAATGCGTTTACTCAGGTTAAGCAGTGGGTGCAGGTTAGGAGGCCGACGCATATCGTGGTTGTTGGTAATCACATGACGCTTTCAATTGCCAGGGACGTTATTAACGATGAACTGAACAAACTTGGCATATCAATTATTTACCATGAGCAGGGTGAGGGTGGTTTAGCGGGTATTTATGAGTTTGAGAGGGTCGGTGTTGATGTTCTTAGGAAGTTGAACATAAGCCTTGGGCAGGAGTATGTGGATGAAGTATTCAATAGATTAGGCATGAATAATGGATTAGTCGCAGTGGGCATTGACGAGGTTAGGAAGGCACTTGAGTTTGGCGCTGCTGAGACGATGATAGTCCTCGATGAGACATATAAGGAGAGGGGTGGTGAAATGAGGGATTTAATAAGCATGGCGCTTAAGACCAGGGCGAACCTCGTAATAATACCGTCAAGCACCGAGGGTGGTGAGAAGTTGAGAAGCATCGGTGGTATTGCCGCACTACTTAGGTTCCCTATTTCTTCTCAGCCTTAGTGCTGGTTCCCGGCGATCCCTGGTTTATTATCTGCGTTACCTTATCATAAGCCTCCAGGATGAGTACCATTGACTTGACGAGCTCATTTATCCTATCAATATCCTTAGTCTCCTTAAGCTCGTTATTAATCATCACCAACCTCTCATAGAGTGTGTCTCTAATGTCCATGAGACCGTACTTAATCATGACCTCCTTCTCCTCAGCGTCAGACCTAACAATAACTACAGGCCTATCACAATTGGCGCAGTAATACTCACCAGTCTTAAGCCTAAGCAGTGGGGTACCGCAGACTGGGCATGTATAACTAGTCAGTGTTGCCCCAGCCCTAATTAACTGAGCCATCTTCTTAGCGACCAAGTCCCTACTACTAACACTCACGTTGCTAGGCTAATGCAACCTGCTTATAAACCCAACGAAGCAATGCCCAAGTTAAGTATTTTAAGACCCTGATTGAGCTCTTCGCTAAGTGATGAGTGACATGCCATGTGACTGGTGATCGATCCTGGGGTACCTGATTACACTTAACTAAGGAATTAAGGTTAATAGGGCCTGATTACATACGGCATCCGTGGAATATAGAGTATTTGGTAAGACTGGCGTTAAAGTATCCATAATAGGCATGGGCACGTACTACGACCCAGGCTGGATAATACTGTCAAGACTCGGCATAAGGCCTGGCTACGGGAGGAAGCTCAGGCTTTAAGGGTCGGCCTGGAGGGAGGTATTAACTTCATAGATACGGCAGAGATTTACGGCTCAGAACCACTGGTCGGTGAAGCCACAAAGGATTTCAACAGGGAGGAATTGTTCATAGCCACTAAGGTATGGCCGACGCACCTTAAGTACGACGCCGTTATTAAGGCTGCAAAGAGAAGCCTTGAGAGACTGGGCATTAAGTACATAGATCTATATCAAATACATTTCCCTAACAGGAGGATTCCAATCACGGAGACCATGAGGGCTATGGAGCACCTAGTTGATGCTGGAATAATAAGGTTCATTGGACTAAGCAATTTCAATCTCAGCCAAATAATCGAGCGCAGGGCGCCCTTAAGAAGTATGAGATCGTCTCCATCCAAATGCCCTATAGCCTAATGGATAGGAGGATTGAGAGTGATATAATACCGTACGCGAGGAGGAATGGTATGGCCGTGATAGCCTATTACCCGCTTGGTCATGGTAAGCTCATTACTAGGTTTCCGAGGGATGCCCTGGAAATTATAACTAGGAATCATGGTCCAAAGACCGTGGCTCAAATAGTACTTAATTGGATTGTTAGTAAGCATGAGCATGTATTCCCAATACCTAGGGCATCAAACCCTGACCATGTCAGGGAGAACCTGGGCGTTGCTGGTTGGAGGTTAACTGAGGAGGAGATTAGGTATCTTGAGGGTATTAGGTTCGTTTAGGTTAGGTGTTACTAATTCAAGCGCTTCAATTACGGTGTGTTAATGCGTCTAATTAATTCAATAATAAGGTAATGTTCCGGAATGGGTTAGAGGCTGAGACTAAGTCTTGGTAATGTGCAGGGTGTTGGCTTTAGACCGACACTACGTAGGCAAGCCCTATCCCTTGGATTAACCGGGTATGTGAGGAACCTTCCAGACGGCTCGGTTGAAGTAGTTGCTGAGGGTTGTAAGGAGGATGCCTCGGCGCTCATTGAGTGGATTAAGCCAAGTCCCGTTGGCTCTGTTAAGACTATAAATTACGTTGTTAAGCAGTACTATGGTGAATTTGAGGATTTTGAAATAAGGTAATCAGTTTGATGATCAACTATGCATGATCTACGCCTTTTAAACCCATCAGCACAATTAATAATTAGCACATGTAATGGGTATTTTAATACGACATTGATTAAGTGTGGTTGATATGTAGTATTATTGATGTTAGGGGTCTTCGATGCCCAACGCCAGTTACGATTGTTGCCAATGCGGTGGATAAGGCCGAGGTAGGGTCAACACTTACGGTAATAACAGACGACTTCATATGCTTCATGATGATACAAAGGATATTGAAGATCCTTAATGTGGAGATTAGGGAGGCCGTGCAGTTAGATGATGGTAATTATAGGATAGTCGTCGTTAAGTCTCCTAAAGGTACCCAATAACTTAATAATGGCACTATTTTTAATCCCTACTAGTAGTAATTACGTATATTCAATGCCGACGATGGCCTTTAAGGTGTTTTATGATGGATCGTTGTTTAGTGGATTTACTGGCAGTACTAACTCCATTGAGTACTACCTGAGGAGGGCCATTAGGTACTTCATTAAGGACTTTAAGTTAAGTAAGGCCTCAAGGACTGACCCAGGGGTTAGTGCCATCGGTAACGTAATCTCAGTAAAGTATGGCGACGGTATTAGGTTAACGTCTGGTATGTTAAATTCTAGGTTGCCGAATGGAGTTAGGATATGGGCCTGGGCTGAGGTTAGTGATGATTTTCATGCAAGGGCTGCGGTGTCTAGGACCTATGTCTATGTAATGCCCTGGCTCTATGAGGATGTTGATTTAATTAGGAGGGCTGCGGAATTATTTGTGGGTGTTCATGATCTGTCTAATTTCCAGGTTAGGGAGAGGGGTGTGCCGACCACGGTAATGATAAATAGCGTTAACGTTGAGAGGCTTGGTGATTACTTGGTTTTTACCGTCGTTGGTCGTGGGTTTAGGAATAAGATGATTAGGAAGATTGTCAACGCCCTTAGAATGGTTGGTTCTAATGTATTGACTATTGATGAATTACGGGACTTGATAGAGATGAGGATTAGAAGGCCGATACCGCCTGCACCGCCCTACGGATTGTTACTGCTGAATGTGAGTTATGGCGATCGGGAACCAGCATGGTTCTTGAGTGGTGAAGATGTTTCATACGTAATTAATTACTTAGTAAGTAGGTGGTATAGCTCGTTATCTAGTTCGTTTGCTATTTCAAAAATTCTTCATGATTTTATGGATATAAATAAATTATTTAGTCGTATTTAAACATAACATGGACCAAATGTTTAAATAATAAATAAAATAATATGCATACGGGAGTTTTGTGGCATATTTAGACATTGACATAGCTTGTAGGGAGGGCTTTGGTGAGCGTAAGCTAGTTTCCATGATTCAACAACGGATAGATTCCCTATCCTGGGATTTAGATTCCAATGAGCAGGATTTCCTAACAAGCTATGCCTATCAGGATTTAAGATATTACCTATTACATAAGTTTGGGTTGCTTAACTTAAGTAATGAGGATGCATCATACGAATTATGTAAGAGAATTTTGAAGAATGAGGAGCAGGTGGCGAGGATTGTTGATGAGTGGTTTAATTGGTGGGTCATTAAGTGGAGGCAGAGGGTTAAGCTTGTCTTTAGTGAGAATGAGCAGATGAATAATGATAATAACGCTAATCCTCAGACTGAGGCTGATGAAATTCTTAAGAGCATACCCAAGAACCTAATTGATAGGTTACGTAAGGAGATTATTGTGGAGTTAATAAGGCAGAATGAGGTTTGCAGCCTTGACGTAGTTTCAGACTTCATATTAAGGACTACGTTTGGCGAGCTCATTAATGAGTATGGGAAGGACGGCGCATTGAAGCTAATATCGACGAATGTCACGAGTGTACGCCTAAGGTTGTTAAGGAAGATAATGGAAATAAGGGATTCTAATCAACCGCTTGTGATACTTAGGGTTAGGATTAGCCCATCACAACCATACCAGGGAATTTTATAACACAATGAGCGCTTACCGTAAGTCCTACAGGAAGGGAATGATTAGGGTAGCCATTGCATACCCATCGAATTCCAGGGTTGCCCTCCAATCACTATCAATACACATAATCAGGAGACTACTGAATGAGCACTCCAATGTGTATTCAGACTTCGTATTCATGAGTGATGACGGTAAATCCACAACCAAGTCACTTAGGGATTTCGACATAGTAATATTCTCTGTACATTACGAACTTGATTATCCACGGATACTGAAGATGATGGGAATTAGTGGGATAAATCCATACAGCTCCCAAAGGACCGTAGATGATCCATTAATTGTAATGGGTGGACCAACACTAATGGCTAATCCAGAGCCCATGGCACCCTTTGCCGACATTGTGCTTATCGGCGATGCTGAAATGCTAATCCCAGCTCTCATTAATTATTACCCAGATTATGGTAAGAATGTTGAGGAATACGCAAACCTAACAGGATTTTACGTACCATCACTTGGTAAGCATGACGTAACCAAGGCATTTGTAAGGGACTTGTCATACTCAATAAAGCTCATCCATGATACAGCAATTGAACTAAGCCTCGGCAATGTTAAGTCCATATTTAGTAACCCAGCCATTCTTGAGGTTATGAGGGGCTGCCCAAGAGGCTGCTTATTCTGTATGGAGGGCTTTGTTGGAAGGCCCGTCAGGTTTGCGGACATTAATTCCATTAAGGGACTTGTCCTTAGGGATTTAGGTAAGGGTGAAGGACTGGTTAACGGGGTATCCTTGATAGGTCTTTCCGTAACTGATCACCCAGGTTTTAAGGAGTTGATGAGTTTTTTTAGTGGATGAGCTAGGTCTTAATGTTTCTGTTCCCTCTTTACGTGTTGACTCATTAGACAGGGATATCATTAGATTAATTGCAAGGGGCGGTCAAAGAGTCCTCACGATAGCTCCAGAGTCAAGTGAGAGACTGAGGAGGGCATTGGGTAAGGGTTTTTCGGATGACGACATTGTTAGGGTAGCCATGGATGCAGTTAGCGTGGGTATTGATCACCTAAAGCTATACTTCATGGTGGGATTGCCGGGTGAGGGTGATGACGATGTGAAGTCAGTAATTAACCTGTTATCAAGGCTTAAGAGACTAGGCATTAAGTACTCACTCTCTGTTAATCCATGGATACCCAAGCCACATACACCATTACAATGGTTACCAATGGCTAATGATGAAATAATCAATGACAGGATTAAGGAATTAAAAAAAACGCACAGACGTACATGGAGTTCTCGACATACAACATACTTGATGCAAAGGTTCAGGCACTACTATCGCTCGGCGATAGGGATATTGGTAACTTAATATTTGAGGCTTCATTAACAGGGCTCGATAGAGGCTCCTGGAGAAGACTGCTTAGGAAGTATGAGGACTTACTTAATAAGTACGTATATTCATGGAAGTCACTTAACGGCGAATTGCCCTGGAGCCACATAAGAATTCCAGGTGCTGATGAGGAAAACCTCAAGTCATTGATGCTCAAGTACGTCAATGAGGTTAATATAAGCCTTCCCGCTTAACCCATAAGATGGACCCAGGACGAAGATATTGCTCCCAATAATAGTTACCACAGACGCCGCAATAACGATTTAGCAGATATTGGCAATAATGTTCATAGTAGTCATGGCACTATATCCATTACTAAGCAATGTTAAGGAGAGGAAGCTCGCTGACATAAAGGTGTTTAGCTTATAGGAGGAGGACGTACTATAGGGATATCAGGATGAGCAGGATTAATTATATAGCCGTTGCATTATTAATAGCGTTACTCATAGTGGGAATACGCATATCTGGCTTCCTGGAATGAGGCCGTACCATACAACCCATGGTAATTATTTAAATAGTTGCTAAGTTGTTTGGGTCGAGGGAAATGAGTAGCGCAGGTTTGAGGTGGCGCCATTAAGTATTTATGGGACATCAACAATAGGTGTTTATATATTCACAAATAATGCCCTGACGATAGTGCCGATGGACGTCCCTGACAAGGTCGTTAATTCAATAAGGGATATCCTCAACACGAACGTGATTAAGGCATCGCTTGCAAAATCACCATTAATAGGGATTTTCATGGTTGGTAATGACAATGGTGTATTGGTGCCGAGCATAGTCACGGAGGATGAGATAAACGAATTGAAAAAGAATGGCCTTAACGTGTCAATAATACGCACGAGATACACAGCCATCGCCAACCTAGTACTTACGAATAATAAGAAGACGATTGTGTCGCCAATAATTGAGAAGGAATACGTAGGGTTGATAAGGGATACATTGGGTACTGAAGTCATAGTTGATGAGGTTTGCGGCACTTACCTGGTGGGCTCGATTGCGGTAGCTAATGATAAAGGCGTCTTACTAAGTCCCGAGGCTAAGGATGAGGATGTAAAGAAGGTTAAGGAGTACTTTGGCTTACCAGTTAATGTTGGCACAGTCAATAGGGGTAGGAGCTTCCTCAGGGGTGGACTGGTCGTTAATGACAATGGTGGCTTAGTTGGTAGCGACACAACAGGATTCGAGATAGTGAGGATAATGCAGGTATTCAGTGGTTCCTAATCAACGGTAATATTCCTCAGCCTTAGATAGACAATTCTCGCCAAGTTTATGCGAGTTGATAATTAAATTATTTATTAATTGCTCAACCCTATCACGTAACTTGCTTGTTACGATGCCCATGCTGATATATGTTTTATATTCATCATAATCAATTACATTAGCCTCATTGGAGTCCCACCTCTTAACTACATCTACTGCCAGGTCGATATAAAGTATGTTGGCGCCTGTGAACTCAACGGGCGTATTAACGTTAATATATATACCCTTAGGTCTCCAGGAGCCATCAACATACACATGGGTTAAGTACTCACTACCCAATGATGTACAGGTGATTGCCAAATCACCCTCCTCCTTAGGAAGACCAAGACCATCGAGATAACCACCACCCCTTAATCTACGTAGGAGTACTATATCGTCAGGTTCGAGCTTAATCACATCGGCAGTACCCAGCCTAAGTACTTCACCATTAGGCCTTATATGGATAATGCCGATCCTATACCTCCTACCCATTAACTGCCTCATGAACTCAGCACTAAACCCAGCCCTATCGTTACAACGACCAAGTAATGCCTCAACGATGTCTAACAACGCGGTATTCCTCCTTAAGGTCTTATACGTGTGATGACCAATTATTGTTGGTATGACGTTATTTCTGACATTATCAAGAAGGAGCTTAGCCCTGCCATTAAGCATAACCTCAACAATGCACTCACCATCCTGGAGCACCGTGTAAGGAGCCGATGACTTACTAACCGACTCAACCTCATTAAGCGTATTTAACGCTCTCTCAATTTCCTTAATGGCCTCATCCTCATCCAGAAATTGAGCACTACTCCTCCACTTAATGCTATAACCACTCAGCCTACCAACGTACTTAAGACCAACCTTAAGCAGTGCCTGCCTAACCTCATAATCCTTAATATGCCTGCTAAATAACACCGTACCGCTGCCCGGCACTATGGAGACGTACTCAGTATCAACCCTAACGCCAGGCACAGCCACCAACTCATCGCCTGGGTAAACCCTAGTCCTACTAATGACGACAGGGATCACATCACCATCATTATACGCGCCGCCCGGCGCCTTAAGTACGGCCCTAACGCCATTACCAACATCAACGAAATAATTACCGTCAACAACATTGACGACACCCATGACGACCCTATGAAGAGGAACGACAGACCTCCAGACCAACGCCTCCTCCTCAGTAACCCTGAGTAGGTTATTGACAACATCATTAACCACACCGCACTTGCCCATTATCGTTAATGCCCCAGGAACTCTCTCAGAGTCCTTAATCGTAACGTCGGGCGCGGAATTATCAACATTAATACCAAACCTACTGATTATCACGTCAGAGGCCTGCACAATGGTATAACCGAGATCAAGCACTAACTTACTAATTGCAGTTGCGTACTTACCCCTAATCCTAATCCTATAGCTATATTTATTCACAGAAAATTAACTTATCAAGGGCTAAAATAATTTACGACCATGTAATTTAATGGCAAATACCATATTTAATGTACGAGGCGATTATTAAGCCAAGAAACAACACTGAGATCGCTAATGGGAATGTAAGTATAAGCGTTGGGCCAATGACCGGCTGCCTAACGGCCATATAGATAGATAGTGGTAAGTAAACTATGAAAAATAGAACCATAAGTACACTAAATATGATACTCCATTTACGCTCCTCAGCACTTGGTATCCTCGGCGGCTTAACAGTAACGAAGGAAAACACTAGGAATACTAAAAAGGCCACCAACCCTATGAAATTAGACGTGTTGATTATCCACGTAATTAAAAAGAACACAGCAATGACTAGGTAAACAATCATAAACCTCCTACTCATTACGGCATTACCGCAATTAAACTCTTGACTACTCATATACTAAAGTAAAGTATGAACAATAATTAAATGTTTCCCATTAACTAGTTCCCGAAATGCTTCTTGCAAGGTTCACGAGAGTCTCAATATCGGGTAGGTCTCTCCTGACTTGGTCAGGCCTTAACCTTGCCTCATGAAATCCCTCAACATGCAAAAACCAAGTTCGTCCCCACCACCTAACCTCTCTCCTGCCAAGCCTATTGGCAATATTATCCACTGCATCAAATAATAGTTGTGCCGTACATCTACCAATCTCGGAGGCCTTCTTCGCCTCATCTAGGCCTAGGGTTATGGCTATCGCTTAATGGCCTCCTTAGCAGCCTTGTAGAGCTTCTCGCTGGACTGCACGGGATCCCTATCAATGAGTTCCCTATCCTCATTTAGGAATTTTTCGGCAAGCTCAAGGTGGGCTTTACTTGTTGATGGATCAAGTGATAGTGCCTTGGCTATTAAGTCCACTATGTCTATTCCCTTTCTCTCTGCCTCGTCGATTATTAGCTTTGGTATTTCCACGATTTATATTGTTGATGCAGAGTTAAAAAATGTTTGTTCGTAATAACGTTAGTGCCTTATTAATTGAGGTGTTACTATATTGACGTGAGTATTAAGTGCATTGCCTCAGGCCAGAAGGGTGGTGTTGGTAAGAGCACGCTGGCAATACTGACGGCTAGGGCCGCACCTGCACTCGGCATTAGGCTAGCCATTATTGACTTAGCCATGGGTAATCCAAGCACGTCCCTCAACCTACTTGGTAATATACCGAGGCATACCCTGGCTACCTACGTAATCAGTGCATCTAAGGTTAATGAGGTCATCCACGTAGTTCCAACAGAGCATGGACTGTTTACCTAGTGCCTTCGGGATATGGGGATTTAGCGCTTATTAGTGAGTACGGGAATTTTAAGGAGAGGTTGGACTCCTTGATTAAGTATTTGATTGATAGGGTTGGGGTTGATCACGTGGTTATTGATTTCCCATCATTTGAGCCAAGCCTAGATAACGTGCTAAATGAGGCATTAAGCGAGTGCGATATTGTTTATCCAGTGGGTATTCAGGACCTTGGCTCAGTGGTTGCCCTGAGGAATCTGGTACATTTTGTTAAGAGGCTTTCGATTAATGTTGGTCGACCCGTGATTAATATGTTTAGGGAGTCCCTGGGTAAGCAGTGGGTTGCCGCCGTTGGTAAGCTCGTTGGTTTGGAGCCCAGCGTGGTTCATTATGATCCCTGGGTAATTAGGTGGGTTCATGATGGTGTTAGTCAGTATGGTGCTGGTGTCAAAGAGGCTTTGTCATACGTAATTAGGGAGATACTAAGTTAGTAGATGTTACGCAAAATGGTTTTAAGGCATTAATTACTAGTCATTAATGCGGTGTCCGTTGAGGAGTTTCGAGGCATTACCGTGGATTCTGATGATGGTGAGAGGTGGCTACTTATTGCCGATACTCACGTCGGCCTGGAGGTTGAACTTGGTAAGAAGGGTGTTAGGATACCTAGCCAATCAGCCAGGATAGCACAGCTAGTCCTGGACTTCGCCGAGAGGACCGGGGCGACCTCGCTGGCAATACTCGGTGATGTTAAGCATGAGATAGCGAGCATAGTCGAGAGCGTCAGGGAGGTTAGAGAATTCCTAGATAGGATTAGTGGTAAATTCAATAAGGTGGTTCTGGTTAAGGGTAACCATGATGGTAACCTAGACCTAATACTCAGTAGTGATGCAAAGCCCAATGTATACCTCATAGACTCCAGGGGCTTCATAATAAAGAGTAAAGATGGTAAAAACCTCCTATTACTCCATGGAAATTCAAAGCCTAGAATTGAGGATTTCATGAATGCCGATGTAATAATAATGGGGCACACCCACCCAGCCATATTCATACAGGACGTGACCGGTTACGTAATGAGGGCGCCAGTCATTGTTAAGGTACGTGTCGATAAGTCCGTTTTCGGTAAGAACATGTATAATGCCGAAATAGGCGCCACGGGGCCCATGAACATAATAGTACTACCCACATTTAACCCACTGACCGTGGGTATGGATGTGTTCGAGATATTCCCAAAGGATCTAGTAGAGGTTGAAACCATACTCCACTATGCACGCACCTGGGAGATACTAGGTAACATTGAGGTTTACCTGACTGACATGACGTACCTCGGCACAATGGATATACTTGCCAGGATAAGGGAGGACATTGGCGAGGGGGGTTATGACATTGATTGGCTATAAGAGTTACGAATAAGGAGCTCGGAATCTCAATGGGAATTTCTCGACATTATGCATTAATAAATGTTAAAAGTAATTTACATTCTTAATTCATATTTATTAAAATGAAGTAACTGGACTTAAAAGCTCTATAGGAAATAATAACTAATGTCTATGGAATTAAGAACGAGGCATTTGATAATGATTATCTCAATAATTGCCGTTATCACAGTGACTCTCATTATAATGATAACGGTTAATGCGGGCCTCAATTAAGCTATGTAATGCCATTTAAGACAGTTACGACAAAATCAGGGATGATTTAATATTTCATGTAATCATAACTTATCTACGCCACTTACCGGGTTATTCGTACCACTGACCACAGCAAGCACCTACTATACTCAACACTGGTAATAATTGGCACATCAAATATGCAGTTAAGGATTGTCTAGTGGGTATTGTAATAATTATTCCCATTAAACCCTAGTAATTTAATAAGCATTAGTCCTGCTTATTGCGCGTATGAGGTTACCGATACTTATCATAAACATGAAGGTGTACCCTGAGGTACTTGGTAAAAGGCTCTCGAACTGGCCAAAGTGGCCGAGGCCGTATCTAGGGAATTGGGCGTATCAATCGCGATAGCCCCACCAATCACTGAGCTTAGGCTTGTGGCTGAGAACGTGGGAATACCCGTTTATGCCCAGGGCGCTGACCCGGTCGAGCCCGGGGCTAGGACAGGGCATGTGCCGCTTGAGTTCATTAAGGAGACTGGGGCGTCGGGGGTAATCCTTAACCACAGCGAGAATAGGCTTCTTCTAAATGATCTCGGCTGGCTCGTTAGTAGGGCGAAGGGTCTCGGTCTGGAAACCCTTGTGTGTGCGCCAGATCCATACACAAGTGCGGCCGCCGCGGCCCTGGAGCCAACGGCTGTGGCTGTTGAGCCGCCTGAGCTGATTGGTACGGGTAAGGCCGTGAGTAGGGAGAAGCCTGACGTAATTGTGAAGACTGTGGAGCTCGTGAAGCGGGTTAACCCAGGTATTCCCGTGATTACGGGGGCTGGTATTGAGAGTTATGAAGATGTTAAGAAAGCCCTGGAGCTTGGTACGCAGGGCGTGTTGGTGGCAAGTGCGATAGTTAGGGCTAAGGATTGGAGGCAGAAAATAATGGAACTCGCGAATGCCCTGCATTAATTGACTTACTTATTATGATTATTCCCAGCTATCCTATGTGAAAACCTTAACCTACCAATGTAATTAATCACCCACTGGACAAGCGTTAAGTACGTTTCCTCGCTCTTCCTTGTTAATCCGTCATCTCTACGGCTTATCTTCATGGCATACTTAATATGTCATCGTGACTTAAAACCGAACTCATCGAGAATGAGTACGTTATAGAACGTTTTAGGTTTATAGTTCCGGAGCGGAACTAAGTTCTAGTGCGGAACTTATTTAATTCAAGGCCTAAAAGTGAGGAGTAAGCTTTTCAATGAAGTATATGAGCTGAGGATTATCATTAATAGGCTGATGCCTTTTAGTATAATTAAGGATTACGAATTTTTAGACAGTATTTACCGAGAAGCGGCTAAGCGATTATGATTGTTTGCCCTCCTGCCTATGCCTCTTAATTATTTGCCTAAGCACGTACTGCAGAATTCCTCCATTAAGGAAGTACTGAACCTCCATCGGCGTGTCAAGCCTCACGAGCAGTTTCGTCTTAATAACCCTACCATCGGGCTTATGTACGACTAATTCAACAGTTTGCCTTGGCTTTAATCCCTGGGATAGCCCCACTATGTCGAAGGTCTCATCACCGGCTATACCCAGCTTATCCGCGTCCTCACCCTCCATGAACTGTAGCGGTAGTATACCCATCTCAACCAGGTTACTCCTGTGTATCCTCTCGAAACTCTTCGCAATAACTGCCTTAATGCCCAGGAGCTTCGGACCCTTCGCAGCCCAGTCCCTCGAGCTACCGGCACCGTAGGTCTGCCCAGCCAGTATTATTAATGGTACATGTTCATCCTTGTACCTCATGGCTGCGTCAAACACGGTCATTAACTGACCATCAGGCCAGTGAATGGTATACCCACCCTCAATGACCTTACCACCCATCTTGTTCCTAACGCCCTTGTTCCAGAATGCGCCCCTCACCATAACCTCCCAATTACCCCTCCTAGTACCGAAGGTGTTGAAGTCACTTGGTTTAACGCCAAGCGATGTTAAGTACTTACCCGCGGGTGAGTCAGCGGGTATTGAGCTTGCCGGTGATATGTGGTCCGTGGTTATGTTATCGCCAAGCACCAGTAATGCCCTGGCGCCAACTATGTCCTTAACCTCCACAAGCCTATCTGGATCAAAGTCATCAAAGAACGGTGGTCTCCTTATGTACGTATTCTTTGGATTCCACTGATACAGGTCACCACTTGGCGCCTTCAACGTGTTCCATTCATCAGGCACTAGGTCTCCTATTTTCGTGTACTTCTCCGTGAATTCGTCAGGTGTTACGTACCTCTCAACGTAACTTCTAACCTCGTCATCACTGGGCCATAGGTCCTTCAGGTAAACGGGCTTGCCATCGCTGGTATACGCCACAGGCTCCTTCGTTAGGTCCTTATTGATGGTGCCCGCTAATGCGTAAACCACGACCATGGGTGGTGAGGCCAGGTAATTAGCCCTGACGTCTGGTGTATCCTACCCTCAAAGTTCCTGTTACCGGAGAGTACGGCCGCCGCCACCAAGTCATTCTCCCTAATTGCCTTAACAACGGGCTCTGGCAATGGGCCTGTATTGCCAATGCAGACCATACAGCCAAAGCCAGTTATGTAGAAGCCAATCTTCTCAAGGTACTGGAGTAGTCCTGACCTCCTTAAGTACTCCTCAACAACCCTAGAACCTGGCGCCAACACGGTCTTAACGTACGGAGGCGGTGAGACACCAAGCTCCACAGCCTTCTTAGCAACTAAACCAGATGCCATTAATAGGTATGGGTTACTCGTGTTAGTGCAACTTGTTATTGCGGCAATGGCCACAAAACCATCCTCAAGCTCTACCTTCTTACCGTCAAGCTCTATGACGACCTTCTTCCTACCACTTATGTTCCTCTTCTTATTCCTATCCTCGATGACCGGTTCAAGGCTCTTAGGCACGTCGCTCAATGACCTCCTCTGCCACGGAAGCGAGGGACCGGCGAGACTCGGCTCTATGGCGGATAAGTCAATATTAATCACCTGGCTATACTCAACATCGCCCTCCTTCGGCGAGCCAAAGACTCCCTGTTCCATGAAATACCTCTCAACAAGCGATATTAACCACTCATCCCTACCCGTAAGCCTTAGGTAAGCCAGCGTCTGCTCATCCACTGGGAATAACCCAGTTGTTGCGCCGTACTCAGGCGCCATGTTGGCTATTGTTGCCCTGTCAGGGACGGGCAATTCCTTAACACCCTCTCCGAAGAACTCAACGAACTTATCAACCACGTTATACTTCCTAAGGGTCTCAGTTACGTACAGCACTATGTCTGTAGCCGTGACGCCAGGTCTCGGCTTACCATAAAGGTGAACACCAATGACTTGCGGCGGTAATACCGCTATTGGTTGACCAAGGAGCGCAGCCTCGGCCTCAACACCACCAACGCCCCAACCAACAACACCAAGCCCATTAATCATCGTGGTGTGGGAGTCCATGCCAACGACGGTGTCGAAATACGCAAGCCTCTCGTTAGGCCCGAGGTCCTCTGTCATCACAACCCTCGCAATATGCTCAAGGTGCACCTGGTGTATTATACCAGTGCCCGGCGGGAAGACCCTGAAGTTCCTAAAGGCGTTCTGAGCCACTTAAGGAACTCATACCTCTCCGCGTTCCTCTCAACCTCAAGCTTAATGTTCAATCTAACAGCGTCAGGCCTGCCCCAGTAGTCGGCCTGTACGCTGTGGTCGATTATTAGGTCTGTCGGTACCTGTGGATTAATGACCTTTGGGTCGATACCGTACTTAGCCACTATCTCCCTCATCACTGCCAAGTCGACTAGGGCGGGTACTCCCGTGTAGTCCTGCATTAGGACCCTCGCCACCTTTATTGGGACCTCCTTAGTCCCTGGGCTCTTCGGGTTCCAGTGCAGTAAATTCTCGATATCCTCCTCAGTGATTGCTTGCCCGTCGTAATTCCTGAGCAGGTTCTCTATGAAGACCTTGATCGTGTATGGGAACCTGGCAATGTCAAAGCCCTCCCTTTCAAGCGCCCTTAATGAGTAATAGCGAACCTTGATGCCGCCCACATCCATTACGCTTAAAGTATTCCATAAATTGGGCAGGTTCTTGGCCACGAGGTTATGATTAGTTATGGTTTTTTTAATTATTTGCTCTCAATGTACTATTTAGCGAATTATATTATCCCGAAGGCGCACTAACCATTACCAGGAATGGTACTGGCAATATCTCTCGATAGTGAACTCGCCTACATGTTCGACCTCGAGCACGTGAACAAACCGTCAAATCATACTAAGTTTATTCAATGTAATTGTTTAATTTTTACTAATATTACTTAATCGCCAATCATTGACTTTTCTTCAGCGGTTATCTCCTCCTCTGAGTCAACATGTAGCCTTCTTGTCTGCATTCCATCGGGCGTAAGTAATACCATCTTCACTGATGCACCGTCCTCACCGAACCTCGTTAAGTACCTAAGAAGTACCTTGTTTGCAAGGACTATGCCTATGTGCTGTGTCTTACCATTAAGCGAGACGCTCTGGTGATAGTGCCAAATCTCCTTCTTAGTTATTATGTTGAATTGCTTAACTATGGAGTCCTTATAATCATCGAGGACCAGGTTATAGATGCTCAATACCCTCCATATCCTTTTTATCGGGTTTATCTCCCCGTAAATCACTACGACAGGTCTCTCGGTCTTTTTCTCCCTAACTCTTGATTGGTAAATTGCCGTTATTACAGGTTTAGAATCAAGCATTAATAAGTCCTTAATGAATTGCCTATACCTAATCACGGCAGCCATGAAAGGCATCAACAACCTAAACCTGAACTCGACACCATTGGGTATTTTTATACTGTCGAAATTACAATTATAGCAATGAACCCTAATAATTGCCGGTGAGGGTTCTATTATCCTCCTTATGAAATCCTGACCTTCCTCAATGATTCCCTCATTACTCACCTTATTCGATTCATCGTTAATAGCCATCAATATTCTATACCTTATAGAATTTATTAAATTTATGGTTCATAATGATAATATTGCCATGTGGAAATTGTGCAGATTATGCACCTTACAAACTACTTTTTAATGAGGCATAGCAACAATTAATTGTATGATAAAGCATGAATTAAGAAAGTACATAACCTATGGACAATTAATTATGTGGCCCAGATTAGTCATAAATATGAAAAACCACATCAAGATACTGCTAACCGTAAGTACAACAGGTAAAGACGAGGTCAGGAACATTAGGTGCTCAAGTATTGAATTAATGAAGCGTGGCTCACCTCTCAGCTGACTTAAGGGAATAAACAATGACCTCCTTATTACCCCTAATAATTACTTGCCTCTGGATCAAACCCTTCCTAATTAAAATGCTCAATGCATTTCTAACAGTCCTGCTCGGAAGCATGGTCTTCTCAACAATCTCCTTCTGCGTTAATTGACCCTCGTACTCAAGGATCTTAAGTATGAACTTAGCACTTGGAGGCAGGTCCATGTTAGCCAGTAGACTTATCTTCTTCTCATAACGGCCAATCGCACTCGAGATCTCACCAATCCTAATAAGCTTGAGTGGTTTCCCAGACATTATCCTGACTTCGCTACCCACGTATGTCCTAATACTACCGTCAATTATCGCTTCAACCCTAGACCTGGAGATTAGGTCCCTAATCATGATCACAGAATCACTGGGCACGATAACGGGTACGCGAGCCAAATTCGTACTATTTACAGGCACGATCTCGATGACCTGGGCTCTCGAGTGTATTAATGGGCCTCCCGCCGACATCGCGTACGCCGTGGAGCCCGTGGGCGTCGATATTATTAGACCATCAGCCACATCATGCCATAGGTACTCATTATTCACGTAAAGGCTATACTCAAGCGTCATCGCACTCCTTGACGGGAATATCGCAACCTCATTTATTGCATATGGTAATTTCTTCCCCTTAATATTCACGGAAAGTCTCAGTATCTCCTCAATATCGTAATTACCATCAACTATTGTGGTCAATGCCTTATCTAGGTTCGTTATATCCACGGAATTCAAAAAAAACTTAATCCGAAGCCCACGGTAAGGACAGGCCCCTCCCACGAATTCAACCTATGAAGGTTCATGAGTATGAACCTATCTGTCCCAATAACACCCACTACATCATATCCATCGACATCACTACCTACCTCGGTGACGACGGTGAAGGAAGAATAATTGCCAATGATCTTCTTAACCTCATCAATAACACTGGGCATCGCTATCAATAATCCCTTCATCTTTGCTAATTATAGAATAATCAAGGAATTTTATTTTTTTACCACCCATCAGAAACCCCTGTAATGTATGCCTTAAAAACCGCGGGTAGGCACCTACCTGAATGCTAACAGCAATGATTATCGGCATACTCGGACTAGTATTCATCGCAGTAGGCTGGACACTCACGCTAGGTGATGTACCACCACTTAAGTTAACAATACCGTACTTACTAGGGAGCACCCTATTAACGGTATACTCAGCACTAAATTGGAACACCATATTCCTAGTACTAAACGGCGCATCAACAATACTCTCCGCAATCAACCTAATAAGGCGGGTTCGAACGCCTAAGGCTAATTCCAAAAATCATGGACAGGGCAACGAGCTCGAGCATTAAATCACCCCTGGCCAAATACGTATCACCACCATTATCCAACAGCCAGGTTACTGGTGAATCAAGAAGCAACGTATTCCTTGCAGTACCCCTACCCAACGCCACAACGTACTCCCCCTGGTCCTTATTGGCCATAACAACGGTATAAATAGAACCAGGGACCACACGGTCACTAACCGCAATTTCAGCCACACCAACCACATCAATTACATTAACACTAACAAAGCCGAGCAGCGACAACGCATCACCCATGGTACCCACGCCCTGAATTTTCCTAAGCATGTTCACTACCGACAATAATACACCCCTCGCAGTACCCCTTTGAATTGGTATGGAATTTCCATAGGGCAGCAACGATAAAACAACGGAACCCCTAGCTCTGCATGCACCACTTATCGAAATAACGACACTACGTGGGGGCACGTCACAATTACCAACCTCCACAACCTCTTCACCCAACTTCCTAACCACATCAACAAGCCATTGTGGTGATTTACCAAATATATAAATCAAGGCTCAATCACCAGGGATGGAAAAATTAACCACTTAAGACGAGTGTAAAAAAAACCGTTCTCCAACTCCTCAATATCCTTCAATATCGCATTTACGGCATCCTTAATAACATCAAGCGGTGGCTTCCCCTTGGTCTTTATCCTAAACCTAACATTCTGAGTCAATGGGTGATCAACATCGTACATTGCATACTCAACATCAGGCCTCTTAAGTAAGTACTCAATCAACGGCGCGAACAACGTATACGTCTCACCCTGCACCACAGCCTCCAGGTAGTTATCCTCAGCCCTAACAATGTTTATCTTGATCACGAAAACAATGTGGAATAGTAGCAAAATAAAAGCTTTAGCTCTAGCTTAAAAATAATACATTAAGCGAATAACAAAGTGATGACAACCCCCGGAACAGACCAATGAAGAATTCACGTACCGACTGACCACACCTAACCCAGCTTTATACGAGTTCATTGTCTGCTTTGTCAATTCATAACTTAGGAACACTTAATTGCATTCACTTACTAGTTCCTGTGAATGGTTTATGCTTATTCGTGAGTTGAGGAGGGGTGGTACCCGTGGCTCTGTGCATGCCTACGTCCTCATTGGTAATGAGCTTGTTCATGTCTCTGAGGTTGGTAGGCTTGTTAGGCGTGGTGATGATGAGTATGTATATGAAGTACCGAGCAACGTCTCACCCTGGATATACATATTCCACTTCAGTAGAAGTGGTTATGGCAGTGTCATTAGATGCCCACCCGGTGACTACGTCGATGCAACGTCCTCTGTAGGACGTTGCGAGAGTAAGACCATCGAGGATGCGGTAAATGATTGGCTGAGCAATGTTAGAATGTTAGCTTCAGAGTTCAAAACCCCGAGTTAAGGGACTTACTGAGTGAGTTATTTAGCGAGTTCGTTGTAATGACTAATGAGACAAGGAACTATTGGAAGTCAATTAATGGCGAATTGAGCTTCATGGGTCATGCCTCTAGGGGACATGAATTCTTCACTGACCCAAGGATTTACTACTTCACGGAGTTAAGCATACCGAGTGATGCCGGTAGGGTTAGAGATGTTAAAAACAACCATGTCCCTAATCTACGAGAATTGGGTAGCCGCAAAGGTCGCCGAGGCATTGAATACGAGGGAGTTGATAAGGAGGAGTTGGGAGACTATTGAATCATTTGCCAATAGACCAGTAACTGTTTGGTTTGAGCAGGGTGGTGAAACAAGCTTCGCAATGCTCGACACGCCACATGGCGAATTTACAATGTGGTAGAATTCCAGGTAAACCCGGCCATTCATGTATTTCTGGATGCCAATATTGTTCATGAAAACGGTAAGTTAGTGTTTGTTAGACCACCAGGTAGAAGGACTGTTAGGCCTGACAACATTGTTGTTAGGGGCAGGTTTGACAACGTCACCGACCTCATTAAGTCAAGCAGTGGGATTGACTTATTGATTAAGTGTAAGGCATTACCCTATGGAAATTGGGAGAATGATATTGACGAGCAAGTCATACCATACATCAGGCAGTTCATGCTAGAAGGGCAATACTCGTTACACGCTATACCGTGCCGAATAGCGTGAGAGAGAAACTACGTAACAACGGAATTGACACGGCAGAAGACGTAAGACCAGGAGGGGCAGGTGTTGCCAAGCTTATGGAGTTAATTAAGGGCGTTGATACGTAAGTGTAGCGGCATTGCAATGCTTTAATATGGGTCTCTTTGTTTTTCTTTTTGTATGCATTTTCGTACTTTGGTTTTGATTGTTGTGGTTATTATTGTTGTAGCTCTGGTCCTCGTGTTTTTGTACCCATACATGACTTTTAAGTCTCCAGAGGTCGTCTCGAGCGATTGGGGTATTTCGAGCCAGAGTTCCATAGCAAGTGTTGTTATTTATGTTAGGTATTGGCTTGAGAATCCGAACCCGTACCCAGTGAGTCTAGTTAGTTCTAGCGCCACTGTGGCTTTCAGTGATGGCGTAACCATAACACTACAGCCAGAGTACCTACCGGTTGAGCTGCAGCCAAATTCTGTGAATGTTACTGTGTTGATAGGCGGCATATCACTGAGCCAGGCCGCACAGCTCATGCTCTCACCACCAACAAGCTTCGTAGTCACCTGGCAATCAACATACCAAACGCCACTTGGCACGAGAACAATAACATGCACAGCAACGACGTACATACCAACGAACCAAACAACACAGGCATGCACAGGCTAAATAGGAAACGAAGCTTAAAGCCTATTGGAAGCGCATGATGTTGGCGCACGGGTTAGGGACTAAGGTAATGAGGTCTTGATGTTTATCATGCTTGTTTTGTGAAATGTAGTGATATTCTTTTGTTTTGTGTCAGTCGTTGGCGAAGTAATCACCGGTCATTAAAGGGTGCGTTCATCACGGGCTAATCAATTACTCGCTGGGTGGTCCTCCGCGTAGCCTTCCTCTCCTCTTTATGTCCCTTGTTCTGTTTATTTCCCTTTCGATTCTCTTGATCAAGGTCTCAAAGGCGTACCTGACGGCGTTTACTGGGTCCCAATCAACCTCGTTGACCGTGTACGTGTTTGCATTGTCCTTGAGCATTATGTGGACTGAGTACTTACTCCTCTTTTCCTCGCCTCCTCTCTCGTACTTCTTAATGTTTATCTTCATGTCGATGACATTAGTCATCCTATTGATCTTGGCGATGTAATTTGAAACAACCTTCTCAACTAGTGGCTTAGTGTCCTCGTCAATCTCGGTGAGCTTCGCCTCAACGGGTATCTCCTCGTAGGGTTTAAGTACGGCCCTTATCACGTCGTAGCTCGATACGACGCCCACCACGGACTCTCCTGAAACCACGGGCATTCCTGAAATGCCCTTATCAAGCATTAAATTGACCGTTGTGTAAACATCATCGGCTTCATTAACGGTTATTACCGGAGTAGTTGCTATCGCCTTCACGGGGGCCGCGAGTACGTCGTCCTCGGTACCAACAACGTCGCCCCTTCTGCTACGCCGTGGTATTGATGCATAGTATAATCGCTCAACTATGTCTCGCATTGAAACTATGCCGTAAAGCTTCCCTGAATCAAGCACTGGTAGGCGTGTTATTCCATGCCTAATCATGAGCCACTTGGCCCTTGCCACAGCCTCGTCGGCATCAATCGTAATTGCCGGCTTAGACATCACTGATGAAACAGACATGCGGGGTAGCATCTTATTATTAAGTAGGTACCTCATTATCTTCTCTCTTGTCAGTATACCGACAAGGCTCATGTTTGAGTCAATCACGGGTATCGCCCTAACCCTTAGGGTTAGTATCTTAGTCATTGCCTTAACGAGGTCTGAGTCCTGGCTTATCGAGTATGGTGGTGACATGGCGCTTGAAACCTTTGATCTAAGCTGATCCTTCGCTCAAGCAAATCCCTGTAGCTCAGTACGCCCACTAATTTGCCGTTCTCGTTAATGACTGGGACAACCCAAGCCTTATAATCCCTCATGTCTGAAATTATCTTGGAAATAATGTCCTTGGGCTTTGCAATAACTACTACGTTATCCATGAGTTCACTGACCAGTGGTGTACTCATTGGGAATTTAATTTGTAAGGCCCTTTAATAATTTAATTGGGTTATAGTTTTATAGGAGACGCTGGGTTGCGGCGTGATGGATTGCCAACAAGCCGTTAACAACGTAATACCCGTAATCCATAACCCAGCCAGTGTGCAGAAATTACTGGATGCGGTTAAGGTCTCGCTTGGCTTTGGCTTGAAGACCATAGTGGTTACTAAGGCCGTGGGTACAGCGGCTCAGCAGGGCGTGCCTGAGGCCTTTAGGCTTGTGCTCAGGTCTGGGGCTACATTGATTGTACTGCCTGACATTAAGGATGCCGTTGAGCTTCTTCACCCAGACTCTGTATACTTCTTGAGCACCAGGGGTGATTCCATGGGGGATGAGGTTAGGGGTAGGGTTTTGGTTGTGATACAGGCGTCTGACCAGCCATTTATGCAGAGCGAGTTGAGCCTGGGGCGGCAGGTTAAGGTTGTTGGTAGGGACGTGGGTAGTACGGCACTACTAACACTGGCGCTTAATAAATTGCTTGGACAATGTGTTGAATGAGGTTATTACTTAAAAATGCTTCATTATTAGTTCTTTCGGTCACGATGTCAGCCTTCATTGATGCATTGGCGATACTGATAGTGCTTGTGGTGATAGCCCTAATAGCCGATGCCTCAATAATATACATAGCGAGGAGAATTGCCGCAAGGAACCCAAACGCATCTAAGCTCCAGAGGTATGAGGCTGGTAACCCACCGGTTGGTGAGGCTAGGTATGTCTTCCCCATACAGTACGTAGGTTTCCTACTCATGTTTCTCGGTATGGAGCCTATCATTGTCATATTACTAATCCTATCATCAATCGCCATCAAGGCACTACCAATGACCTATATAATACTGGCTGTGCTTGTAATAACCCTACCAAGTATCTATGTTGGTTATAAATACGCATTAAAAATAGCGTATCCCAAAGAATTTATAAGAAGGTCAAGCGGTAGGTGACGCGAATGTCACTTGACAAATATTTAGAACCCTACAAGAAGTGGGGCACGAAGTACTCCCTATGGCCTGTCCACCTCGTAACGGCATGCTGCGGCGTTGAGATGGCGCATACCTGGAACCCAACCTACGATGCGGAGAGGCTTGGTTCGTTACCATGGCATGCACCAAGGCAGACAAACCTAATCCTTGTTGAGGGTACAATAACCTTCAAGATGGCCAGAGTCCTCAGGTATGTTTGGGAGCAAATGAGTGATCCAAAGTACGTAATTGCCATGGGCTCCTGCGCCGCTGAGGGCGGCATATTCTGGAATAGCTACCACGCGGTCCCCGTTAATAAAATAATACCAATTGACGCATACGCCATTGGTTGTCCACCAACGCCAGAGGCCGTTATTCAGATGATTAGGATCGTCCAGAGGAAGATAGAGACGGGTGAGGCCAAGGCCAATGTTAAGCCAAAGACGATTGATTTAACGAAAATATTCACGCCATCACCGACTAAACAACCCGCACCAAACCCACCGCACAGGATAACCCCAAACCCGCACATACCCATTTGCCAGGAGAAGAAGGTGGAGTGGCCCTTCGGTTATGAATTAATAAACAATCAATTAATGCCCGCGCTCAAGGAATCGGCCAAGAAGATCGTTGTAACTGACATTAATAGAATATGCATTGATACGGAACCCAATAAATTAAGGGATGCCGCATTATCGTTGTCAAAGCTCGGCTTTGACCATGTTAAGTCGGTTAACGTTATTGATGCACCCCACGAGAACAAGTTCTACATTGAGTACTGGATATCGAGTTACAGCAAGAAGGAGCTAATGCCAGTGCTCATTTCATTAACAACGGAGATAACGAGGGACAACCCCAGGGTGCCAAGCCTAATCGACATTTGGCCGAGCGCCGACTACATGGAGCGTGAAATGTATGACTTCTTCGGCGTTTGGTTCGAGGGTAACCCATGGATGGGAAAGAACTTCCTGCTTGACCCAGACACCCCTGTTAAGTTCCCACTTAGGAAGGACGTACCAATAGTTAGGGAGTTCTACATAGTCGATAGGGAATTCCCTGGACTACCAGTGGCGCCGCCACAGCCGAAACCGACTGCAGCACCGCAGAAGCCAGCCCAGGCACCAGCCCAACCGAAACCCGCACAGCAGGCTCCGCAACCAAAGCCCACAGAGGCTGCACCGCAGTCAAAGCCAGCTCAGGAAAAGCCAGGTGAGGGTAAGCAGGAGGTGGGTAGCACCGGGTGATTGGCATGGGTAGTAATGAGAGGTATGCAGAGTTGCCCGTTAGGATGGAGGTACCTGAGGAGTTCGTTAAGAACTTCGTACCAATACCAAAGGAGTACGTCGAGGAGGCCTACAGGAGCGAGGAGTACCTGGTCTTCATTGGGCCTCAACATCCAGGTAGTGGGCACATGAGGATAATACTTAGGCTCAAGGGTGATTACATTGTCGATGCAATACCGGATCCGGGTTATGTCCATAGGGGTGTGGAGAAGCTTGCCGAGACCAGGCTCTACATACACATATTACCACTCATCGAGAGACCCACGATTCAGGACTCGGCAAACTTCGACCTTGGCTACTCACGTGCAGTGGAGAAGCTGGCTGACTTAGACGTGCCCAAGAGGGCCCAGTACATTAGGGTAATTCTGGCTGAGTTAAGTAGGATTGCTACGCATCTATACGATACTGGAATCCTTGCCGTATTCATTGGCCATAGCACGGGCTACATGTGGGCCTTTGGACTTAGGGACGTGATTAATGAGGCTTCGTGAGAATAACAGGCACAAGAACAACGCTTAGCTATACCGTGCCGGGTGGTGTCAGGTGGGATGTTAAGCCCGATGTACTCAACTTTGTTTATGAATTAACGAACTACCTGGAGAGGAAGATGAAGGATATGGAGTCCATATTCGTTAAGAACCCAGTCACAATACATAGGCTTAAGGAGGTCGGCGTGTTAACGAAGGACGAGGCGATTAAGTATGGATTAGTCGGCCCATTCCTAAGGGCCTCCGGTGTTGAGTATGATGTTAGGAAGGTGGAACCTTACGAGGTCTATAACGAGTTTGAGTGGGATATACCGGTGGCTGATGAGGGTGATTCATACTCGAGGTTCCTTGTTAGGGTTGAGGAGATTAGGCAGAGCATTAAGATAATTAGGCAGGCGGTTAAGAACATACCAGACACACCAATACTAAGTGAGAAAATACTATCAAGAATACCACCAAAGGACAGACCGCAGGCAGCCAAGGATGTAAGGACATTCCTAACAAAGACCCACGTGGGATTGACGCCAGGCGCTGGCGAGGCAACAACATTAACGGAGGCCTCAAGAGGACTATTACTATTCACATTAATATCCGATGGCCACAGCAACGTGCCATATAGGTTAAGGATGGTCACGCCATCATGGCTCCTGCTCAGGGGATTCATGGAGGCATTGAAGGGCTATAGGTTAGCAGATGTACCGGCCATATACGGAAGCTTCGGCTACTTCCCACCAGAGGCCGATAGATAGTTACGAAATTCTTTTAATTAATTTTTGAATATTGTCATTAAAATTATGAAACTAAGAAGGAGTATACATTGGGATTTATATAGTCGTCCTGACGTTTATGATACCATTTTCTCGTGGGATCCTAATATTGAGACCAGGTACATTATTAAGATTATGAGGCGCTTTCTTGTAGAAAATACAAATACTTTTGCATTATCTACGTTGGATATTGGGTGCGGAACTGGTAGGGTTGCTAAGAAGTTACTAAGGTATGTGAGGGATGTTATATGCCTAGATTTATCTCTTAACATGCTTCTTTATATTAGTAATGACGAGATTATGCGCATTAATGCCGATATGCTTAATATTCCAATCAGGGATAGATCTATTAATGTGGCCTACAGTCTATTAGCAACAGTTAATCATGTAGATACCATTAACGAACTTTACCATCACCTTTTAGAAGTGCATAGAGTGCTTAAGAATAATGGTATGTACATTGTAGATCTAGTCCTAGAGAGACCTCCCTGTATAGGCGTATGCGATGAATGGGATATGAAGTATCTAAATATGGAGTGCACAGCTAAGCATGTTATTGAATCTATTCGAAGCGATCATTTTGTCGAGGTGCTGGAGTTGAAGTGCGGAAATTATGTGGTCATTAAGTCTCAGGATACTTTATTATTACCAAAAACTGGTCTTTTCATTGATAAAGCAATGAATGCCGGCTTTAGAGAGGTTATTTTCCTTAAGTCATTTACACTAAAGGCTATGAGTAGTCCTCAAGGCAGGACTTTCGCAATATTAATAAAGTAGGGAGGGAATAATGTTCAGGAAATAGTTACGAATTCATCGCTCCTATTCATTAGTGCTTTATATATCTCTCTGTGTTTATTTCCTAGATGTTACCCAGTGATTATGGACCTGGAGATATTGAATTTTGGATTGAGCCTCCATTACTACTCTCCATACAATCTGATGTTAAGAGGATGTTGGATGAAGGTGTTGATTCTCAAATACTTACCCTGGTCCGTGGGTTAAGGAAGATTATCGAGGATAAGGGTTTAATTAGGAATATTAATTCATCGGCAAAGGCCTTTAATGCCTATGCAATTGATTCGAGCTATCCAGCGCCGCCTCTTGAGTTAATTGGCGGTGTTATGACCGTGCTTTCCTATGGCTATGTTGGTTACCTCAATGGTTCCTACGATAGGTACATGACTGGTGAGGTTGTTTTTGAGGATGTTGGTGAGTTTGAGAGGGTGATTACGAGGAGGGCTCAGGTTAGGGAGAGGGAGTTGGCGATTAGGCTTCTTCGTAATAAGGCCAGGGGGAGGAAGGAGGTTGACCTAATAATTCTTGATGGTGAAATACCAATACACCCACTACCATACAACTTACCGGTTGAGGGTGGCGTGCTCGCCCGCGTGACTAACGTAATTGGTGACTTGATGGACCTGGCCGTGAGGACCAATACACCGATTATTGGTGTTGTTAAGAGGGTTAGGTCGAGGTTCCTATCAATACTAACTAATGAGTGCCTGCCAATGAATGATAAACTCATTGCAAGCCTGGTACTCAATAATGGTGAGTATATGATACTCGGTAGCTATGGTGATATCCTGCCCCAGTGGATTAAGGTAAACTATAGTGACTGCGAGTTAAGGAAAAGGTGTAAGAGTGCGAATTGTGATGGCGTAAGGGACTTAATGAGTAGGAGACTCAGCGAGGGTCTGGCAAACCTTGAGGGGGTATTTAGCGGTTCTAAACATCCAGGTTTGAGGATGCTTAGGGATATATACGTGGTATTTTATAAGCCGCGTAATGGTGCACCCGCTGTCAAACTCGAGGTCTTCAACCCGAATGATAGGGTGAGTATTGAGGAGCTGGTGGTGTATCTTGAGTCACAGACGACAGATACTGGTTACCCATTCCTGCTTGATAGGTTGATGAGTATGTGAGACTTGATCCCAAAATACTGGATTACGTGAGGAATTTAATAATCAAGGGTTCGAAGGACTTAAACCCAGCCCTGTTAACAATGCTTCAATTGACAAATCCACAGAAGGCTTACCTGGTGAGGAGACTTGAGGCGTGATTGAGTGATTAATAAGGTGAGCTATCTTTAATAATTTGTAGGGAAGAATCGTTTTGTAATGAGGATTGGTGTTAGGATGATGGGCTTAATAATTAAGGTTTCCGTATTCCTATCGCTGGCGATAGCCGCGGTTGTGGGTATAAGGTTTGTCAACTCGATCTTCGCGCCAGTAATAATACTGACCCTACTTGTGCTTATCATTCTTCTTAATAGGATAATAAATAGAAGGCTATTGAGCATGTGGGGTTCGCAGTTATTGAATATTGATAATTACGCAATTTATGAGAGGGGTATATACGTAAAGCCCATGGACATATTTTACCCATGGGATGAATTAATCACCATACGTAATGAGCAATCGATAATAACATTCGTGTTTAACGATGGTACCGAAATCTCACTATCGAGGAGCATTATTGAGAATTTACGGGGTTGCCCCTGTATTAACAAGATTGATGGTGTAGTGGGTAAATAATAAATAGTTCTGGTTTATCACTAGGGAATGGTGGTTCCTCATTGCGGAGGGTAATAATACTGGGCGCGGGTGGTCGAGACCTGCACGTATTTAACATGTACTATAGGCATAACCCAGAGTATAAGGTTGTGGCTGTCGCCCAGGTTCAAATACCGGGTATTGGCGGTAAGCGGTACATAAAGGGTGCTGGAGACCTATATCAACCAGGTGGTATACCGCTTATTGGGCTTAAGGATCTTGAGGACCTTGGGCGCTTAATAAGGGATTTGGGCGCTGACGAGGTTATCTTAGCCTATAGTGACCTGCTCTATAATGATGTGGGTAGGATAATAAGTATTGTGCTGGCAAATGGCGCTAGCTTCAGTATTCTTGGCCCTAGGGATACCATGATAAAGTCATCAAAGCCCATGATCGGCGTAGTGGCTACGAGGACCGGCGCCGGCAAGTCAACGGTCTCTCATGAGGTAACGCTCGAACTCGTTAGGAGGGGGTTGAAGGTCGCAGCGATTAGGCATCCAATGATATACATGAACCCAGACGACATGTTGGTGCAGATATTTAGGACTAAGCAGGACCTAATGAAGATCACCTTTGAGGAGAGGGAGGAGTATGAGCACTACGTAGACGTTGGTGTACCTGTACTTGCCGGCGTTGATTATGAGATGATACTCAATGAGGCTGAGTCCATGGCAGACGTGTTATTGTGGGATGGCGGAAACAACGACTTTCCATTTTACTACACAGATTACCTAATAACGGTTACTGACGCTAGAAGACCAGGGCATGAGGTTGGGAGCTTCCCAGGCGAGGTGAATACTAGGCTCGCCGATGCTGTAATTGTGACTAAGGTCTCGGACTCAACCCCCGAGAATGTAAGGACCATAATCAATAATATAAAGGCTGTTAACCCAAGGGTGTCAATAACGCAGGCAGATCTCGAGGTATACCTAGAGGATCCAAATGCTGTGGCTGGTAAAAGGGTGGTGATAATCGAGGATGCGCCGACGGTAACGCATGGCGGCTTACCATACGCGGCGGGGTACATAGCCGCTAAGAAGTATAATGCCGAGATAGTGGATCCGAAGCCGTACGCCGTGGGCATAATAAAGGAGACCTACGCAAAGTACACGCACATGGGGCCCGTACTACCAAGCCTAGGCTACACGCCAGAGCAGATTAGGGATTTGGAAGAGACTATAAGGAGGATACCTGCTGACGTAGTCATCATGGGTACTCCAGCCCGCATCGAGGATGTGGTTAAGATCGATAAGTCCATCGTTAGGGCCAGGTGGAGGCTTAAGGTTCTTGAGGGGCCAACGGTGGGTCAATTAATTGATGAATTCCTTGAGCGTGCAAGGCTTAAGTAGGTTTGCGGGACGTGACCAAATCCATTAAATATTTCGGTATTGGCTTATTATTCGTACCTATGGGCATGCCGTAATTCACAATTATCGGAATTATACCCTCCCAATGCCTATCACTACTAACTATCGGCCCACCAACCCTCCTCTTAATTGCAAAGTCCTCAATCCTGATCTTAACAACGGCTACCGATTCCAACTCATTGGTTGTTGGTAACTCAGTATCGTTTAGTCTGCCAGGCACTAATCGATTAATTATTAATTGAAACACACGGAGTTTTTCGCTTAAGTCGTTAATGAAGGATCCCCTGCCATATACGATGGCTGATTCGTAATTTATCGAGTTATTGCATAAATTGCTCGAGAGCGCTATGCCATGAACCTCGGTAACAGCTATCACAATAGGAGACCCATTACCAATTATCTTAATCAACCTGCTGTCCGGTGAACCATGCATGTATATGTATTGATCATCATTAACATAAAGCATTGGTATTACGTATGGTTCATTATTGTCAATGAAGCCAACGTGACATACAAAATTCCTATTCAATATCCTCATTAATTCATTCTTGTCATACGAGGCTCTCTCACTGTACCTTGTCACCTTAACCCTACGAAAACCCATGCAATTAGCAAGTTTTGAATTAATTCTTGAATTAATTTAAGAATTACCATAGCTTCTTACTTATTCATGAACCCTGGACCTATCATATGATTCCCACAACTCATCCATGCTAAAACTGTAGACCTTACCCAAAGTAACACTACGCCTCAGATATAGGTGCAGGTCAAGCTCATCAGTAAACCCTATACCCCCATGCACCTGAATGCTATCCCTAATCGTGTTTGGGACAACCCTTGATGCGTAATCCAACGCCATAGGCGACAGCTTCAGGTCATCGGCAGCCCTTAAGTATAGTGACCTGGCGAGTTCTATGTTGAGTGCCATGTTCACCAATTTATGCTTCACAGCTTGGAATGCACCTATTGGTCTACCGAAGGCAATCCTCTTCTTTGCATAATCCACTGATAACTCGAGAGGCGGCTTACCAGTGCCCACTATGGCTGCGGATAATAAGAGCGCTACTAAGTCCCTATTCACACTTACCTTAGTACTCCTCCTAAAGCTGACTTGACACCACTTTATCGAGTTATCGAGGGAGTTCAGGGGTTTTACCGTGGCATCATCTTTCCAGATTAGGTTATCGCCGATTATTATGGCATCGGCCCTATGCGCCTCGGGCGCCATGTTTGCGATGTTTGATATCGATATTTTTAACCTACCCTCATACTTCTCATCACCGAGTTCGTTACCCGTGGCTGCGGCACCTATTATCGTCGTTATGACAATACCAGGCGGGAGCCTTGAACTTACCTCCTCCATAAGTATTGCCGCGTCCCTCGCTTAGCATCTCTGAAAAACTCAAACAAACCAAAATCCACCAAGGCCCTCCATAACTCATCAAGTACTGATGCATCGCCCTCACCATAACTCCTTAATTTAGTCGTTGACCAAGTCTTACTAAAGAGTTCATTCACGTTATTCAGTATTAACTTCAATTCATCACTTAGGTAATCCTTAACGCCAATAATCATACTAAACACCCTTTGGAAGTCCCAGTACGAGTTCTCCAAGGAGGTTACGCAGGATTTCAGAGGTGCCGGAGAGCAGTGTATAGCCCTTACTATCTATGTACCCAAAGGACCAATCAAACAGGTCACCCTCCACAAGCACCTCAGGACCCAACTTTGAAATAGCGGTTATGTATATCTTCTCAAGCGCCTCAGAAGCCAACAACTTTATTGAAGCGGTTTCAGGCCTATAATCTCGCCCCTCAATGCAAGCATGAGCATCCTATCATAGAGCTCCTTAATGGCTAAGGCCTCCTCGAGCAGCGCCAACGTATCTGCATCACGCTTTATCTCTACTAAGTGCCTGGCTGCACTTGCTGCGGCGTAGGCGAAGGCGCCACCTATGTTCAGTCTCTCGAAGTTCAAGGTAGTCATGGCAACCCTCCAGCCCTCACCGACCTTACCAACAACGTTCTCCTTGGGAACCTTAACGTTATCCAGGAAAACCTCACTAAACCCTGGCCTGCCATTGATCTGCTTAATGGGCCTGTAGGTAATTCCCTCGGATTTTGTGTCCACGATAAACATCGTCAAGCCCCTATGCCTCTCCTCAGGCGAGCCTGTCCTGGCGAGCAGTAGGTAGTAATTGGCTAGGTGAAAGTCACTGCTCCAGACCTTCCTACCATTTATTATGAAATAATCACCCTTGTCCTCGGCCCTTGTGGTTATTGCGGCTAAGTCGGAGGCGCAGCATGGTTCTGAGAAACCCTGGGCCCAAACGTCCTCGCACGTTAGTATTCTCTTCAGGTATTTCTTTTTCTGTTCCTCATTGCCATGATAAAGAATAGCCGGGCCAGCAACGGATAAGCCAATGCCCGGGCAGCCAGGATAAACAATACCAAGCTCAGCGCAACATCCCTTACTATTAATTCCTTCCTAACATCATCGCCGAGCCCACCATACTCCTTAGGCCAACTTATACCAACTAAACCAGCTTCATAAAGCGTTCTATGCCACTTAATGGCTGCATCAATGAATTTAGGATCTTCATAATACCAACCAATACCACCACGCCTAATCCTCATCTCGGGAGGAGCATTCCTAATGAACCAATCCCTAACATAATTCCTGAACCCCTCGAGTTCAGTCTCTGGCATATAAAATTTCTAGTTAATTAAGTTATTTTATAAACATTGCTTTATCGTAAATAAATGACATGCATAAAATAATAGCAGTATAATTTTTCCTATAGTATATTTAATAACTTATATGATTTAATGAACGAATTAAATAATACGTATTTCCGAGAAAAATTTAAATAAATTTTATTTATAATAAATTTAATGAAAGAGCAGGTCTCGCAAGAACATAAGTATGATACTGAAGAAGAAATCTTTAATGAGATTATACCTGGTTATCAATTAACCATTGACAAAGTACTCAAGACAGGCGTAACGTTATTTCCCAATAATGAAATTGTTTACTGGCCTCCAAATGGCCGTAGGCTTCGTTTTACATTTAGTGAGTTTAATGAGAGGGTTAACAAACTTGGCTGGGTCCTTAAGGAGCTTGGTGTAGTTGGTGGTGACCCGAGGAGGATGGGTACGAGGGTTGCCATCCTCGATTGGAATACACATAGATTCCTTGAGTTGCTATATGCTATTCCAATGTACGGCGCGGTGCTCCAACCGGTTAATATCAGGCTGGCCCCTGAGGAGATTATTTACGTGATGAATAAGTCCAAGGACGAGGTAGCCTTTGTGTATTCTGACTTCCTGCCATTGATAAAGGCAATAGTCCCAAAGCTTGAGTACCTAAGGAAGATAGTCGTTATGCATGATGGCGAGGAGCAATAAGGATTGAGCGTATTGGCAATGCTGAGGTGTACGATTATGAGGAGTTAATGAAGGAGGCCAGGGAATTCAATTACCCAGAGGAGCTCGATGAGAGGACTGTTATGGTGATGATGTACACATCAGGCACCACTGGGCTGCCCAAGGCAACGATATTTAGGCATAGGGAAATTGTACTACATGCAATTGCCGTATTGATAATCGCGGTGTGGAATTGGTACCCAGTACATTATCTGAGATTCATCAGGAATGCCTATAACCCACTCGGTGAGCCATCGCTCCTCCTCGTACCATTCTACCACGTACTTGGTTGGGGAGCGCCGTATTACAACATCATGGGTGGTACGCCGAAGATAGTACTGCCGGGTAGGTATGAGTGGAATCACATCATTAGGTTGATCAAGGAAGAGAAGGTAAAGAACGCAGCGGGTGTGCCAACAATGCTATACCTAATGCTAGGCAGTCCTGAGCTCAAGGACGTGGACCTGAGGGGGTTCCTGTGGAGCCTGGGCGGTGCGGCAGCTACTAAGGGGTTGATTGAGGAGGCTAGGAAGAGGGGTGTGATATTAACTAATGGTTACGGATTAACAGAGACGGCACCAGTCGTTATAGCGCCTGCATTGTCGCCAGACCTAATAACGAGCCTAAGCGAGGAAGAACTTCAGGAATTAATAGTCAACAGCATTGGAAAGCCCCTACCCTTTGTTCAAGCCAGGGTAGTTGATGAGAATGGTAAGGATGTGCCTAAGGATGGAAAAACCGTGGGCGAACTGGTGCTGAGGGCTCCCTGGATAACCCTAGGCTATTACGGAGATCCGGAGAAAACAAGGGCCGCCTTTAGGGATGGTTGGTTCCACACTGGGGACTTGGCAACGTGGATGAGAGGGGCTTTATCTACATCGTAGATAGGGCTAAGGACGTTATCAAGAGCGGTGGTGAGTGGATATCAAGCCTTAAACTCGAGAGTTTAATATCGCTACATCCAGCAGTTGGGGAGGTGGCGGTCATAGGCGCTGTGCATGAGAAGTGGGGTGAGAGGCCCGTGGCCATCGTTGTGCTAAGGCAGGAGTTTAAGGGCAGGGTTAAGGAGGAGGATATTATAAATCACGTGAGGAAATTCGTGGATGAGGGTGTCATACCGAAGTGGTGGGTACCTGATAAGGTGATATTTGTTGATGAATTGCCGAAGACCGGCGCCGCTAAGATTGATAAGAAGGTGCTTAGGGATAGATATAGGGATGTATTGATTAAGTAGTGAAAATAATTATTCTCTTTAAGAATTAAAAATAAATTTATTCCTAATTACCTAGGATAATTTATGGGAAGGGCATACATAACAGGTTTTCATCAAGTAATTGAGAAGGAGAGCAGGAGAGGCTTCTTCGAGTTGATTGGCGAGACTGTGCAGGGGGCTCTTGAGATGGGCGGTATCAGTATTGACGAAATTGATGGGTTAGGTGTTGTGCATACCACCGCGGTTGATGAAAGGCCGATCAGGATAATGCTCGCTAACCAGGTTGCCAATTACCTGGGCATAAGGAGGCTTAGGTACATTGATGTAGCCGAGTTTGGGGGCGCTTCATTCAATGCCCTTGTTTATCGGGCCGTTAGGGCTATTGAGAATGGCCTTGCGAGGGCTGTCTTGGTAATTGGCGGTGGTAAGAGTAGCGTATTTAGGAGGAGGGGCATTGATGAGAGTCTTGTGGCTAGGAACTACGTGAGTACCACAGGGTTATTGAATTCTTACCAACCAGCGACTACGCTATGGTAGCCCTGAGGTACTCGCATGTGTATAATGCCACTGATGAGGGTAGGGCAATGATTGCCGTTAGGGAGAGAGCCAATGCAAGGTACAATAAGGATGCATTGTTTAGGGAACCTATAAGCGTCGCTGATGTGCTGGGTTCACCAATGGTGAGTTACCCACTGAGGTTGCTGGAGGTTGTAATGCCAGTAGATGGTATGTCAGCATTCCTAGTCGTCGATGAAGGTCTGGCTTGGAAATCGAGGATCACACCGATCTCTGTTCTTGGCTATGGTGAGGCTCACGACCCCTCCCCACTCTTTGATAGGGATGATATATTAAATACCGTGATTCCAATAAGCGCAGGTAAGGCACTTAGTGAGGCCAGCATCGGCTTAAACGATATTGACCTATTCATGCTTTATGATGCTTACACAATAATGGTCGTATTGGAAATAGAGGGTATAGGCTTGGCCGAGAAGGGCCTGGGTTGGCGGTTTGCCGAGGAGCATGATTTCTCACCATCATCCACATACCCAATAAATGTTAACGGTGGTTCTCTAAACACGGGACAGCCAGCATACATGAGCGGTGGCGTGATACTCACCGAGGCATTAACCCAATTATCTGGAATGGCCGGTGAAAGACAGGTCAAGGGGGTCAGCAAGGCGCTTGTTAATGCAATTGGTGGCATACTTAATCACTCAACGACATTAATCCTTGGTGTTTAATATGGAACTCAATGAATTGTTGAAAGAATATGATAAAATCTATGAAAGTGGACAAATACCAATAACCCAGTGCAGGGCATGCGGCTATAAATTCCACATGCCAAGGACCAAATGCCCCAAGTGCGGCTCAGCGAATCTCACGGTTATTGGCTATGGCGAGGGCACCATCTACTCATACACAATAATAGAGAGGGGGTTACCGGCAAGGACCATCGTTGTTATCGTGGATTTTGACGGAGCCAAGGTTAAGGCGAATTACGTTGGTGAATTAAATGCGTTGAGGATAGGTGCTAGGGTAAGGGTTGTTAGGAAGGATGGTAATATATACTTTACGAATTATTAATAGGTATATATTGATTATATAAGTTAATATATTAGGAGTAAAAATACACTTAATATTTACACCCACGTAATAGTTAACTTAGTGTATGCCCGAGAGAATACTTATGATTGGATTTGGAACCATGGGAAGCGGCATAACCGAGGTCTTCGCAATGAACGGCTTTGAGGTCAATGTGTATGATATGTATAGAGACGTAATACCAAGAGCCTTGAAGGCATTAGGTGGAGCCTTAATAAATTACGTGAGAAGGGGTCTTTGCACGAGGATGTTGATACAATCATGAGAAGAATCCACGTATTTGATAACCTAAGCAATGCGGCTAAGGATGTAGACCTAGCAATTGAGGCTGTGTTCGAGGACCCCAAGGTCAAGCACCAGGTATACAGGGAATTGGAGGGCTATGTTAGGAGGAATACAATAATTGCAAGCAATACAAGCGGTATACCAATAACCTACCTACAATCAGTGCTTCAGTACAAGGACAGATTCGCAGGCTTCCACTGGTTTAACCCGCCAGTGCTCATGAGACTTGTGGAGGTCATAAAGGGTAAGGACACAAGTGATGAAACAGCTAATGCGCTCATGGACTTGGCGAGGAGGGTTGGTAAGGAACCAATACTCGTTAGGCGTGATGTCAGGGGTTTCATAGCCAATAGGGTGTTTGGTGTGCTGAGTACGCAATCCTTCATACTATACATGCGCGGCGTTTATGATTATAGGGCAATTGATTCAGCATTGATTTACAAACTCGGGCTACCAATGGGCGTCTTCGCACTCACGGACTTCACGGGAGGGATAAAGCTAAGCTATGAGAGCAGGAACCTGTTTGAGGAAATAGATAGGGTGGCGCCCGAGACCGAGCCGTCTAAGGGGCTGGCTAAGGCTAGGGCCGTCGTATTCAGCCTAATTGAGAAAATGTACAAGGAGGACAGGATAGGCATAAGAACCGGGAAGGGATTCTATGAATACCCGGAGCCAGGTAAGTGGGTTAGGCCGGATATACCGAGGGAACTGGCGGATAGGGTGAACCTACTGGACCTGCTGGCGCCCATGGTAAACGAATCACTAAGGATGGAGAGGTTGGATATATGCACCAGGAGTGATATAGATAAGGCACTAAAGCTTGGTTATAACTGGCCAAGGGGCTTGTTTGAGATATACGGCAGGGACTTCACGGCTAGGGATGTGGTAAGTACATTGCGAAGAATGAGCGACCTAATGCCAGACCTAAGGGAGTTTTATGAACCAGACCCGGCATTACTAAATGAGGCTAAGTGAACGTGAGCCCCTCCTAAATGATATCAAAACCATAACCCTCATACGTTTATAACCTTTTCATCCCTAATCACCGTAGGATTAACGTAGGCGCCCCCTCCCAGGTACTTAATCGCCAAGTCAATTATGAATTGAGCGGAATCAACCAACCTATCTTCATCGATTCCGGATACCCCAGCCGTTACGATTAAGACATTCCTCGTCTCCGGCCTTATCCTGGTAATCTCGGAATCCCTATAGGGATATACATGCAGGATTAAGCCATCCACGGTCGATAGTATGATCTGATTCTTGGTCAATACCCTCTGTGGCGAGCCGATTGGGTTGAAGACCTCGCCATCCTTGGCATAGCGAATGACGAGGTCCTTACCACCAAAGCTATCAATATCGTAGAGCCCAATAGGCACGAGGAACTTTATACTCGCCACATTACCAATATCAACCATCGGGTTAATTCTCGGCAAATCCTCACCCCTGAGAATCCTCCTAAGCAAAGCCTCCTGGGCAGGTCTCTGCTTTGTCGGGTCAATACCAAGCTCATGCCAGTAAAAGTCCCTGTAATACCTAATGATTGGGTCATCCTTAAGGCTATCAAGGCTATACCTGGACCTAACTTCCCTAACGGCATCATCAATCATACTTAACAACCCACTAGTACTCGCTATTCCTCACGTCGCGAACGATGCCCACGCCGACGAAGACCTTACCCCTGAGCTTACCATCTATTGAGAATTTCACATGATAGCGCTGCAATCCGCGGTATTAATACTTTTACCCAGGCATCAGCTCTGGTGCCAATCCTCACTGCTCAGAAATACCAGTCATCATCACTGAGGCAATATCAATTAAGGAAGTTTTTAATACCTACCTCAACGCATTTAATACAGTGATGACCACCTCGACCCCTGAGCAATGAGGAGTGGTATTACGACTGATCAAGCCCAATACTCAACAAGGCTAACCCTACGCCTAACCACAGCACCACAATTAGGCACTGAAGCAACTCCCCACCCCTCCACCTTAACGGATGACCACACCTAGGCACTTGGCATAAACCACACCAAGCTGCGCATCTCTTAGGGTCAATGTGTACGGCGGATCCCTCGATATTACCCTTGCCCTAATTATATCGCCAATACCAAGAACCTCACTGGCGCTACTGGGTTTCCCGTTCAATAATTGGGATGGAGGTACTATACCCGTCACGTCATCCCTTAGCACCACCTTACTACCATTATTTTCAACGCCAATTATTTTCACAATAACAACCCTATCATTTGGTATTGCCACAACCTTACCATAAACAATGTCATTCATTCTTAACAATGAATTACTACTCCTTATGGGCTTAACACTTACTACATGCTCCTTATCATTGCGTATGACAATCCCCATAACCTGAGCCCTTAATTTACCATCCGCATCAACCTCAACATTCTCCCCCGGCAAATACTCCTCAGCAACACCAACAACATCTCCTGGAACAACGATCTCCTTACTCATGGCTCATTCACCACTCAAACCCTGACTTATAGTCCTTGACTAGTGAGCACGAAACCCTTTATAAACTATACCCTAAAAGCCATTGTGGTCAAGATACTCGTAACAAACGATGACGGCATATACAGCCCAGGGCTTAGGATGCTGTATGAATACGTAAAGGACCTAGGCGAGGTATACGTCGTAGCCCCAGAAACACCAAAGTCGGCCTCTGGTCTCGGTATAACGCTTCACAAGCCCCTCAGGGTATCGGTGATGGACCTATGCGGCTTTAAGGTGTATGCAACCTCAGGGACACCGTCAGATACTATATACTTAGCTGCCCTGGAGATAACGGGGAATGTGGACCTCGTGCTCTCCGGCATAAATATTGGCGATAACACATCATTACAGGTAATACTATCATCAGGAACACTCGGCGCCGCATTCCAGGCGGCACTGCTTGGTATCCCTGCCATAGCATACTCAGTGGATGTTGAGAGCAGTGATGAACTTGAGGGTAATGAGGAACTTGAGCCTTTGCTTAAGGCTGTGATTAGGGAGTCTGCAATGTTTGTACTTAAGCATGGGATGCCCAGGGGGGTTGATGTAATTAGTATTAATTTCCCAAGGGTGGTCAGTAGGGGTGCTGGGGTTAAGCTTGTTAGGGCTCGAAGCTTAAGTTCTCGGAGAAGATAGATGTTAGGGTTGACCCACGTGGAGGTAAGTATTATTGGCTATTTGGTTCATTGCTTGAACCTGAACCAGACACCGATACGTATGTGGTTCATAGGGAGGGCAATATCGCGCTTACGCCGCTAACCCTGGACATGAACGCCATAGGTCCACGGCAGGGGGTTGACATAGACAGCCTTAATAAGCTCGTTGATACGTTAAATACGGCGCTATTGCATTCCCGAGGCTATGGAAAATAGAACTTAAATACAACATGCATTTGTTTTTGGCATGGTATGGAGAATTACCAGGCATTGTATATGGATGAGGTGAGGAAAGGTAATTACATGGTTTTCGTGAATCACATTCTTAATCAAATACCGGATGCCTTTAAGATGGGTTCATTGGATGTAAAGCTTCTTAGTGATTATAGGGATTACTTGTTGGGTATTGGTGATGAGTTGGCGGAGATTTATTGTACGATTATGTCGACAACGGGCATTGACTTCTTTAGAGGAGGTGAGTGTGTGGGATTAATTAGTAAATATTGGCGTGATTTAATAACGGATGTTGATAAAAATGAGCATTGGGTTAGGATGGGAATTTACGTACTTAAACTATTTAGTGCCAATGTTGGTGTCGCTGCATTGATAGCCTTACCAATACAACTTACCTCATTGGCTACTTCAAGGATTAAGAGAGACAATAAACTTGAGGATCAAATAATAATTACGCTAGGTAAGCTCTCCACCTTAACTGCCTCATTCTACACCGAGATACTGGTCCATTTATTGACGGAGAGTGTTGGTACACCAATTAATGCATTCATGATGCTGGCAGGGAATATTGTTAATGAGCTAATGAGAGTTTACGGCAACCTCATTGCGTGAAATTTTTAAATACTCAATATGCCTTAGGATTGGGTGTCCGTTATTGATTCACGCTTCACACTGGATGCTCAGTTCGATGTAAAAAGGATTGAGGAAGTAGTTAGGCAGTATTGGCGTGAGGCGAATATTGAGGGTAAGTGGCATGAAGGACCTAAGAACGCCACTAGGTGGTACACATTCCTTGAGGGGCCGCCAACAACTAATGCTTTCCACACGTTGGCCATATTAGGGGTAGGACGTACAAGGACGTTGTACTTAGGTACCATAGGCTACTTGGTTATAGGGTTTGGGCTCAGGGTGGCTGGGACGAGCAGGGACTTCCCGTGGAGATTGAGGTTGAGAAGAAGCTTGGCCTTAAGACTAAGAAGGATATTGAGAAGGTTGGTTATGACAAGTTCAGCCTTGAGTGTAACTCACTTGTTGATTATTACCTCGAGAAGTGGAGGGAGGTTGGTACAAGGAGGCTTGGTCTATGGCTCGACCTTGAGAGGGCCTATGAGACCAGGAAGCCCTACTACATAGAGCATGTATGGTCATTCCTAAAGGATGCCTGGGAAAAGGGGCTTTTATTCGAGGATTACAGGGTATTACCATTCTGTCCAAGGTGTGAAACGGCATTAAGCGATGCGGAGGTCGACCAGGGCTATGAGGATAGGGAGGACCCATCAATATACGTTAAGTTCCCCGTTGAGGGTACAAGCAACACTTACCTGGTCATCTGGACCACGACACCCTGGACATTAATTGATAATGAGGCTGTTGCTGTCAATCCAAACTTTAACTATGCATTGGTCAGGGTCAATATAAACAATAACACGGAGTACCTATGGCTTGCCGAACCACTTGTGCCGAAGTTGATGGAGAAGTTCGGCATTAAGGATTACGAGATTGTTAGGGTTGTTAAGGGTTCAGAATTGGCTGGGACTAGGTATAGGCATATATACATGGAGAGGGTGCCAATACATGCAACCCACATTGAGAAGGCTCACTACGTGGCTTTGGCGGATTTCGTGACGCTTGAGGAGGGTACTGGGCTTGTCCATATAGCCCCTGCCCATGGCCCTGAGGACTTTGAGGTTGCCAAGAAGTATGGTTTGCCTATTACGAATTCCGTGGAGATTAACGGCATATTTAATGAGAATGGTGGTGAATTCCGGGGTAAGTACTGGCTCGATGTCTCTCAGGAGGTAATCAGGGATTTGAAGGAAAGGGGCTTGCTCCTTCATTACGAGACCATAGTACATGCATACCCACACTGCTGGAGATGCGGTACACCATTGATTTACAGGTCTGATAGACAGTGGTTCATTAGGGTGTCGGCCTATAGGGACAGGCTTGTTGAGGAGCTTAAGAAGGTGAAGATATACCCGGACTTCCTTAGGGATAGGTTCGATAACTGGGTTGCGAATGCCAGGGATTGGACTATATCGAGGAGTAGGGTCTGGGGTACGCCATTACCTGTCTGGCGCTGTAGGGATGACCCGAGTAAGGTCTTGGTGATAGGTTCACTGGATGAGTTGAGGAAATACGCCAAGTTCATACCCAATGTACCGAGTGAGATGCTTGTTCATAGGCCGTGGATTGACATGGTGAAGATAGAGACTGAGGACTGCAGGGAGTGGGTTAGGGAACCATTCGTTGTTGATGTTTGGATGGATAGTGGCGTTGCCTGGATAGCCAGCGTTGATGGTCTTAGGAATAAGGAGTTATTCGATAGGTTATACCCCTATGACTGGGTAACGGAGGCTATAGACCAGACAAGGGGCTGGTTCTACTCATTACTCGTCACATCGGTCCTATGGATGGGCAGGGCGCCCTATAAATCCATACTAATTAGTGGCCATGTTGTTGATAAGTATGGGCAGAAGATGAGTAAGTCCAAGGGCAACGTGGTTTGGGCTGAGGACCTATTCAATAAGTGGGGTGCAGACCCAACGAGGCTCTACCTACTTACTAAGTCCGCTCCCTGGGATACCATGTCCGTTGACCCTGACGAGATTGCTGAGGCCAGGAGCGTACTTTCAATACTTTGGAATGTGGTTAAGTTCGCGGACACATACATGACCCTTGACAGGTTTGACCCAGCGGTGCATAGGCTTGAGGGGTTGATCGATAAGGGGTTGATCGAGGATAGGTGGTTACTCAGTAGGTTCAATAGTAGGTTGCGTAGGTTCATTGATTATATGGGCAACATGGAACTTCACATGGCAGCAGGGAGTGGGTTGGTCTCGTCGTTGATGACTTGAGCCATGGCTATATTAGGCTGATTAGGCGTAGGGTCTGGACTGAGGAGAGTAGGAGGATAAGTACGCAGCCTATGCTGTGCTTTACCACGTGATTAAGGGGGCATTAATAATGGGTTCAGCCTAGTGCCACATATAACCGAGTATCTTTGGAATGCGTTTGTTAGAAGGCTTGAGAAAAATGAAGCGGAGAGTGTGCACTTAACATTGCTACCTCAGGTGAATGAAAAGCATGTGGATGAAAAATTGGAGGGAGCCTTTGATTTGCTATTTGCCATGTTCTCAGACATTGCGGAGATGAGGAATAGGATAAAGGTTAAGCTTAGGTGGCCGTTAGCTAAGGCCGTAATTAGGGTTGAAAACGCCAATAGCCTAGAAATGCTGAGGCAAGTGAAGCACCTGCTTGAATACTTAGCCAATATTAAGGAGGTGGAGTTCGTTAACGAGATTGGCCAATGCGGTGAGGAGGAGTATGTCAGGGCTCAGGGAAGGGGTTACGAAATATGCCTCAGTAAGGTCATGGATAAGAAATTGTACTATGAGGCATTGGCCAGGGAGGTCGTAAGGCGTATACAGACCATGAGGGCTAAGGCCAACCTTAAGGTTGATGAGAGGATTAGGGTATACGTGAGTACGGGAAGTGATGACTTAGTATCAGCCATTAAGGAGTTCATGAGCTACATAACGAATGAGGTCAGGGCAACAGACGTCATTGTTGGTAACGTGCCGGTAAATACCTTCGCCATGGATTGGGACATTGAGGACATGAGGGTTAGGATAGGGATAGAACGCATTACTCAATAATCCGTTATAACGCCCATGCGAATAAGGTACTTAAGCGACTTCCTAACAATCCTCCTAATCACGACCCTACCCCTGAGGGAATTGAATAACTTAACCGCCGCCTTACGAACACTCCCCTCATTAACTAACTCCTGCAATACCCTCCTCTCTCCCTCACTCAATGGTACATTATACCTAAGCGCCAGCCTGGCAACATCGACGGGGCTAAGCCCGATGGAACCATCATCCCTACGCCCAATTGCCTTAGTAACCTCCAGTGTGAGTATTGTGACCCAGTCATTATTGGTGATGTTGCCATAGATGCCCCTTAACTCGTCAATTAACGCCTCACGGCCTGTGAAGCCATCGGCAACGGCATCCTCATCCGTTAACTCAGAAACTCTCTTGTAAAGTACGTTAGTTATGCGTGCTTTAGCAACGACCATACCGCCACTATGAATAAAGACCTCCCTGTACTTTGGCCTAATTATGCCGAGCCTAATCGTTGTGAACCTACCGTTACTCAGCTTGTCCAGATACTTCGACTTAAGCATTAGGTGCCTACCCAGGTAAACGACCCTACGCATCCTTACGGTTAATGAGGGAGAGAGCACTTTTAAAAGCGTTTATTCGCGGTATATGCGTATGAACCTTGGGAGTATTGTTAAGTACGCAAACGCGGCCTATGCCGGCTTAATGATAGGACTAGCCGCCTACTTCGTAATATTAATTAAGCATGGCTACACGTTCGTACCATCAGGCTCAATAAGTATTTACCAGATATTTGAGTCGGGGGCGTTGGGAGGACCATTATTGCTTGGTGTCGTTCCGTGGATCATTATGGTTATGATCATTTCAACATTGTTCATTGTTTTAGTTAACATGGTTTATGAAAATAGCCTAAAGCCTGTGAGTAAGGAGAAGAGGATTATGAAAAGAAGGGAAGAGGAGAGAAAGAAGAAAGAGAGGGGCAGGAAGTAATTTAAATTCAACATGACAACATTTACTCTAGCTCCTTCTCAGTTAATCTACGTTTTACAGCCCTGTCAAAAACCACCCAATTCCTATACCACTCCTCATTGGTCTTCTTAAGCTCTGTGAGTATTGCCTTGGTTAGGTCCTTGGCGGTTACCTTATCAACATCCATGAACTGGCACTCAATCTTCCTGGCAATCCTCCTCGCTACGTCAATTGGCGCGCCAGTCTTGAGTATGCTGACCACAATCTTCTCGATCACGAAGTCCTCCTCAGAGCCATCCCTCTTAATTACCTTATTTACCATAAGTAATTACTAAATAAGTCGCTACCTAAAATATCTTTAAATATCTTTCTCTAATTAATTAATCCGTATTTGACTTAATTGCTATTTTCAAGTATGTTTTGTGAAGATAGTAATGATTCAATTCTGTTAATATAGAGTACCTTCTCAACCTCCTCATAATTATCATTGACCCTGATCATGCCAAGCCTTATGTGGTCGACCAAGCCCTCATTAATGAAGGTCTTGGGCACGGATATCACGGCCTTACCTGTATTATAGTATATCTTTCGTAGTACACCAAGCGATAGTAGATAATTATCCCTATCCTCAAGTGCCACAAGTAGCCCCCTCTCCCAATTCATGGGTAATATGGCTATGTTCACACCGCCGATGTTCCTAATCTGAAAGTCCTTAACATTGCCTATAGCCACAGCCGCGCCCCTCCATTGCTCAATATAATGTATTGCCATGTTGAGACTCCTCCGTATTAGTCTCGTAATGTAGTTGTCATACCTTAGTCCATTAAATAGTGGTAGGTTCACGATGGGCTTCTCCCTGAGGTTAACGTTCAATTCCCTAGATGGCATAAGGTACTTGCTATAACCCATTTCCCTACGTATCTTCCTATCATCCCTATCCCTAACCCTGGCGTTGGGTGGGGATGGTATTGTGATGACATTAACTGCAATCTTCATTAACTCTTTGAGTAAATCGGTTGATTCATCGCCACGTTTAATCACCACTACATGATTAGCGCCGGTGCGCCTTGTTAGTTCGAGTTTAAACTTTATGGCATTTTCCTCCGAGATCCATCCATCGGTATTAATTACTACGGCATCAACATTGTAATTATGCCAAAGCTCATTAACTATCTTTGTCATGGAGTTTAATACGTAATCCCAAACGTGCTCTATGCTCGTTGTTTTCACGAATATTGACCTCAAATTCCTTAGTTGAGTTAGGTGTGTTATGAAGCTGGTGGCTATCGAGGCTGATATAGTCGTTGGCGGGCCAATATCGTTTTGCCCCGGATCACCATCAATGACCCCAACCTTAAGTCCTTCCTTCACGCCCTTATTAACGAGTATTGTGGTTACCGTGGTCTTACCAACATCCATGGCGCCCATTACCACGACTGTGGAGTTTCTCAGCCTTATTGTAGATAATGCCTTATCCCAAATGTCAATTACCTCGTTGGCTCCATTTATTGTTTCGATCTTTCCATCAGGACCAAGTACAGTCTCTATCTTACATTCGCTGAGTGACTTCGCTATTATTCTTCTACCTCTCATAACAGTAAAGGAACTCCCTGGCCCATACTCAACACCCAATACATAGAGCCTGCCATCAATTACCCTAACACTGGCTGGGCCATCAATGCTTAGGAATTCATTGGGGCCTATGGATTGGATTTCCACGATGGAATTACTAAACGTAATTATTTAAGCTTGATTACTCAATAGGGATGATGGGTAAATCAGCTCAGTATAATGCCAAGTCCCTGAAGTCGTATGGTATTGGCTTGCCCTTTTTCTTAAGCTCGTCATACCTACTGGCCAGGAAGGCCTCAAGTATTGGGCATCCCTCGTACTTGCCGTCTCTAGGGCATTTATGGTCCTCGGTATTAAATAGTATGAAGCAGTCGCCGGACCTTGTGTCGTAGTATGGGCACTTCTTGTAGTAGTCCTTCATTGACCTAACTATCCTAACGATCCACCTCTGCTTTGGATCCCTTATCTCTCGCTTTAGTTCATATTCATTTAAATCCTCTTCATCCGAGTAACCATACCTCACTAAAACCACCTTTTCGAAACGACTAAGGCGTTATTGAATAAGGATATTAATACCTTTCTCCTCATGCAAAGGCAAATTAGTTAAAACGATGTAGCACTAAAAATTTAAAGCTCAAGAACTGCGTTTGTACTGAATGGCAACAGGCAAGGAATTGATGGCATTACTACCAAGGCTATCAGACCTGGTTAAGAGGGAGGAGATACAGGTTAATAAATTAGTCACAGATGCGATAAGGACCAAGGGCGTTAAGAAGATACTTACGGAGTTGGAGAGGGAGCTTAAGGGCTTGGATGACATAGCGATGGACGTATTAAGTAGCCTTGCCGTTGGTAGGCACGTGCTGATAATGGGGCCTGTGGGCGTAGGAAAAACCACATTGGCTGAGAGTTTGGCAGAAATAATACACGTATCAGAACCCCCATATATCGAGGTCGCATGCCACAGCCACATGACAGCCACGGAATTGACCGGCGATATTGATATTGCCGTAGCCCTACAGGCAGGGCTTGATCACCCACTGGCTACATACCCGGTCCTCTTGTGATGGCTCATGGCGGCATACTAATACTTGATGAGATAAATAGGTTAAACCCCTACAGCCAAGCAGCGCTGCTTCAGGTATTACAGGAGCACTACGTGTTCATTAGGGGCTTTAAGATAAGGAGTGACTTCCTAGTAATTGCCACATCAAACCCATCCGAGTACTCAGGCGTTTATGAACTCAGTGAGGCTTTGGCGGATAGGATGAAGGTCGTGGAAATACCATACCCAGACAAGGATCTCCTCAAGTCAATACTATCCTGGAAGAGCGGCCTGTACATGGAACACCTAGGCCTTAAGGCCCCCGATGCATTAACGGAGGTCACTGCAACATTCATGACCTTAGTCTCCCAGGACAGCAATATTGAGGTTGGCCCGAGCATTAGGTCGGCGATCTACGCAATAACCACGGCAATGTCGAAGGCATGGCTTGAGGGTAGGGAAGTTTCGTTAAATGACCTGAAGAGGGAAATCATTAGTAATATGGTTAATGTCGTTCGCGGAAACTTCGCCAATGAAACCGAGAAGAGGGATTATCTTTCCCGTAAGTTTGATGAGGCTGTGATGATGTATAGGAGATATTCAAGGAGATAGCCATTAATATGAACAGGCATAAGTAATTAAATGGGTAAGTTATTTAATACGGCGCACACCATCTATAGTGGGGTTAAGTCTTGAGCATGAATATTGACCCAGTACAAATAATCACGAAGGTACTTAGCAAGGTTTATGAGTATTTACGGGAAGATTTTAGAGTTATTCGGCCTGGCTCGGTGAGGAGCTTTGAGGCTGCGGCTAGCGACATAATGATGAGAATATTGATTGAGGGTGGCTTTGATTATGATAAGTTTAAGGAGACGGTGATCCGAGTGGGCATTGAGAACCTGTACCTATCTGTAGAGACGTCAAATCCAGATGATAAAAGGAAGGTCCTTGAGGAGGCCTTTGAAAGGGCATTTGAGGATGCCGAGAAAAGGCAGGAGAAGACCGAGGAGGCTTCAACACAGCAGGTTGCTGGATTTAATGTTAGCAATGGTGGTGAAATTAATGAGAATGTGGAGAGAAGCGATTATGAGAGTGGTACGGGCAGTATTAGCGGTGGGTTTGGCGCTGAGTATAGTGCTGAGGAGGGCCAGGAGTTACAGATGGGTAGGTCATTGGTTGCCAATGTTGATGATCATGGTAAGGACGCAAAGCTTGACTCAATAATATCAACAATATATGAAATTCTATATGGCGGTGTCGGCACAGTCAATTTCCTAAACCTTGCCCAATTAATAAATATGTTCATTGATCCATACGCAAATATTGTGGAGAAAACCAAGGTCCTCAGGAAGATGGAGCCGTACCTCAGGAACTACGGCCTATTGCCTACCGACTTCAGGAGGAATAGGGATGGGGAGAGGGTGTTTGAGGCTTTGAGGAATGTGGTTAAGAATGCAATGAGTGGTATGGGGCAGGTTAAGGTTGTTAGGTTTACGGACATTGATAAGTACCCAACGTACGTAGTCAGCGTTAGGGAGTACAAAATTGGCGATAATTACTTCGACGTTGACCTGCAGAAGACGGCTATGAACCTGAGCAGGAAGTCCATAATGCATAAACTATTCACTAACAAGGACATCGTGGTTAAGGAGTACGCGAATGTTAAGACCATAGACATCGTGCTTTGTTTAGACGTATCGGGAAGCATGAGGGAGCTCAGTAATGGGATGCCCAAGATAGAGATCGCCAAGGATGCAGTGGGCCAGTACATACAATTCCTATCAAAAACCAATGATAGGCTTGCCATGGTACTATTCAACTTCAGGGCTGACGTACTTTGGGGATTGCACCAGGTTAGGAGGTATTGGCAGCAAATGAATTACATGCTTAAGTACGTGTACGCCGGCGGCGGCACAAACCTGGCAAACGCCCTCGAGAGATCCAGGGAGGTGCTTACCAGGTCGAGGAGCAATTCTAAGCATGTAATCTGCGTGACTGATGGCAGGACTGTGAACTCAAGCATGTGTATTAAGGAGGCTGTTAGGCTTAGGAGGGGCGGCGCTACAATATCTACAATAGCCATTGGCGAGAATAGTGATGATGAATTGTTAATGAGGCTTTCGAAGATTGGCGGTGGCCTATTCATAAAGATCAGCAGCATTCATGATCTGGGTAAGGCATTGATAATGGATAAGCTGCATAGCATGTGATTTAGCCTCTCATAATACATTGGGTATAAACTTGTTTTCTTTATATACCTACATGTGATTATTAACTCGGTGACTTCAGTGCTTAGGTGCTTCAGCGATTTCGTGAGCTTCATAGTGAAGTACCCATTCAGTAAGGAGGGGCTCACAAGGTTCAGGGAAATAACGAGTGAGAGGGGGATATACATTAACGACCTTGCGAATTCGGTAGTAGGTAGGCAATTGCTTCAGCGGGCCTACGAAATACTTAGTGAGGCTGTACTGAAAAACTCAATAACTGATGACGTAGACCTAGGTGAGGATGAGCTGCTGGCTCACTACATAGCCATAGTGCTTGCGGCGCACCTCGATAAGTCACTCTGGAGGAGGTTTGCGGATGTTGAGAGTAAGAGGTTCTCGGGTAAGTTGGCGCTTGAGGATCCCGACTGCGTGATATACATTGCTAGGGAATTCGGTATTAATGTCGTGAGACTTAGAGACCTCGATATTTATGATGAAGTCCTGGCGCTGGCGTTTGATGTTGGTGTTAGGGTTTGGGATTACCTGAGGTTCATGCCTAGGAATGACCCTTACTGGAAGCTAGTCAATAGGTACCTGCTTAAGGGTTGGGTGTTAATGACGTATAAGGACCTTGTTAGGCTGGTGGAGGAGGCTGTTGAGAAAAGAGTCCTTGAACTAATAAGTAAGGCGCACGAGAATTTAGATGAGACGAGGCCATTAATCGATGCGCTCGGTGGTATGAAGGAACTCATGGAATATAGGTCAGGGTTTACGAACAGGGTCAGGGTTCAAATAACCGGGTTAACACCACCATGCATGGAGACAATAATTAATGAGATTAAGTCCGGAGGCAACCCAAGTCACCAGGCAAGGTTTGCCGTGGCCGCCTACATGCTCAGGAGGTGCCACGACCTTGAGGGGAAGCCCATGGAGGACTGCGTCGAAGAGATTATTAATTTATTTAAGACGGTGGCCGACTTTGACGAGAAGAAGACTAGGTACAGGTGGAGCACATAGCCGGCCTTAGGGGTGGGCATAAGTTCTACATGCCACCGTCCTGTCAGGAAATGAATAGCCTTGGCCTATGCCCAACAAACCTGGGCTGCGGCGTTAAGAATCCACTTCAGTACACAGTTAAGGCAATTAAGAAATTTCAATCAATGAAACAAGCACAGGGTTAGGCGTACATAGTTGTCCCCTCACCCTGCCTCTGTTGTTGTGGCGGAGGCACAATCGGCATTGCAGGTGGGATACCCAACTCCTTAAGTAGTAGGTTTACTTCAAAGAATACGTACTGGCCAATCATCATCTGAATAATCTGCGGTGACTTGCCGGAATTCACAGATTTTGCAATGTCCTCGAGCTGCCTTGGGTCGCCCTGAAGAATCAACGCGCCTCTAATCGATATACTAACAATTGATGGGCTTGAACTAGCCGCCAGCGAGAAGGGTATCTCTACAAGGTCGCCCCTAACCACGGCGTTCGGCCCAATGACCAAGTTCACATTAAACGCAACCTGAGTCTGCGGTGGTATTAATTGTAGGCGTTCCGCATGTAGGTAATCAAACCTTATACCCACTGCCCTAAACGATATCCCAGACATACTTGGCAAAACACTTAAATTCAAATGGTATTTTAAAGCCTACGCATGGGTAGTAATCAATCAAAGGAAACAGTGGATCTAATAAGAAAGGCATTGGTAAAGGTTGGTTCCGAATTAAGCAAGAGGGGCGTTGACTTTGTCCTAATTGGCAGTGCAGTGCTACCCCTGCTTTACGGAATTGATTGGAACGTACACGACATAGACGTATTCATCACGAACAAATCAACAATAACAGAGCCGAAATATTTGAGGAAATCGCCAGGGAAAATGATTGGGACGTGGGCATGGACATGAACGGCATGATGTACTACGAAATACTCGTTAATGCCAGATAATTAGGGTTGACCTCATGGAGAATATCCTCGATATCTACATACCTGAGGAAATGATAAGAAATGCGGTTAAGGTTAAGGTCAACGGACTCGAAATAAGGAGCATAAGGCTTGAGGACCTACTGGTCCTAAAGGCCAGGGAGGCCAGTGAGGAGGGTGATGAATTCCTATCGAGGATTGCCGAAATACTCGCAGATCCAGAGAGTAAAGTAAGCATTGACAAGGAATACCTAAAAAGAGCCATTAATTACTACACAGATGATAAGGACTCAATAGAGAGGAGACTCGAGAAATCCGGCATATACCTTGAATAAATTACTTCATGTGCTCAACAGCATAAACATAAATACCGTCGAGAACGCCAGGACCACCCTCACGACCATGCGGGCTAATCCTTTCCTCACCCCTCAAAGTAGTTGCCAACTCAACGGAAGCGGCAAACTGGCTAACGACCTCCTTATCAATGCCCTCCACGACAATGTCATCCTTAGTCGTTGAGACCTTAATGCCCTTGGGTATGTTGAGGATTATCTTCGATCTCCTACCCATGAAATTCTCAATGACCAATTGATTACCCTGAACCTTGGCATTCATTGGGAAGTGGGAAAACACGATCTTAAGCTTATACCTCCAGCCCCTCGTAACGCCAAGAATCATATTCCTAATGTGACCAGCCACAGTACCAACAACAGCCTTCTCACTCCTACCCGCGAAGTAGGACTCAACGATTATGGAACCATTGGAAGACCTTATAATGACGGGTATATTACCGAAGTCCCTCTCCAGGTACCCAATGGCCCCTTAACAACGACCTTACTGCCACTAACATCAACCTTAACACCCTCCGGAACCTCCACTTCCTCAAACACGTACGGCTGCCTAACCATGACGAAAACCATGGCGCAAACCCCTATTAAAGCGTTTTTTGCCCTACAAAGACCATAACCACTTTGGGAGTTTACGATCAGCTAGATTTAAAAACCGACCATTCAATTTATTAATATAATGATCAATTCTAAAACAACGACCAAGGGCCAAACAAGCGCGATTGAAATAGCAATAATAATACCGGCAATAATAATCGCAATAATCGTATTTATAGCCCTCATACCCAATTACTCCTACTCCGCAGGCTCGGAAGTAAACACATTCCAACTAAACGCCATGGCACAATCATTACTCCAATACATAGTCACTAACCCCGGAAACCCACCCAGTTGGGGACTAAACGCAAGCCAACTAGCCGCCTTCGGACTAGCCGAACCAAACCAGCCATACAGCCTAGACCCATTCAAGGTACTAGCCCTAACCTACTGGGACTACCAAAACGGGATAAACCCATTACCACCACCCTCGGGAACATCAGCCATATGTCAAGTACCACAATCAAGCACCGGCTTCTTCGGGTACCTAAACAGTCTCAACATTACGAGCCTATACATAACGAACTACTTCATAATAATGCCCACCAGCCTGGCAAAGGCATCCCTCAACTACGCAAGTGTAAAGGAAATGCTGGGTCTTAGCAAGAACTACAACTTCAAACTGGTAATATACCCGGTGTTTAACGTTACAGTAACCAATAACACATTAACAAATACAGTAATGGTAAAAGTAACGAGATTCAACACAAACCCACAACAACCAGTACCTAACGCGACCGTACAAATAACATACACAATAATGTACTATAGCAGCTCAGGTGGTAATAAATTCAGTTTTGCAATATGTGCAGGAACATCACCGCCGGAGACCACTAACAATAATGGGATAGCGGTCTTCAACATGGCAACCCTAAACTGTACAAATACGGCAGGAAACATAACCGTGAACCACCCATACATAAGCAACGCATCAAGCATATACATAGACGCATACGCAAGCATAAGCGGGATTGGGGACCACGGCTACCTAGTGTGGCCGAACAACATAACAATACCGCTACTAATGGTAATGATATTGCCCAACAGCACAAACATGAACTCCATACTCTTCATAGACCCAAGCGCCCTCAACACAACCTGCCTAGAAATCATTTACAATATTACTGGAAAGCGTTCACTCGGGCTTAGGGTAATGGCGATATATAAATCAGTCTACGGTTACGTATTTCAAGAAACCAATTTTACCCTGAGTCCAGCTAACGGTAATAGCCAACAGTCATATCCAGTACCCTGCACAACCACCTACCCAAGTAACAACCCCAACAGCGGTCAAAAGAGTTCCGTGTGTTACTGGAACGTACCAAGCTCACCAATGTTCCTCATAGTCACGGTCTACAGAAACTCCCAGGGACAGCCAAATACTATACCTAAGTCACAAATTCTCGTAATACCCTACGGAATATCACCACAATTCTACCTAAGTAATAGGGTCATAGTATTCGGTGAATCGATAAAGGACGCCCCCGTGGGCACGGCAACGTCCCTAGTATACATTGGGGACTCAGCTACTACGCAACCCTATACCTATACTACGGAGGAAACGCCTTCGGGCCAATGGGGTGATAAAGCATGGCCAGCATAAGCAAGGGGGGCCAGGGACTCCTAATAATTGCCATATTGCTGGTCCTCCTCATACTCGTTATAGCCCTCATCTACAGGGAATTCACCATGACCCCAGCATACATATACCAAAGGAGCGTGTACTACGCCCTCAAGTACGACCCACAGGTAATCGTTGAACAATTAATACAGGTAATGAATGCCGTAGTCACAGCTACGCCATAAACTACAGCCAATTCCTAATGAATGAGGGAATAGCCCTATACCTACACGCACTAACCTCCATGCCAGTATCATACTCACTCTCCAACGTGATTGAATCACAGCTAAAACTAATGATAAACAGCATATACACACCAACAGGACTAATAGTACCAGAAAGCAGCCTAAACACAAGCATAACAGCCGTAACCGGGTTCTACGGAGCACTCAGCATACCCGGCATTAAGTACGTGTACTCAGGAGGCAATAAATCACTAATACTGGCAAGTGCCCAACAAACCTACGACCTACCAAGCCTAGGAATACAACACCTAACACTAAACTACGCCATAAACCTAACAGCATCAATAGCACCAAATAGCGCATGCAATATAAGCCCAAACACGATGACCTACAACGCAACACTAGAGTGCACATTCAACTTCAAAACAAACACCTACACATGCACAGGACCCGGAATATACTCCACCGGGCAAGCCAACTCACTATGGGCACCTTATTACGGGGCATACCCAAGCCAGGAGTATTGGCAAAAGGGCGTTGGTTGGGTAGTCTCCTCAGGCACATACCCGCTGGTGTTCACGTACCCAGTCGATGAACTCATGGGGCAAGGCGGCTTCGTAATATCCGCAACCTTTAACGTGACCCAATCACCAAACAACTACCTAGTGGGCATAAACTTCCTAACACCAACACCACCAACCAGCGGCACAGGCAATAAAGGCTACACAATCTGCATAACACCATTAAATACGCAATCCGGCAATAGTAAGTACAGTTACAGCAATAGTGGATGTACTGTTAGTTATTCATCAAGTTCAACTATAATAAATGTGACGGTAATCGTAACTCCAAATGAACCAATTAACCTACTTGGTGGTAGTGCCACTGGGACCGCCACAATATACGTTAACGGCAATACCGCAGGTAAAATCACGGTTTACCTACCCAACCTCCACCTAATACCAAATACGATATTCAACAATAATGCATATATATTGAGCGGCTATGACACTAATTATGGCGTGTACGTTGGTTCCTGGATAGCCCTAATACTTAGTAATGCCGCGGTAATAAACGCCTCAGTAAAGTACCTCAACAGCTACAGCCTGCCCATAAACATACCAATAGAGGTATCCATAAACAATAACCCGGCACTGGGCACAACACTCAGTGGACTAGCCGTAACACCCACATTGGGAACAAAAAGCTTCAGCATTAACTACACCGTATGTAACATAACAAGTAACGCAATAGTATTCAACGTGCAAATGCCCTGGCCGCCCACGGGCTACCCAACAACCCAGTACCTAATACTCGTTAATTACAGCAACATAATACTCGCACTAAATCCCTGGGCCCGCCCGCAAAACTCGGTGGTCCCGCGAGGTTACTCGGCTACATCCCTCATACCATACATTGCTTATGTACTTAATGAAACAAGTAACGAGCTAATTACTAATACTTACTTCATAAACCTTGGCGTACCTACATTACTATCGATATACGGTTCAAGCACGGGTCTGTACATAACGAATATAATCAATAGATATGAATATGCAGTAATAGGTCCAGTAATACCAATATCGACATTAAACATACTCAAGGTTAATAATGTGTTCCCAATGCACGTAATGTCAATATTCACATTCAACGAGACCCTGTACAACTTGGCCACAGGCTACACAGTAATAAGTCAGGTGGTTCCACCGGCACAAACGAGCATAACCGGTTATGGCAACACGGCTAATTACCCACGCGGCTCTATAACTGGATAACTGAGTACGAGCACTTCCCCAACCAAACACTACCCTACACATACTTCAACTACACAATATTAAACTGCCAGGGAACATCTCAGAACGGTAATATGTATGTCAACTATAATCTATATTACGTATTTGTAAACGGCCAACTTCAGTACTACGCTATACGCCAAGCCAGTGGTTACCATCCTGTCAGCAGCAACAATATTCACCATGGTGGTGATTATGACAGAGCCAGCCAATGGGTTTAACCGCGGTCAGGCAAGGATTATCGAGGCAATTGCGGCTACGATAATCGTGCTCATATTGGCGGCGTTGTTACCAATAATCTTCAACTCACCAACAACGACACTGAGGAGCCAGGTGCAGACGAATACCGAGTGGTACGCATACGACATATTACTAACGGCCATCAGCAATCCGCAGTTCACGTATTACGTACAGCACGGTAACTGGAACGCCATACGTTCACTGCTCAATACGATTGTTGGTCCTCAGTATGATTGGTATATTGCTGTGGTTCCGTATAGAGACATTGTGGTCTTAACGTCTGTTGTGAATCGTGGAAATTACGCACTGGTACCGCTGAGTATAATACCGAGTGTTTACTACGCGCCTCCGTTGGGCATGCCAATATTTGTGACCAGTACGAGTGCGTCAATGCTCTCGCTAAACATATACGCAATAAACTCCCTACTTGGTGGTAGTTATTCAATAAATACCAGTGCACCATTATCAAACGTGGCCTTTATACAGTGCAAGAACCCACTTGAGACGAACATAACACAATGTCTTGAAAGCGGTAATGTTAGGATGCTCAGTTGGTGGCTTGAGTTCTTCGATCCACGCACTGGCGTTGCCGTGGTTTGGCTTAATGCCACCGGCAATGTTTACATGCTCGTGTCTAACGGGAGTACCCCCTTCAATGTGTTAAGTAATTCTTATTGTCAATACCCATATTGCTACCCAATCGGTGGCGTCAGCAACATCATGTACTCCTCATTCACTGCTCCATATAATAATGAGCCACAGTTCATGAACTATTATACCCAGCAATCTCTATCTCAATGCTACTCAAGTGGTAATGGTATGTACAGCGGTAGTAATTACCTAGTTAAGATATTAACGAGTGGTGGAACTGCATCAGGGCAAAGCCTAAATGCTCCAACGACGGCCAGCTGCACCTTACCAGTAAGCATTAGTAGTAACGTAGGTGGAATTAACGCCTATCTAATTGGACAATTAATGACATCGATACCAGGTACGAACTTCACGCTAGGCTTTAATAATGTTAATGTCGAGCTAAATATCTGCTTCATCAATAATACGTGTGTAAATGACTATACTGGGTCAATCGCCAGCGCTTCTTTCCCAATGGGTATTGGTAACATAAACGTGATCGAGACGTATGGAAATACCCATGAATACCTATCTCTAAGTATTAATGGTAATATTAATACCACGCAACTACCTAGTTACTACTATGCATACATACTCACACTATCGTTATCGCTAGATCCTGCGAGATGTGGAATAGATATAAACGCATCAATATATGACCTAGTTACGATGAGTAGTACTTCACTTTCGTATTTCTATAACTTAACAAGCAATAATGGGCTCAACTGTACTCAATTAATGATGAACCCAAACATAACAAGTATAAGCCTAATTATTGTGCCCGGCAGCTTACTAGTACGGCAAAGTACGCCACAAAATCCGAATAATAATGTTGTTTGGTATGCCTATAATGCCACGACCATAGTCTATGATCTATGGGTAACACCATCACCAACTACGTCTTACTACATGCCCATCACGACTTCCTACAACTTCGAATTACTTAATAAGTACAACATGGTGCCTCCGCAGTATAGGGAGAGGTTCTTCCTAAGCGGCTTCGCACCAACGGCGTCGGCTTACGCCATCATTCAGCTGTCCAATGGCACTTATTACCTGGTTTACCTGGGCCTAATGAGTGTGGCTGGTGGGTGATGGGTATGTCGAGGGGCTTGAGTGAGACTATTAGTATGGTCATTATGATGGGTGTGGTGATTGCCCTGGGCCTCATATTCTACATAATCGTTGGGATCAACTTTGGTAAGGCGTCTGCAAGTGTGTCGGTCTCGCAGGTCGAGACCTTATTCGACAACATAGCCACTGACCTGGACAGTGCCTTGTCTAGCCCAATACCATCTAATGTGCTTAGTTACCCGGTCTTTATGACTAATTACGGGACTTACAACGTTGTGCCATCCTTCTGTAATTTAACAATTAATGGGGCAACCGTGTATAGTAGTGGCGGTGTAATTTTCGGCGTATCGCCAAGCTATGGTTCAATGCCCAGTGGATACATTAACGTGCTCCTGGGAAATAAAAGTTTAATAGCGGTTAATGGATCAAGTAATTTATTTAATGTGGTGTTCTATGGAGCATCCACAATCTCTGGCGTGACTTATGGCGAGTTCATCGCGTTGTATCCCAGGGTAGCTGTATTTACTATGGGTGGTGATCAGTATGAATTGATGGTGCCTGTGTTGATTGGTCGTTTCAAGCCCAACCTGAGTAATTTAATTGTGTTTAATGTGACGTACCCGATCTCCATTAATTACAACTATGATAACCCTGGAACATACATCATTAACTACGTGTGTGGTATCGGCAATGAAGTGGTGAGTAGTGGTGCTGTGCTTAGTGGAAAAATTGAAATACTTCCAGTATACATATATGTGTATTATGGGTGATTGAATGATAAGTAGACCCGTCAATACGAGATGGAGGGTTGGGCAGAGCGACGTGCTGAGTATTGTCATTTTGATTGCCGTGATAATGGTTGTGAGTGCATATTCATGGTTTTCTCCATGGTGCAGTTTGGTAATGAGGTTTCCCAATCATCCATTGAGTACGTTGCATCATTCTAACGAATGTCGCGGATGACATTGATACATTCATGTTCGTGCCAGGCGCTGTACTCACGTATCAATTACCGAATACTAATTACGGAACTTATAACTTTATGAATTCGCTATGCGTTATATCCGTTAATACAGCATCGAATAATAACATTATTAATGAGACAACCGGTGGATTAGTATACGGTGTACCACCCACCTACTTCTCATTACCACCAGGTTTTAGTAGTGTATGGAGGGGTTCGACGATCAACGGAGTACCCACATCATCATTAAACGACTTATCCCTAATTGTTAGTTACCAAACACGTGTGTTGCTGGGTACATCAATGGCCGTTCTGCAGTTTGGTTATGGTAACCTCAATGGCATTAACTATGGCACTTACTTGGTCATGGTTCCTAGGGTTATGGCTATAAACGGCACTGGACCTGGTGGGATTGGGTATGTGTACATACCCGTGCTTAACCTAATTAGTAATCAGGGTAGGGGCAGGTTGATCATTAGCATTCAGAATATTAGTTCTCAGTCAATAGTTCTTAGAAATGGTGGTATATTGAAGATTAGTGAGGTTTGTTACTTCGGTAATGGTGTTAAACCAATAGCTCGAGCGCTGTTGTGTTGGGTAATACCGTGTACGTAACCATAGTTCAGATAGGTGTTGGCTTCGGGTGAGGTTATGGACACGCTGGCCTTCATAATAATGACGGTGGCTCTAATGGCGCTTGTGATAGTCTTTACCTGGTATATGAATTACTACATATCCATGAACCTACTAAACACTGCCAATTATATAACCTCGCTGATAACGTCAGCGCTTAAGCATGAGATGGAGACTGCCGTCTCGATAGCGTCCTTCAGCGATGTTGCCGGGGATTTTAACTTTACGTTCTTATTACCTACATCGTCCTTCTCGACTCAGGGACTGGCCATAAACTACAACATAACGCTATATCCAAAGAGTGAAAGTTGCATGATGGTGCTTATGGCCAACATAACCGTGACAGCAAGCTTGGGCCCCATAACGAGAGTGATGAGAACAACAACCTTACTCTACTCATCAACACAGCCGTACACTATTATTGCATACAATTGCAGGGAAGGGCGACAGGTAACTCTAGCTAACTCATCATGGATATGTCAAGTACCATCGAGCCCACTCCCATCATGTACTTGGAATAGTACTGATATTCAGTTGGGCTATGCAATAATAAGTATAAGTAAGGGCTGATTAATTAAGGAATTAAGTATGGGCGTTGGTGATTTGAGGTTATTTCCGTGGAGCGATTACGGTGTGGTCTTCGCTGTGCTATTTGGCTCTAGGGTGTGGGGTAGGGTAGTTAAGGGTGATTGGGATATTACCGTTTGGCTAGCTGATGTTAATAGGGACCTCGACCTTCAGTACGCATTGGCTAGGTTTCTCCATGTGCGTGATGAGGACGTGGACTTAGTGATTCTTAATAATTATGAGTACCTGCCCTGCTCATTAATAATAGACGCTTTGGGTAGGGGCAGGGTAATCTACTACAGGGACCTTGATGAATACCTCGACATCAAGTTGAAGGTTCTAGCGCCCTGCCTTGACTTCATGATTGACGCCGAGAAGCTTGATTTATTGGGGACCCAAATAGGTGCGGTGACTAGGAAATGGGTGCGATAGAACGCCTATTGAAGCTCCTCCTTCATTACACATCCTTGCTGGATGGCTTAAGCGTTAATGACCTGGAGGACGTGTATAAGTACTTCTCAGCCGTATACCTGCTGCAGGCTCAGGCCCAGTCTCTCATTGATATGGCTGTTAAGGCCGCATCGGCTATGGGCCTTGAGGTTGAGGGTTACATAGACGCCGGTAATAAGTTGGTGGGTGCTGGATTGCTTAGTGATGAGGAGTTTAGTAGGTATAGGTCTGTCGTTAGGTTTAGGAATATTGTGGTTCATCAATACGGTATAATCGACATCAACGTGATCCGGAGAATAATAGGTAAGGGAGTATAGAGAGGTTGCAAGGCTCGGTATTAAGATTGTGGAGGGGTTGCGTAAGCGGGGAATTGATTGTTAGGCATCCCTAACCCTAATCAGTATTGGCTTCCTCAATGGATTCATCAATCCAGCCACGAAGAATTCCCTAGTACCCAGTTGGGCCAGGGTTGCCTCGCTCACGTCCGCCAGGTCCATGTATGCGGCTATCTCCCTCAAGTCGCCCTGGGCGCTCAACCTACTGAAGAATACCGTGCCGAGGTTAGCCCTGACACTGGCCCTAACATCCCTAGCAATCCTCTGGCTGGCAACGATAAGCGATAAGCCCCACTTACGGCCCTCCCTAGCCGTAGTCTCAATGACATCACCACATATCGTCCACTCATTCTCAGGCACGTAATTCTGGGCCTCATCAATGACGAAGACCAAGTCAAGCGGTGTCTTACTGGTCTTGACCAGCCTCCAGGCGGCATCTATGACGTCAGCGACGATTGCTTGCTTAACCACCAGCTCAGGGTCAAGGCTTAAGTCAATGACCACCGGGCTTGACTTCAATGCCTTGTTTACGATGTCCATCGGCGATAAAGTCCTCCTATTAAGCTCATCGAAGAACTCATTCTCTATGAAGTAGTCAATGAAGAGCCTGGCCTTCTCAACAGTTGAGTCCCTGGCGCCCAGCCCCCTCATACTATCCACGAGGTGCTTCGTGAATAATGCCTTATCCCACCTAACCACTTGATTGGCTTGAGCGCTTGGCTGCGGATCAATTAGTTGAGCCGATTGTTGTCTCTTCATTTTCTTGTCACCACTTACGTAAGTGATCACTGCGACCTCCAGGTACTCACCGAAGGTCTGCCAATTAAGCCTGGCCTTCTCAGCGATTACGGAGGCTATTGTTGGTGGTGAGATGGCAATCTCCTTAGAGGTTATTACCCTATCCCTGAAATGCGGCGCGTAATCTACGCCACTGTGATCAAAGACAATTACGTGCTTTCCAACCCTAACCAGCTCCTCAACTAGGGCCTTAACAAGCCTGGACTTACCCACGCCAGTGGCTCCAAAGACGCCAACGTGCTGATTAACGAAGCTCGCGTCCAGGCTAATGGGCCAACCACTGTACTTATGACTGCCAACGTAAATTGGCAGGTTAGACTTTACGTAATCATTGAGGAACTTGCCATCCTTAATAACAAAGACCTTAGAGCCTGGTGTTGGTACGTGCCTGACCTCAAGCACAGACTTTGTGCTTGGCTTTAATGCCGCATAAAGCCTAACGGCAGCTGAGGTGAAGGGCATGAGAATTGTTTGATCAAGAACCTCAGGCTATCTACGAAGGGCGACCTAACCCTATCCCTAATGAGAGGCTCGAGCTTCGTCACATTCCTAACAACACCAAGTAGTAATTCATCCTCGAGGGATGGATCATGAATAATGACTAACTGCTCCTCCAGGGCCAGGTTCTCAGCCTTCTTATAGAACTGAATCGGCACTAAACCAACTGATGCTCCGCTCGTTGTAATACCAACCTCGGTGCAGCACTTATCAAGCATTCAATGGTTAATCTCAGGAGGGCTTATAAATAACTAATGAGGAGATTTCCAAGTACTACGTACTATCACGGTTTACTGCATCATAAACTATTTAAAATTACCAGGTCTAACCGCACCTAGTGATACTGAAGTCCACAGGCATAATCCTAGCCCTCGATGCGGAGTGGGACATAGAAAGGACAAGGTCATTCCTAGAGGGCATTATTGATTTAATCGATGCGGTGAAGATTGGTTGGTATCAATTACTAAACATGGGCCCACAGGGAATTAGGGAGTTAACGATAGGCATGAATAAGTACTTCCTTCTTGATATTAAGCTCGGTGATGTGGCGCATATAAATACGTACGTTATTAGGAAGGTGCATGACTTGGGAATAAACGGCGTAATAATGCACGCAATAACAGGTAGGGACAACCTTGCAGCAACCATGGATGTGGCCCATAAGCTTAGTGTTGATGTGTACCTACTCGTGTCCATGAGCTCCGGCGGCGAATTATACGAAAGGAACCTTGAGTATAACGTGACCCTTGGTATGGACCTCGGTGTTAGTGGTTTCATAGTGCCGGCCACAAAACCAGGCATAATTAGGCGGGTTAGGTCCATGGTGGGTGATGGCTATCAATTATTGTCGCCGGGTGTCGGTGTTCAAGGCGGTAAACCGGGCTGCGCGATTGCTAATGGGGCTGATTTCGAGATAATCGGCAGGTCTATAATTAATAGCAATTCACCGAGGGAAACGACACTCAATATCCTGAATATTATCAGGAAACCAATCGATTGCGATATTCCTAATCGGGAATAACCTTATCAATCGGCAACAATCTATCCCTCCAATCAGACACAAGCTCCAGCACGAGCATCGTCTCCGTCTGAGCAATGTCGGGGTGCGTCGGCAAGTAATTGATAAGGAAGTAACTGAGTTGCCTGAGGTCCTTAGCCCAAACCTTAAGCAGAAGGTCATAGTGGCCAGTTATTACGTAGGCTCCTCGATCCAGGGAAGCCTAGGATCCTCATCACTATCCCTCAAGATCTTCTCCACGAGAAGTACCTGGGCCGACTTACCACCACTCGGTGCGCTCCTCCTTACACTAATTAATACAAAGGCCAGTAGTGAGAAACCAACCTTTAACGGGTCTATCACGGCCCTGTAGGACGCTATTACCTTGTCTCCCTCAAGCCTGGCAAGCCTAGTGGCTACGGTGGTCCTCGGCCTATTCAGAATCTCTGCTAACTTACTCAATTGTAATCGGCCATCTTTCTGGATCTCCTTTAGTATCTCCTTATCCAACTTATCCATTATCATTGTTGCAAGTCCAGAAAGTGCACTGTTTTAATTTTTCTATTCATGAAAAAACAATTACTTTTAAATATTTAATTAAATAAGTAACCCTATTACGCGGGTGACCAGCTGATCTTGAACTTGGCCTTCCAATCCTCAAACTCCTTCTTCTCAGCATCGCTTAAAGCCTTACTGAACCTGTACCAGTTGGCCTTGCCCTTGGCTGAGTCCGGCGCCTCGCTGGTCTTCCATATACAGTTCACTGGGCAGACTGGTACGCAGCTGAAGTCGTCCTTGCACATGTCCCATATTAGCCTTGCCTTGCCATTCTCATCAAGTTCCAATGCTTGGTATGGACATACACTCACACACGCACCACAGCCGATGCATATGTCTTGATCAACAACGACCTTCTGGAAGGGTCCTGTCTTCTCTGCCATACGGAATTAAGCCATTAATTGGGGTCTTAATAACTATTACTATTGATACTGCATGTACGTGGTTACGGACATAGAGTATCAATTAATAAATAGGTTAAGTACTACAGGTTGAAAAGTCTAGAGAAATTAGCACTAACCGCATCCCAAACATCATCAACACTCAAGCCCTTTACTTCAGCGACAATGTTGGCGGCATCTTTAACCATAGGAGGCTCGAGCGTTATACCTCTATACTCATATGGCCCATCGCTCTCGAGAAGTATCATGCCAAGAGGCGCCTCCCTAGCCACAGCCCTTGACTTCTCCTGTATCTTTATGGCCGCGTTTATCGACACGTAATAGCCATAATCCCTCAACTCCTGAATAAGGTTGAGAGGCCCGGTATACCAGTGGAACATGACCCTATCCACGTCGGCCCTCCTAACCATCTCAAGAACATCCCTCCAGGCATCAGGCGCATGGACATTAAGCGGCAGGTCATAATCCCTAGCCCAATTGACAAAGACTTGAAAGAACTCAACCTGCCTATTAAAGGTTTGGGGAACAAACCTCCTATCAAGCCCGACCTCACCAATGCACCTGGCCTCAGATAGTAACTTCTCAACCTGCCTTAACTCATCAAGCCCAACCTTATCCACATTCCAGGGGTGAATGCCTACGCATGGTATGACATTCTCGTAATTACTCGATAACTCGATTGTTCTCCTTGATGATGGGTAATCATCGGAGACGGCCGCAATGGTTATCTCCCTAACAAACTCCGCAATCCTGCTGTCCAGGAACTCATGCAAGTGCGTATGCGCGTCGTAAAGCATTATGCGCATTAAGGCTGGGGATTATTAAAGGGTTATTGCTGTTGCTCAAGCCTGAGAACTTGGGATTTAACCTCCGTAACATCCTCCCTCCTACCAATGACGACATGCCTAACAGTCTTACCCAAAGGCCTGGTCTCGCCAATATAAACAATGTCGCCAGGCTTAACGTCAATGCATGGAGGAACCCTAACATGCATCTTCTTCCTCCTTCTCTCATACCTCTTGTACTTAGGGTCATAATGCAGCCATTCATGAATTATTGTGGCAGTCCTGCATGAACACTCTCAACAACTACCGTGAAGATCTGACCCCTAACACTTAGGTGTCCATGCCATGGGCACTCAGGGTCATTGCAAACCTTCTTAGGCGGTAGGAGCCAGGGAATGCCAACATGCCTAACCCTAATAGTCTCGCCATTGGGTAATTGCACCTTCTCACCTGGCTTAGGTCTCTCCGGCAGCTCCTTAACAATGACCTCAACCATCAAGCCGCGTACAAATAACCCCTTTAAAACAATTTCTTTTAAAGGAACCCAAAGACTTATAAGCATGGCAATTAATGCATTAACACCGCGACAGTCCCAGAGAGGACCGTGGCGGTCCCCAATGAATGTGGACGGACGAACCGCGGGGATTCCGTACATCCACACTTTTTCTTTCAATCATTCATAATGAAAATCGCGAACTTGCACATCGGTAATTCTTCAACAATGAAACCTGAAATAATGCTTTTAAAGGCCTAGTTATTCCTGCTGGGTTAGTATGGCAGGTGTTGGTATTTGCAGGCAGCAATGGTAAGAATGTTTTTCCTAGCGTAATTGATTTCATAAGTGGTTTTTACCCGACGCCCCTCGTTAGGCTTGATCGCTTTGGTGATGCCTGGGCTAAGCTTGAGTTTTTCAATCCACTTAGTAGGAGTATTAAGGACAGAACAGTGCAATTCCTGCTCCGTAAGTACTTAAGCAATGATTTACGTGGTCACCTAGTCTTTGAGGCCTCCTCTGGTAATGTGGCGATTTCCTTGGCGGCTCTGGCTAATGTTTATGGGTTTAGGTACAGGGCTTATACCACGAAGCACTTACCCGAAACCACCGAGGTGCTTCTCAAGGTCTTGGGTGCTGAGGTTGTTAGGGTTGATAGGGAGATGATTGATGAGGAGTTTTGGCGTTGGGTTAATGAGGAGGCCGTTAGGAATGAGGCGATTAATCTTAATCAGTTTGAGAATGTGGATAATCCCGAGGGTCATTATTACGTCACTGGTGAGGAAATTGTTAGGCAGTTCAGGAGTGTTGGTAAGGTGCCTAAGGTGTTAATTGCTGGCGTTGGCACTGGTGGGCATATAACTGGTATCGCCAGGAGGCTTAGGGATGAGTTTGGTGATGTATACGTTGTTGGTGTTGAACCTGCGGTGGGTAGCGCAATACCTGGCATAAAGAGGCTTGAGTCTGGGACTAGGTGGGTTCGTGAGGTTGTTGATGAGGTTATTGATGTTAGTCTTGAGGAGGCTATTAGGGGGGTCATTACCGTGGCTAGGAATACGGGCTTACTCGTTGGTCTTAGCAGCGGCGCTGTCTTTCAAGCCTTCCTAAGGGTTAGGGAGAGGTTTGGTGATGTTACTTACTTACTGATTTTTCCTGATGATATTTACAAGTACGTGGATATCATAGATCGTTTCGTGAATTCTGCGTAAGTTCAGTGAAAGTTTCAGTGTACTCTTTAAATAAAAACCTGATAGGACTTTTTAACCTGTACACGTATACGTGATATGATGACTGGCAGGTATAAAGTCTTCATAAACAGGAGGATGGGTAGGATCCTAGTCAGTGGTAAGTCTGAGGATATGTCACTCATTGAGGAGGGTTGGAGAATAATATATGAGGATGATGACTGGAAAAACGCCTTTGAATACGCCAGGAACTACGCGGATAGGCATGACTACGTGCTCGAGTGGTACCTTGAGGAAGAGAAGGAGGTTTTGAAGGATGCGTTAATTAATTAAAGTCACTTAACACGTTCTCTATCAACCTTCTTAATAACATCAATCATTATATCCACAGCCCTCTCGGCAAGCTCCATGGGTATGTTTAGCGGTGGTGCAATCCTAATCGTAGACTTACCAGCACTAATCACAGCAACACCCCTCTTAAATGATTCATAGAGCACCCGCTCAATCTCCTTCATTGCATACTCCTTGGTCCTCTTATTCCTAACAAGCTCAACACCAATCATTAGACCAAGACCGCGCACATCGCCGATCAACTCCACGCGGTCCATCTCCTCCATAAACCTCTTCTTAATGTAATCACCAACTCTGCGCATTCACCATCAGGTCCTCATCATTTATTATGTTTATGACCTCAATACCCGCTGCCAAGGCCACTGGATTACCGCCAAAGGTATTGGCGTGAGACCCCCTTGGCAGGTCCATTATGTTTGCCCTACCAACTATGGCGCCGAGTGGCAAACCGGCAGCTATTGCCTTAGCCATTGTTATTACATCAGGCTCAACACCCCAATGCTCAATAGCGAACCACTTACCAGTCCTGCCAAATCCGGCCTGCACCTCGTCATCCACGAGTAATATGCCGTACTTATCAGCAATCTTCCTCAGTCCAGGGAAGAAGTTTTTCGGTGGAACCACATAGCCACCCTCACCCTGTATTGGCTCGAAGAATATCGCCGACACCTCACTTGGGTCAACCATCTTTCCGAATATCCAATCCTCCAGGTAACCGAGAACGGCCTCACCGCACTCCTCCTCGGTTAAGTTCTTTCCGAATGGGCACCTGTAGGGGTATGGGTATGGTATGTGTATTACGTTAGGTAGCATCGGGTTGAAACCAAACCTCTGTATTGGCTTGCTTGCGGTTAATGCCATAGAGCCGTAGGTCCTCCCGTGGAAGGCGCCCAGGAAGGCGACTATGTACGGTCTCTGGTTCCTGAAGTGGCCACGTGCCACCTTCATAGCCCCCTCTATTGACTCAGTACCTGAGTTTGTGTAGAAGACACGTTTATCACCACTTATAGGCACTATTTCCCTGAGCATTGATGCATGCTTAACAATTAATTCATAGTAGAAATCCGTCATGCTATAGTGCGTGAATAACTCGGCCTGCCGCTTAATGGCCTCCACAACCCGTGGATGGCTATGCCCAACGTTCATAACCGCAATACCAGCATTAAAGTCAATGTATAGGTTACCATCGGCGTCCTCAACGATGGGCCCATAACCCCGCCGAATAACCAGTGGGTACCACCGGCCAAAGGACTGCATTACCAGTGATTCATCCATCTTTATTATCTCCTGGGCCTTTGGACCTGGCGGTTCAACGACTATTTTAGGAATGTTGCTCGGGTCTATTGGCCAGTACCACTTGGGTGGCATCGGCTTTACCGGGATTTATCTAATTAATAAATTCTTCTCTATAGTTTTACATGATGAATAATTACGTAAATAGGTTATATCTAATTGTAACAAGCTTATTTAGCCATTAGTAACTTAAGGCCTGCCATGGTTGGTGTGACCACGGCCCTGCCATCGCTTAAATACCTAGTCCTAACTAGGTTCATGTTTGAAAGCTTAATTAATTCCTTAATAACGCTATTTTTGGACGTTCCCATTGATTGTGATACGATATCGATTAATGACGCCATCGTTGTAAACCCAAGTTCATTAACTGTCCTCAAAATCTCTAGGTCAATATCACTTAACAATTCCCTATTGTTTTCGAAATTATTACTTATGACGCTCAACCCAAGTCTCTTAATTAATACCTCAGAACCTGCACCACCGCCAACCCTAATTAATTTACCAAAGGTTCCTGCGGAATCGATATGGAGGTCATTATTAGTTCATCAAATATACCAATATCGTGAGGTACGTGGTTAGTCACAACGTAAATATTGCCAAGCCCCCTCACCTCCTGTAATGAATCTTTGATCTCATCTATATAATCCGATGCTAGTATTGCTGACCCCTTAATGCCGTTAGATGCATAATTGGCTAATACTACAGCGGTTACCAAGGACTTTATTGGTTCAATAAATGGGACATTTATACAGCCCTTACCCATCGGCCTCCAGATATTGACCATGTTCATTAGCCTCATGAAGTAGTAGAGCTTGATGCGTTGTAATCAAGGTATGTTTCAAGTATGTAGTTTACAGCCTCACGTAATCTTGAGGCATTACCAAGGGCATCAAGCAGTAGTCTCAAGTCATCATCCCTCAGATCAAGTATTCTACCCCATAGTAAGGAGATCCTTGTGATGATCCCCGGAGTTAATTCTACATCTATGCCAGTTTCATTACCGTTACTTTGGCATACCATGGACACCGCCCAGTCATTATTTGGCAATATGTTATGAATCAAATAATCAAGTCCTAATGACCCATGTACTAGTATTATCATCAAATCATTATTTTACCCACGGTAGAAAAGATTAACGAGTAAAATAACGTGACTAACCCAATGTGAGGAAATTTTAAATTATTAATTTACGTAGGTTCAGCATAAATGACGAGGAACATAAGGACCATGGCCGTGCTGGCGTCACTACTTACCCTAGTAAGTAGTTTCACATATAATATCGCCATCACGAGGAAGATACCAACGGCTGGTCTTGGCCTTTTATCATACTTAACGCAACAATAGCCTTCTCAACCCTACCAACGGCACTGATAAGCTTTGCCTACCCAAGGTTGACGGCCAGGGACAATGGACTGAACATTGTGGCTGCCATAAACGTATCATCAATCTTCTACCTAGTGACGCTCGCCCTAACCATGGCCTACCTAGCGAGTGTTTGGTCTAAGATGGGGCCTTACACTTGGCTCGTACTTATTATAGCTGTGCTCTCGGAAATAACGTCATACCTTCAATCCATAACTAACTCCGTATTGATGGTTAAGGATAGGGGTAGGTTCGTAGTGACGTCCATTATTCAATCAATTACTAAGTTCATTGCAATACCCGTGATAATGGTCCTTGGATGGACCATAGAGGTCATTTTGTGGTCAACATTCTTCATAGTATTCATACCATCGCTATACGCCTTCATATATTCACTAAGGTATAATGTGCATGCCTACGACACGCACAGATACCTGAAGGAGGTCCTTAGTGCATCCTGGGTGCCTTTAATGGGATACGCAATCAATTCCTTCAGGTCCCTAGACGCGATGTTCATAGGGATCTTCGGCTATGCCCAGTTGGGTATTTGGTACGTTATCTTCATACTCAGCAAGCCATTTGGCTACGGTGGTACACTCATTAATGTCACATACGGAGAGCTCCTTGAACGCGGAAGACTGAACATAATCTATAGGGACCTCCTAATACTACTCTTAATAACAACGTATGTGGCACTAACGCTGTCGTTCTTCCCCGGCATCTACATAAACCTTGTTAGGCCAAGCATACGGAGTGAGATAAACCTATTGGTACTACCCATCATACTCCTCGCGATAAACAGCGTCCTGGGTAATGTTAATCAATTCATTAGTAATGTGATGCAGGGCATTGATAAGAGGGATATTCAAGATACCCGTGAAATAAGGCCCAGCGTCTACCTAAGGAGTCTCATCCTACATACGCACTTGGCCGAGCTTATCTTCACCATTGTTTATTTATCAACGATGATACCATCAATTCTACTATTTAAGGACTTGGGGTTCACGTACTACGCAGTAATTGGTGCATTAGTATCATCACTATTAGCAAACACGGCCGCGCTGGGGTTTAGATTCATTAAGTTGGGCAGCCTTAAATCTGTGCTTAATGGCAGGGCATTAATCCTGGATTACGCAATACCATCACTACTGTCAATAATTATTCTAACACTTATTGCACATGCGGTGAGGTTCACGCTTTACCCAAGCATTATTATTTCATTGATGCAGGCGGTTATTGCATCAATAATGACTTTGATTATTTACTTCGGAATTGCGACGGCCGTGTCGGGGAATGTGAGAAATATAGTGATGATTTTAATAAGGAGGATAATCAACGCGATTACTGCCCCTCAACCCTAAGTGCCTGTGGTGTCCACTTCCATGAGAGGGCGGCATAAATGACGTAAAGCAGCAACGCATTAAATAGGGCAAAAACAACAAAACTACCGTAAAGTAGCCCGGGCTGCACGGACACTAACTGCAGTAATGCGTTCAAATCAGGTGTTAATAATGTGGAGACCTTTAATGTATCGGCAACCTGAAGTGCGAATTGTAGACCGTACGCCTTAACAAGCACGGGCACCGCAGATAATGGCGGGACTATTGCGTAGGGAAGGTGCGCCAGCCCATTCATAACCTCGGCACTAACCATCAACAGCAATACAAGGATTAACTTAAGGGCCGAAATTGACCTATTAATGAACTTGAAGGATAAGACTATTAATACGAGCAGTATTAAGCCCAGAGCTATGTCCATGTAGAATACGCCGGTCAATATCATGGTTGGTTCATAGACCGGGTATAGGCTTGATGGTAGGTATGCAGGTGGTTTACCGAATATGGACCAGGCAACCGTCGGCGAGTGTAGGTAAACCTCATAGAGGTACAATACAGCGAATACTGCGTAGAGAACACCAAATGCTAGGCCCACCCAATTACTGATTCTATACCCAACCAGCCTATACTCACTCTTATCGACTGAGTACCTCCACCCAAATATGGAGCTTATGAGTATCCCGGTCATCGCGATTGCGCCGAAGAGCGTCGCTAGGAATAATGGGGCATACGTCGGGTTTAGGAATACCTGGGACCAATTAATGCCTAGGGTAAAGCCGACAATTGATGAGTTATCCTTAAACACCTCAACACCGGCTGGGTAATTAATGAAGGCGAAGACGAGCCTGAACATGGCCGGTATAACCGTGAGCGATACAGCCATGCCATAACCAATGATAACATGTTTCATTGGGCTAATCCTACCAAAGCCCCTGTAGTAGAAGCCAATGAAGGGTAGGGCTATGGCAACGCCGAAGACTATGGCGACGCCCCAAACGGGCCATAATAAGGCTCCAGCTATGTTCGTGAATATCGGCAGCAGGCCTGCGAGGAATACGGTTATTATCGTGCCAAAGAGGCCACCGATTGCGTAAATAGTAATTAGGTAATTAGCCATGTTATGCGCCAGGTCAACGTAGACCTGCCTATTACGCTTATAACCAATTAACTCAAGTGTTGGTAATATCCACCCAAGGCCAAGCACAGTATAGACCAGGGCAGGTGAACAGCAAAGGCCCAGGCGATTAAGCCCACGGCAATGTCTGTTGCCGAGACCATACCCACCACCTCAATACTCCACAGCCTTCACCTTAGTCTCTTCGTACCTAGCGCCCTCTTTAGGTATAGGTAAACCATGAACACGGCTAGCGACGGCATGGCAACCTCAACAATAAGCACAAGCACCGCCAACCAAACTGGGAAGTAAAGCGTTGGGTTCAGTAAGCCGCCTGGTCCAACGGGCACACCAGTAATTATTGGTGGGCCACCATTTGGGTTGGGGTCTGCCTGAACTAGTATGAATGGGTACCTACCCGACTCAGCCGCAACTGCGCCACCAATCGATGCGAAGGCCGCGAAGAAAGGCATTAAGTAAACGCCACTCCTCTCAAAGAAGTTCGCCAACGCTCTAGCCCAGCCAAAACGACCAAAGAAGCCTGGGAATAGGTACCAAAGCGATAGGGCACCGCTCCATATACCGAGTAATATTCCGAATATGACCATGAAGGCCCAGTAAAACACAAATACGAAGGCTGGCGGTCTCTCATAGGCAGGCCAGCTATAGTAGCCCCAGAAGGCGTGGTTGAATGTTCCATATGCAAGGAAGCTCGTTAATGGATCAACCCTGAGACCACTCCAGAACATACCCTCAAGAGCCGCCAACTTAAGTGGGTCATTCTGCAGAACTAGCTCGCCCTGTAGGTGGCCAAGTACGAAGCCTTGAATTGCCGTTAGCACGGCCACAGTGGGTACCAGTACCTTAAGCATCATTAGTCTCTCGGGCTTCCTATCACGTATGTATAGGTATAGGTATATCGCGGCTATTATCGACCAGGTAAGTATGACGGCGGCCAGTATACCGTGGAATATGAAGACATTGGCACCCCACCAGAACATGTTCCAAGCATCTGTCGGCGAGGCCCACTTAACAACGTAATCCGTTAAACCAACCACGTTCTGCCAGTGGCCTGGTACAAGTTAATAACCTCGAGACCTGGCGGTCTCATGCTCAATGATGCCATGACCGCCAATATGTTGTAGGCACTATAATAGCCACCAAATGCTGCGGCTATACCTATTATCCAGTGAAGGACTTGATTCCCAATCTTGTTCCACGTAAATACATAGAGCGGCAATATTATTACCTCAGTTAGGAATGCAAACAACTCCAGGTAAAACGGTAACACAATGGTCTCGCCAATTAACGATATGAAGTTACTCCACAACGTAACTAGGCCAAACTCAACCAGCGTACCGAAGGCCGCACCAACGCCGAAGAATATTGTCGATATTACTGAGAACGTCCTGGCAGTGTTATACCAGAAGGGATTACGGCTCCTTATGTATAGGTACTCGGCAACCACGGCCAGGAGTATTGTGCCAAGGAAGCTCGATGCCATTGCTAAATGGGCTAAAACACCAACCGCAGTCACAACCCTAACATCAGTTGGCGCCCCGAGTATGGGTTGGTCTACCATCGCGCATAGTTATGTGAATTAACAATTTATATAGTGATGCATCCTATATTTTTACTTAAATAGGCATATGTATGTTCATTAAAAATATCAGCATTTAGTTATAAATACTTAAATTTATTTAAATATAAAAGAATGCGTCAATTCCTGAGAAATTGTCTCGCGGCAATTATTAATGGATCCCAGACCTGGGTTACGGCAGGTAGGTAGCCAGGTCGCTCATGAATAGGTCTTCAACGGTTGCCCCCTTAGCCATTAATGCCGCTAATGTATCGATTTTACCAAGCACGTAGGAGCCATCATCGCCAAGTACTTGGGCGCCCAGGATCCTCATGCTGTCCTCATCAATTATTAGTTTTATCGTCACATAACCACCGCCTGGGTAATACCTTGCCTTAGTCCTGGCGGTTATTACGGCACTCCTCACCTTAATCCATGCCTTATTGCTTCCTGCGTTGTTAATCCCGCACTTGCTATGTATAGGTTCATGAACCTAGTCATTGAGGTACCAACAACCCCGGGGAAGGCCATGGGCTTACCAGCTATGTTACTACCTGCCACGAACCCCATCTTATTAGCCGTAGTCCCAAAGGGGTGCCAGTAGGGCTTACCAGTTATTAGGTTCTTTGTCTCGGCAATATCACCCGCGGCATAGACATTATCGATGCTTGTCCTCATGCGACTATCAACCCACACGGCACCCGTTTCACCAATGCGTAAATTGAGTTGTTTTGCCAATTCCGCATTTGGTTTTATGCCCGTTGCGAGTATTACGGCGTCAACAGCGTGCTTACCACCATCAGTAATTATTACCTGCTTATCACCCTGGTAATCAATCTCGATTACTCTCTCATTCAATCGCAACTTTACGCCATGCTTAATTAACTCATTTATAACGATATTACCCATATCCTCATCCAGGGACTTACGTAATGGATAACCAGACCTACCAATCATCAACACCTCCTTACCCCTAAACCTAAGTGCTCGCAACCTCAAGCCCAATATAGCCAGTACCAATAATACCAACGCTATCCATCGAGTAGAGTACATTCCTCAGATTTATGGCATCGGCCGGGTGATGTACCGTGAATACGTGATCCCCCTTAATCGGTATGTTCGGTATAGCGGGAATAGCGCCGGTGGCGAGTACCAGGTAATCCCACCCTACTTTATTACCCCTATCCGTGACAACGTAACCCAGGCCAACCTCAATGACGGCCTCATTAGTCCTAACATCAATACCCCTCTCCCTCCCGAAATAGTCAGGTGTATAATGCATGAATAATTCATAATTATCGAATAATCCCTCGAGGTAGTAAGGAATTCCGCAGGGCGCGTGACTAATCATGCCTGTCCTCTCAAAAACCACAACCTCAAAGTCACGTCTCAACCTCCTTATTCTAGACGCCGCACTCATTCCAGCGGCACCGCCACCGATTATTACGACCCTCATACTGCGTGAATTAAGGAAGAAAAAATAAATTATACCCTTTAAATAAGGCATGCGTGAATACAAATGCATAATAGCAATATTAATGATAAATTGTCTAAGATCATTGATATGATGAGGGAGCTCGAGAGATACCTAGCCATTCTATACGGCATAGCCGCCTCGAGCACCAATGAGCCATTCATAAGCGCCATAATGAGGAAGATAAGCATTGAATCTGCAATGCACAATTACATATTAACTACAATAAAGGAGTTGATTCATGAATGCCCGCCAAAGAAGGTCTTTGACATGGAGACATTAACCTCATTGCAGGGAAATATTGAGGAAGCCATAACCCACACAAAGTCACTAATTGAGTACATAAGCTCAATGGAGAAGGTTCATTATGATGTAACGAACGTAATAATTGATAAGTTAAATGAATTGGAGGGTTATGAGGATAATGCCGTGAGGGTCTACAGCTTCCTACTAAGGAGTTACCTACCAATAACCAGTACTAGGATTGAAGCCAAACACCGTGCAGCCTCAAAGCTTATTGTTAAGTTGCTTAAGGGTATATCGGATGATGAGAAGCATCACAGTGAATTACTGCAGGTTATTAGGGAATACTCAATGAAGCACTGATTACCCACCGAAAGAAATTAAAGCGCTTAACTCAGGTCCGGACCGTGAAGAAACCAACGCCCTTCCTTAGGGAGTCCACGGGACTCGTTAGGGAAATTGGCCCTTGGACAGCCCTACTAATGAATACTGCATTCATAGCCTTCCAATCAGGGTTTATACTGTTGGTATCTAGCATGTTCAATTTCCCAAAGGGAAACCCATTAATTGCCATAGCCATTAGCGCATTATTATTTCTACCACTAACGATACTACTCAATAAGGTAGGCATTACATATTACAGGACAGCCAGTGACTATGTGTTCATAACGAGGAATCTACACCCATCAGTAGGCTTCGCAACCATGTTCATGTTCACAGTAGATCAGATGTTCTTCAATGCCGTATTAATAAGCCTTGGAATAATCACGGGGTTAGCACCTGCAATACTGGCAATAGGCATCTCGGATAATGCACCAAGCCTCGTATCCCTTGGCAACTCATTAATGAGTAGCCCATTAATGATATTCTTAATGGGTTCCGTGATATTTACAATCCTCGTATTAATTAATATCGTTTCATCGAGGGCAGGTACATACTTAGCATCTGCAATCTCGTTATTTGGCATAGCAACATTCGCATTAACAATAATACTACTTCATGTTTATGCGCCGCAAATAATTAATGCCATAAAGACCACGGCGCCTAACATACTTAGCCAGGCGGTTTCTACATCAGGGGGGTTGCCGAGTAATGGCATGATTATGGACACAATATACTTAATACCGTACCTAGCCTATGTATTCCCCTTCGTAAACTTCGTATTATCGGTTGGTGGTGAGGTTAGGAGGGGCCGTGCAATGCCCATGGCGATATTTGGAACCTATGTATTGAGTGCTGTATTTTTAATTCTCGGTGTCTGGATTACGATATCGTCAATAGGCATTAATAGGTTAAATGGATTATTCGCCATATACTACGGCGTCGCCAGTGGTGTTTCCTGGCCGAGCTCATTACCGCCTCCATATCCACAGGCCCTACTCATAATGGTGTTGAGGAATCCGTTGCTTCAGTGGTTGATAGTTGTTGGATCATTCACCTGGTACATAAATGTCGTCTCAGTCCTAATAATACAGATAGCCAGATACCTACTGGCACTATCCTTTGACAGGGTGTTGCCTTCATTCCTCGCTTACGTAAGCCCAAGGACCCACACACCCATTACAGCCCATATAACCGACCTTGTAATAACCCTCGTGATAATGTATCTCTATAATTTCAGCGTTGTTCCATTGCTATCGGCAACCATGGACGTGAGCACCCTGGTCACGATACTCATGTACTTCATGATAATAACAATAACAGCCATAGTGCTTGGTGTAAGGACAAAGTCGAAAGTAACAGCTGTGCTTGGCATTTACATGACCGCGTTATTCGCGTGGATAGCCTATGAGGAGGTAATGAATCCAATGGCGTACTTATTCGTACCATCAATAAACGCCTACATAATAGGGTTCTTTGCGGCATTATTTGCGATTGGCATCACAGTATATTACGCAGTTAGGCTTTACAGGCTTAGGAGGGAGGGCATTGACGTAAATATGTTATTTAAGGAGATACCGCCTGAATGAGCTTAATTAACCTCCATCGTGAACGCATCAATTATTTTACCACCTCTAATCCTAATGATCGTTTCAAGTGACTTATCCCTAACGATCACCGTTATTACGCCATACTCGTAATCAATAAACGATGCCCTCCAATCATAATTAAGTTCCACCAACTCGCCATCCCTCCAAACACCGATCACCCTAGGATCAACATGGATTATGGACATACCATCACCAACAATACATCTCCTCTTAATCAACTTAACGAAATAACCAAATCCACTAGCCACCAATACCTCCCTGCCACACTTCATTAACCCACCCAAGCCTTACTCATAGGTTTGACGTAGAAAATCACGAAGCGCCTTTTAAGGTTCCCACTCACGAGTAGAGTTAATCGAAACACCTATATACTGCTTTAAGGCTATATTATTGAGGTGCGGATAAACCCAGCGCTATGCATCAGGTGCAGGGAGAATACAACCTATGCGGCCTATCCTACTGCCCAGTCCTGGCGGAACTACGTGCAAGGTACACGCTTAGGAATGTCGTTAATAAGGAACGCATTGATGGATCCTCACCGCCAAGCATATTCGTTGGGCGTATCGGCTACCCAAGGGTTAATGTATACCCAGCAGCACCATCCATCCACGGCGATACCAGCAATCTCGAGAACCCAAAGACCTGGCTAAACATGAGACTTGAGGACTTCATATCAAGTAGATTATCACTAATTAGGGGTTCTATCAGGGCTAGGGTTGAGGATGCCAGGAACCCTCCCAGGACTCTACACGATATACAGGTCATGGCATTACCGAACAAGCCAGTGGATTCCGAGTTAATACTCGAGAAACCTGTGGGTACCAGGTACGTGTTTGATGAGCACTCACCACCCTTTGGACCATCAGCGCCATTGCAAGAATTAAGGATTAGCTCGTTACCACCACCGCCAAGGATAGTTGATAAGGTTTACGGCGACACGGACTTAAACGCTACGGAGGCTATATGGACGTTGTATAGCCATGGTATTGGCGTGCACCACATATCAAGGCTACTAAGCGTGGGTGCTCTTGGTGTTGGTAAGAGGAGGAGGCTCGTGCCAACTAGGTGGTCGATAACTGCCGTTGATAAGCAGGTCTCCGATAAACTGCTCAGTGAGGTTCGTGACTACCCGCTCATAAGTGAGTATAGGGTATACGTGAGGAGCTTTAAGGATAATACCTTCATAGGGATCCTGGCACCGCATACCTGGCTTTATGAGTGGGCTGAGGCCTGGTGGCCTGGCTCCACATGGAATGTGTGGGTGGTGATGTGGTTCTCGAGCTTGACTATGAGGGTTACCGGGGGCGTGATGACTACCCATCAATAGGCGGTTGCTACTACGCAGCTAGGATAGCCGTACTTGAGGCATTACGCTCGATGCGCAGACAGGCGGCTGTCATACTATGGCGTGAGATCTATCCAGGCTTTAACCTGCCAATTGGTGTTTGGTGGGTTAGGGAGAACATTAGGGCAATGCTTAATGGACCGTATGAGAGATTTTACGAACTAAGCGACGCCTGAGGTACGTGGCAGGTTTCCTAAAACTACCGATAAGTACCTGGATATCGAGGTCCTACGTGATTAGGGTTCTCACAAGTCAATCAAGCCTAATCAAATGGTTGGGCGGAAAGTAGGATGAGCGGTATAATTAAGTTAGGCAATATAGTCGCGAAGGAGATAAGGGTTAAGTCAGCACTATCCAGGTCTGGACTACCTGAGTATGACTATGCATTGAACCGTACCTAGGCTGTCAACATGGTTGTATTTACTGCTATGCCATGGACTTCACGAGAGGCGAACCTGGCGTTAAATGGGGTAAGGTCGTATACGTCAAGGTAAACCTAATACAGGCGTTACTAAGGGATATCAGGAGACTTAGGCCGGGCATTGTTGGTGTGTCCACAATAACGGATCCGTACCAACCCGTGGAGTCCAGGTACAAACTGACCAGGAGGTCAATCGAGATATTGTGCAACGCGGGCTACCACGTTAGTATTCAAACGAAGTCCGCATTAATCATCAGGGACATAGACGTAATTAGCAAGTGCGGTAGGTCAGTGGACGTAGGCTTCACAATAACCACAATGAGGGATACATACAGGGTAATAGAGCCCATGGCTGCCCACCCAATGGCAAGGGCGTCGGCACTTAGGAAAATCGCTGATTTAGGCATTGAAACCTGGATATTCCTAGGTCCGGTGATACCTGGCATAAACGATAGGGTGGAGGATTACGAGCCAGTAATACGCCTAGCCAAGGAAACAAACTCCCAGGTAATAATTGACAGGTTTAGGCCAAGGCCTATCATAATCAGGTTCATGAGCAGGAAACTAAACCCAGTACACCCAGTAACCAGGGAGTGGTGGATAAAGACCCTAAACTCAATAATGAGACTTTGCAGGGATTACGGCGTTAAATGTATCACCGCAGAGGATGAGTGGAAAATGAGAACAAAAATATAATAATGTAGTATTAATTTCTAATATAATCGAATATTTATTGGTAAATGGTAAATAAATTGAAATAGTGCTATTAGGATATTTATGAAGAATGTGCAAAGAAGAAAATTTGCTTTTAATTTCAAGAAGATAATAATTTATTTATCATGTGATAATTTTTTTTATCTACTTAGGAAAAATTTAAAAACCATGTAGGGAATTACCCAAATGTGATAACAATGACTAACCACGGAATTAAGACGCTAAAGGCAAGTCTTATAATAGTCTTCATAATAACCACATTAATACTACCATCAATCCTAATGTCGCAAGTACCTCAGACATTCGTCGATGTTGGATGCGGTCCAATAGTCATTTACCCGTCTGACTCAAGTGGTAATCCTCAATCAGTATTTAATGTCGGTGAATCTCTTTACGTAACACTTAGGTTACAATCGCAGTCAGCATCAAATTGTAACGTTAATATTGTTGTAACTGGGCGAACACCAAGCGGCGCTACAGAAACTTTGTATTCGGGATCACTTAGTTTAGTTGATTATCAAAATTCGTATTTACCATTAATAAACCCAATAAGCAGTTCAACACCCACCGGTACCTGGACGATAGTGGTCACCGTATCAAATCCAAACACGGGGCAGACTCAGTCAGCATCCTTTGAGGTAGACATTGGCGTTTCACCAACGCCAACACCTGCACCAACACCGTCATCCTCCATGTCACCATTGTTCATAGCAATAATAGTGGCGGTAGTAATAATCATAGCCGCAATAGGTGCCGTTATGTATCTAAGGAGACCGAGTACCCAACGCCAGGCAGCCCCGGCACAACCACCCCCACAGATCACCGCGCCACCGCCCTCACCACGCCCATCAGTTACGGGGCCAACCATCGTCTCTGAAAGGAGGGAAGCGACCAAGGTTGGTGTTGTTCTTTATCGTTTGAGGTTGCCTAATGGTGTTGAGGTTCCGGTTACTGAGGCTGTTAGGGTTTTTGGTAGGGAGACCTTTGAGAGGTATGGTGTTCCGCCTGATGTTCTCCAGATGATTAGTAGGGAGGAGCGTGGTGGGCATTTCAGGATTTTCCTAAGGGGTAATAAGTGGTATGTGGAGGACCTAAACAGCACAAACGGAACACTACTCAACGGCAAGGAGATAAAGGGCAAGGGACCACAGGAACTCAAAAACGGAGACACAATAAGCCCAGCAGGAGTACTAGACATAAAATTCATAGCTGAGGAATCAACACAGGTATACACAGGCGGTGGATAAAATGAACCATGGCAGAGTGTACTTATCAAAATCATTCATCATTATATCACTGATATTAATTGCCACGGCCATGGCAATACACGCACAGGGCTCCAATGGCATTCCCATATTACCCGTCCCATCTGGCGTATCGCTAGAAAATCAGATCGTGTATTTTACCAATACAAATTTCCAACCACAATCAGTGTTTTATAATGGTGAGGAGTTCAATATGATTATAAACCTTGAAAATGTGTTCTCGGGGCAGCAGGTTTATTTAACCATAACCATGAGCGGACCATCAGGTACACAGGAATACTCAGGCGTTATACCAGGTGGTTATGCGTATTATGTGCCATTTGAGATAGTACCGCCAATTTATAATGGCGCCACATACACGGCGCAGGTGACCGCGTGTCTCGTTGTTAATAATGCAATCACACCAGACTGCGTTAGTGGCAGTGCCAATTATGTTGAGGAGGATCACCCACCTGCCACTATTGTGGGTACCCCTTATATAGTCAACAGCAATAATCAGGAAGTAACGGCATTGCCTAGCAATAATACATACAGACTGGTTGTCAGTATAGAAAATACGGGCTACATTTCCTACACCTACACCGTAGAGGTTAGCGATAGTGCGGGCCTGATAAGTGCACAGCCGATGCAAGTCACGGTACCTGCCCAGGGCGAGGCAACGATTAATGTACCGATATATGTGAAGCCATCGAACAACCCCATTAGCGACACAATAACTGTTTCGGTATACGGTGATGGCTACTTAGATAATTCAGCGTCCATAGGCATCAATGTATTACCAAGTAGGCCAGGGCCATTTACCATAGTTAGTGTAAGCACCACAATACTCCATGAGGGCGAACAAAACGTAATAACCATTACCCTACAAAACACAGGCTATACCGCAAGCAATATCGAAGTAACGGCAGTATCCAACATCGCCTCAAATGTTTATGCCGTGCCATCAACCACACAGGTAGATAGTGGTGGCGACTTAACAGTCACATTATACCTAACCCCCACTACGGCAGGCAATGGCGTAATAACCCTAGGCCTAACCTACTCATGGCCATTCGGCAGCGGCGTGTTTATAGATACCTTCAAGATAAACGTCACAGTTCTCACGCAATTAACGGTTAACCTGGTCTCTGTGGATGGCACACCGGTTAATGCATTAGCAAGCATAAATGGACAGGAGACCAATAGCCTATGGGTTACACCAGGCACTTACGTCATTTCTGTACCAGGCACAGTGAGCATTAGTAATGACGAACAATACGTATTTGATTACTGGTCCAACGGTTATGGTACCTCCACCACCATCACTGTGAACGTTAACGGACCAACGACCTTAACAGCATACTACATTAAGGAGTACTACGTATCAATTACGGACCCCGTCACCGGCAAGTCAGTGAGTGGTTGGTTTAATAAGGGTTCCACAGTAAACCTACCATCAATACCACCATCAATAAGCTACAACAATGGCTCGAGACTAGTATTCCAGGTTGGTCCTGCGGTTATCCAGCATCCACGACCGTGATAACCGTGAACTCACCGATTAATTGTATGGCCCAGTGGGTGATGCAGTACCAGGTAATCGTTGAGGATGTTATTTCAGGCCTAGGTAGCTCAACAACAATTACGGAGGGGACTTACTGGGTCGATAAAGGAGGAAGCTTTAGCATTAATGCACTTAACTATAAACCGAACAATTCAAACCCAATAATTCCACTGGCCTATAGCCACGCCGTGATACAGACAAGTACGGGCTCAAGCACCACCTCCTCAAGCGTGGTCAGCCTATCCTCAATAAACGGACCAACAACCATAGAACTAGTATGGAACTACAACCTAGTTAATGTAATAGGCCTTGGAGCTGGCGTTGCCCTGCTAGGTCTCGGTATTGCCTATAGGGATAAGGTTAGGTATGTGACTACGATGATAATTAGGAGGGCAACAACCATGGTCAGGAGGGGCGGTAGCGAACCGGGCACAGCGGTTAGGGGAGTTGCCGAGGATGGTACTAGGGTTTATGCTCAGTCGTCTGAGGAGTTGCCTGTGAGGCCTATTGAGGAGGGGACTAGGGTGAGGCAGGAGGGCACGGTGGTTAGGTCGGGTGAATCCACGGTCGTAAGGACAAACGAGGAAAAGGAAGACGCAGAAAGCAGCGGCCAACAGAAAGAGGAGACCAAGGATAAGGGGTAAGGGTCCTACTTAAAATGCCTTATTATTCAATTCTCAGAAACGCTATCCTCATCTTTAACACCGTGGGCGGCATTAGGTTTTTCCCAACTAATATATTATGCTTATTATTCACGTGCTTCGTCATAAAGCCATTACCCAATAACTCGGCATCCTCAATCCTTATACCCCATTCATTAAATGACCTGGGCACCCTAATTATCAACCTCTTTATATGATTAATGGCGTCAATGCTGAAGTAGTCCATGGGCATGTAGTAATACAGATTGAATGAATAGCCGTATCTAATAGTCTCTCCTGACTTAACGGCCCTACCAAGCCTAAATATGAAGTTGCAGAAACCATGTGGGCACCTAATCCTATTAAGTTTCTCGGTAATAGTAACACCGCAGCACGTAAACCTGAGGGGTTCGCCCCAGTCAAGGTCTCCGTAGACCCTAACAAAGACGCGATCCATGTCCATCAACCCTGTATTGCGAAGTATAACGTGAACATTGTGGTTCACTACGAGACCCCCATTCGTAAGTCTAACCACATTAAGTGTTATATCCTCCTTCTCAACCACGCTCCTGAAGATCGGCATTACTAATTCATAACTACCATCACCGCACTTAGCAATAACCCCCATCCTAATGCCCCTCCTCAAAACCCTCAGGAGCTTCTGCCTATGCCAACCAACTTGATCCGCGAGCAAACCAAACCTAATACAGGGATCACTATAGGAAAGCTTCATCATTATATTGGCTATAAATGCTAGGTCACCATCAATAGTACCAAACTCATTAACTTTCATAGACTAGAATTCAGTGTATAGTCATATTTAAGCATTAACCTTCAGATAAGGAATAATTAATACTATTTTTACTAAAATTCAATTAACAGGTAATTTACAATCTCTCTATTGGTCCATGAGCTATTAATAACATTATTCCCGGTATTAAACCACTAAAGAGCAATGCAATTATTGCCCAGCCAATGGAGTTTAGGGACTTCAGTGTAGCCACATCACCACTGCCCGCGGCCTTGTACATCCTGTAAATACGCAGAAGAACAACGATGTCGATAATAAGCAGAATAAGCCAAACTATGCCAATACCAACAAACATACCAACACCAACTCCAAATCCATAGGCACCCATGGCTGCCGCACCTGCGAATATTATACCCATCTCCACAAGGTAAATTATGGCAGCTATTATGGCGAAGATAAACGCAACAAGCAACTCAGTCCTAATACTACCCAACTCAGGTCTTTGACCACCCTGACCAGAACCACCCTGACTCGACATACACTAATTAATCATAATAAGCATTAATAAATTTTAGTCACGGATCAACGTGACTAAAAATAAAAGAGAAGTAGGATTATTACCTTTTCTTTGGCATGATGAGACAGAGTATATAAATGCATTATTTTGAAAAGTTAATTTTTACATGTAATACTATAAATATCTAGGTTATAAGGTTACACTTGTTGTGGCTGGATGTATGGACCTAGCGCCGCCTTGACTTGCCGCAGTATTGGTTGCAACCGCTTATATTGAAGGTAGATTGCTATTAAGGCTGAGAGCATGACTAAGACGCCGGCCAACGCATTTATTAACCCGGCGATAAATAAGAAAGTGAACATGGAATACCTAGCTAATGCGTAGAATGAAATTACAGACCCAATAAGTGATATCACAGACCCCCCTAGGTATATCTCACCTGCGCCGTAAATTAGGAATACAAGGTAAGTGAGGAACTCTATTATGTCCCTGCCAATTGGATACTTATTGATGTATTCCCTAACCATTAATGTAAGTATGTAAAGTATTGCAGATGCCATTGAGGTGTATGACGCAAAGAAGCTTGAAGTAAGAACAATGTAAGGAATATTGGCGCTCATCCACATATTACCAGTGATTACTATACTAATTGTAATTACCCCTATATATGCAAGGATTAACCCGACCATCACAAAAAAAGTACGTAATAACCCTATCCACTGTTTCCCTTTGCTTCCTTCTAAATAACGGTGTCAGAATTAATATGCCACTAATTATCAGAACAGTGGGGGAAATTATATATCCGGAAAAAAAATTATTGATACACCAAGAAGAACAAAGTATAGAGAAACCAATATGAGTGATACGTAAATGAAGATGGTTGATGGGACTGTCCTCTTAAAGCCTATGAATAACGCTAATAGGCCAAGTAGTAAGTAAAACGCGTATGCAACCGTACTAATAAGGGGAGCTGCAGATGCAAGGTTTAAGAATATGAACGAGACAGAGTAAAGTATAATACTTAAACCAGTAAGCAAACCTGCCCATAAACTAATAAAACGTTTATTATATTCCGTAAGCATCGATACATCAAGAACCCTACTAAGTATTGAAGATGTACTAACTGATCCAGGTCCTTGATCAGTCATAGCCTTATGACACTTAGCTTAATCCTCTTAAATTTAGTCACGTTGATCCGTGACTAAAATTTATTAGTTCAATTACTTAGGTTCATCATCTATGACTACTCAGGGTAATTTTAGCGAAGGACCCACGCAAAGCAGCTTTGCTCAACACCAAGCTGTCTCATTCTCTAAGGATGAAATTCCCGCCCTACTTAATGCGAAAAACTTTGCTAAACTCCTCTTTAATAGCGTAATAATTGGCAATATAGGGGCCGTCTTAATAATAGTATCAGTTTATTTATCACTCGCTTCACAGGTATCAATCATCAGCATCAGTGGTTCAGACATTAATGCCGGTATTGAGGGTGGGCTTGTCGCTGCCTACGTGGGTATCCTAATGCAACTAATTGCATTAATTTATTTACGTAGATCGCTCAAGATATTAAGTGGGATATCGCCTATCTTCGCTAGGCCCTACCTTGGGGCTAACCTTGCGTTATCTGCGTTAGCATTACTTCTTATATTGCTACTTGCTAAACCTAACATGTTAATCTACATTACAACGCTTCAACCTGTCCCTAACTTGGGAGACTTGATTCTTCTCATTATCATTGGTATAATAGCCTTAGTGGATCTGGTCGGCTTCGTAATGGCGGTTATTATAGGTTCCCTGAGGTTAAGGGATAGATACGGCATAGAGGAGTTCAAGACGGCCACAATCCTACTCATACTATCATACATCATAGTATTTATACTCGTCTTCCCAGCCCTAAGGAAATACTCCACAGCCGTGGATAAGGCCTTAGCTATAGTTCAATCAAGCACGATTATTTAAACTCAATGAAACCTAAATTTATACCTTAAAATGCTAAAAATACTTTTAGTCACATATACTCGTGACTAAAGTATAAATACCAGTTAATAATGGTCTTTATGTGAAGCAGGGTGAAACCCTACTGGTTGAGATACCATTAGTTGTCGACATGAATTGGAACCCCAAGAGGCTCTTAATTACGGATAGGAGGATTATTTACTTTGATGCACCAAAAATAATTAATAAGGCCGTCGTAAGCCTTATAAGCTGGGGTATTTTTCTAATAATTTTTGTACTTGGTTTTATACTATTAGCATGGGGGCTCTCTCAAGGTATTATTAATAGCGCTTCTGAAGGTACTGTTATCATGATAATAAGTGGTATTTATGGGCTCACAAGTTCATATATATCTACGAGTTATAGAAAGTCTAGGGTCCTAAGTGCTATAGGTACTATTAATTCATGGGTTAGTATAGTTAATAAGTCCCTAAACCTGTATAAGCTTCCAAGTAACTATAAGAACATTATGCATGAGAAAGTAAAAAAACATTTCCGTTTACGTTCCATCCAAAGATCCTAATAAAGTAACCATTAGTATAGATGCCGGTTGGAGTAAATTAGAGTTATTCTCAATTCCTATTAATAATCCGGACCTTATTAATGAAATTAAGAACGCCTTAAGAACAACACCGCTGGCAACGAAACTTAAAGATTAAAACATTTGCGGTTACGGTACTGTATTAATTTTATTTCAGAATAAAGCAAAGATGGGTGGGAAATTCGCTTAATCAATAGTCATGATCTAGATTAGTTAACTTTTAGAAATATTATCCTTAACTTCAACTTTTTACAACTGTTTGATCATCTCCCGTAAACGGCCTCACTTCAAGCTCCTCATAGCTCTCAGTTACTGTGGTTTGAACCTTAGTTTGTGGCAGTGGTTGTGAAACCGTCGATGAAGATGCGTATTGCGAATTAATTGTAGCTATTTTATTCTTTATAATGCTAAATAACGCAGCTATTTGGGATGGATCTCCATCTATTATTATAGGATTCTTTGATCTTGCAACATATAGTACTAGCCTATGCTTGGTCTTACTACCAATAACACTGGCAATTATGATTAGTATACCCACGATAAGAAAGGAAATGCTAACGAAAAATAATCCGCCGGAAACTGGTATCTGCAATTGAGCAGCCATATAGTAGAAAGAGAATGTGAGCATTAACATCGTTATCCCACTTATAAGCGAGTCAGCATCGATATTCCTCCCTTTACGAATATACCTAGCCCTAAGTATATTATTGTAGTTTATCAATAAATTACGTGAATTCCTAACTTGAAATACCAAGCCATACTCCGTCGCATATATTATTAAATTCTTATTAATCCTAAACACTCCTTCCGCCTGCATAAACAGGCGTTTATTTCTTATTTTTTTTAAATTTTAGTCACGACTAGTCGTGACTAAAATTTAAAAAAGATTATTATGAGGAATCAATCTTTGTGAAGGCTAGGCAATTACTAATGGGAATGGCAATCTTAATATTAATAATGTCTGTAGCTCCCTAATAGCCCTCGCCCAGTTACAGGGTCCTTTAACCAGCCCCCTAATTTCAAATGGGGTCGCCTGTATTCAGTTTAATAACCCACCGCCCTACCCCGGTAATACCTACCCAGTGCATTGGGATGTTTTTAGTGTGGCGTTAAACGGTGGAAACCCATGCAACTATCCTAACCTATTCATAGGCGACTTAAGGCTAGTGAGACTGTGCACCTCTTTTACTATAATGGTTATACTGGTGCTGGTGATGGTGCCCCGCAGATAGGGCCTTATACTAAGTTATACATTGTGAATGGGCGCACAATACTTGGAGTAATTAATGCAAGCAATGGTTTAAGGGAGGTTACCTACTATGAATTGGTTGGTAATCTCCCGGTGGTTTACGTTAACTTCACTGTAAGTAACCTGCCTCAATCCACAATGGTTTGGTATGGAATTAACTTCATTAATGACATTTACGTTGACGCTAATCCTGGAGAAACAACGTGGGTTGTTGCTTTAGGTGTTGGTAATTACTCCTTCCCAGCCCAGGATCCCAATGAGATGTATAACCTAGCCATTAACTGGGGCTTTAAGGCAACCCTAACCCCGGATCAATTCACGCCAGGTAGCTTTGCTATTATTTATATACCGCCAAGTGCGGGTCAATTTGCCTGGATGGAGATTAACCAACCTGGCGTGGGCACATACTACTTAGCACTATACCCACTAACACCCATTGATGGGTACTACGTAGTTTCAGCCAACGGCTGGGGATTTGATAAGGTAATAGGCCTAGTATTTAGTAACGATACCACATCAGCTAATGGCGCACTCCTTGTCGTTTATGGTAGTAGCCTAAGTAACCTAGAGCAGAATATAAATGAGGCATTAAGTATACTGGGCGTGTCGACAAAGCCGTCTACGCACACATCTACGCAACCAGCCTTAGGCTTATCCTTAATAGTTACGATTATAGTTATTGTCCTAGTAATCATCATAGGTATAGTACTAATTATGTCTATTAGGGGCAGGCGTAGTAAAGGCGGTGGAGAGACAAGGGGACCCATAGAATCAGCACCACCTCCACCGCCTTCACTACCGCAACAATCGATGGAGGGAACTAGAATTTATAGTAGTGAAACATTGGTAAAATCTGCGCAGGAGGAAACAAGGGTGAAGGAGAAAGAACAGTAGCTATGTCATAATCTATTAATTGACTTAGTTATTGATGAGTATTAAAAATCACGATATGTCATGGCTATATACCTTGAGTAGTGATTTTTCAATGGTATTAACGTAGTCGATGGTAGGGTCATAGATCATTCCACCTGGGAAAGTCACCTTTAACCATAATATTATCTCAGTGACGCATTACTTCTAAAGTACTAACGTATACTTGACATAACATCTGCGGTGTTGTGGACATGTGTACGCCAGCTGGGGTAATACCATGTATGTAATTAGCCCACAGGTAATGACTGAGGTAAGGTTACCCATGTGTGATAAGCCGTGGCGTAAAAGGCAAAGTGCCAACCCCTTCACAGTCTCCATCTATGGAATCAGAGATCAGTAAACATTAGAAGTAATGTCTCTAAAAGAGAGACTAATGAAGAGTAGATATAATGTTGCATGACCTAGGAATCTTTCAAGTGTTTTAAACACTATTAATATTGATATAGCTCTAATGTATCTAGTTCTGAACCTTAGTCACGAATAGACGTGACTAAAGTTTATTAGGATCTTGATTTTGGTGTTGCATGATGCGTTGGGTAGTGTTAGTTACAATGGCCTTACTATTGGTGATTTTAGTGCATGTAACCTATGCTCAGAGTATATGCAGTAATGGTGAAACGGTTATGTACTTAACATCTGCGGAGCAGGTTTGGTGCATACCCCATGTATACCAGGGTGATAACGGCGGTCAACCTGTTAATAATTACCCGGTTTATTATGGTCCGAGTAATGCCTCTCTATACTGGTCCTTAGCGGGCATAAGCAGTAATCAACCAATCCTTGAGCTCGTACCATCACAAACCGGCTCCGCAGGCGCCATGTTCTGGAGTGGTTACTACAATGGTAGTAATGTTACAATAATGCTCGTGGGTACGTACACAACAGGTACAATAGGAAGTGTAGCCGATGGCTTTGAGATATACCTCTTCATAAAGCCGAGCGGTTGGTCAACAATAAACCCAGCATCAAACTACTCAATACCATATGCCACAAATGATAATAGTTATTCCGTTCAGGGCGAGGTAATATTCCCCTACGCAATGCCTAACGCAAAGTATATAGTGGTTCAGTGGGATCCGTGGTGGAGTTATGGATCCGGGCTAACACCTCAAGGTGATTGGAATGTGTGGATTGGCGTTGGTAATGGCAACTCAACGCCAGGAATAACCGATGTTATTGATGGTGTTGGTTCCGGCGCCTTTGAGCCTAATCCGGGTGACTTAATTAGAGTTACAGTCATTTATAATCCATACAATAATACGGTTAGTGGCTATGCTGAGGATTTAAATACTGGACAGATTGCATCATTCAGTTACAGCCTAAATGGTAATTTCACACCACCAAGCCCAGGCCAATACACATTCGGAATAGCAGGAAACACAGGAGGTTCCTATGCAAATTGGGGGTTAATAAATGTGACCACGGGTGGCTTGTTATACTCTTCAAATTATGCACAACAAATTCAATGGTCTACACAATTAATTGAAATAGCATTGGCAGTAGTCATAGTAATTATTGTAATAGTAATTGCATTATTAAGAAGACGAAAATCATAAACTTAACCTAGGTAATTCAGTGAGGTTAGTCACGAATATTTGTGACTAAAATTTAAAAGGGCAAAGCATTCAATACGCACATAATGAACTTGAAAGTAATATTTATAATAGCCGTAATATTAAGCGCAATAGCACTGGCGGTATCAACTTACGCCAATACCGTTACTGGCGGCTTTACACCAACCGGTGGACCGACTGGGGTAAGTTACGATAATGGTAATTTCTACGGCTATGCTTTTCAATTACCAACTACTGTCATAAATGATAATCCATATGGTGGTAACACCGGCAATTACACTTTGATAAATGCGATTGCGATAAAGTATGGTGTTGTTACTGCTGTTGTGTGGTTTTATCAACCACCGAATGGTCAAGGTGGATTACTGAGCGATCAAAATAGCCCCATGCCAAGTACACCGTATGATAATACGCCGTGGCTCTACGTAGGTACTAATAATAGTTTACTTGGCGGTGATTGGCTTTATTATTACCCTCCACCAGAGGTTATAACCAATGCATTGCCCGTAGGGTGGCATATGGCAGTGATTGAGGAGTATGCATCCTCAGGACATTTCTATTTAACACTATACTTAGATGGAAAGTATGTAGGTACCGCTGATTTATTCTATCCCTCAAGTAGCATTTTACCACAACTCTTTGGGTCAACACCAAACTTCCCAGCTAATGGGATAGATACTTACCCATTTGGCTTCATCGGCGTTGCTTACGCAGATTGGCCTGCTGGTAATGGTAGGTATTTCTTCTATAATGGTACCATAGCCATAGTCGCCTTTTACAATGTGTTACTCCCAGATAGCGTCATTAATCAGATGTGGAAGAATAGTCAAGTCATGAGCAATGGGATTAGCATCTACTTACCAATGCAGGACCTTATGGTGGCTTACGTATTCTCACCAAGCTTCTTCAACGTAAACACTGGAGCCTTAACACCATACTACGTGAATAATACGGCACTGCATGAACTTGGTATAGCCAATCCAGACCTAATGCTAGTGACCTCTGGTGCAAATCTTCAAAGTAATATGTGGGCTGGTTACTCCATAACGGTTAATACATCAGGCAAACCTTCGGCGGCTACAACGCAAAATTGGTCATTAATCACGATGATGATAGTGGTTATTATAGCCATAGTGACCATTACAGTGGTGTTCCTGAGAAGGCGTAAGTGAACGAGGGCATTCGAATCAAAGCATCGAATTAAAAACATACTCTTAACTTCATTATTAAATGAAACCAATCATGTTTAGCCACGACCAGACGTGACTAAAGGTTAAAAAGTAATAAAGATCTTGAGGATTCTGTGGTAATGCGTTGGTTATGGCTGGTAGGTATTACTTTGTTAATACTAATGGCCTTAACGTACGTGACCTATGCCGAGAATCAGAGCATCTCCCTTAAGGTTGTGAATGAAATCCCACTATATGGCTCGCAGGTATTTTCTTTAGTCTATAATCCGGTAAATAACGATGTGTATGTTATATTAAATAATGATACAATGTTAATAGTTTCTGCAATAACTAATCAAGTAATAAATGCGGTAAATATTCCAATTTCATCATTTCTTATTCCAGAGGTCTCAATATATGATCCCAATAATAGTAATATATACATTGCCGCCTCTAATCCATACACTAAAGTTGGCGTTATTTATGTATTTTCAACATCTACAAATACAGTAATTACTACAATAAGCATGAATGGTACAATATTAAACATGGTATATAACCCAATAAATAATTACATATATGTCGTATCGCCATCACTAAACGAAATAATCGTCATCTCAGGCAGCACGAACAACATCCTCGTCTCAATACCAATATCAAACCCAGGTGCGATACTTTATGATCAAGCCAATGGCTCATCTACGTGGGTGGTTCAGGGTATATCACGGTCATTTCCGGCTTATCAATCATAAACCGCATAGCCCTCAAACCTAATTATTTCGTATCATCAATGGATTACAACCCAAGTAACGGATTGATATATGCAATAGCCAACAATACCCTGTTCATAATCTCAGGAAACCAGGTAATAAACCAAGTAACTTTACAAGAAAACATAAGTAAGGTACTATACGATCCCGAAAACAATGAGCTATACCTCATGGCCAACAACGGTATTGTCGTACTATCGGCATTAAATTACAGCGTAATAACCGAGGTACCGATAGAAAGCGGTCTCTGGAACAGTAGCGGCTTTTGCGTATCGGCTTTAGGCCCGCTTACGATGTTTTATGACCCAATGCATAACTACATTTACGTAATCAATAGTAGTATTTACTATCCTTGTCGTGGCTTTGGATCTTCGGGCGTAACAAGCATATTAGCAATATCCGGCTATACGAATCAAATAACGGGTAGCCTAACCCTCGGGGGAGTACCGTTCTTAGGACGAGCAATATACTACATACCGCAAATAAATAAATTGTACGTAAGTACAGAGGCCACGGATAATCCAGCATGGACTATGCTTTACATAATAACTCAATACGAGTCTAATCAACAAAATTATCAGGTTGGTCAGGAGATTAATCAATGTATTAACATAACCTCACCTGGTTACTACGAATTGACGTCAAATCTTTACGGGGCTCAGCCCGCTGGTTATTGCATAGGAATATTTTCAAGTAACGTGGTATTGAACGGTAACGGCTTTATTATAAATGGTAATGGTACAGTTGGGGTGGGAATATATGTTAATAACTCAGCCTATAATGTAACGATAGAGGACTTGAAGGTAATAAATTATCATACTTTCTTAGCATGCTGCGGCGCAACTGCTTATAGTAATGGATCTATAGACCAATCGAACATCCTGGTAGTGGTATTGAGGTTCTTGGTAATGATGCTATTGTAAAGAACATTACGGTAAGCGGGAATTTTATTGGTATTTATATAGCTGGTAATGATGATATTGTCGAATACGCCAATGCTAGCAATAATACGGCGTCTGGCATTTCTATAGATTCGAATAATAATATAATCAGCAATGTTTATGCCAGCAATAATTCTGGTATGGATATCGATATTATAGGTAATAATAATATTGTTGAATATGCTATAACTAATAATGCATATAGTGGATTTTACATTGTAGGTAATAATACTATCATAAAGAATTCTTATGCTATAAATAATACGTGCGGTATTTATCTTTTCTCGGTTAATAATTTAATTTATAATAATTTATTTAATAATACTAATAATGTCTGCTTATATGGTAATTCATGGGCCTACTGGAATACAACACTTTCTTCTGGTAGAAATATTCTTGGCGGTGATTGGATCGGTGGCAATGTTTGGCTTTCACCAAACGGTACTGGCTACTCTCAGGTTTGCCAGCCATTATCCAGTAATCCAGAGTTCTGCAGCCAGCCATATGTAATAGGACCTAACAATATAGATTACTTACCGCTTAGGTACTCTAAGATGCAGAGAGTGCAGAATGGTACTATTATTATTAACGTCTATAACGTTAATGGTGAGCCTGCGTCGACTGCGCCTGGCGTCGTTTATGGTTTGCTTGTGAATGCTACGAACATGCATGTGGTGGCCATGGCCTACATGAACAATAATTCGCAATTAATCTTTAGCAACGTGCCAGCCGGCACGTATACGCTATACATATATCATTATCCAACCTTGGCCTCAACGAGACCGAGTACTGGGGTAACTTAACCATCACTGTTACGACCGGTAAAACCAGCACCTACATCTTCACCAGGGACATGCCGTGGATAGAGAATGTCCAAGCCACCTACATTGGTAATGATGAGTATAGAGTAACGGTCACGGTAATTAACCCACAGGACACACCGATTAACGGTAGGGTATTCCTATACATCTCGCCAGACCAGAGCTTCTCGGATGCCACCAAGTTCATTAACTACGTGACCTATGAGCCTGGGACCAATGAGTTCTCATTCACATACACACCGAGCCAGTCAGGCACTTACTACGCCTACGTAATGATAGATGCCTATGTGAATCAATACTTGGGAGAGCCAGTACCCACGGACCAATACAACTGGGCACAAGTAATTCAGGTAGCGCCACCATCACCAACAATCACGCCCTTCATACTCGTTGGTGACGCCAACATACAGAATAACCAACTCATACTAACTAATGACCAGCCAGGCACGTTTGGTGCCGTGTTCTGGCAAAGCTACTTCGATAACAGTAAAATACTGAATATCGAAATTACTGGTAATGTTAGCTTTCCAAGTACTGAAGCCACCCCAGGCGATGGCTTCGTATTCTACCTATTCCTCAACCCAAGTAACTGGGGTATTGAGTCTCAGTATAATTATAACGTGCCCTCATACTCAATATCAGGCATAAGCTGTGATGGGTGAGGTACTCTTCCCACAGAGCTCAACACCATACATAGTGGTTCAGTGGGATCCAGTTTGGCAAAACACCTATAGGCAGGTGGGCGTTGTCGGGCAGTGGAACGTGTGGATAATTGGGCCGAATGGGCAGGTGATAAAGGCATGGAACGGAATAGGGGTAGGGTCGATAAACCTAACAACATTAATGGCACCCAAGCAATTGAATATCATAATTAGTTATAATTCAAGTAATAATATATTAACAGGTATAGTATATGCAGGATATCTAACTAAACATAGCACAGGTACAGGGTTATCATTCTTCATTCTTAACTTAAGTAATTACTTCATACTGCCAAAATCAAGTAGCTACATTTTTGGCATCGGCTCGGCTACAGGCCTTCATTATGGGGAATGGTATCTTATATCGGAGAGCTATTACAATGTTGCTGATAATTATGTTTCTTATGTTCAAGGTTCTTCTAATGCAGTATTATCTACCCTTAAAGGATGGATAGATGCTATCTTAATGGGTGTGGGATTACCTAGTACAACTACAGCAACTCCACTTATTGGCTATAAAAATTTACTTGATGTTGATTTTAGCCATATAATTTATTATATAGTTAGAATATTTATTAATAATTATAATTATGATAAGGTTATCTATGTACCAATACCGAACCAGCTCACGATAAACTTAACAGATCTGTTATGGCCTCAGGAGGCATATACGGGTGGAAACGGTTTCAATTTCATTGACCCAATATATATTGTTTTCATTCCACAGGGTAATGATTATAGTGTTGTGAGTGGTTGGAACCCGTTCCTCGACATGTACTCCTACGCCAATTATAACACTAATTATTCGCCTGGTGGTAATTGCTATGGCTTCTCAAGCACGGCAATACTTTATTTTGATCGTTACGTGCTTGGCGAGGACACAATCAATGGACTAGTAGTGCCCTATTACCCGTTGCAGAATTATGGGCCAACGAGTACGCCAACAGCCACGGCACAACTATACCTAGGCCAGGTAAATTCGCATAACGACTTAATCGTGTCGTCACTGCAATACCCGCTAACACCAGCAGCCCTAGAAATAGCAATACACCAAATATTTGATCCATACAACCATGGTTATTATTATTATTCTGGTAGTAGCAGTATTCCCAACCAGGTAGAGGTAAATGGCGTCTGGATTACATTAAATGATTTTAATGATTTAGTTACGTACTTAAATCCAAAACAAGGGGCTCCAACTCCTGTAATTTTAGCCATGCAAAGCTGGAGCTATTCGCAGAATAAATGGAATGTTATCGCTCACGCTGTTGTTGCTTGGGGTTATGCGAAGCTTGTCAATGGCTCCTACGCAATATTGGTTAGCGACCCTGATTATCCAGGTACTATTAGGGTTGCGATTTATAACCCATCAACTGGTACATTCAGCTACACATCTAGCGGTTATACGTTCACAACATTCTACGTGGTTCAGCCCACTCCAGCTGAATGGAATTGGTTTATTAGCTCTCCTGATATACTTACTATTAGCACATTTTCTAATCAACTCATTGAATCAATAATAAATGATTTATATGGATATACCGTAATTGCTGCTCCTTCCTCATCAATAGTTTCTTCTACATTGACAAATCTCGGTGTTGTCAGCGTGGTTGATGGTGGTATATCGATATATGCTGTTCCAAACTCATTGTTATATCAATTCATAGGTAACTTGGTTGAAAATCTATTGGTTTTAGATCCTCCGGTTAACGAGAGTGTTGGTGCTTTTATCATGAGTGTTTCAAGAACATCAGCCATTGGTTTCCTAGTTAATGTCACTTCGAGCAAGCCAGTCACCGTTACTATCGGCCTAGCACCAAATGGACTTGTGATAAAGTCCAACTCCTCGGCAAGCCTAAACGTAACCGGCTTCTACATGAGCAGTACTAAGGTTGTTGTTAATTCCACAACAGCTAAGTTAGAGCCTAGTAAGGCTTCCTTTATTAATTCTACGGAGTTAATTGGTGTAAATTGGGCGAGTGTGGTTTCTATTGGCGGGGTTTCTAATACGTCAAGTGTTGTTTCGCCCAGCCCCGTTCCTTCCTCCACTGGTGTTTCTTCGAGTTCGGGTTATATCTTTAATAATGTTGTTTTGCCTATTGTTGCTATTGCCCTAGCCGTTGTTGCGGCTTTGTTTATTATTTACATTGGTTTGTTACGTAGGAGAGGGCTTTCATAGGTATTGCTTAAATAATTCTCTTCATTTATTATTTTTGAATGCTTAAGCCTGGTATTAAGTTTAGGGATTATGTTGTGGTTAGGGAGCTTGGTGGGGGTGGCATGAGCTATGTCTGGCTGGCTAAGAGACTTGACTCCGGTGAGCACTTCGTGGTTAAGGAGCCCATCATCAGGGAGGATGATTTACAAAGCACTCGACTTAACATTGAGAAGATTAGGCATGAGGCGAGGGTTCTCAAGATACTTAGGCATAGGAATATCGTGAGCCTCATCGAGGCCTTTGAGGTCCTACGCACGGTTTCTAATGTCGACTTGTACCCCGTGATACTCGTCCTTGAGTATATCGATGGACCTAGCCTGGACTCCTTCGTGCGTAGTAATAAGCCTTCTATAGGCATGGCCATTGAGGTAATGAAGCAGCTCTGCGATGCTGTCTCCTTCATGCATAAGAACAATGTTATTCACAGGGATATAAAGCCCAAGAACATACTAATTGAGAGGGGTGGTAATGTTGTTAAGCTCATTGACTTTGGAACGAGTAGGTATTACTATGATCAGCCCATGTCTAATGAGGCTGTAATATCACCGGGTGGTTATACGGCTCCTGAACAAAGGCGGTTTCTCTCGTCACCGCAGAGTGATATTTGGTCTCTTGGTGCCGTGCTTTACTTCCTAGTGACTGGGCGTGACCCTGAGTATGACATGCCCGGCTACCCCGACAACATAATTGCGCCCCCCGATCCAAGGAAGTATAACGAGAATGTTGATGAGAGGATCGTTAAGGTTATTCGGAAGGCCATGGACCCGTCATGAGCAATAGGTACTTAACCGCAGGTGACCTGCTCCGTGACCTACTCGGTGGTGAGGTTAAGGCCGCCGAGACACCAATCTCTCTCGTGATTAAGGGTGCCAAGTATGACGTGAATAGTGACGTCATAATACTCGGTAGGAACGACATTTCTGGCGTAACGGAGTTTTATTACAGGGGTAGTGAGGCTGTGATTGAGATTTACGATGAGAACAAGTTCATCAGTAAGAGACACTGTATGATATTTAGGAAAGGCGATAAGTGGTTTCTCAAGGACCTGGGTAGTCTGAATAGGACGGCGGTTTACAGGGACGGCCGCTGGATCGAGGTTTACAGAGGCTATAAGCAGGAGTCCCCAGAGTTCGAGCTTAGGATGGCGACGTAATCGCTCTAGCCTATGATGTTAACAAAGGCCCGTACTTACAAATACTCTTTAAGGTGAACCCAGGTGCTGGGTGATTACGTGATTAGACTCAGCATTTTAGTCCTAATACTATTATTGATGGGTATTCACGTTGTTATGGCTGAATCGAGTGCGGGCAACGTTACTGTTAATATCTTTAACGTTAACGGCAAGCCAGCCTCAAGCATGCACGGTGTGGTGTACGGCATACTCGTGAATGCATACAACGAGAAGGGCATGGGCCCTGTCTTCATGAACAATAATTCACAACTAATATTCAAAGGTATCCAGCCCGGAACCTACATATTGTATGTGTATTATTACCCCAATAGCACGGCCTTTAACTACACGGAGTACTGGGGAAACCTCACAATAAACGTGTTCCCAGGCAAGGCAATCACGTACAACTTCACCAGGAATATGCCGTGGATTAAGAACGTCTATGTAAATTCCACTCAATTGGGCAATGGGTCGCGCGCGATAATTACGGTAAGTGTCGTTGTTTATAATCCGCAGAGCGTAAGCTTCAATGGCGTAGTCACGGTCTACATATCAAGCCAGGAGAGCCCATTAAACGCCCAGGTACGAAATCAGTCAGTAACCTTAAACCCAGGAGTGAATAACGTCAACTTCACCTACACACTAAGCCAACCAGGCACTTACTACGCCTATGTGGTGCTTAAGGTATATGTTACCCAACCACTAGGTCAACCAAGAACCACAGACCAATACGACTGGACGCCAATAATTACTGTTTACCTTGTGAGCTTTACTGAGAGTGGTTTGCCCTCAGGTACACTTTGGTGGGTTAGTATTAATGGTACTCGTGAGTCATCAAATACTAATACAATAACCCTTCTACTTCCCAATGGAACATATCAATACGAGATCCTCCCAGTTAATGGTTACGTTGCGAATATAACTAATAGAAGTCTGTCGCTGAATGGTTTAACGGTGAATGAACCGATGATTATAGGAGTCGGCTTTAAGTCTAAGCGTATGCCCATTATTAGCGACGTAATTATTATCGTAGTATCCCTTATTATCCTGGTTACTGTGGCGCTTGTAGTTTTGCGTTTTAGGTCACGTAATGCATTTGATGATGTGGCGACGGCCTAGCCTAGGTTCGCCATATTGTTAATGCTGTTGTGTCATCCTTAGAGCCAAGCTTCTCTGCCGCGCTCACGAGAGCCATGATATGTGCCTCGGGTACCTATACTCATGGACTATGCGTCCTATCGTGTCATCAGTCACCACGTCGGTTACTCCATCCGTGGTTAGGACCAGGTATGTGTTTCGTCCTATCATTGTTTCGTATGTATCAATATTCTTAATTACGTAGCCTAGTGCCTGGGTTATTACGTGACCACCGAGGGAATGGTCGGTCGTTAACCTACTCACGGTATTACTGGTTATCTTATAGGCCCTTGAATCACCGATGTGTGCTATGGTGGCTGTTGCGGCATTGTCTCTCTGTATTATTATGCCGCCTGTGAAGGTGGTTCCAACATTAACGTTGTTTTTCTCAGCATAGTCCTGAAGCTCCATATGTATTCTCATTAGTAGTTCCTTCAGGTTGGCTTTGAGATCTGTATTTACGGTATTTATTAATGATAGGGCGCCTGAGATGAAGCTCCTTACTGAGAATGAGCTTGCGTAGTCACCGCCATGGAGGCTACTTACGCCGTCAGCTATAGCGAATATATGAAATAAAGTTATCGTATCTCCACAGTACTTAATTGATAGTATGCCTGCTGAGTCTTCATTCCTCTCCTTATTGGCGCCCTTTATTGAGTATGGGGATGCGATAATGACTTTACCTGAAGTGACCTCAGCATCTACTACATGTAAGTACTTCCTTAATTGCTTTGATGATACTATCTCAACATTATTATGCCAAATATAATGATGCGAATTAATCAATAATTCATTACCTATGGGCATGTTTAACAATAACCTCCTCAATACTGCCAATGCGGTATTGGTATCCTCGTGTGGTACGAGGACGCCATACGATAGTGTTGGATAGCCATTTAAGTAGGCCTTGTATGTAAATGCCAGTGATTCTGCGTAATTCGTGCATGTGGTCACCAGAACCTGTACCTCTCCTTAGGCGTTAATTTATTGAACATAATCCCCACTCCAATTTATTTAACTCTAATTTTAAGTATTATGATTAATTTATTATAATGCCATTATCATTAATTACCTCGTTAATCTCTTTCCTTTTTCTTACTTATTAATGAATTTATTGGTGTAAACCCTAAGTTTAAGGGAATAAAACAGTATCAATCATTGTTGGTTTGTTGTTTCTGTGTTTTCTGCGTCTTCCTTTTCCTCGTTTGTCCTTACGACCGTGGATTCACCCGACCTAACCACCGTGCCCTCCTGCCTCACCCTAGTCCCCTCCTCAATAGGCCTCACAGGCAACTCCTCAGACGACTGAGCATAAACCCTAGTACCATCCTCGGCTGTGTACTGGAACGCTGAAACGGCAGGTGAGGTAGTGGCTGGACGCAACCTGGATTTCTTGTTTTCCTCCTTGGCATGTTGATATTAAAGTTATTATTTCTGTGGATATTTTTGATCTTAATTCAGCGTCTTTAATGGCTCTATTTCTAATGTCACTTGATCCCCACGGCCACAGTCCTCCATAATACGGCGGTTCGTACTTCTTAATTTCATCCAGTATTTTTGTTCCTACGTTCTTACAGCGTGTCAGCGCTTTCATTGAGTATTCTAATAATGCGTCTTTATTCCCGTTCATCATGAAGTTATTTATGGCGTTAATTAATTCATAATCACTAACCGTAATTCTTTCCATAACCCTAATTGCGTATTCATGATATACATCCCTCACCTTACTCTCGCCAAGTCTTAAGTATGCTGTTAAGAGCCTATAGCTTATTAGGGCTATGGTTATTACTAATGCTATTACTGATAATGCCGTTATATAGCCACTATAGGGTGTTAATGTACCAAGTACTATCACCATACTTATCATTGCTATTACGTACATAAGCATACCAGACATGTATGCCATGTCCATGGACACGGGCCTTAATGGGGCTATGAATCCGAGAAAAATTATTGCCGTGATTACTATGGCCGTCACGGCAGTGTAGAGGAATGCGTTATATATGGCTAATGCTAATATGGGTAGAGCCGCTGGAATTATTGACTGGGTATATAGTGAATATGTGAATGCATATATTGGTAAGAAAAGCATTGCCATGCCAAATAGCAGTACCGTAGTACCAATGCCCCTTATTAAATCTCCAACTACATAATTAAACCTAGACCCGAATGCCCTAATCAATAACCCAAGGATTGCTAAATATGTTGACATTAAAATCGCCGATACACTAATGAACCTATTAAACGGTGATAATGTAGATGCAAACGCGGCAAGAACTAGGTATATTAACACGGCCGGTGATATTAACTGCACCGTAACTACGCCCAAGGTCTTAATGGTGTTAATGTTCGTAGACATTAATAAATTACCTACGAGATCAATTATTAAGTAAATTATTATTGGCATGAGTATGCCACTCGCAACGAATATAAGTGTTGATGAAATAAAGTAGGGGAGATATATGATATAGGGTACAATGTAGATCGCTAAGGCTATAACTGCAAGAATAATAATATTTCTTATAGAATTTATAATAATATTCTTAACTTTCATAGTAAATACCACCTTGTATTTATTTCTAATTCCATATAATGAAGATTAATTGAATGCGAATATCCTGCACACATTGATCTTTAAATGATAAGGGGTATTAAAAAGTCTTTACTTGCATTGTGTTAATTTACAGCCGTAATCATTATTGTTTATGCTTCAAATACCTCATCAGCGTCCCAATACCTAGGGGTCTGACTTTAAGATGTGATTGATAGGTTACTTTTGTGCATTGTGTAGAGGCTTTGGTGGGATGTTAGTGAGTGGGTAGGTCATTCATGAGATATGCTATGTATATTAGATTATTATGCCTTAGTAAATATAAGATATTAAATAGGGCTTTGAGTATTTAATACTATATAATAATTTCTTATGTGAGTGCTGACCATGGTCAGTATCGATCTACTGGCTTTGGCGTTGATGTATCAACGGTCTTGCGTTAATTTTTGATGTTATAGTTTATTATGATAGCGATGGGAAAATAATATTTACGGATGATGGGTAGGTTGGCGGATTTATTGCGAATTGGTGTGGGGGTCTCGTTTAGTATTGTGCACTTAGAAACCTTTATTAATTAGGTCGTTGATTCACATTCGGCGAATTTAGTGGCTCAGGTTGGGAACGAGGAACAAATAATTAAGGAGATAATGAATGCGTTATCAGGTTCTGCACGTTATATGTCTGATGAGATTAGGAGTACGTTTTCTAAGTACGTTGATATTTACAGGGGCATTTCAGGCTTTGAGACCCAGCAGGTTAGTCTTGGTACTGTTGAAAATAGCAAGAGGGTCTTCCTAATTCAATCATCAATTACTGAGCCGAATTATGATCCCAATAATTACCTGGTGAATGCCTTCAAGGGATTCTTCAACATCGATGAGAATTTCTTCCCAACGTACCTAATGGGTGGTATTGAGTGCTATATGCAGTCAGCCCCAAGTGAGTCCACGGGTGTTAAGGTTAGTGGTCCCATGGTGTCCATCTACAATGGTGTTGAGAGTGTTGAGGATAAGGACCTGGGCAGGTGGTTTGTGCGAAGAAGGTCAGTATTAAGTTCTCGGACAACGTAACTAGTGATGTAAGCGCTAGCCCTGGTGACTTGTTTAAGGCTGCCTTTGATGTGATTAATAGCGTTAGGGGTAGGTTTGTTAATCTTCGTGATGACTTCATTAATACGTATGGTTTTGAGCCTGGGGACATAACGTTGACGGGTAATGAGGTTATGCTCAGCACATTGTTTGACTTAAGTATGTCGAGTACAATGAAGGATTACATACAGAGAGTCTTCTCGAGCATTGTTCCAGGGCAGGTACCGGAGTTAATGGGCTTGGGCTTACTCTGCGGTGCGCAGCCTGACCTGGTCTTCTCATACGATGACATGGAGAGGATACTCGTGCTTGGGCATCCACATAAGGTTAGTTCTGGTGACTGCCTTAAGTACTCAATAATTAAGTATGCATGATTTTACTGCAATTAATTTCACCCAGTTAAAACTTCACCTCCCTTCTCCTTTATCGCTGATGTTAAGAAATTAAGGACCTTATTAATCTCATTCTCAGTACTCCTAACGTCCTCGGAACTAACATACACATGAATCTCAACCAATGGTGACTTAATTTCATGGCCCTTGGGGTGGCTCTTGATGTAGATTCTATTACTCATCTTCATACCCCTCTCTATTATTGGTGCCAGGTCAGCCTCGGGAACTCCCTTAACCGTTATTGACCTCTCAACAAAGTGTAGTTTAGGCCCTATCTCACGTAGTTTAGGTTCCACGTAGTTCTCGAAGATCGCCATCATCTCCGCTGGCACGCCGGGTAGCGCAATAATGATTGTGTTTCCTTCCTCAACCCAAATACCTGGTGCAGTACCAACGGGGTTAGGTAACGGCTTTGCCCCCTCGGGCATTTTTGCTGCTTAAGCCTAGGCTCAGTTAGCTCTAGGCCCCTTGACTTAAACGTCTCAACCACGAGTCTCAACGCGTCGTCATTAATCACGTACTTCCTATTCAATGCCTTGGCCAGGTACTCACTTGTCTTATCATCGAAGGTCGGTCCTAAGCCGCCTGTTGAGATAACAACCCTAATGCCCCTTCTAATGGCGTCCCTAAATACCTCGACCTCGTCCTCCTCGTTGTCAGGTACGGTTATTATCCTCCTAACGTCATAACCGAGTAGTGTTAGCTTCCTTGCGAGCCAGGTAGCGTTCGTGTTCACGGTCTTCCCAATGAGTAGTTCATTGCCTATTGATATGATCCATGCTGTGTAACTCATCATAATTGGTGCCTAAAGGGCTTGTTTAAATTATCTTTGTACTTGGTTAACAAGGACATGTTAATAAATGGGTTAGCAATTTATGTACTTGATTTGGTATGAGGAGATTCGCAATAGTGATCCTGGACTTAGATAACGTACATCCTGAGGAGGATGATAAGGTTCGCCTAATTAGGATGATTGAGGAATCCCTGCAGTGGTGGCATGGTTACCTGGGGCAGAGCGATAAGTTGGGGCTTGATAAGTGGAAGGTCTACTACGTTGAGTGGGGTGATGAGCTTATGGTTGCCAGGGTGCTTAACGCCCTTGGTAAGTTCAGGGAGTACATAAAGGGCGAGTTATGACGTTGAGTTAAAATCACTCAATCCTAGTCTCCTCATAACCACAATTAGGGCAGTGAAGCACGTACTTAATGCCGTACCTACCATCAACCTGTATCAACGCCTTATCGGCAATAACCATCCTATGCAGGCAGCGTGGACACGTGTAATTACCCCTATAACCATGCCTACTCAATATTCTCCTCACGGCATAAAGGCTAATGCCTAACTTAGTCGATATAGCCTCTGGCTCAAACCCTCACTATACAGTCTCAAGACCTCCCTAACCACGTCACTTGGCATTAAGTCAACCTTAGAAACAATCTTACCCTCAGCCTAAGTCTCTCCATGGCTGCCTTAGTCCTCTGCCTAATGAACTCCCTCTCCATGGAAGCCACGAAGGCCAATACGGTCCTTAAGAACTGCCTATAGGCACCATCTAGGTTTTGGAGCACAGCCTCCTTCTCACTGGTGCTAACTATGAGCAGGCCAAGCCTATTCTCAACAATGTCCAAAAGCCTAAAGAGCTCCTGAAAATTCCTAACGAGCCTCGATGTTTCATAGACCAGGAGAACCATCGGCCTCGGACTAAATGCGTTACTCTCAATATCCTCAACCAACTCCTTAAAGGCTGGCCTATCCATTATTGGCGATGCGCCGCTGATAGCTCATCAATGTAAAACTTCAGTATCTGGAAACCCCTGGACTCACTCCACCGCCTCAGGTAATCAACTTGGTTAGCTGGATCCTGCATCTCGGTGGATACCCTGACATAGGCTATGGCTGGGATCACAACAACGGTGTTATTGCGAACACTTATTAAATGATGCGTCTGAATATTACTGGTTTCATTGCGTATTCTTAATTTATAAATAATATAAATAATAATGCTTAAAAACCATAACCTATTTAGGCATTATATGGTTAGGGCGTTGATAACGGATCCAGTAGATGAGTACATAGTCAATGAATTAGGTAGGCATGGTGTTATAGTTGATTATAAACCAGGAATTAGTAAGGACGATTTATTAAGAATTGTTGGTGATTACGAAATACTAGTAGTTAGGAGTAGAACAAAGGTCACTAGGGAGGTCATCGATGCCGCGGGTAAGTTAAAGGTCATCGCTAGGGCTGGCGTTGGCCTTGACAATATTGACGTGAATTACGCCAGGTCAAGGGGCATCGAGGTAATTAACGCGCCGGAGGGTTCAACGCAGTCAGTTGCTGAGTTAGCTATTGGTCTAATGATCACTGCAGCGAGGCTCGTGGCTCTTCAGGATAGGCTTGTTAAGGGTGGTGATTGGCCTAAGGGTAAGTTCATGGGTACTGAGTTGTTTGGTAAGGTTCTTGGTATTATTGGGTTTGGTAGGATTGGGCAGAGGGTTGCTGAGTTGGCCAGGGCTATTGGCATGAAGGTTCAGGCATATGATATAGTCGACATGAGGGATAGGGCCGTTAAACTCGGCGTTGACTTCGTGGATTTCGAGACACTGATTAGGAGTAGTGATTTCATAACAATACACGTATCCCTAACGCCAAATGCAAAACGCATGATTGGCGAGAGGGAGTTGCAAATGATGAAGGATGGCGTGATAATAATTAATACATCCAGGGGTGAGGTAATAGACACGAGGGCGTTGCTCAAGGCGCTCAATGACGGCAAGGTGGCTGCCGCGGCACTTGATGTGCTTGAGAATGAACCGCCAAGGGAACCCTGGGAAATAGAGCTTGTTAAGCACCCAAGGGTTATAATAACGCCACACATTGGCGCAGAGACTAGGGAGGCTCAAAGAAGGATTGCAGAGATACTCGTTAATAAGGTAGTGAATTACATAATGAGTAATAACATTAAGTAGTAGTGAAGTGAGGATTGTGTTTGACAGGGGGACCTGACGACACGCATCATCGTGGGCTTTTAAGCCCTCTCAGCGGTCGCACTTAATGAATTATAGGAGGTTTATTTCCGTTTCTCCGTATTACTGTAAAAGTTTTATACCATGCTAGCATATTACGTATTAATGGTTGACGTAAATAGTATCGTGAATAAGGTACTGAGTATTGCGAGGGAATTAGGCGTTGCAGCATCGGTTGAGGAGTATGGGCGTGAGAAAGTTGTAATACTGGAGTTAGGTGAGGACTTTGGTGTTTATGTTTCCGTGGTATGTAATAACGAGTGCGATATTGAGTATGCCGTTGGTGATGAGAATTTCACATTTAAGCCAGGTAATGTTGAACAATTGAGAAGGGCTGTTGAGGTTATCGAGAAGTTGAATAGGGAACTCATTGGCAAACAACCATCATAACTTTAGGTATGCCCAACCCTCCGCCTGTTTTCTAACAATCTCCGCAACGCCAGCATTAACTATTTTCACACCATCTATTAATTGGTCCTCGGATATATTTCTACTCCTCATAGAATTTCTACAGGCAATCACGATAACCCCACGCTTCATTAAATCCCTTATCCTATCCTCAACATTGCTGCCCCTAACCACAGCGCTTATTGCCGATTGATGAAAAACAACCTCAACTACCGCATCAGGTATTTCATTTATTAGGTTATTGCATGAAGTCAGTGCCTGATCAATATTGTTAATATCCGAAACCTGCACCACAACCCTAGGCATCAGAAACCCGTTGAGAAACCAACTTAAAGAGCTTCCTCGATTGACCGCAATTGATGAGTGGGGCCAACATAACGTTACCTGGCTTTAACGTAATCACCGATGTGAGGGGTTCATTAAGTGGCGTTAAGATGAGCCTTGCCGGTAATCAATGGTTTGTAGTTGACGAATTAATGATGTTTTTGAAGTCGAGAGGGTTTACCGTGTATGTCGAAACCATACCGCCAGCTCTCGTGCTAAGGAGGGCGTTGGGTGAGCCGTTGATTATTGGCGATTTAACAATCGACGTTAGGCCTGACATCGTGTCGTTGCCGCCTAACATGCTTAATGAATTGAATGTAAGAGATCACTTTGAGTATGTCGAGAACGACCTAGCGATAGTCTTCGTCAGTGAACCCATAAATGATTGGTGCGATTTAAGGAGTAAGAGGGTTGCAATCCCTAACCCTGTCACGGAGGGTATTGGTACATTATTTAGGGAGATATACACTGAGTACTGTGGTGATTACTCGGAGTTTGTTGGCAGGGGCTCGGTGTACCTAACGAGGATACACCATAGGGAAATACCTGAATTGCTCCGTAATGGATTAATCGATGCGGGTGTGGTTTGGAGAACTGAGGCGATTTACTGGGGCTTTAGGTACACGGTGCCCAGTAAGAATAGGGTTGGTAGGCTTTCCTTCGCATTAATGCCGTGGGCAAGTAATGAGGCCGTTAATGTCTTTGAGCTATTACGTAGCGATTACGTTAAAAGATTATACGAGAAGTACGGGTTTAGGTGGATTGCGAAGCCATAAATTAGCCCATAAAATCCCTACTGGTTTTAATCGTTACTTCCCTACCAAGTATTTCGTGGATTTCTCTCCTCTTATCATTAATTCTCCTAATTAGTACTTCATCATCCGTCACCAATACTAAGCTCTTCTCTGATGCGGCGACGACGTAGGATGCATCATAATACGTCAAATTAGCCTCACAGCTAATTTCAGTATCGCCTCTGCATTACTTGGTTTAATAACATTCATTCGATTAAGAATCTCTAATATATCCCTATACGTAATTATTGCCTCATTCTCTGTTAAAATCCTAAATAGCGTTACATCTTTCCAAAGGGCATTACCGATTTCATACATCGTTAGATCAAGTACGTAATTTCCACGTAGAATACTTAATGCACCACGCTTCATGTGTTTAATTATATTCATGATTGATGAAGCATCAAATAGGTAACTCATCTCTCATCACGACTCATCCTAACAGCCCTAACTATTTCTTCATCCGGCACCTTACTAAGTATTTGACCGACCTCATCAAGTAACTTAACCAACTCCTCCTCCTCAGCCTTCCTAACCTCCTCCTCAAGCGCCCTCCTTATTACATCACTAATTGATATGTTATACCTCCTCAATTTCTCCCATAACTCCCTCCTTATTTTTGCAGAGACGGTTACGTAACCCATATCTCCGTACTACCTTAGTCATGCATTATTATAAATCTTACTTACAATAAAGGTAATACAAGGACACGCAGTTTTCTAGCACTGCCTACTTTATTGAAGACCAACGAGCGTATTATTATACCTAAGTAGCATTTCCTTCATCTTAAGCGCATCCTTCTCTAGGAGTGGTGATTCGTTTATTATCGTTATCTCAATATCCTCATTAGCCAACTCCTTAGCCAGTGGCTCGAATGGTGGATTATTCGTGTCTATGGGCTCGTGCTCATCAACCCACTCACCCTTCTTATACTTAACACATGTAAAGTGGGTGTGCATTGGCTGGTCACCAAAGTACTCATGCCACGTGTTTAAAACAGCCCTATAGTCTATTGAGCCTCCATTCCTGGCAAACACGTGACCCCAATCAATGACCGCAACAATCTGTGGATGGTTTATTTCCTTAACGAGCCTAAAGGTCTCCTCTAAATTACCAAACTGGCTCTTCCTAGCCATGACCTCGAGACCCAACTTCACGTTCTTAATGCCATTCTCCCTCATCCAATCAACAACCCTAAGAACGCTATCCCTAACGGCATTGTAGCATCCCTCCGGTCCAAGCTTACCGTAATAGGCAGGGTGAAATACAACAACCGTAGCGCCCATCGCCTCACCCTATCCAGGGACTCCTCAAGCCTCGCTATGCTCGCCTCAACCTTCTCCTTCTCCTCACTGCACAGGTTTATGAAGTACGGCGCATGAACCGACAGTCTAACACCAAGCTCCCTGGCAACCTCACCAGCCTCCTGCGCAGCTTCCCTACTCATCTTAACACCCTGTACAAACTCAACCTCCATGGCATTCAGACCAACCTCCCTAACATACCTAATACCATCTATTGTACCGGCACTCCTCTTCCTCTCCTTGGCACCTATTGGAATCCCAGCAGGTCCCAGGAATACCCTAGCCATTGAGACAAGGACCTGAAAACTAACTAAAGAGCTTTGCCTCAGTGACCAATAAATAAATCATGAATAATACATCACCCCAAGCACCTCCTCGCCCTAGCCACTAACTCTCCCGAGATGCCCAGGTCATCCTTAAGGACAATGCCAATGGCCAGGTCTAGTGCGAGGGGGTAGCACCGGTCAACGATCCTCATTATTTCATTGATGTTGAACGCGAGAGCCTCAACATTAGGTGGGATATCAAGGTCAAGGAGCCTCCTATGAGGTGGCTCATTAAAGCTGCCTATGATAACAATATCGACATCGCTATCCTCAGCAAAATCGCCCCTGGCGTAGGAACCTACTAAGAATACCGTACCACGAACTCTATCAGCGACCTGCCTAGCTAGTTCCAAAGCCCTACTCCTCAACTCCTCACGCCACTTAATAATCCTCTCCATAAATCCTCAATAAACGTTATAATTCTCTCGGCAGCCTTAATAGCCATTTCTGCATCGCTACGCGTAAAGTACTCGTAGGGCACACCCTCGCTCCAGGCATCAACGTACCTAGTCGGTACATAGAACTTATCAAGAAATTTACCTAAATCCATAATATCAATGGGGACCTGAACCATCCTACTCAATTCGCTGAGCAGATGAGTAATAGAGTGACCCCTCGTGGGCCTACCAACTCCATAGAGAATAGCCTTCACGGCAAATTCCGATGCCTGATGCGCCTTGAAACACGACCAATTATAATCTCCCCTCTCCTCATCACCCCTCGCTGACTCAAGCGTTCTCTTAGCCATTAAAATCCACCTACTGAACTCCTCAACATCAACACCAGTACTCATTATTTCTGAAGGACTTGACTAAGGTTAAAAGTGTATAAAGGTCCGAACCATGAGTATTACTGAGATGCCCATTTACTCATGGCCATTGAGAATATATAAACCATCAAGCGAATTGCTCAGACTACCCAACGTTAGGGAAAGCCCATTTAGTGTAAAACTCGAGAATAACAAGGTCAAGTGCACCCTATGCCATAGGCACTGCACATTGTCAAATGGGCAGGTTGGGCTCTGCGGCATGAGATTCAACATAAACGGTAGACTCTACACGGCTGCATACGGATTATTAACAGCGGCTGAATCAAGACCAATGGAGATAAAGCCCCTATTCAATTACTACCCACGCACATCAGCGCTGACAATTAGTACGTTTAGTTGCAACTTCCCCTGCGCATGGTGCCAAAATTGGCACCTGAGCAAGTTCGCTAGTTTGGACGGCGTTTACGTACCGCCTGAGAGGCTCATTGAATGGGCAATTGAAAATGGGGATTCAGGCATTAACGTAAGCTTTAACGAGCCAACAATGCTGACTGAGTATGCGATCGACGTCTTTAGGCTTGCAAGGGCAAGGGGCTTGCATGCCTCGATTAATACGAATGGCTACCTAACCCCTGAGGCCCTGAAGCCTTATTTGATGCCGGCATGGATGGCATGAACTCGGATGTTAAGGGTGGTCGTGAAACATATAGGCAGTGGTTGGCTGCTGATTTTGATAAGTTAATGAGTACTCTTGAGTACGCCGTTAAGTTGGGCGTTCACCTGGAGGTTACGTACTTAGTAATACCTGGGGTCAATGATGATGAGGCTGATGAGGTAATTAACGCGGTGGCTAGGTTGGGCAGGGATGTACCACTCCACATAACGGCTTACTACACTGCCCATAAATTGCATAACCCGCCAACGCCTGTTGAGTTAATTGAGAGTATTTGGAGGAGGGCTAGGAAGGAGCTTGACTATGTCTATGTTGGTAATGTACCTGGTCACCCAGGTCAGCACACGTATTGTCCAAGGTGTGGTGCGGTGTTGATTAAGAGGTTTGAGGATAGGGTTGTTGATGTTAAGTTAGCCAATTATAAATGCCCTAGATGCGGTTATGAGATAAGGATTAGGGGCTTCATTGGTAGGTATGGTAACCTATACAGGAGGTTCGTATAGTCAATGCTAGGTATTTTTCCTTGGATCATCCCCAAGGCTTCGCCCTGGCTTAACCAGAGTGATCTACCTTGGGGACTCATTACCACTTCATTGCTAATCCTTTCTAGGCTTGGTACATGTATAATGCCTGGCTTAATAAGGGAGGCCATTATTAATGGGCTATCAATACCCGCGTCTTACCTAGGTATTACTTAACATACTCATAGACTAGGTTACCCTTATCGTTAAGTCTCTTCCTAATCCTACCCTTACTACTTAGCTCTCTATAGCCCTGAGAATATCAGCAACCCTAAGACCCTGGACTTGCCCCAGGCCATTAACTCATCCTTAGTAATAACACCCCTACTCATTATGTGGCTTAGTACGGCATCCTCGGTACTGGAAGAATGCTGCTGAACAGTATTCTCAAGCTGTCTCGACTCCGACGTCTCATTTGGCTTGATTACGGCCTTAGTTTCAGTCTTTGGTTTTTCCTCAGTGCCATAGAGGAATGATGTTATTGATGCTGTTCCCTGTTCCTTGCTTTCCTCCTTCTTCCTAGCCCTTCTGGACACAGTATATTGTCATTCCTAAATTTAATATTACTTACTACTGCCATTCATGGTATAATACTAAATAATTCAATACGCAATGGATTCACCGGGCATAAGTTACTTTGTAGAGTGCCCTATAGGTTATGGTCTTTAATGCTGCATTGAAACTTTGACTTTTTTATATTGGCTAGGTTATATAATTCAATTACGATACTTTAGAGACCTTTTTATTTTTGTCTTCAAGTTTTATATAACATAGTCTTTTATTTTATCAATATTTTTTTATTTTATTTAAATTAAGAATTGAATATTAGAATAAAAGAATAGAAATAAACGGCCTGTTCTTAGAAAATTGAAGAAAAACTTAAATAGGGGTAGCTTGACTTTCATTTAATGTATTACAAAATAAATAGGGGCGCTATGGAGATTTCACATATACTCGTAATAATCACTTTGTTCACTTTGGCAATAGCTATACTTGCGCCATTCCACTTTAATGTAGGTAGGCTTGGGCAGACAATATACTCACTGATTAGTGGATCAAGTGCCTATAGTGGTAGTAACCCAAGTTACATAGAGACGAGCGCCACCATGAGCAGCTCAGATAATATAGTCACAATAACAATAACCATAAGAAACAACGGCAACAGCTCAATAATACTGAGCGGCACCACACTAATTGGATCGGCCAAATGCAACCTGAGCCCCTTAATAATTATTCCACCACAGAGCACAGGTGAGTTAACGCTATCCATATACACAATGGATAATACAATGTCAGACCCAGTAACCGTAAACGTCGGCGGTGACGCATACTCAACAGGTACACCTCAAATATTTTGTTACGGAACCTACCTAAGTTTGGCGGATAATAACGGCTTCACCATAGTGTTTAGTACGGTTAATGGTGGTAATATTTACGTAAACGTTAATCAATGAACAGCATAATTTTCAGCGCATTCTAAGAATTGAGGACCAAGACTTGTTAAGTCTTCTTTCAATTGATGATTATTGGTAGGGAGTATGAAAATGAGGTGTTCTATCCCTAAATAAAAGATAAAAAGGTCTAGCCAAGTAAATGGGATGCTGAGTATGCACGTTAATTTTTCCATAGATTATAATGTAAAGTTGGCAATAGGCATAGCATTAGCAATGATGGTAATTGCGCCATTAATAATCGCGGGTTCAGCGGCGGCTCAATCAATACTTGGTTATGAAGTCACTGAACCACAACCAAACATGTTCAGCTACATAAATCCAATCACCACGGGACTCACGAAATACCCAGCTCAGTCTGGGGTTAATGATACGACCGCCGGAATGGTTATACTACTACCTAGTTATTATTTACCGTTTCAGTATAATGTATCAACTGGCCAATACATCAATATATATGTTTGGTCTAATCAATCGGTAACGGTTTACTTAATGAACAATGGAGAGTACTTGTCCTTCTCGTCGGGTGAATCGTACAACTACATTGGTGAGGCCGGCGGGAACGTTATTGAGAAGGCGTTCTATATAAGTAACGGTGGTACTTACTATATAGTCATTGATAATAATAATCAAGGTACTGCGTTCGTGCTTTATGAAATAACAGAATCGCCAAGTCCAGAGGGGCCTGTTTTTCCAGTGGGAATTGCCGATTATGGACTAGCCATGCTTCAGGGCAATTTAGTTGCGTATGAATATTCCACGAATATGTTCGTTGGGGAGGTCACAATCTATAATGCAAGTACGGTGGAGCCTAATTACTGTCCATCGCTGGAGAATGAGCCAGGTAATGATTGGTTTAGTGTTCAACTGAATGTGGTGATGCTTGTTCAAACAGTCAATGGTGTTAATCAATATTATTGGTTACAGAATGTGTTGGAGTTTAATTCTCAGGGTGATCAGTTTCAGGTTCTTGATAATGTTTGGAATGATTCGGGTAGTACTAGCGTGATTAATTCGGCGTTAATTAGTGGCAATGGTGGAGTGACTTCCTCAGACGGTAGTGTGCTTTATTATGATTGGGGTGTAGAGCAGCCGGAGTCGGCAACCTTGCCATTCACCATTTACCTGGTCATAAAGACCGGGCTAAGCAGCAACGGCTACCCATGGGCAGCCTTCGGATACTCACTCAACGGGCAATCAACCACGTGGTACGACAACGTAACAATAAAGATACCATCAAGTTATGTGGACATCGTCGTAACACCGCCTAATCCCCTATCAAGTAAGTACGTACCATTTAATGACGCTGAGTTGGTGATCGCAGGCCCATGGAGTAGCGAGTGTACTGTAGCCAATACCCTAGGCGTAGAGTTGGTCTTTACTTTAAGTATGGTAGTTATCTGGTTCCAATACCGTACATGTGGAATTTCGGCATGCACACGGCTGAATCAATATTTAACGCATCATCAATATCCGTAGGCCCGGGCATGGTTTTTGTGAGAAATGGTTATGAAGAACCAGCATACTTAACGAGTTACTTCGCCTTACTTACAATTCATAATGGCCTTAACGGTATATCGAATACGTCGATATTGACTCCAGGCACGTTAATCAAGGTCAATGAACCAAGCACTATTACATTCAATAACGGGACTAGGTATGTATTTTACGGCTATGTGATTAATGGCTCTGAGCTTGTGAGTAATGCGAGCCTTAATGTCGCCATTAATGGATCAACAAACATAGACATTGAGTGGATTAAGCAATACCTAATCAATGTAACAAGCCCAGTACCTATATTAGTAAATGGCAGCGTGGTAAGCACATACAACGGCTGGGTAGATGCCTACTCAACCCTCACATTGGACGCACCCGCATACTACGTACTAAACAATAAAACAAGGCTGGCCTTCCAATACTTCTACGTCATTAATTACGAGCCATACTACACAATTAATTACCCATACAACATATCATTCACGATAAATTCACCAATGTCATTCACAGCAATATACGCAAGGCAATACCTAGTTAACGTAGTATCCACGGTACCCATTTACATAAACAACACAGCATATACGAACTACACGGACTGGGTCAACGAGGGATCAACACTGACGGTTTCAATACCAAGGTACTATCAACTCAATAACCAAACACGCTATTTATTCAACGGAAATACCACAACAATAATACTCACAGTAAACAGCCCTGAGGAATTAACCATAAACCAATGGACAAGGCAATACCTAGTCAACATAACAAGCCAATACCCACTGACCATAAACGGAACGGTAACGATGCAATACACCAACTGGCTAAACCAGGGAACAACCGTGACAGTAAGGCCAAGCATCACATTCATAGACGGCCTCCTACTCCAGGAGCCAGGTTACATAATTACGGTTAATGAACCCATTAACATAAACATCAAATGGACAGTGAACTGGGCGCTCACAGCCATGCTCTATTCAGCCATTGTAATCGCCATAGCATTAACAACATTATTAGTAAGGAGGTCACGAAACAAACCAAGACTTAACTAGGCCTTAAATTTTCCAAGCATCAACCATGCGTACATCCCCATCGGCTGATATGCGGTACTTATGGTACTCACCATTACCAAGTGCGCGGCAATCGCCAACGAAACCCGGCCTGTAGAAGTCAATCACGGTTGATGACGCATAAAGCACACCGCCATGAACCTCACATTGATAAAGCCTATAATACGCCTCCCTAGCCTCTCTCTTATCATCATCAAGAACCTTGTAATAACTACCAACAATTAGAGTGATGTAACCATCCCCAACCAATGCAATGCCCAGGTTCGCGCCTGTCCTCACGAACCTAAGCAGCCAAGCTAGGTCGTCCTTGGCTATGTCACCCTTAATACGACTTGCAAGGGCCAAATTGGCGATGTAAGTATCATTAAACCTAGCCGCGTAATCCTTGTCAATACCAACCTCCCTGGCAATATCATCCCTATAGAAGGAACCATTATGGATCATGTAAAGCTCAAGGCCATCCCTAGTCACGGCCCTAACAGGGTGCGTAGAGAATATGTTTTTAGGCGTGCCAGTACTCGCGGCTCTGGCGTGCATCATCATTAGCACGGCATCATCATTATTTACATTACTTAGAAAGCCCCTAATGACATTAATGGGGTTATCCATGTATATGGCCCTCACGCTCCTATGATGAACCGCAAATGAGGAAGCAACATTAACGAACAGAATCCCCCAACCATCCTCATGCCTCTCCTCATTAAGGAATCTCTTACCGTGTGGGTCCATGGATGCTGCCTGCACAAGGCTATTGCCGATACCAACCAGGGTATCACCCGCATTATTGAACCTACCAAGGGCAACAACAAGCCTACACATATCCGTTGGGCTATGTGATGAGAATTTAATAAATGTTTTGCGTTTTACAATTGAACATAAAACTTATTAGGAGGTGTGCCCAATAAACAATTATAATGTTTACAATAGCATTCATATCAGCAAGCGGCGGTGCGGGAAAAACAACCCTGGCGGTGAATACGGCGGCGTCCCTACCATCGATGGACGCAAAGTATTATTCATAGACTTTGACCCATCGGCAATGGCAACCCGCGTACTACTGGGTAGGACAATTGACGAATGCAACCTAAAGACCTTAATGAAGAGGCTCGTTGAATACCGTAGAGGTTACTTAAAAAGCATGCCCGTGATCAATGAATGTCTTCGCCAACATGTGATTCCAGGAAATAACGCGGCCTTTTACGTACTACCTGGGGGAAATTTAGATGAAATTAGCAGTGATATAAAGAACGTACCTGACTGGGGATTACTTCTCAGGTCACTTATTGATAAGTTAATGGAGGAAATAGGGTATGATTTTGATGTAATAATTTTGGACTCACCAAATTGGGTTTATCAATCTTCGAAATGACATTTCCACTTGCCCCACTTTATGTGGCTATTACGAGGCCTGGGCTTCAGGAAATTAATAAGTTTGTGGACTTCCTTAGAAGGGTCGTGAATATGTTATATAACCAGAAAATCTTTGTTCCAAGAAATAAGAATTATGAAAGCTTAGTATCATACGTAGTTAACCAGTATAGATCTAACATGAAAGCACAAGAGATCATGAAGGCTTGGCATGAGGTAAATGAAATCATAAGCAGAGAATTCCCAAATACACGTCCATTAGTAACTAATAACATGCTTGATAAGTATTATGGTGATGAGGATACCGAATTCGTAGGATTCAGGTACTTAGATGAAATGTCCTTAGACTCATATGTAGAAAGCGGCCCATTATACGTAAGGAAACGTACTACGAAGAGCACAAGACCCATTAAGCAGTTTGAAGCATATTATAAGTTACTGAAGCAGTTCATTTCAGAGATGACACCAGTGGAGGTAGATCACTAAGTAATTAAACGCAGGTGCTGAAGAGTGGTAAGGCAATGTAGGGAAAACGAGTACATGGCAATAATAGCACGCCGCCTAAATTGTAACGAACAATACTCAATAAATCTCGGCTTTATTAACGTAAAACCCGACCTGTCATGCAATGGCACTGCATACGAAGTTGAGTGCGAGGACAAGGTACATTATGGCGTTGGACAAGCCATAGCCTATCAATACGGTGGATTACGGGCAGGACTCATAGTAATAACAACGGACGAAGACAACAATAAATTAAGCCAATTAATGAACTTCCTAAGGTGGGCACGTAATAAACTGGGCATTGAAACCTACATCTTCAGGTGTATCCAGTATGACTGCGATTTATTAAAAATTGAATAAGCAATTAAAATAATACAAACAACTAGGTTATACAAGACATAGTACACAAATTCCTAGGCATATGATAAATAATATAATATGGCAATAATAATATTAATAATGAACTATGAATTACCTATGGCGTGTGTGAGGTGGGTCGGGCGCGCGCATAATTTTCGTAACCATTCTATTCCTAGTTAATGTTCAATTACTAATGAAGTAAACTATATAGATTTGTCGATAATGAATATAGTATTATATATTATGGATGCATTATTGTGTTATCTTTATGGATTATTAAATTATATATAGTAAGTAATGTAAATACTTAATTGCCTTGCGGATTATTATTTCAATATGCCATACGCGATATCCAGTGATGGTACTAAGATTTACTATGAGGTAGTTGGTAGGGGTGAGCCATTGGTTTTGGTTCAGGCTTTAGTTGGGACTTGACTGCCTGGCACTTTCAGTGGGAGTTAGCCTATAGGTTTAGGCTTGTCCTCATTGATAATAGGGCGTGGGTCTTTCCGACAAGCCGAGGGGGCCGTATTCCCTGGATTCCATGGCCGATGACGTGTATGTCGTGGTTAGTGAGCTTGGGTTTAGGTCTATTCACTTGCTTGGTTTCTCTATGGGTGGTATGATTGCCCAGGACTTCGTGCTTAGGCATGGTGATGCGGTTAAGTCCCTAATCCTCGTTTCCACGATGCCCCACCTGGAAATAACCCCTGAGCTTAGGCAGTTCACGGAAATGGCCCTTAAGCTCTATGATGACTTCAACATGTTCACTGGCGCACTGCAGGTTGCCTTTAGTGAGGGTTGGATTAGTAGGAATGAGCAGGTCTTCCAGGAATTAACGAGGATGTTCTTCAATAGGAGGATGCCTAAGGAGCCTACGTGGCCCAGTTAGAGGCGATGGGTGCTGATTTGACGCCTAGGCTTGGTGATATTAGGGTGCCGACTACCATAATCCATGGGGAGCTGATAGGTTGATACCCATTGAGAATGGGAAGAAGCTGTTCAGTGGTATACCGAATTCTAGGTTTGTGGTATTCCCTGACGCTGGGCATGCCGTGTATATCGAGAGACCCAGTGAGTTTAATGGGCAGGTTGTTCGCCACGTGGAGCTTGTGAATTCCGGTAAGTTCAATGAGTATATTAAGCATGAGGAGAGGGTAACCTATACGTGATTTTATCCCTGCCGTTAAATCAATCACTTAATCTTTGCCTGGTCCTCGGGCCTAACGATCCACCTATCAACATACCTGCTCATGTTCTGAAGAACCACTATCCTACTCGGCTCATCCTCATCCATGTACCTGAAGTTACCACCAAGCCTATTAATCTCCTCGAGCAGTTTCAAGGCCCACTCCCTAACCTCCTCATGCCTAAGCATGTCACTCCTCTTCAGTCTGAAGGTGGAGTGCCCTAGGTGCATGTAGGACTTGGCCTCAATGAAGTGTGGGTTGCCGATTAGCATTAGCTTTGCGAATTCGGGTATGTATTTGAAGTCGTAGTTGAGGCTCCTTATCAGGGTTATCCTAATAACGGTCCTCGTATTCAACCTACTGAGTAACTCAAGGCTCCTCAACCACCTCTCCCACGCATCCTCCCTATACATCACCGGCACATTAATCCTATAGAACAACTCCCTGTTTGGTGCGTTGCAGGATAGGTAAAGCTGCGTTGGTAGTGCATCCTCACGCTGCAGTCTCTCGAGCATCTCTGGGTGTTCCCCATTCGTGACTATGAACACGGACTTGGTACTCGGCAGGCTCTTGAGGTACTTAACGAGCTGCGGTAGCTTTGGGTATAGTGTTGGTTCCCCAGACAGTGATATTGACCAGTGAGTTGGTACGAGAGCCTCCTTAGCCCTGTCCTTGGACTTTGGATTACCGAAGTAACCCGTCAATAACCTATATCTCTCCCTAAGGACTCCTTGAACAACCTCTTCAGGGTCATCAACCAAGTCCTCACTGGGTATGAAGGAGTCAAAGGACTCAGTAGGTCTCCAGCAGTAAACGCACCTATTACTACATATCATGCCCACTGGGCTAAACTCAGCGCACCTGTGGGAACCGCCTGCCGGTGCACCGTAGAACTTAAACTTGTAACAGCTTTGCCCCCTAACCAAGGCGCTTTTCGTCCAGTGACACAGCTCGACGGTTGAGTGATTGTATATGCCATAGCTAGCCTTTATTAATTTGGCCTTTGTCTCGTCAGTGATCCGTATCCTAATCCTGCCATTAACCTCACCAATTGTATGATACTTCAGTGATTCCTTAATTACCTGTTCGATCTTCTCCATTACTATCAAGCCATTATGTCCTAAATTTAGAAATATAAACTTTTATCTAGCACTATTTAACTAAATAACGCCACCACCAATCCTCCTCCAAAGCCTGGAATACCACTCAGGTGCTTTTAGATCGCTGGCACTAATGGATCTATCAGGTGTATAGGGCTTGATATCTAGTATTGGCGTTCCATCAAATAGGTCAAGCCCAGAAACCCTAAGAAACCTGCCATCCCTACCAATGAGCCTAACAATACTAAGGCCGATTGGGTTCGGCCTATGTGGCGAGTCTGTAGCAAATACACCAACCTCGGGTAATTCCTCAGGGTTAATACCGAACTTAATGAGCCTTCTTGGCTTGACCACGAGGACCCTGCGCTGCTCCCTATTGACCTTATTGAATAACGAGATTAATATTAGGTGGGAGAAGCCGTCAATGCCCCTTAATCCATCGGCAAATTCCTCAAAAACCTCGATAACGCCGTCAACACCTTCACTGGATGCCCTTATTACATCGTCATTAAGTCCATGCCTAACAATACCTATTGGCCTTAGGAACAAGCCGTTCTCGTTCATTACGAAGTACTTTGATAGTTCATAAATGGCATCTTCATCCTTAAGTAACTCCATTATTAATGAACTCAGTAGACCCCCCTCCTTAGCCTTTCTTATTAATTCCCCGAGACTCACATTAATGAATCTTAAATACGCCGTTTTAAGCATCGCTAACCCTTACCTCATAAGTAAAGTATTACGCAGTCCCACGTGATTACATATTCTATAATTAGTATGTACTTAAATACAGATATATGATTTAGTTAGTGGTATGGGTAAGTTGGATGGTAGGGTTTCGATAGTTACCGGGGCAGGGAGTGGTATTGGTAAGGCCATTGCGTTATTATTCGCCAGTGAGGGTTCTAGGGTTGTGGTTATTGATGTCAATGATAGGGGTGGTGAGGAGACGGTAGGTATGATTAGGAATAATGGTGGCGATGCCTTCTTCATACATGCCGATGTGTCTAGGGAATCAGATTGTTCAAGTGCTGTTAAGGAAACAATCAATCATTATGGGCGGTTAGACATACTTGTGAACAATGCGGGAATTGACTTGCCAAGGGCGAAGCCCAGTGCTGACTTCACGATTGAGGAGTTTGACAGAGTTATTAACGTGAACCTTAAGGGTGTGTGGTTAATGAGTAAGTACGCAATACCTGAAATGCTTAGGCAGGGTAGGGGCGTGATCATTAATGTCGCGTCTGTGGCTGGGTTGAAGCCACTGCCATATGCAATGCCCTACTCGGTTTCGAAGGCCGGCTTGATAATGCTCACGGAAGTTATGGCTGTGGAGTACGGCAGCAGGGGCATTAGGGTTAACGCTGTGGCGCCTGGGTGGGTCAGTACGCCGATGGCCGTTAGGGCCGCGTCTGCCTATGGAGCAACGTATGAGGACTTCACAAAACTATTCCTGCAGAGGATTACTCTTGGTAGGTTCGCAGACCCGATGGAGATAGCCAGGGTAGTGCTTTTCCTGGCATCTGATGACTCGTCTTACATGAATGGTTCCGTAGTCGTTGTTGATGGGTCAATAACACTAACGTGAGTTTGGCAATAATGGGTGATGGCATGTACGAGGAGCTCAGGCACTTTAATGAAAAAGTGGCGAGAGCCTATAGATTGGAAGAGTTACCACTGTGTTGGGTGTACATAATAACAGCCAGGGTACTTAGGAGAATTGTTAGGCCGCCCGCGAGGATCCTCGAGATTGGCCCGGGCACTGGCAGGTTGGCCAACATGTTGGCTGGGTATGGCTATTACGTGGTTGGCATAGACATTAGCCTACCAATGCTCAGGCAGGCTAGGAGGTTTAACAAGCCTGACTTCATTAATGGCACTAGTTGGCAGATGCCCATTGTTAATGGCAGGTTTGATGCCGCGGTGGCCACACTCACGCTTCATCATTGGAGCAGGCGGGAGGAGTCTATTAGGATCATATATGAGTTATTGAGGCCTGGTTCTGCCTTAATCATTGTCGAGGCTGATAAGGATAGGGTTAGGTTTGTTGGTAGTCATGGATGTACCGAGAGGTGCTTTATTGAGTTGTTATCGCCATACTTTAGCATTAGTATTAGGAAGATGTTCCCGCTAATAATAGCCATTGGTAAGAAGTTAAAGTAATTAAATACGGCATGAGCTTAGCAATGTATGAGCGGTTAATATGTCAATAAATTAAAGAGGGTAGTTCCGAATGCACTCCGTATTGCTGAGGATACTGATGACTTTGATTTGGCAATGTTTCTCATAGATCAAGCACTTCAACTTTACATAATAAGGAATTAAGGTTGTTAGTAATGTCAAGTTGGGTTAGGTATCACTTCGAGCATTTAAGGAGGTGGAGAGAGTATGCGGTGTCGGTTATGAGGGCTGCTAAGGACTTGGTACCCCGGGTGTTAAGTTTTTTTGTCATTGGTGGGGTTGGCGTAAGGCATTGAATTCTCTCGTTAATGTCCATTAATTCGGCGTATGTATATGTGTTAAAAAGAACGCTACTAAGTTTAGTAAATACTAACACGGCATTAATAGTTAAGGTTCCTCGCTACGTTTAATTGGAGCACCATGGCTCATCCAGTCAAGCCAGGAGCCAAGGTAAACCCTAACCCTACTAAAACCAAGCAATTCAGTTAGGGCAAACCACACAAGGGCTGACCTACCGCCAGTCCTGCAATAAAGTATTATGTCGTCATTTGGTGAAAGTCCGTAGCTATCAACCACCTTCATAATTTCATCATGATCCCTAAATCTATTGGTTCGGGATTCGAGAAACAGATTCCAGGGCATGTTAATGGCGCCTGGTATATGGCCCCAAATATCCACGTCACTGCCCATGTACTCACAGGGGGACCTAACATCGATAAGCAGCGTATTATTGCCAATATTACCATTAGCGAATAACTCATATACTTGATCAAAATTAATGAAGTAATCATTAAAGTTAACAATGATACTTAGCCAATCCCCTGGATTGAAATTGCCTCTATACACGTGCCAATTACATGTGCATAGAGGACCCTTGTGTACCAGCCAATTCACCTTGCCACCGTTAAGTAGCGACACGCGTTTAAAACCAAGGGCCTTTAGTACCATGTAGACTATTGCCGCATGCCTATTATCAATTGTATAGAAAATAATATTTTTGTTCATAATTTAAGATAAATAAATACGGTTTTATTAATGTTAAGAATGCATGCATTAATGTGAGGAAGACCGCGATTCACATAATTAGGGGTCATTGGACAAGGGATGGGGCAGGTGTTAAGCTATATAGGGTATTTGGTGATCCACGTATTGCCGAGATAACAGACCCATTCTTACTCCTTGATCATTTCGGCTCAAGGGATCCTAATGACTATATGATGGGCTTTCCATGGCATCCACACAGAGGTATTGAAACAGTAACCTATTTATTGAATGGGGAGGTTCGCCATAGGGATAGTACAGGGAATGAGGGGGTTATCGGTCCTGGAGATGTTCAGTGGATGACCGCTGGCAGTGGCATCTTTCATGAGGAGATGCCAAAGCCTATTAGAAAGGTTGCATTGGGTGGCGATGAGGCTTACGATACGGAGGTTAATGGCTTTCAACTTTGGGTAAACCTACCTAGTAAGTATAAGATGAGGGTTCCTAAGTATAGGAATGTCCTTAGGAGACATATACCAGTGGTTGAGTTAGAGAGCGGTGGTAAGGCTGTGATTATTACGGGGAGAATTAGGGTGAGTAGTTATGGAGTTGTTGAGGGACCAGTTAATGACTTAACAACGCCAATACATTACTTAAATGTTCAATTGCCCGAGGAATCAACATTTAATTATGAAGTTAATGATGGATATACCGCATTAATTTACATGGTTAATGGTGAAGCATCTCTTGACCAGTGGCATATTGCTAAACGTGGAGAGCTTGTTGTCTTAACAAGGGATGGTGATGAGGTTGTTGTGAGAACAGGCGAGAAGCCAGCTAGGTTCTTATTGATGGCAGGTAGGCCTATCAATGAACCGATTGCATGGTATGGACCTATAGTTATGAATACTTGGGATGAAATAAGGAGAGCCTTTGATGAACTACAAAGGGGTATGTTCATTAAGGCAAGACCCGAGATCCAGGATTATTAATGAGTAAGGTTAAGGTAGTGAAAAAGAATAAGAATTGACATAGGCTTAAAGGTTAAAAATCAACACTGCATTGTATATCTAATGTTAAGTGAGTTAGACAGTATTGTTCATAGTATTAAGGGCTTGGTGGATGAGGGAGTAATTGTCTTCAGAAGGGTTAGGTGGTCGATGATTAGGTTCGCCAATAATGAACCCACGATAGCCAATAACTGGGTAACTCATGAAACAACGATATACATCGCCAAGTCAAGGAGGTATTTAACGGCAACTCTCTCTACGTCAGATATAAACTCCATTAAGAATAAAGTTCAGGAGTTGCTCAGGGAATTAGGTAACATACTTGAGGATGAACTTTACGTACCGTTAACCCATGGTGAGAGACCAAGCCGGTTAATTGGTAAGTATGACAGCAGGATTGAGAGGGAAACCGATAGGTTAATTGATGGGTTAAACGAAGCAATCCAAGCATCGCTCAGTGAGGGCTCACAGAGAAATGCAGGTGCAATGACCTTCGGCGTTGAGGAACGTTATTATACCGATAGTACTGGACTTGAGCTTGAGGATAAGACCTCCTTCGTGACTCTCACAATTAGGGCGTTTATTGATGATTTAACCGCAACATCAGTATCAATATCCAATACACTGGATGGATTTAAACCAAAAGATGCGGGTGTTGAGGCGGGTCGCTTAGTGAGGATAGCTAAGGATTTACCCGAGGAAAGTGTAGACAGTGTCGGTATAATGTAATTCTTGGCCCATTAGTGTCGGCTCACTTATATGGCTTAATGACTGCCATGTGGTTTAACGCCTACTCAGTAATAACAGAGATGTCAGGCGTTTCTAAGAATGACATTGGTAATACTGTAGCTAGCGAGGGATTATCAATAATGGATTTATCAAGCGACCCCAGCGCCTTTGGTTCGGAGTCCTTTGATTATGAGGGCAATAAGACAATGAACATGGAGGTAATAAGGAGGGGAACGCTCACTGGGTTACTACATAATAATAGGACGGCCGCTAAATTCAATACAACCAGTACAGGTCATGCAGTTGGTAATTGGTTGCGGCCGAGGCCAAGGCACGTGGCGATAGGCACAGGGCGATTACCCAGTGATATTGAGGCAATAGTGACTGAGCTTGGGAACGGCATTATCATAACGAATAATTGGTACACAAGGTTTCAGAATGTTAAGGAGGGCGTATTCTCACTGTCGTTAGGGATGTGGCGTTTTTAGTGAGGAATGGTAAGTTGAGCGCTAGAGTTCGTGGGTTAAGGATTGCGGATTCCTTCAAGGCATTGCTTAGGAACTTCGTCGACTCAAGTAGGGAGGCTAGGCAGGTTTATTGGTGGGACTCGCCACTACCTGGCACGGCGCCGTACGTGTTAATTAGGGATTTAAACATATCAAAGGGTTAGCGTGGCGCCTTCAAAACCCTGACGTTAGCAACCCTAAAAGTGGGCCCACCCAAGTAGACAGGGACTCCCTGCTCCGGGTTACCCTTGCCGCAGGTCCCTGGGTAGAACCTGAGGTCATTGGCCACGGCATCCACATTGCTCCATAATGTCTTTGTGTCGACCTCGATGAATGGTTCCCTAACCATGTACTTCAAGTCTCCATTCTCTATGTAGTAGGCCTCGAAACCCCCATAACGTCCAAACCAACGCTTATCGTCAATGTTCCACTCAGTGTATGAGGCGATGTACAGCCCCCTCTTGGTCTCCCTAATTATTTCCTCAGGCTTCCAATTGCCCGGCGCCAGGTACGTATTGGCCATCCTCGGTATTGGCTCCTTATCAAACTCACTGGCCCTAGCGGCGGCATTACTTGATAACCCGATGTATGATGCGTACTCCCTATTCATTAAGAACTCATTAATCACGCCATTCCTAACCAGGAACCTTGGCCTGGCAGTGACCCCCTCCTCATCGACCAGGTAAAAGCCGTAGCTATTGGGTATTGTTGGGTCATCAATTATTGTGACCAATTCACTACCAATCCTGTAACTACCCAGGTAGTCCGGCCTGGCGTATGACTCGCCTGCCTCGGCACCCTCCCTACCCATGATCCTATCCAACTCCAGCGGGTGGCCTATACTCTCGTGAACCATTATACCCGCCAACTCGGGGCTTAGTACTACATCCATTACCTCGTCATGGGGGAGCGGCCTAGCCTTATCAAGCACGTCCCTAATGGCACTGACCTCCCTATCAACCTCACCATCAACGCCGCTTAACACCTCAAAACCCCCTGAACCACCGAACTCAATATTCCTCTGGGCACTACCGCTTTGTGGATCATAGGCTATTAATGAACCGAATAGATAGACCCTGGGCACCCTACTCCTAACGTGGGCCCCATCACTGGTTATAATTAGCTTCTCAGTAATGGTGGTGCTCAGGTATAGGTTCCTAACCCTAATCCTGGGTTCAACTAGCATGGGCATCAAGCTCGCTTAAGTACTTAATTAAGTACTCATTTGATAAATCCTCAACCCTAACTCTCTGACTAACATCATACGTAATCCTAGCCAACCTCTCCTTACCAATGGTCACCTTCCTCCTCCTAAGCCTAGCCACAGACCTAGCCAACGACACGGCCCTACCCACGGCATCCCTAACCGACTCCCAATCAGTATTACTCGTAGCGGCGAAACCCCACATGCCATCCACCAATACCCTAACTGAAATACCACCATAGGAGTAGCTACTCAATGACTGAAGCACACCATTCCTAACATTAACAAGCCTAACAACATCAACTTGATACCTAACCTCGGCATAGGATGAACCACTGCTCAGGGCGAGGTCAAGAGCCTTAGTTATTACATCCTCAGGTAGCTCATTAAGTAGGCGCTAAATAACGGCTTTATAGATATTACGTGTTTAATCCACCTATGTCCCTACATAGTGTCTCGTAATAAGTACTTGGTTGCGGTATATCTTTGATGATTATCACCTTCCTGTTCTGTAGTACCAAGTATATTGAACCACAATTAAAATGCTTAGCTAGTACTCCCTGAGATATGAAGCAGTCAATTACCTGCCCTAGGTCTACGGTCTTAATCCCCATAAAACTCCTTATGGTTATTGACTTACCCTCTATGCAGTACTCATGCATTTGTTTCCATAGGGCATATATACCTAGCATTGCGTACCATAGTGCCACAAAGATTATGTAATTTATAATCTTTGACGGCGTTATTTCAAGAAATAATGAGAATATCGCCAGTACTATTGTGCCCTTAATAATAGTCTTTTCAATCACAGGCTTAATGCATCTATGAGTATTATTCATTTAGATGAGGTATCAAGTTAAGACTTTAAAACAATTAAAGCCATTACTTAATTAAAATAAATATGGCCCTTTTAGAGGTTAAGGAACTAAGTGTGGTTTACAGAACTCCCTTTGGTATCGTTAACGCGCTTAACGATGTGACCTTTAACATCGACAGAGGCGAGTCACTTGCTGTTGTTGGTGAGTCGGGTAGTGGAAAGTCAACATTGGCCTTGGCCGTGTCCAGATTATTACCACCCAATGCTAGGTATGTAAGTGGATCTATAATGTTTGATGGAATTAATATACTGAGGTTGAGTAGTAGTGAAATTAAGAGGATTAGGGGTACGGGAATATTCATGGTGTTTCAGGAACCAGCCACAAGCCTAAACCCCGTGTTTAAGGTTAAGGATCAGTTAATGGAGGCCGTGAGGATTAGGTATGAGAAGGAGGGTAATGCATTCGATGAGAGTAAGGCAATTAATGAGATAATGAGCGTACTTAGAGATGTTAGGATACCTGACCCTGAATTAATAATTGAAAGGTATCCACACCAATTATCTGGCGGCCAAATACAGAGGATTATGATAGCCATGGGCCTATTAATGAGACCTAAGTTGTACATTGCTGATGAACCCACGTCGGCACTAGACGTAACAGTACAGGCCCAGATACTTAAGCTGCTCAGGGATTTGAAGAGGGAGTATGGCATATCAATACTCTTCATAACCCATGACATGGCAGTGGCCTCAATAATCGGTGATTCAATAATGGTACTATACGCAGGCCAATTAATGGAACTAGGCCCAACAAAAAGCGTCATTTATGAACCAAGGCACCCATACACACAGGCATTGTTGAGTAGTATACCGAAGATTAGTAAGGATGAGGGTAAGTTGCCAGCAATAGGTGGTACTGTACCGAACTTACTAAATCCACCAACAGGTTGTAGGTTCCACCCAAGATGCCCGTATAAAATGGATATATGTAGCAAGGTTATTCCAAGTCTTGTTAAGGTTGATAATACATATGTGAGGTGCCATCTATATGGGCAGTGATGTAATAATTAGAACCGAGCACTTGGTTAAAGTGTTCCTTGCAAAGAATTACGGTATAATAAACAAAATCTTAGGTGAGAAACCCCTCTTTGTTAGGGCTGTTGATGATGTTAGCATTGAAATAATCAACGGAAAAACAACTGCCCTAGTTGGTGAGTCGGGAAGCGGAAAAACAACCCTGGGTAGATTATTAGTAACCCTTGAGCGTCCCACGTCGGGTAGGATATACTTCCATAATATCGACATAACGAATATCAAGGGAAAAGACTTACGAAACATTAGGGCCAAGCTCCAAATGGTATTTCAGGATCCATACTCAAGCCTAAATCCAATGATGAGAATCAAAGACATAATAGGAGAACCACTAAGAAACAGAGGCGTTAGGGATAGGGAATTAAACGAGGCCGTGGCCAAGATAATGAGCGAGGTTGGGCTTGATTATTCATCATTAGCCACGAGAAGGCCTAGTGAATTATCTGGTGGCCAGAGGCAGAGGGTTGCCATTGCGAGGGCGTTAATTACTAATCCTGAATTCATAGTTCTTGATGAACCAACCTCAGCACTGGATGCATCAACACAAGCCCAGGTACTTAACCTTCTCATTGATTTACAAAGTAGGCACAATCTAACGTATTTACTCATTACGCATAACATAGCGGTTGCTAAGTATATGAGCGATCTAGTGATGATAATGTACATGGGGAAAATCGTGGAAATAGGAAACACCAGTATAATTCTAAAGGAACCATTGCATCCATACACCCAAGCACTTATTGAATCAGTACCTGATATTAACAAACCCGAGTTAAAACCACCAAGTGGCGAGTCGGTAGCCTTGTTAATCCACCAAAGGGTTGTAGGTTCTACCCAAGATGCCCATTCAGAATGGATATATGCCGTGAAAAGGAGCCACCCGTTATAGAAACAAAAAAAATGGTATTAGGGTTGCATGTTGGCTATATGTAAAGAAATGATCTTGTAAAATACCTTGTATAATATTGATAAAAGAAATCTATATCCTGAGATATTTAATAATGATTATTTATGAAAAATTGAAAATAATAATAATACTTAAAAATTAATTACATTATTAATATTTATGCCGGGGAAGGGATTATCAAGAAGTACGGCGATAATAATTGCCGTTATAATAGTCGTAATAGTAGTCGGTGTTATAGCCTATCTGCTATATAAACCACCAACTAAAGTATCAAAACCTACTACCCCTACGTCTAATGTTACTACGGTTACGGTAACACCGACATCAAATAATACACTCGTCGTAGCAGAAACAACACCACCAGATAGCCTAGACCCAGCAATAGCGGCATATACGCAGGACATGGAGATACTGTACTCATGCTATCAGACCCTGGTGATATTCAACGGCACCGACCATCATCCTTCCTACCAGCCCTAGCATATAACTGGACAGTCTCAAATAACTACCTCAACTGGACCTTCTACATAAGGCAGGGAGCGTATTTCCAGAATGGGGACCAAATAAATGCGACAACGGTCTGGTTCAGCATTTATAGGTCAATAGTCATGAATCAATTCGGCGCATTCAACTTCCTTGACCTACTATATAACGGTACAGTAGCCAGCACGACTGGTTACGCGACTCCCTGGGGTGTTTGCCGTGCCATGGAGCAGATCTTTGGTCTTCAGTTCCCGAACCCACAGACCAACCTTGTTGGTTATGAGGAGGAGTGCGCCAACGCCCTAGCCAACGTACTAAGCAATTTCAACGTACATAATCAATCCATAGTCGAACTAATGGAATACCCAGACCAGGCAGTAGTGGTTAAGGGACCATACGAGGTTCAATTCAACTTATTTGCGCCGTATTATGACTTCCTCGGTGTGATGGCTGGTTCATGGGCCATGATTGTAGACCCAACGTTTGTGGACCAAAATGGCGGTGTACAGCCTGACCAATCCACATCCTACCTAAGTACTCACATGCTATGTAGTGGACCATACACACTGTCCCAGTACATACCCGGTGAAGAGATAGTACTAACGGCCAATCCAAACTATTGGGCTGCAAAGAACCCACCAAACTTCATGCTCGCCCCTGCCCACATACAGAACATAGTCATTAAGTACTATACAAGCTTTGACGAGGAAATACTTGCATTCAAAACAGGCTCAGCACAGGCAATTGACCCAAGCCCGCACGAATCACCACCACCAATATATCTCTCAGCCATACTATCAATACCCAACATAGTCATGTACGGGCCAGTATGGTCAGGCGGTGATGTATTCCTCGTATTCGATACCCAGAGGTATCCGTATAACTTAACCGTGGTGAGGAAGGCCTTTGCATATGCGATAAATACCACGGAAATAATAGACACTGTACTAAAGGGATTCGGTGCGCCATACCTAGGTCCAATACCGCCATATCCGTCTAATCCATACTATAACCCAGGTAATTTACCGCCATACCCATACGATCCAAACAAAGCAATTGAGCTATTGGCAAGTGCTGGGTTCCAGCTAACGCTACCTAACGGTACAGTAATTAATCCAAATGGTAAACCATTAACTGTGCATTTATGGTACATAAGCACTGACCTAACATTCACGCAGGAGGCACAGATGATACAGCAGATGCTTAGTAATATCGGTGTTAACGTGATACTTGAGGGTGTCCCCGTGAGCTACCTTGTATCTGCTATGGAGAATCCACCAACATCACCACAGTACCCAGGTTTCTTCCTACTTGACTGGTACCCAGACTGGTGGGATCCGGTGGCTCAGGAGGCTTGGTTCATACTTAATGTTGACTTTGGAGGTATTTCCGGTAATGAGGTTGGTACAATAACTCACTAGTTAATACATTAACCACAGAGGCTGTGTTCACGACAAATATAACACAGAGAATTAATATGATGAAGCAGGTATATGACCAGGTATATAGGGATGTACCATATATATGGTTGTACGAACCGGCATTCTACGGCTTCACCTATAAGTATGTATGCGGCGTCCTAATTAATCCACTAATAACTGGTTTCTACTACCCAACAATGTACTTCTACAACGGAACTGGTACATGCACAAACTACACACCAATATACACAACAACGGGTAGCTCATAGTGAATCTATCCGTTCAGGTGAGTTAAATTTTAAAAATTATTAACAATTTTTTTGTAATAATGGGTCTTGCCTCATTTCTAATTAGAAGAAGCATAAATATGGTCATAACGGTTCTTGGGGTCATATTCATAATGTTCATAATAACGCATGTAATAACTCCAAATCCGGCAGTTGCATGGGCAGGTCCGCACCCAGTGCCATCAATAGTTGAGGCAATAACCAAGGAGTATCACCTAAATGACCCGATTTATGTTCAATTCTACTACTTCCTATTAGCCGTATTCCAGGGTGATTGGGGTGAAGACCCAATGTATCATCAACCAATAATACAATTAATTGACACGTACTTCCCAAGGACGCTTGAGCTAACCATAGCGGCTATGATTGTAATAATAGTCCTGGGCATTCTAACGGGCGCTATTGCCGCAGTGCGTAAAAACACACCGACTGACTACACAATTAGGGCATTTTACCTAGTGACTTGGTCAATGCCACCATTCCTGGTCGCAATGCTCCTTCAATTAGCCATAGCCTATGGACTAAGGTTACTGCCAGCCACCGGCCTAGCTAATCCACTATTACCCATGCCAAAGCCGATAACTGGTATGCCAACAATTGATGCGCTAATAGAGGGTGATTGGCCATTCTTTTGGTCAAGTCTTAGGCACCTAATCCTACCAGCAACTGCACTGGCACTGGTAGCCTTTGGTATAATTTCAAGGTTAATTAGGAATAGTATGATTGATATAGCTTCAAAGCCATTCATAAGAACCGCGATAATGAAGGGACTTAGGGAGAGGGATGTGGTTTTCAAGCACATGCTAAGGAATGCCCTCATACCTGCAATAACCGTATTGGCACTTACCTTCGCCTCATTACTTGCCGGTGCTGTGGTTATTGAGGATGTATTCTCATGGACTGGGATGGGGTGGTTATTAACGCAAGCTCTATATCAGCAGGACTACCCACTGGTAATGGCTGGCACATTCATCGTAGCCATTGGAATTGTCGTTGCAAATTTAGTGGCCGATATACTATATGCCGTCGTAGATCCCAGGATCAAACTTGAATAGGTGATGCACATGGCCGTGCAGACAACCATAGTCTCCGAACGTAGGGTCTCCTCATTAAGACTTTTCATGACCTACATGCTTCATAACCCACCAACACTCATTGGCTTTATAATAACGGTGGCATTCTATGGTTGGGCAATAATCGAGGGCGTCCTTCAACTACTTGGCATGGTGCTTCACAACCCAGCAATAGGGTGGGCATTACTACCGTATAATCCATTTGCAGTAAATTATGCTGCCGCCTTTCAGCCTCCATCTCTTAAGCACATCTTCGGTACAGATAACTTGGGCAGGGATTTGTTTAGTGAAATATTATATGGTGCACCAACCGAGGTCCTAATCTCAATATTAGTCGTAGGTTCGGCAATACTCATTGGAGGTTTTATAGGCATGATATCTGGGTACTTCGGTAAGTACGTTGATGAGGCAGGTATGAGGGTCACCGATATGTTCTTAGCATTTCCGGCAATAATCCTGGCGTTGGCGGTGGAGGCAGCAATAGGTAGAGGCGCTATTAACGCAGCGATAGCACTAGTGGTTGTTTGGTGGCCGACGTATGCGAGGCTCTTTAGGGCTGAAACGCTTAGGGTAAAGACACAGTACTTCATTGATGCGGCTAAGCTCTCGGGGACAGGTAGTGCAGGTATAATATTCAGGCACATTTTTCCAAACGTATTAACACCAATTATTTCCTACGCAACCATCGACTTAGGTAACGTGATACTTGCTTACTCAATAATAAGCTTCTTAGGTTTTGGTGTACCACCACCATACCCAGAGTGGGGTAGATTAGTGTCCGAGGGCTTTCAATACTTCCCGGCACCTGCTTGGTGGTACGCAATAATTCCAGGAGTTGTAATAACAATAGTTGTAATCGGACTTGCACTACTTGGCGATGGAATATCGGAATACATAACAAGCGGTGGTATAACAGCGTAATCATGTAAGCAAAAATCAGTAAGGGTATCCCTCATCAATTTTCAGCGTCTAGGAATTCATCACAACAGCATTTAATTATAAAACACATAGTTAAAGTCCTAGAAAATATATCGGCATTATAAATTATACTCATTATAATGAATTACTCAATAGCGTAAATGCTTAAAATAGAACAATGATAATTAATCCATGTTATGACTTCAGCCTCGCCTGAGCAACTGATGAGCCCAGGCGTCACTGAGCGTAAGTAGGCAAGGTAATCGATAAAGCATAGCCACAGCACCTATGGTCCTTTAAGACAGCGACATCTATGTAGTTTTCACATCCTTTGGCTCTAACCTTTCTATATCCGTTTTATCGAAATCCCTGTCGAAGGAGACGATCTTAAGACCCATCCTCTTGACATAGTAATAATGAAGACCTCATCAAAATCCAGGTTAACCTTAGCAGCTAATTCCGCAGCCACAATCTCCTCTTCTAAAGGCAAGTCAATAATTACGAGACCTCTCCACGTCATAACATCTGAAAGAAATCTACCTAATTTTATTGATTACGTTATTGTGGTAATAGTGATATTATTATGTTTCTGGAATTTGTATTAAGTATGACGTAGCCGTATGGAAGTTGCTCGGTGTTACAGCCCTCAATTATGTTTAATCAAGGATTCTGTAAACTGATTTCGTGCATCATGGCAATTCATTATTCGTCAGCGGTGTAAGAACTCAACACCACGAAGCACCACAACCAGGAATTTAAAAACGCAATGTGCATCATGGCGTTAGTCACGGATTTCGTGGAACAGATGGTGTGGGGAATTGAACAAGTGAGTGCAGAAAGGTCCCTTTTTGGCAGTCGCCTCGGTCACATTCGTGACCCATCGACCACATCGATACGTGGTGACTACAGAAAAGGGTTTTCTGTGGTTGTCTGTTTCTGTGTTCAGTCTCTCCTAAGGGATTGAATGAAGATCCCTAAGCCTCAACAATGTTCTGAAATACTTGAAATACGAGGATGGGGGTTCATCCACTCCATGGCGGCGGCAGGTGTGGGCCGCCCACCATGGAAGTCCCCCCACTGCCTGTTCGTTATTTAACTCATAATACGTGCTTAAAAAGCTATCTCTTATGGGTGGGCATTGATATTAGTCTCATGGTACTGCCATTAATTAGTAAGTTGAAGTTTTTATTATTAGTGGAGTTCGTGCATATTAATGTGTTTATTAATTTACATTGATGAGTCGGGGAAACCTAATGAGCTTGGGAGGGGTCCTTTCGTCATAGCCTCCGTGGCGGTTGATAAATTAAGTGCTGATAATGCAATAAATAGTGTGAGGGATTTCGTGGGTTCTGTTTCGCAGAGACTTGGCATTAATATTAATGAGATTCACACGAGCGATTTAGTCGGTTACTCCAACGAGTGGAGGAGAAGGAGGATTGACATATCTAGGAGGGTCCAGGTCTTCAATGACTTCGCCCAATCAATTTCTGGGCTAGATATACTGCTGAATATAGTTGTTGTGAGGGCCTTGGGAAACGTGGTTGTGAGGAGCCCGGATGGTGTGAGGAGAGTTGCGATCACAAACCTTGTTGAACGTGTTTTTATGTCGAAGCCGTGGTTTCCCAACTGCTCCAAGGCAACCTTAATATTTGATTCCCAATCCCCAAGGGAGAATGGCCGAGTTAAGATGGATGTTGAGTATGCCATTAGGAAATCCCGTGCTAGGCCAACATTTAGGCTATCCGTGGTATTCAGGGATTCGAGGAATGAACCACTCATTCAAGTGGCCGATTATGTCGCGTATGTGGTGAGGAAGATTTACATGGGGCACACTCAATATAGGTTATTCAACCTCCAGCACGCGTTCCAATTACTTGAGAGTAAGATAAGGAGGTGCCCAGACAAAAACACGTACAAAGGCTGCGGACTTAAGGAATGGGTCATAAAATGATTAACCCACAAACACGTTATTACATGGCGCATGCCTGAGTTACCATTAGCGCGAATCCTCATGCCTCAGCAGCCAAACCCACCCAACATAGCCAGGGTAAGGCCTTTCACTGCCCATTGCATTGCCCATGCAATTTCAAAATCGGGTAGATTACGTGCCCTAAGCACTATTGGCGTAATCACATCATACGTTAACTCCAACTAGCAATACTTTAATTTCACTCCTGTTTTACTAATTTAATGAGTGTTCTTGATTCATTCATTGACTGCCTCAGTAATTGTGAGGGTTTATATCCAATCGGCTCTGGTAGGGATAGGTGTTACGAGGTTTGCCTTGGCAAGGCTGAGAAGCTCCTCGAACTCGGCACTAAGGATGGCAGTATCCCGAGGGATGATGCCGAGAGGTTGAGAAGCCTACTGAGCATGTGTGGTTTAAGCATAGGGAAGGTTGAGGACCTTAGGAAGTACTGCATTGATAGGTATGAGGAGTTAAGTAGGGCACCACAACAATCGAGTAAGAATATGGAGATGCCACCTGCTCAATCAAGAGCGGCTGAGGAGCAGTTACCGAGTAGGTTGGTTGATTGCTACCAGTACTGCGTTAAGTATCATAGTGATAATCCCGCCGCACTCCAGGGTTGTAGGTCAATGTGCGATGCCATGTGGAAGCCTAGCATCCAACGTGTTGATATTGAG